>DATFFH010000040.1:0-3900 GCA_035250245.1 Luteimonas sp. | reverse complement strand
TGTAACCGCCGCCGCTGCCGCCCGCACCGCCCACGCCGGCGCCCCCTGCACCGCCGCTGCCGCCGTTGGCATTGCCGTTGTTGGTGGCGTAGTTGCCGATGTCGCGGGTGCGGATATCGGTCACGTAGCCATCGAGCTGGGTGGTGGCGATCGCCTGGCTCGTGTTGAACGAGCTGGAGAACGTCGATGTGGCGGTGCCGCCGTTGTTGGCAGCCGCGGTGCCGTAGCCGGCGCTGTCGGCGTAGCCGTCGTTGTCGCGGTTGTCACCGCTGCTGCTGTTGGAGTTGTCGCTGTTGTCTTCTATCGCAATCTGCAGGTTGCGTCCGGGCCCGTTTTCGGTGTTCTGCGCTTGAGCCCAGGCCTGTCCGGTCATACCGATGCCGAGCAGCACCGCGGACGCCAGGAAGGATTTACGGATATGCATATCGTGATCTCCTTGCACGCCGATCGGGCACGCGGGGGTTGGCGCCCGCTCACGACGCAACAAGAGGCATGCACTATTAATGCCCTGGATCATTAATATTTCGTAGCGGCATGTTTTTGCTACGAAAAACGGGTTTATTAAAGTCGATGCCGCGTGAATTGCGCGATTTTCGCTGCGTTGCGGCATCGGAAAAGGTTTCAATGGAGCAACGCTTGGGCGCAGGCGGCTCGTTCCGTCGCCGCGCATAGCGCTCATCAAGCTGCGGCAAGGCCGATTTCATCGGCCTGAGGCCGCTTTCGGAAACTGTTTCGAAGTTGAAACAGGACTCGATGTTTTTCGGCAAGATCGCGGCCAAGCACCGCGCGATGCGTGCAGGAAAAGCAGTCGAGCAGGCTCGACCCTACTGGGTGGTCGCTACGCAGCGGCGAGGAGCATTGTCGGCCACGGCCTCCACCCAGCCGTTGCTGCGGCGATGGCCGATGGTGCCTGCGATGCAGGCCGCGCGCAGCCGGCGGCGATTGGCTTCGATCAGGCCAGGCATCCGCGGCAAGGCCGCGGATGCGTCGGCTTCTTCCGCATCGAGCGATTCGCCGAAGCCGGGCGAATTCGTCGTGCTCGCGGTGGCGGATACGCCCGCAAACGATACGTTGCGGTTCTGCGCATGCAGGTAAGCGAGCGCGAATAGGCTGAACAACAGCGCGCCGAGGAAGACGCCCGCGGCCACCGGCAGGGTCAGATGCCAAGGCGACTCGGAGCGGGAAGCGAGCGCAGCCATCCCGTTCAAGCTCTGCGCTCGGCGCGGCCCAGCCACCAGGCGATGGCGACGCCCGCGAGCAGCCAACCCACCACCTGCTCCACCAGAGCGCCCACGGTGAAGCTGACTGGGAACAGATACCAGTTCCAGTACGGCACGCTGATCGCAAGCCAGGCGAACAAGCCAAGCGCTCCGGCGATCAGCACGCGCTTGCCGAAGCCGAAAGCGCCCAGCGCCAGTACCCATGCCACGAGGAAGGCGGCGATCACGTCGCTGACGAATTGCTTGGCCAAGTTCGGCACCATGTCCACCAGCGCCGGATTGCCCTCGGGCCGGTAGACCACAAAGGCGTAAGGACTGGACTTGTACTGTTCCTGGAACGCTGCCTTGGCCTTTTCGTCGGCCCATTGCTCCGGCGACATCCCCGGCAGCATGTACACGCCGCCGCCGTCCGTAGCGGAAGCCTGCAAAGCGGCGATGGCGGTTTCTTGTCCGCTCGCTGTCTTCATTCCCATTTCGCCGATCGGCAAGGCCATATGCGCGACGGCCTGCCATACGAACATCACGATGCCCCCAACGATCGCAGCGACAAGCAGACGCATCTTCGCCTCCCGTGTGGATGTTCCCCGCGTCGCGGAGCATGCGCTCGCCGGGCATGCGCGGCAAGTCTGGGATCGCCCCTATCCGGACCGCCGGGGAAAGAAACACGCCGATCGAAAACAACGAAAAATCAATCGCTTGAAGAGCTATCATCATCTGGATCGACGGCTGGAATTTTTCGCGCCGCAGCAAGTCGGACCGTGGCGCATGCGGGCCGGCGGCGACGGCGGCATTAACGGCCGATGCATGGAATCGTTTCGCATAGGACGCGCTTGGAGCTTGCGCATATAACCTATCGGCATTCATGAGCATCGTTCGGTATCTTTTCGGGGAATACGCGCTCGATCTGGCCGCCCGCGAACTGCGGTTCCGCGGCGAAGCCGTGGCCCTGCCTGCGCGCGTATTCGAATGCCTGGTCTGTTTGATCGAGCATCGCGACCGCGCGGTGAGCCGCGACGAACTGGTGCAAGCGGTGTTCGGACGCGCCGACGTGTCCGATGCGCAGCTCGCGCAGATCGTGTTGCGGGCCCGGCGGGCGGTCGGCGACGACGGCCACGAGCAGCGTTCGATCCGCACGGTGCCGCGCTACGGTTTCCGCTGGTTGCTGGAAACACGCGCCGAGACCGACGAGGCGGCGGAAGCTTCCGCCGTCGATGCGATCGTTTCTCCGCGCTCCGCCGCACCTGTTTCGAACCGCCGGCGGTGGCCGATCGCCGCCGCAATCGCCGTCGCGGCGGTATCGCTGGCGTTCGTTTGGTGGTCGAACCGCTCCAAGCCGCCGGCACTTCCCATCGCGACCGCTTCCGCGCCCGTTTCTTCCGGCAGAACCATTCTGGTCATGCCCAGCAATGTCGAGGCCTCGGACGAAGCGGCTTGGGCCCGGCTGGGATTGATGGACTTCGTCGCCGATCGCCTCCACCGCGCCGGCTTGCCGGTGCTGTCCAGCGAAGCGGTGCTGGGCGTGCTGCGCGAGCAGAAGAAAGATGCGGCCACCCTGCGCCAGGCGACGCGCGCGGCCTGGATCGTGGACAGCCGCGCGCGCCGGGTGCCTGCCGGCTGGGAGGTAGTCTTGAGCGCTGCGGACGGCGACGAGGTCGTCCAGCGCGGCCAAGCGCAGCACGCCGAGTTGCTGCAGGCCGCGCGCTTGGCAGCGGATCGCCTGGCCCCCGCGCTCGGCGGCAGCCGGTCGGAAGACGATGGGGCTGAGCCCGCGCTCGCCGAGCGCCTGCAGCGCGCGCGTGCGGCGATGCTGGCCAACGAGATCGAAACCGCCCGCCGGATCTTGCTGGAAGCGCCGGAGCTGCAACGTTCGCAGCCGCGGTTGCAGTACCAATTGGCGCGGGTCGATTTCCGCGCCGGCGAATACCGCCAAGGCTTGGCCACGCTCGACAAGGCGCTGGCCAGCGACGAAGCCAAGCGCGATCCGGTCTTCAATGCGCGCTTGCTCAACGCGCGCGGCGCGATGCTGATCCGCCTGGACCGTTACACCGAGGCCGAACAAGCCTACGACCGGGTTATCGCCGCGCTCGGCAAGAGCGAGCATCCCGCCGAGTTGGGTCAGGCCTTCAGCGGACGCGCCGTGGCTTATTCGCTGCAGCAGAAATACGACCTGGCCCTGGCCGACCTGGGCCAGGCACGCGTGCAACTGGCGAACATGGGCGACGCCCTCGCCGTGGCGCGGGTGGACGCGAATCTGGGCATCATGGAAGTCGATCGCCGGCGCCCGGCGCACGGCCTGCCTTATCTGCAGAAGGCGGCCGAGGATTTCAAATCGATGGGCGCGGTGAACGAGCTGGCCACCACCCGCAAGATGCTGATGGCCGTACACGTGGCGATGCTGCGCACCGACCTGGCCCTGGCTGAAGCCGACCGCGCTTGGGCCATGCTGCCGCGGGTGCGCGATCCGACCCAGCGCGCCGAGTTGATCCTGACCCGGGCCGAAGTGCTGATCGTCGCCGGCCGTCTGCGCGAAGCCGGCACCCTGCTGGCCATGCCCGAAGCGGCACAGGAAGTGCCGAACGATTTCGGACGGCTGGAGTATCTGAAGGTGGATCTGGCCCGCCGCGCCGGCGAAGAAACCCGCGCGGTGGCCATGGCCGACACGGCTTTGCGGGCCTGGCCG
>DATFFH010000039.1:0-2224 GCA_035250245.1 Luteimonas sp. | reverse complement strand
ATTCATTCGCACGCTTTTCTTCATCGATCAAGAGCGTGCGAATGAATTCGCACCTACGAAAGGCCAGAGCAGCGGAGCAAGCTCCGCTCTACAAAGAAAAATCAGGTGGCGTCGAGGAAGGCGCGGATCGCCGGCACCAATATTTCGTGCTTGTCTTCCATGACGTAATGGTTGGCGTCGTCGAAGGTTTGTACTTGCGCATTCGGCAGCGCTGCGGTGAATTCGTCCAGGCAATGCTTGTCGAAGACGAAATCCTTGAGACCCCAGCCGATAAAGGCGGGGCGGCCGGCGAACTCCTGCAAACGCCGCCCGGCTTCGGCCACCAGCGGCCATGCCGCATCTTTTTCCGACAGCGGGATGTCCTGCACGAAACGCAGCGTGGCGATGCGGTTCACCCACGAATCGTAGGGCGCGACATAGGCTCGTCGTACGTCGGCAGGCATGCGCTTTTCGACGCCGACATACGAGGCGATGCCGGAAAACGCATTGAAACCGCGGATCGCCAGCGCGCCCAAGGCCGAGTCGCGACCGAACGACAGCTGCCAAGGCATTTTCTTCGCCGCCGGCAACGGGAACGCAGCCGTATTCGTGATCACCAAGCGCCGCACCTGCGTGGCATGCGACAAGGCCCAGCCGAAGCCGATCATGCCGCCCCAGTCGTGCACCGCCAGCGTGACCGGGCCGTCGATGCGCAAACGTCCGAGCAGCGCGGTCAGATCTTCGACGCGTGACTGCAGCGTGTATCGATATTTATCGTCGCCGGGCTTGTCGGACAAGCCCATGCCGACATGATCCGGCACGATGCAGCGGTATCGATCGCGCAAACCAAGCACGAGGTGACGCCAGTAATAGCTCCACGACGGATTGCCATGCAGCATCACGACGGTTTCGCCATCGCGCGGACCTTCGTCCAGATACGACAGGGCGATGCCCGGGCGGACTTCGAAACGCTGCGGCTGGAACGGGTAATCCGGAAAATTCATTCTGGTCGCGGACATGAAAAGGGCCGGACGAACCGGCCCCGTGTGCGGAATGCGGCCGGGCTTACCAGACCACTTCGGCCATCGAGCAGTTCAGGCCAGAGCCGATGCCCAGCAGCGCGACGCGGTCGCCCTTCTTCAGGCGGCCCATCTCGCGCAGCTTGCTCAGCACGATCGGCACCGAGGCCGGGCCGATGTTGCCGTGCTCGCCGAAGATGGTCATCACCTTCTTCGGGTCGATGCCGAAGGCCTTGATGAAGGCGGCGGTGTGGGCCTTGCTGACTTGGTGGATGACGAACTCGTCCATCTCCTCCACCACCCAGCCCAGCGCGACCTTGGCCGCAAGGAAGGTCTTCTGCGCCAGCTTCATGCCTTCGATCAGCAGCATGCGCGTGTCGGTGACCATGCGGTCCAGGTTGCCGCGGCACAGGTTGTTCCACTCGGTCGCAGCACGCGTCACGCCGCCGCGGTAGCGCGGCGCGCCCGGGGCCAGTTCGGCCCGGGCCAGGACCATCGCGGCAGCGCCGCAGCCCAGGGTCAGCGTAGCCAGTTCGTTGCGGAACTGCTCTTCGGTGACGTCGGGGCTGAGCAGTCGCTCCATGGTCTTGTCGTAGGCCAGGTTGGCGGTTTCGCCGTCCACGACCAGGGCGTAGTCGATCTCGCCGCGCTCGATCATGCGGCTGGCGATGTCCATGCCGTTGAGGAAGGCCAGGCAGGCGTTGGCGACGTCGAAATTCTGGCACTCGTCGCCCAGGCCCAGGTTGCCGCTGACGATGGAAGCGGTGCTCGGCTCCAGGAAGTCGCGACTGACCGAGGTGTTGACCAGCAGGCCGACGCGGCTGGGTTCGATGCCGGCGTCGGCCAGCGCTTTCACGCCGGCCAGAGTGGCGGCGTCGGAAGCCTGTACTTCACCGTCCCACAAGCGGCGGGCATGGACGCCGGCGATGTCCTGCAGCACGTCGACCTTGATGTTCAGGCGGTCGAGGGTGGGCTTCAGGCGGGCGTTGATCTCGTCGCTGGTGAGCCGGCGCGGCGCATCGACGTGGGCCAAGCCCGCGATGGCGACATGTTGAAACAGCATGGGCGGACCCTGGTCGGCAGCCGAAAATGACCGCGCATCGTACCGGATAGCGCCCCCCGGCGCATGAAGGCTTCAGCCGCTGGCGGGGTAGGTCTGGGCCTGGCCGGCGGCCGGCACGGCGCGCGGAGCCGGCGCGGCGGCGTTCGGACCGCAGCGCCAAGCG
>DATFFH010000038.1:0-21743 GCA_035250245.1 Luteimonas sp. | reverse complement strand
TGCGGGTCTTGATCAGTTCGCTGATTTCGGACGGGTTGAGCGTGCTGGTTGCCATTTTCGTTCCCTTGTCGTGCGTCGCGTTTTGCGGCGCTCGGAGTTTTCTTGTCTGGGAGACGGGAGACGGGAGAAGAGAGACGAAGAGCGCAACACTGCGGCTGATGCTTTCGTTTCCCGTCTCTCGTCTCCCGTCTCCCCGTTTCAGCTGGCCAATGCCGTCTGCAGCCGCGACAACTTGCCGCGCAGCGAACCGTCGATGACCACATCGCCCGCGTCGATCACCGCGCCGCCGATCAGGCTTTCGTCGATCGCCGTCTCCAGTTCCACTTCGCGGCCGAAGCGCTTCTTCAGCGCGACCTTGATCGCGTCCAGTTCGCCGGCGGGCAGCGCCGAGGCCGAGGTCACCCTCGCCTTGACGATGCGCTCGGCTTCCGCGCGCGCTTCCTCGTACAGGCCTGCGATTTCCGGCAACAGCGCCAAGCGGCGGTTGTCGGCCAGCAGGGCCAGGAAGTCGCGGACGGGCTGGTCGGCGTCGTTCGGCGACAGCAGCACCACCGCGTCGTCGTCGGTCAGCTTCGGATTGCCGAGCAGGGACGCGATCTGCGGATCGGCCGACAGCCGCGCGGCGAAGCCGAGCGCGTCGGACCACTGCACGAACTTGCCGGCGTCGCGCGCGATCGCGAAAGCGGCGCGCGCGTACGGACGGGCGAGGGTCAATGCCTGGCTCATGTCAGATCTCTGCCGCCAGCTCTTCGAGCAGCGCCTTGTGGGCGTTGGCGTCGATTTCGCGCTTGAGCAGCTTCTCGGCGCCGGTCACGGCCAGCGCGGACACCTGCTTGCGCAGGTCCTCGCGGGCACGGTTCGAAGCCGCGGCGATCTCGCTTTCGGCCAGCGCCTTCTGGCGCGCGCCTTCGGCGATGGCTTCGGCCTTGGCGGCGTCGACGATCTGGTTGGCGCGCTGGTGGGCCTGTTCGATGATCTCGTTGGCCTTGGTGCGGGCGGCCTTGAGCTCTTCGTTGACCTGGTCCTGCGCCTGGGCGAGGGCTTTCTGGCTGTTGTCGGCCGCGGCGAGGCCTTCAGCGATCTTCTGCTGGCGCTGCTCGATGGCCGCGATGATGTGCGGCCAGCCGAATTTCATCACCAGCCAGGCCACCGCGAAGAACGCGAGGCCCTGGACGACGAATGTCAGGTTGATATCCATTGCTTGCTCCTGGCGCCGGCAGCCCTACGCCGCCGGCGATTGCCCGACCGGGTTCGATTAAGCGCCCAGGCCCAGCGCCGACAGGAACGGGTTGGCGAACAGCAGCAGCAGCGCGATGGCGACGCCGATGATCGGCACGGCGTCCAGCAAGCCGGCGACGATGAACATCTTGGTCTGCAGCATCGGGGTCAGCTCCGGCTGGCGGGCCGAGCCTTCCAGGAACTTGCCGCCGAGGATGGCGAAGCCGATGGCGGTGCCGAGGGCGCCCAGGCCGATCAGGAGGCCGGCGGCGATGACGGTGAACTTCATCACTTCGGCGATGAGGGCTGCGTTTTCCATGGTTAACTCCGTAGTAAAGCGGTTGGAACGTGGTGGATGGGATAAAGCGAAACTGCGTCGAAATTCTTTAGTGGCTCTCGGCCGCCATGCTCAGGTACACGATGGTCAGCATCATGAAGATGAAGGCCTGCAGCGTGATCACCAGGATGTGGAACGCGGTCCAGACGAAGCCGGCGATGAACTGCACGGGCAGCATCGCGTAGGTCATCCATTCGGAGAACGCGGCGTTGAGCGTCATCAGCGCGATCAGGATGAAGATCAGCTCGCCGGCGTACATGTTGCCGAACAGTCGCAGGCTCAACGACAGCGGGCGGACCAGTTCTTCGATGATGCGCAGCAGGAAGTTGATCGGCGCCAGCAGCACGATGCCGACGATGCCGCTGGCGTGGAACGGCGCGGTGAAGGCTTCCTTGGCGAAGGTGCCGAAACCCTTGTGGCTGATGCCGAAGATCTGGATCAGCAGGAACACCATCAGCGACAGGCCGAGCGTGGTGTTGAGGTCGGCGGTGGGCACGACGCGCAGATACGCATGGTGCGGATCGTGGCCGGCGACTTCGTGGCCCTTCATCCACGCGCCCGGCAGCCAGTCGACCGGGATCATGTCCATGAAGTTCATCATGAACACCAGGCAGAAGATGGTCAGCGCCAGCGGCGCGATCAGCTTGCTGCGGCCGTGGAAAGTCTCGCGCACCATGCTGTCGACGAAGCCGACCACCATTTCCACGAAGGCCTGGAACTTGCCCGGCACGCCGGCGGTGGCCTTGCGTGCGGTGCGCAGGAAGAAGAACAGGAACAACGCCGACAGGACCAGCGTGAAGAACACGCTGTCCAGGTTGATCGTCATGAACTTGCCTTCGCCGATCTGCCATTGCAGATGGTGAAGATGGTGGGTGATGTACCCGGTGGCGCCGCCGCCGGATTCCGGCGCATGTGCGGTGTTTTCGACGATCACGCTTGTCAGCCCTTACGTTCGCTACGTTTGGTTGTTTGCCGCAGATTCAATGCCACCAGGTAGGCCAGCGTTCCCGCGGCCAACCCCACCACCATCGGAAGCGGCGGCAAGCGCCAGACTTCCAATGCGACCACGAAGATGACTATCGCGATCGTCCATTTGAGCAGCGCGCCCAACAGCAGCCGCGCGAACGCGACTCTTGCCGGCACGATCCCCCCAAGCGACACTCCCGCCGCCAGCGCATTGCCCAAGGCCAACGCGCCGCCGCCGATCCCCGCCGCCAGCGCCGCCTGCGGCCCTTGCGCCAGGAAAAGCAGCGCGACCAGCAGGGCGACTACGGCCTGGACCGCCGACGCGCGCAGCGCGGAACGACGTCCAGCAGCAATGGGGTCGTGCAACGCTCGGCCCTGTTCAGCTTGCGGAGATGGGGCTATAACCGCCCCGCGGAGCCGCAAAATTATAGCAGTCGGGCTTTTTCAGCGGCAACCGCGAAAAGTCCCGCGCAAACGTTTCCGGTGAATTTTTCAGCCGCGCCGGTCAAATGATCCGGTGCGGAACCTTTTGCGGAAGCGCCGGTCAGTCTTTAGGAAGCCTGCCCGCCAACCCTCGTCGATCCTCGCGGCAGGCCCCTGAAGCCCCGGTCCCGACCGGGGCTTCGCCTTTTCTGGACTCTAGCCCTCTCCCCTTGCGGAAGAGGGACAGGCGCGAGCCGCCAGGGAGAGGGTTCGGCTTTTGACGAGTTATTTAAAGCGAAAGTCACTGCGTCCCGCCTTCGCGGGAATGACGGCTTTAAGGGCAAAAAGCACGCTCTTCTATGGTTCGCACCCCTTCCGCTCCGGCTGGAAACGCTTTCACGTTCGCTGCACCCCCGATAAGCGATTAATGCACCAGGCGGTACATGAAGTACCGCTTTTTGTTTCGCTACCGGAGCAAGCCGTGATCCCCCACAAAATCCCCCTGACCCTAGCCCTGGCGCTCACCGGCGCCAGCCTCGCCCTGCCCGCCCGCGCGGACGATGACCGCTTCGTACTGCGCCTGGGCGCCATGAACGCCGAAGCCGACAGCACCTTGAGCGGCCGCACCGTGTTCCAAGGCCAGCCGTTGTCGTTCGAAGAAGATTTCGATTTCGGCGGCGAAGAGCTCGTGCCGCGCGTCGAAGGCATGTTCAAGTTCGGCGATCGCCATCGCCTGCTGTTCAACTACTTCAATTACGACAAGGACCGCCGCGCGACCTTGAACGACGATTTCTCGTTCGAGAACATCACCATCCCGCGCGGCAGCTTCGCCAAGACCGAAGCGCAGTTCGAACTGGCCAGCGCCATGTACGACTACGCCGTGGTCGAAACGCCGACCAGCAGCCTGGGCCTGCAGATCGGCGTGGAATACGCCAAGCTGGAAGCCAAGCTGTACGCGCAAGCCGGCCCCTACAGTTATGAAGATCGCGCCAGCGACGACGGCTATGCGCCGGTGGTGGGCCTGCGCTACACCGCTTCGCCGAACGAGCATTGGCGCTTCGTCGTGCAAGGCCAGTACCTGAACGCCGACTGGGGCAATTTCGACGACTACGAAGGCGACATCAGCCGCGCCAACGCCATCGCCGAATACCGTTTCACCAAGAACTTCGGCGCGTACGTCGGCTACGACTGGTTCAAGATCGACGTGGATCGCGATGTGGCCGGCGGCAACGGCGTGCTGGGCCTGGACCAGCGCTTCAAGGGGCCGATCGCGGGCGTCACTTTCGCGTTCTGATCCTGATTAACCCTTGTAGGAGCGGCTTTAGCCGCTCCTACAAAAGCGGAGCAGCGGAGCTTGATCCGCTGCTTTTGCCGTTCGCTTGCGTTTCGTAGGTGCGAATTCATTCGCACGCTCTTGATCGGTGGCGAAGAAGCGTGCGAATGAATTCGCACCTACGAAGAGCCCGAGCAGCGGAGCAAGCTCCGCTCTACAAAGCCGAAGCTCAGGGTCAATCGGCCCAGCGGATCTCGCATTCGCCGTTCGCATCCAGCGCCGACTTGATCGCGTCGAGCAGGACCGCGGAAGCGCCGGCATCGGCCAGCATCATGAAAGTGTCGTTGTTGACGTAGTAATCGCGGTCGCGGCTGGATTCCTCTTCGAACTGCGCGACCAGCAGGTCCACGTCGTCCTGAGACACTTCGCCGAGCAGGCGGCCGTTGGATTTGTCGTAGAGCTTGGGCATGCGTGACTCCGGTCGGCGGTGCGGTTACTTGCGCTTGGGGATATACAAGTCGGTGATGGTGCCTTCGTACACCTCCGCCGCCATGCCCACCGATTCGCCGAGCGTGGGATGCGGGTGGATGGTGTGGGCGATGTCCGCGGCTTCGCAGCCCATCTCGATGGCCAACGCCAATTCGGAAATCAGATCGCCCGCGTGCACGCCGACGATGCCGGCGCCGATAATGCGATGTGTGGCTTCGTCGAAGATCAGCTTGGTGAAGCCCTCGGTGCGGCCGATGCCGATCGCGCGGCCGCTGGCGACCCATGGGAACTTGCCCACGCCGTAGTGGATGCCCTTGGCCTTGGCTTCGGTTTCGGTGACGCCGACCCAGGCGATTTCCGGATCGGTGAAGGCCACCGACGGGATCACCCGCGCCACCCACTCGCGCTTCTCGCCCGCGGCCACTTCCGCGGCCACATGGCCTTCGTGCGCGGCTTTGTGCGCCAGCATCGGCTGGCCGATGATGTCGCCGATGGCGAAGATGTGCGGCACGTTGGTGCGCATCTGCCGATCGACGTCGATGAAGCCGCGGTCGCTGACGCGCACGCCGGCCTTGTCGGCGTCGATCTTCTTGCCGTTGGGCGCGCGGCCCACCGCGACCAGGACGCGGTCGAACAGCTTGTCGGCCGGCTCGCTCGCGCCTTCGAACGTGCAGGCGATGCCGTCCTTCTGCGCCTTGGCCTCGACCACATTGGTCTTCAAGTGGATCGCCACGCCCTGCTTCTTCAAGCGGTCGGCGAGCGGTTTCACCAGATCGGCGTCGGCGCCGGGCATCAATTGGTCGGCGAGTTCGACCACGGTCACCTGGCTGCCCAGCGCGCGGTACACGGTGGCCATTTCCAGGCCGATGATGCCGCCGCCGACGACAAGCAATTTCTTAGGCGTTTCCGCCAGTTCCAGCGCGTCGGTGGAATCCATCACCCGCGGGTCGTCCCACGGGAAACCCGGCAGCTTCAACGGCTGCGAGCCGGCGGCAATCACGCACTGTTGGAAACGCAGCAGCTGCCGGCTTCGACCAGCATCTCCGCCGTCGACGACCACTTCCATCTCGTTCGACGACACGAATTTGGCGACGCCGGTGACGACCCGCACCTTGCGCTGCTTGGCCATGCCGGCCAAGCCCTTGGTCAGCTGGCCGACGACTTTTTCCTTGTAGCCGCGCAGCTTGCCGATATCGATCTTCGGCTTGCCGAAATCGACGCCGTAATCCGCCGCGTGCGCGGCTTCTTCGATCACCGCGGCGGCGTGCAGCAAGGCCTTGGACGGGATGCAGCCGACGTTGAGGCAAACCCCGCCGAGCGTGGCGTAGCGTTCGACGATCACCGTATCCATGCCCAGGTCCGCCGCGCGATAGGCGGCCGAATAACCGCCGACGCCGGCGCCGAGCACGACGATCTGGCATTCGATGTCGGCTTTCTTGCCGCTGGCGGCCACGGCTTGCGGCGCGGGTTCGGCCGGCTTCGCGGGCGATGGCGCGACCGGCGGCGCGCTCGCGGGAGCGGATTGAGGTGCGGGCGCACTCGCGGCGGTCGGTTTTTCCGCCGCGCCTTCGCTTTCCAGAATCGCGACCACCGAGCCTTCCGACAGCTTGTCGCCGACCTTCACCTTCAATTCCTTGATCACGCCCGCGGCCGACGATGGCACTTCCATCGTCGCCTTGTCCGATTCCAGCGTGACCAGGCCTTGGTCCTTGGCGACCGTATCGCCGACCTTGACCAGCACTTCGATCACCGGCACGTCGTCGTAGCCGCCGATGTCGGGAACTTTCACTTCGGTGCGTACCATGGCTGCGTCCTTTACTTTGCGCGCACCGACGGCAACGTGCCGATGCGCGCGGTATCGATGGAATGGGTCGTCGGGGAATACGAAAACCAGATCGCGCGCGCCTTGCCGCGCAACGCGGCTCGCGTCACCGGTCCCTGAAACCGGCTGTCGGCGGAATTTGGGCGATTGTCGCCCATCAAGAAGTACTCGTCCGATCCGAGCGCAACTCGCTCGACCGGGACCGGGGTCGGATCGGCTGATTGCTGCGCGCCAAGATAAGGCTCGGGCAAACGCACGCCGTTGACCTCTACGACATTGTCTTTGGCCACGATCGACTCGCCAGGCAGTCCGACGACGCGCGCCAGCCAGGCCTGATCCGGATATTCGTTCGGAACATAGGTCACTATGTCGCCGCGCCCGATCGCAGCCACCGTCGAATCTCGCGTATCTACGGCGATGAAGTCGCCGCGCATCAGCGTAGGTTGCATGCTAGTCGATGCGACGCGGAAGGTTTCGTAACCGAATAGCACGCCCCGATGCGTCACCATCAAGTTCGACACCAGCAAACCCAGCAGCGCGAGCCAAACGTAGTGATACCAGCGGTTGTACCACCTGCGTTCCGTGCCTACAGGCAGGGCGCGCGCGAAACGAAACGCCAATGCTAGCGATGCGAGCGCGAGAGCGCACATCAACCCCATTAGCGCATATACGCCGGGTAATTTCGTGAGCAAGCCTAGGTGGCTGAACAAGAGCATCAGCGCAGGCGTCAGCAGCACTAACGCGACGCCCCACCGCAGCTCGCGGACGTATGCGAAGCCAGCTAGCGGCGCGAAAAACGTCAACAGCAACGCCAGTGCGCCGTTGCGGCGAACCAGGCCGTTCGATGCCGCGACCGCTTGTTTCACAGCAGCACGCGGCGCATATCACCGAGCAACTGCGCCAGATAAGCGGTGAAGCGCGCCGCGGCCGCGCCGTCGATCACGCGATGGTCGTAGCTCAGCGACAGCGGCAGGATCAGACGCGGCGCGAACTGCTTGCCGTCCCACACCGGCTTGGTCGCCGATTTCGATACGCCCAGGATCGCCACTTCCGGCGCGTTGACGATCGGCGTGAACGCGGTGCCGCCGATGCCGCCGAGCGAGCTGATCGAGAAGCAGCCGCCGCTCATCTCGGCCGGGCCGAGCTTGCCGTCGCGCGCCTTCTTGGCCAGTTCGGATGTCTCGTGGGCGATGTCGATCACGCCCTTCTTGTCGACGTCGCGCACCACCGGCACCACCAGACCGTTCGGCGTGTCGGCGGCGAAGCCGATGTGCCAGTACTTCTTCAGCGTGAGGTTCTCACCGGCAGCGTCCAGCGACGAGTTGAAATCGGGATACTTCTGCAACGCGGCGACGCTGGCCTTCATGATGAAGGCGAGCATGGTCAGCTTGATGCCGGCCCCGCCTTTATCAGTACGTTCGTTTTCTTTGTTGAGCTGGACGCGCAGCGCTTCCAGATCGGTGATGTCTGCGTCGTCGTGCTGGGTGACGTGCGGGATCATCGCCCAATTGCGCGCCAGGTTGGCGCCGGAGATCTTCTTGATCTTGGACAGCGGCTTGGTTTCGATTTCGCCGAACTTGGCGAAATCCACTTTCGGCCACGGCAGCAGATTCAAGCCGCCGCCTCCGCCGCCCGCCGCAGCCGGCGCGCCGCCGCCGGATTGCAACGCGTGCTTGACGAAGTTCTGCACGTCTTCCTTGGTGACGCGGCCGCCGCGCGCCGAACCGCTCACCTGCAGCAGGTCCACGCCCAGTTCGCGCGCGAACAGGCGCACCGCGGGACTGGCGTAAGGCACCTTGCCCGGCAGCAGCGCTTCGGCGTCGAAACGCACCGGCGGCAGGCCGGCGCCCATCGGTGCGGGTTCGGTGGCTTGCACCGACGGGTTGGCAGCGATCGAAGCTTCGGCGATATTGTCCGGCCGCGCCGCCGGCGCCACCGGTTCGACTTTCGGATCCTCGCTGGCGATGGTCACCGCCGGCGCGGGCTTCTTTTCCTCGGCCTTGACCGCCGCCGCGTCGCCGCTGGCTTCGATCACCGCCACCACGCTGCCTTCGGACAGCTTGTCGCCGATCTTGACCTTGAGTTCCTTGACCACGCCGGCGAAGGACGAAGGCACTTCCATCGTCGCCTTGTCCGATTCCAGCGTGACCAGGCCCTGATCCTTGGCGACGGTGTCGCCGACCGCGACCAGCACCTCGATCACTGGTACGTCGTCGTAGCCGCCGATATCGGGGACGCGCGCTTCCTTCAACTCGGCCATGCGGCCCTCCGCCTTGCAGTGAGAGGGCTATTGTGGCGGTTGCCGCGTTAAGCGCCAACCACGGCCTGTGGGAGCGGCTTCAGCCGCGAGCTTTCCTTAAATTGCGACCGGGCAAAAAGCTCGCGGCTGAAGCCGCTCCCACAAGAATGAGGGCTCGGGCGCGTCAATCGGCCTTGCGGTGCTTCTCCGGCGGCTTGATCTCGAGCAGATCCAGCGATTTGCCGTTCGGCAGGCGGTATTCCAGTTCGTTGTCGATCCGGTCCAGGTTTTCCATCTTCGTGCACAAGGCGCGGGCGCGCACTTCGAGCGCGTCGGCGCGGGGTTTGATCCGCGCGTCGATGTCCTTGTCCATGTTCTCCAGCCGCTTCATCCGCTCGTCGTCGCCGGAGAAGGCGGCGCTGACCGCGCCGGTGACGATGTCGCCGATCAGCGACGGCATCACTTCCTTGACCGCATCGCCGATGCTCTCGCCCAGCGCTTCGCTGTTGTAGTGGTTGGCGCTGACCGAGCGCGACAATTCCTTGTTGAGTTCCGCGCGCGCCTTGTCCAGCTTGGCGCGGGTGCGCGACGGATCGCCGCCGAATTCGGCGGCGACTTCGCCTAGCGCGGTGAAGGCGATGTCGGCGGCATCCAACCCCACCTGGCGCGCCAGCGGCATGGTCGCGCGCGCTTCGCGCTCGTATTCGGCCACGCGCTTGCTGTCGGCGGCGCTCAGCGTCACCCAGCGGTCGTCGACGAACAGCCGGCCCTGGCGCATCACGATCGCCTTGGGCGAAGCCGTTTCGCGGGTGAAGATGACGCTTTTTTCGGACAGCGCGAAGTCGTAATCGCTCTCGACGTTGCACTCGACGTTGATCTCGGTGGCCTGGGCGGCACCGGCCAGCAGCAGCAACGACAATCCCATCGAAACCGAACGCATGATCGCTCCCCGTGACGGTTTTCCCTGTGGACGCCAGCTTGCCAAATCCGCGTGCTTTCGTCCCCTGCCGGTCGGAGCAATGACCTTCGTCACGTGAATCGGCGCCCGCGCAACGCTGGCCGCTTACCGCGCATCCCTACATACAAGGGGGCCGAGCAAACCCAAAAACGAGTTCCAGGTGACCGCCATGCAAAGCTTGCACCATATTTTCCAACGCGCGGTTCTCGCGCTCGCCCTGCTGGCCAGCGGCCTGGCCGGCGGTTATGCCCTGCACGATCCCGACGCGGCCCGCGCATCGTCCTGCCGTAGCGAAGCGGCGATGCCTGCCGCATCCGTCCCGCAACCGATCTATGCGGCCGTGTGGACCGCCAGCGGCGCCCATGCCGCCTGCAGTTGCGGCAGCGTGTAGGACGCGTTGGCGGGACTGGTCGAAGGCAATTCGAAAATCGCCATCCGCGTCTTGAGTGCGGCTTCCAATTCCGGAGCGGCATAACGCGCGAACGCCTGCGCGGCCTTGCCGCCGTTCAAGCCGATCGCGCGCAACCGCGGCAACCGCGCGCACAAGGCGGCGATGGGATTGGCGACTTCGCTGCCGCGCTCGATCGCGCTGTCGAGGCTACCGGCGCGAATGCATTGACCGATCACGTCCCAAAGCCCGACGCCCGCGACGTTGAGGGCGGTGATCCGCTGCGGATAGGGCGCGGACGCATCCACGCCGTACAACGCCGCCATCAGCGGCCAGAAGCGATTGCGCGGGTGAGCGTAGTACTGGCCCGCGCGCAACGACGCCTCGCTCGGCATCGAACCCAGCACGAGCACGCGCGCATCCTCGCGCACCGCCGGCGGCAAGCCTTGCAGCAGGCTCATCCGGGCGTTGCGGTTTGCCACGGCCGCACCACGAGCAACGCGCCAACGGCGACCAATACGACGCCGAACACGCGCACCGGATCGATCGCCTGACGCGGATGCAGCACGCCGAAGTGATCGAGCAGCAGCGAACCGAGCATCTGCCCGAACACCACCGCGCAGATCAATCCCGCCGCGCCCAGGCGCGGCACCAGCACGGTCGCGGCGAGCACGAACAGCGCGCCGATCAGGCCGCCGGTCCAGCCCCACCACTCCATCCGCGACAACGTGCTCAAGTCGATCGCCGCCGGGCGCAGCGCGAACCAGCAGCACAACAGAGCGATGCTGCCCACGCAGAACGAAGCCATCGATGCGAACAAAGGCCCGTGCGTCGATTGGCCCAGGCGCGCGTTGATCAACGCTTGCAGCGGCAGCAATGCGCCCACTGCCGCCGCCATCAACAAACTGAATGCTTTCATGCGATGCGATCCAATTAATTTCGCGTCGACGCGCGTTATGCGCGCTCTAAGCGATGCAGATGAACGATGCGAAAAAGTTCCATGAATCTAACCGGAATATTCATGGTGCGCACAAAGGGAGTTCATAAAGATCTCGTTAGCCTACGTCCGCCCTCTCCCCGGGCACACGACCAATAACGAGGAGATTCCTATGTTGTCCTTCCGCTCCCTGAGCCTTGCCCTCGCCGCTTCGCTGGCGATCGCCCCGGCGGCTTTCGCCCAGGATGCGTCTTCCGATGCCGCCAGCAAGCGTTTCGCCGTGGTCGGCGGTTATGCGCACATGAAGCCGAAGTCCGATGCGTTCGAAAACACGCCGGGCAAGAACGGTTTCGACGGCGGCGGCATGCCGACCCTCAGCGGCACCTGGTACGCCACCGATAATTTCGCGGTCGAATTGTGGGGCGCGGCCGACAAATCCGAACAGCGCGTGCGTTCGAACGGCGCCAACGTCGGCAGCATCAAGCAGCAGCCGGTCGCGGTGAGCGGCCAGTACCACTTCGGCCAGCCGGGCCAAGCGATCCGTCCTTACGTCGGCCTGGGCTATTACGAGTCGAACGTGACCGACGAGAAGATCGGCGGCCAGCACGTCAGCATGACCACGCCGAAGGGCGCCATGGCCACCGCCGGCGCCGACTTCAACATCAACGAGCGCTGGTTCACCCGCGCCGACGCCCGCTACATGAAGGGCGACTCGGATCTGAAGGCCGGCGGCGTCAAGGTCGGCGAAGCCCAGCTGGATCCGTGGGTGGTCGGCGTGGGCATCGGCGCGCGCTTCTGATCCGCGATTCCATCGCCAGCGAAAACGACGGGCCCCTCGGGGCCCGTTTTCGTATCGGCCGCTCCCATCGGCCGGATGCGGCCCGGCTTCGCGTATGCAAGAACAGGACCATTCCGGCATCTGGAGAGACCGCCCATGCGCAGCCCCGCCCTGTTATCCGCTTCGCTGCTGATCTGCTGCCTGTCCGCCTGCCGCAACGAGAGCGCCGAAGCCGTGCCGCCCGCCGCTGCGCCGGCCGCGCCCACAACTGCCGAACCCACGGAGCCGGCCGTTGCGGACGCACCGGCTCCGGTCGCACCGGAGAACGCTCCGGCCGCGGCACCGGAGACGCCTGCTGCCGCCAGCGCGGACTTCGATCCGGCCAGCGTGCCCGAAAGCACCGCGACGCTGCCGCCGTTCCCGTTCTTCAAGGAACCCGAAGGCCTGGTCAGCACCTACGTCGACAAAGACCGGCGCAAGAACTTCGATCGCAAGCACATGATCGCCGGCGACAAGGTCGTCGCGATCGAAGGCAGGGTGTTCCGCGACCGCTTCCGCCTGACCGATCCGGAACAGCGGGAATATTCGGAGATCGAATTCCAGCGCAATTACGCCGACGCCATCGCCGCGCTGGGCGGCGTCGAAGTCAGCCGCACGCAGTACACTCACAAGGTCAACGAAGCGTTCGGCGGCCGCGCCGCGGTCGACAAATATTACGAAGGCACCTGCGCCAGCGACGGCTGCGAGAACCACACCTATCTGATCCGGCAAGGCGGCAAGGAATACTGGATCCAGGTCAGCACCGGCGCGATCCCGCTGCACGGCGAAGTGGTGGCGGTCGAGCGCAAGGCGATGGACAGCAAGCTCGCCCTGCTGGATGCAGCGGCGATGAAGAAGAAGCTCGACGCCGACGGCCGCGTCGCGCTGTACATCAATTTCGATACGGACAAGGCCACGCTGCGGCCCGATGCGGCGCCTGTCGTCGACGAAATCGCCAAGCTCTTGCAGGCCGATCCGGCGCTGAAGCTGTCGATCGACGGCCATACCGACGCCACCGGTACCGCCGAGCGCAATCGCACCTTGTCCAAAGAGCGCGCCGAAGCGGTGCGCGCAGCGTTGCTGGCAAAAAGCATCGCCGCCGAGCGGCTGAGCGCGCAGGGCTTCGGTCCGGACAAGCCGCTGGCCGACAACGGCAGCGAGGAAGGGCGCGCCAAGAACCGGCGGGTGGAGTTGGTGAAGCAGAATTAACGCCCCGCTTTTGTAGGTGCGAATTCATTCGCACGCTTTTGCGCTGAAGAGCGTGCGAATGAATTCGCACCTACGAAAGCCGGGTCTGCCGGTTGCGCCTCAGCGTTTGCGGCTGGCTTCGTACACGGCGATGTAATCGTCCACGCCCATTTCGGCGATCAATTCGCCGATCGCCTCCAGCGGCAGGTCTTCGGCTTTCTTGAAGCGCAGGCAGCTCTTGCCCATGTCCAGCTTCTTGCCGGCCGCTGCTGCCGCGGAGCGCAGTTTGCGCTCCTGTTCGCCGACCGCGTACACGCCCATCAGGTACAGCGAATAATTGTTCTTCTGCGCCGCCAGCGCCACGTAGCCCAGCGGTTGTTTGTTGTAGGTGTCGGGATAGCGCGCCAGCGGAATGCCCCAGCCGATCATGCCGAAGGCCATCGTCTCGACGTAGCCGGCCGGCAGGGAGGCGTTGACCAGATCGCGCACCTTGGCCACCACGGCGCGCCTTTCTGGCGGCAGCGAGGCCAGGTAGTCGGCCACGGAAACGGCGTCGCTGCGCGCCATGGCGGGGCTCCGCGGGAAAGAGGCGACGAGCCTACTCCAACCGGGTTGGGCCGTCATGGCGCCACCCAACGGGGCCGGTCTTCACGCCATCTGAATGCGGAATCCGAACAGTGGCAGGGCATTTTCAATCGAGGAGCACAGCCCGATGGCCACCAAGCTGGACAAAGCGCTCAGGCGCGAAATCGAGATCGACGACAAGGCCTACACCCTGACGATCGATCCGAGCGGACTCAAACTGACCGAAAAAGGCCATCGCAAGGGCCAGGAAGTGTCGTGGAAAGAAATCCTCGGCGGTGGCGGATCGTCGTCGGGCAACGGATCGCCGGGCCACTAAACGCCCGCGGTTCCCGCTGCCGGCCCGGTGCTAGCGCCGGGCCGGTCGCGCATCAGGGCGGCTCCGCGACCGCATGCGCCTTTTCGCGGCGCAACAAATACAAGCCGCTGGCGACGATGATCGCCGCGCCCAGCCAGGTCACCGCATCGGGCAGCACGCCCCATAGCGCGACATCCAGCATCACACCCCAAATCAGCGCCGTGTATTCCAAGGGCGCGATCAGCGACGCCTCGCCGCGGCGGAAAGCTTCGGTCAGCGCGATCTGGGCCAGGGTTCCGGTGACGCCGATGCCCGCGATCACCCAGATATGTTCGCCGCGGATCGGCAGCCATTCGTGGAAGGACAACGCACCCGCGCCCAGGGTCAGGATCGCCATGAACCAGAACACCATCGCCTGGGTGCTGTCGCGCTGGGCCAGCATGCGCACCGTGATCGCCGAAGCGGCCCAGCACAGCGTCGCAAGCAGGATCGCCAGGCCGCCCAGCGTGAGCATGCCGGCGCCGGTCGGCCGCAGGATCACCAACACGCCGACCAGGCCGATGCCGATCGCGATCCAGCGCCGCGGCCCGGCTTTTTCCCCCAGCAAAGGCACCGCCATCGCGGTGACCAGCAGCGGCGAGACGAAGGTGATCGCGTAGGCGGTGGACAGCGGCAGCGTACGCAAGCCGTAGACGAAACCGAACATCATGCCGATGCCCAACACACCGCGCAGCCAGTGCAAACGCCAGTGCACCCGCACCAGGCTGCGCGGATCGGCGCTGAGCAGCGCCCAGGCCAGCACCAGCGGCAATGCGGACGCGCCGCGCAGCATCGCCACCTGCAGCGGCGGATAGTGCGGCGACAGCAGCTTCAGGCCGGCGTCCATCAGCGCGAACAGCGCGACGGCGACCAGCATGTAGAGCATTGCGCGGGCGGGGAGCGATGCGGCGTTCGTCATGTCGCAGAGTATCGCTGAGAGCGGCCTTCTGCGCTGTACTCCCTCTCCCGCAAGCGGGAGAGGGCAAAAAACATCACGGCATCGGTTTCAATTCCCCACCTACCAGCGCCTGCGCCAACGCGAGCGTGCGCTGGATGAAATCGTCGTAGCCGTCGCTGCCCTTGAAGTCCTCGCGCGACTGGATCTGGCGCACGGCCACCAGCCGCGCCTGCGGCACGATCACGATGAACTGGCCGAGATAGCCGTTGGCGTTGTAGGCCACGTACGGGCCCATCTCGATGTTGAACACCCGGCCCAAGCCCAGGCCGCGCGAGGCGACTTCGCGGCCCCAGGTCTCCATCGCGTTCGCGCCGAGCGCCGCCGAAACCGCTTCGAGCAGCGCGGTCCTGTCCGCGAACTTCTTGCCGGACAAGGGCTGCAGTTTGGCGATCACTGCCGCGGCCACGCCTGCATCGCGCAGGGTTTTGAAGCTGGCTTCGTTCGCGCTGTAGCGCGCCCACGCCGGCGAGCGCCACCACAATAAGCCGGATTCCTCGGCCAACTTGCTCGGGGCGAGCATTTCCCGCACGAACGCGGCGGGCAGCAGCTGCTTTCCGTTCCAGCGGCCGTCATCCATCACCAGTTGGCCCAGCTTGGTGGCGTCGGCCGCGCGCAAAGGCAATCCGGACATCGCATGCGGATTGCCGGCCTTGTCGCGCTCCCACTTGCCCGGCTTGATCTGCATCGGCGCGAACAGCGCGCGTTGCAGATACTCGTCCATCGGCATTCCGGCGGCCGTGGCGACGATCCCGGCCAGCAGGTTCACCGCCTTGTTGTTGTAGGCGAACGCCTTGCCCGGCTCGGCATCGAGCTCGGCGGCCAGGGCCAATCGCACGAAGTCCGGCGCTGGATAGATTTCGGCGTCCGCGCGCATCACGTTCTGCAAGCCGGAGCTGTGGTCCATCAGCATGCGCAAGGTGATCGCTTGCTTGCGGCCCTGTTTCCACTCCGGATACCAGGTATGCACCGGCGTATCCAGCGAGGCGATCTTGCCCTCGCCGATCAGCGCGCCGATGGCCAGGGCGACGATCGATTTGGTGGCCGACATCATTTCGATCGGCACCGGCGCGCTCCCCTCGCGGTAGTACTCGGCCAGCACCTCGCCGTCGCGCATCGCCAGCATCGCATCGCTGCGCGAGGCCTTCGCGCCATCGACCAGGGCGGCAGCCGCGTCGCGCGCCGACAGCGCCTGCGCCGAGACGGCGAGGGGCGCAAGCAGCAACCCGGCGCACAAAAGCCATGCCTTCATCGTCGATCCCCGGCCAATGCAAGTGAGGCACCTTCCCACGCCGCCTGCGGGCGCTCAATAGGCGGGAAGTCAGCCCTGGCCTTCGCTTTGCTTTGTAGAGCGGGGCTTGCTCCGCTGCTTCCGACTGTGCTTTTTCGCAAGCGTGCTGTCGCCAGAAAGCCGAAGCAGCGGAGCAAGCCCCGCTCTACAAAGCCGAATGCGCCGCAACCCAGAGTTGCGCGGATGAAACGCCGGCTTCATCGTCCGCGAACGCCGTCGGCGGCATCATCGGCGCATCCCCACAATCGGAGCGACTGCATGATCCGAGCACTTTTCGTCGGCGGCACGGTGGACAACAGCGAATTGGACCTGGACGGCAAGGAACCGCCGGTGAACTACCCGCCCAATACCGGCGGCGGCCAGTCCCGTTATCGTCTGCACGCGATCGGAAAGCAGGACGGCCAACCGGTGTACGCGATCTACGGCGCGCCCGACCTGTCCGACGAGGAAGTGCTGAGAGTGGCCGAGGAACGCGGTTACGCCCGCCGGTTTGAGGCGCGGCCGCAGGCGCTGTCATAATTCCGGCCCCTGCCGCGGTGGTTGCGCCATGCCTTCGTTCGACATCGTTTCGGAAGTCTCTTCGCACGAACTGACCAATGCGGTCGACCAGGCGAACAAGGAGCTGGCGACGCGCTTCGATTTCCAGAACGTGGAAGCCTCGTTCGTGCTCGAAGAAGGCGCGGTGGCGCTGTCGGCGCCCAGCGAATTCCAGCTCAAGCAGATGACCGACATCCTCCGCGCGCGGCTGATCGCGCGCAAGATCGACGCGCGCTGTCTGGAATTCGGCGAGGTGCTGACCAACGTCGCTGGGGCGCGCCAGCGGATCGTGGTGAAGCAGGGCATCGAACGCGAGCTGGCCAAGAAGATCGGCAACGCAATCAAGGACGCCAAGATCAAAGTCGACACCCAGATCAACGGCGACAAGCTGCGCGTGACCGGCAAGAAGCGCGACGACCTGCAGGCGGCGATGGCGGTCCTGCGCGCCGGCGAATTCGGCCTGCCGCTGCAATTCAACAATTTCCGCGACTGAATCTCGCGCCGATGTCCGCGCAAGATCCGATCGCCGCCACCGAGCGCTGGCTCCAGCGCGCGGTGATCGGTTTGAACCTGTGCCCGTTCGCCAAGGCGGTCGTCGCCAAGAAGCAGGTGCGGTTCGTGCTGAGCGACGCAGCCGGCGCCGAAGAGTTGCTGCAGACGCTGGGCGAGGAATTGGCGCTGTTGCGCGACACGCCTGCGGAACAGATCGACACGACCCTCATCGTGCATCCGCAGGCGCTGACCGATTTCCTGGACTACAACGATTTCCTGGACCTGGCCGACGGCCTGGTCGAATCGATGGATTTGGAAGGCGTGCTGCAGGTCGCCAGCTTCCATCCCGAATACCAGTTCGCCGGCACCGAGCCGGACGATATCGCCAACTGCACGAACCGCTCGCCCTACCCGACCTTACATTTGCTGCGCGAGGACAGCGTGGCACGGGCGGTGGCCGCGTTTCCGGATCCGGATGCGATCGTGGAGCGGAATATCGAGGCGCTGACGCGGCTGGGGCACGAGGGGTGGCGGCGCATTCTCGAAGGAACGTCGTAGCGCTAGCGCGTCCCATTGGCCTCTGTTCCGCCGCTTTCGATTGGCGTTTGACCGCCGCAAACGACGGATCGACGATATAACCACAGCCGAATCGCAGAGCGCGCATGAAGTACCCGGAGGCTTTGCGCAAAAGCGTCGTTTGCGCGGTTTCCGGCCCGTTGATCGGCGGCTTTGCCGCGTCTTTGCTTTTCGACGTGTTCCTGGTGCCGCATGGCACGCCGCATGGCCTGCTCGCAACGCTCGTCCGCTCCCTTCTGTTCTATGCGGGCTCTTTTATCCTAGCCGGCCCCGTGACTCTCTTGTACGGATGGCCCGCTTATGCGTTCTTGCTCTACAAGGGCTGGTGCAATTCCGCGTCGATTCTGCTTATCCCGTTGCTGCCCGCCGCGATGATCTACCCTCACGCGCCGGTGATCGGGCAGCTGGTCATGCTTTACGGAGCATGCAGCGTGCTGGCGGGCCATTGGATTCAACAGCGTAGCGTTTAAGTTTACTTGCATCGCACGCAGCCTTGTCCGCGGTTTTCAGGCGCCCCCCTCAGCGCAGGGGCGGCAAAACCCAATCAATCTATTTGCGGAATGGCGTTGCAAGCGCCGCAAAGGGGCCTATTTTTTGGGATTTCCCGTTGGTAAAAGACCGCACCGGATCGTGCGGCTCACCAAGGAGGATGTTATGAAAATCAGCCCGTATCTCGCCGCACTCGCGATTGTTCTGGCCAGCGCGCTTATTCCGGCTTCAGCCCAACCGAACGCCCCGGCCGTTCTGGGCAAGCCCACCACGTACACCGCCAAACGAAACCTGTATCACGAATGCCTGGGAATGATGCTGGCCGATTCCTTGATGCACGGATTCATGAACAAGGGCGGACTCTTCGCCGAGCTCAACGGCATCATGTCGGCCTGCAAGATCAATAGCCATATGTGATACCGGCGCTTGCGCGAGTTCCAGCCGGCTTGAGTTAACCGCTCTAGCCGGCATTTGACCTGTCCGATTGGGCAGTGGACGATAGGATCCTCTTCAAGTGCAGGCATGCCGGCGCAGATGAAACTCGTCGAAATCCGAACCTACAAACTGAAACCCGGCGCCGCCGAGCGCTTCTTGGTCGCCTTCGAAAACGCCCTACCGCTGGTCCGCGCCAGCGGCATGGACGTGATCGCCTTCGGGCGCTCCGACCACGAGCACGAGAGCTTCTATTTGATCCGTGCCTACGACGACCGCGAACAGTTGGAGCAGCAGCAGGAAGCCTTCTATTCGTCGGACGCTTGGCGCAAGGGTCCGAGAGAGCCTTTGGTCGATTGCCTGGAAGACTACCTGAACACGCTATTGTGGATGTCCGAAACGAGCTTGGAAGATCTGCGTTCCCGCAATGGTCTGGGCGCGGCCGCTCCGGCATGGTAGTCGCATGCATAGAGATGCCATGCACGTCTCCGGCTGGCTAAACGCCGACGTGACCGACCGCCGCCATGAAGACACCGCGGCGCTCTCCTGCGGACGAGTTGCCGAACAGTTGCTGTCGCTCGGCGTGCGCTCGGGCGACGTGCTGATCGTGCACGCCGCGTTCTCCCGCATTCGGCCGATCGAAGGCGGGCCGCTAGGTTTGATCGATGCCTTGCTAGCCGCCTTGGGTCCTAGCGGCACCTTGGTCATGCCCAGCATGTCCGACGACGACGAGCGTCCCTTCGATGCCGCAGCCACGCCCTGCGTCGAAAACATGGGAATCGTGGCCGAAACCTTCTGGCGGATGCCGGGCGTTCTGCGCAGCGACAACCCGCACGCGTTCGCGGCGATCGGGCCGCGTGCCGCGGAGATCGTGGCGGCGCACCCGCTGGACGTGCCGCATGGTTTGGACAGCCCGGTCGGACGCGTCTACGAAATGGACGGGAGCGTGCTGCTGTTGGGGGTGGGCCACGATGCGAACACCACCGTGCATTTGGCCGAAAACATGGCCGGTGCGCGCTATCTGCGGCCGAAGCATCTGACCGTCTTGCGCAACGGCAAGGCGGAGAAGTTCGAATACCAAGAACTCGACCATTGCTGCCAGGGTTTCGCCTTGTTGGACGAATGGCTGGAAGCGGAAGGCAAGCAGCGACGCGGGCGAGTCGGGCACGCCGAAGCGCGGTTGATGCGTTCGCGCGATGTGGTCGATGCGGCGTTGCCGCGGTTGCGCGAGGATGAGACGGTGTTCCTGCATTCGCCGGGACGATGCGAAGAATGCGACGACGCGCGTGCAGCGCTTTTGCTCTAAGCCGTCATTCCCGCGAAGGCGGGAATGACGGCTAAAAAAAGCTGGAGGGCCGCGATGCGGCCCTCCAGACGGAAGCGGCTCAGTTGTGCCGCGCTTCCAAAGTCACGTTGGCGAACTTGGCTACGCCGATCAGCTTGATGTAGTAGGTGCCGATCTTCGGCGCCGCGATGCGGATCATCTCGTTGTTGCCCGGACGCGAGGAACGGAACTGGTATTCGGTCGCGGTGGGTTCCTTACCGAAGCTCACCAGAACGGTCACGTCGCCCGAACCGCCGTAGGTGAGGAAGTTCAGGTTGGTCGCGCCGTCCGGCACGTCGAGCGAATACAGCTGCTCGTCGCCGGCATTGCCCATCAGGCCCGGCACCGGCGAGCGGTTGACGATCGGGGTCGCGTCCGGTTCGCAGTCGGGGCCTTGGCAGGGCGGCACCAGACCGGCGAGCGCGGCTTCGGCGTCCAGGATGCCGGCGCCCATCGGCGTGCCGCTCGGGATAGTGACCGGGAACGCGCGCGCGGTGTTCTTCAACAATGCTTCCACCTCGTCCGGCGTCAGCGGCGCTTCGGCTACGCTTTGCAGCATCGCGACCACACCGGCCACGTGCGGCGCCGACATCGAGGTGCCGGCCATGCCGCCGTAGTTCTGCTGGCCTTCTTCCGGCGAAGTCTCGCTGTCGTTGATGTTCTGCCAGACGTAACCGTTAGGATTGCCGTCCACGCCGTCGCCGCCCGGCGCGGAAACGTCCACCAGCGCGCCGAAGTTGGAGAAGCTGGACTTGCCGCCGGTGATGCGGGTAGCGCCGACCGTGATCACGCCTGCGCAGCTGGCCGGGGTGTACTGCGATACGTTGACGTTGTAGTTGCCGGCCGCGACCACCACCGTGCTGCCGTTGGCGACCGCCGCATCCACCGCGGTCTGGAATTCGGAACCCGCCGTACAGGCGCCGGGGCCGGTGAGGCTCATGTTGATCACTTCGGCGGGGTTCTCGTTGGCCGGCACGCCAGCCACGTCGCCGCCCGAAGCCCAAACCACCGCATCGGCGATGTCGGACATGTAGCCGCCGCAGCGGCCGAGCACGCGCACCGGCAGCACCTTGGCGTTATGCGCCACACCGGCCATACCTACGCCGTTGTTGGTCAGCTCGGCGACGGTGCCGGAAGTGTGGGTGCCGTGGAAGCTGCTGGGCGAGACCGGGCATTCGTTCGGGTCGTCGTTCCAATCGCCATAATCGTGCGCGCCGGCCACGCGCTCGTCGGTTTCGCGGCGCGAGACGAAGGCGTCGGTGATGAAGTCGTAGCCTTCCAGCATGTTGGCGTCGATGTCGTCGTGCTGGACGATGCCGGTGTCGAGCACCGCCACCACGACGCCTTCGCCGGTGGCCGAATTCCATGCGCTGGGCGCGCGGATGCCGCCGGTGGCGTGATGCAGATGCCACTGGTACTGGCCGTAGTAGGGATCGTCCGGGGTGAGGCTCGGCGTCGCGCCGGCGCGGGCGGCGACGGGCGCTTTCGCGAACGCGGCGCCGGTGTGGGTCATGCGCACGTCGGCTTCGACATGGGCGATGTTCGGATCGGCGCGCAAAGTGCGCATCAGCGCGGCGGCGCTGGCACGGTCCAGCGCGCGCGACAGCTTCACCACGTCGGCGCCGGTGGCGGTGCTGCGCACGTACTGCGCGCCGGCGGCGGCGATACCCGAG
>DATFFH010000037.1:0-21425 GCA_035250245.1 Luteimonas sp. | reverse complement strand
CGTCGCCGGTGCGGCGCCGTATATCGAAACCCAGGGCTTGATCACGGCCGAACGCCGCGAGCCGGCGTTGATCCGCGGCGTGCTGCCGGCCGAAGAAGGCAAGGTGTCGGTGATCGCCGAAAAGATGGTGCAGGGCAGGTTCGACGAACTGCGCCCGGGCAGCTTCAACATCATCCTCGGCAAGGAGTTGGCGTTGTGGCTGGGCGCCCGTGTCGGCGACAAAGTCGTGGTGCTCACCGACATGCGCGCCACGCCGATGGGCGCGATGCCGCAACTGAAGCGTTTCACCGTCAGCGGCCTCTTCGAGGCCGGCTACCAGGAATACGACCGCAACCTCGCGTTGATCAACATGGTCGATGCGCAAAAGCTGTCGCGTTCCGGCGATGGCGTAACCGGGGTGCGGCTGAAATTGAACGATCGCGACCAATCCTGGAACGTGGCCCGCGATCTGGCGATACGCCTGGGCGGCGGCTACCGGGTCAGCGATTGGAGCAGCGAGAACGCGAACATGTTCCGCGCGCTGAAGCTGGAGAAGACCATGATGGCGATCCTGCTGTCGCTGATCGTGGCGATGGGCGCCTTCAATCTGGTCTCGTCGCAGGTGATGCTGGTCACCGACAAGCAGGCCGACATCGCGATCCTGCGCACGCTGGGCCTGGCGCCCAAGGGCGTGATGCAGATCTTCATGGTGCAGGGCACGCTGATCGGCGTGATCGGCACCGTGATGGGCGTGATCGGCGGCATCGTGCTGACCTTGAACCTTGAGCACATCCTGCGCGGCATCGAGCGCCTGTTCGCCGTGCAGCTGATGCCCGAGGACGTGTATTACATCACCGGCCTGCCGACCGAACTGCAGACCAGCGACGTGGTGACGATCGCCATCGTCGCCCTGGTCATGAGCTTCCTGGCCACGATCTATCCCGCCTGGCGCGCTTCGCGCACGGCGCCGGCGGAGGCTTTGCGCTATGAGTAGGCCGATGCCCGTCCCCGCTTCCGATGTCGTCCTGCATGCCGAAGGGCTCGCCAAGACCTATGCCGAAGGCAAGCTGCGCACGCACGTTTTCCATGGCTTGGACTTGAGCGTGTCGGCGGGCGAAACGGTCGCCATCGTCGGCGCTTCCGGCGCTGGCAAAAGCACCTTGCTGCATTTGCTCGGCGGCCTGGATACGCCTACGGAAGGCGAAGTGTTCGTCGCCGGGCAGCAGATGTCCACGCTATCGGACGCGGCTCGCGGCGCATTGCGCAATCGCGCGCTGGGCTTCATCTACCAGTTCCATCATCTGCTGCCGGAATTCACCGCGCTCGAAAACGTAATGCTGCCGGTGCTGTTGAACGGCACCACTGTGCCGGACGCCTCATCGCGGGCGAAGGCGCTGCTGGAAGCAGTGGGGCTGGGTCAGCGTTTGGAGCACAAGCCGGGCGAACTGTCCGGCGGCGAGCGCCAGCGTGCGGCGGTGGCGCGTGCCTTGGTGAATCGTCCCGCCTGCGTGCTCGGCGACGAGCCGACCGGCAATCTGGACGAGAAGACCGCCGCTCACGTGTTCGAGCTGATGCTCGATCTGAACCGGGCGCACAAGACCAGTCTGGTGATGGTCACTCACGACCGCCGCTTGGCGCGTCGGCTGGATCGGGTGCTGGAACTCCACGAAGGCAAGCTGCGCGAACTGGCGCCCCAGGAAGTCTGAGCGCCGCCGGACCTGCTTTTTGTAGGAGCGGCTTTAGCCGCGAGCTCTTACCTTCAATTCGCTGGGACCTGAGGGTAAGAGCTGGCGGCTAAAGCCGCTCCTACAAAAAAGCGAACAAACAGTTCATTGGCGGCCCAGGTCGGTACCTTCGAAAACCAGCTTCGACTGCCGGATATCGAGCAACGGCCCCAGTTCGTACACGTTGTCATAGCCGTAGCTGTGCAGCGTGTTGTAGGTATAGATGTTCAGCGAGGCGGTGATGGCCTTCGAAGGGAAGGCGCTCGGCGCGTTGAGGAAGTTGTTGTTGCAATAGATCAGCACCCGGGTCGACTTGTCCGGAATCACTTTCGCCAGTTCTTCGGCAGTGATGTCCGGCAGACTCAGGTTCTTGGCGCCTTTGACATGCAGTTCCGCATATTTCTCCGCGCTGCGCGCATCCAGCACCACCGTGCCGGATTCCTGCGCCATGCGGATGAATTCGGCTTCGGTGATGCGATGGCGGCTACGCGCTTCGCCCACGCGCGCCACCTGCGCGGCGAAACCGTTGTAGTCGATATAGCGGTTGGGAATTTCCTGCGCTGCGGCACTGCCCGCCGCGAGCGATAAGCAGAACAAGGCCGTCGACCTGTACATGCCGCCCCCGTGTTTTTAGGCCCGATGGCCTGATCGGGATTCAAGATCAAAGCCGGTTAACCACGGCTAAATCCAGGCGGCTATTTCCTACAGCCGGGTGCGGCCGGCGCCGATGTCGCGACGAACGGCGAGGCGCGACAGTGGGGTATGACATCGATCACTGACGAAACGCATGTTTCGCGGGCGCTGTTCGGGCCGGCGGCGGCCTTGGCGGTGCTTGCCGGCATCGGAGGATGCCTGTCATTGCCGGTGCTGCCGCCTTGGCCGGTCCTGGCATTGGTTTTCGCTTTGGGCTTCGCGGCGTGGCTGGATCGGAGGCGCTGGCGTCTGATCGGAGCCGTCGCGCTGGGTTTCGGCTTGGCCGGTTTGCATGCCGCTGCGAGTTTGGGGCAACAGCTGCCGCAGGACTTGGAGAACCAAGAAAGGGCGCTGACCGGCCGCATCGTCGGCTTGCCGCAAAGCGAGGCGCGACGCACTCGGTTCAGGATGCGGGTCGATGCGAGCGCGGACATGCCGGCGGCCTTGCGCGGCAAGGAAGTGCAATTGTCGTGGTACGACGATTTCGACGCTGTCGCGCCCGGTCCGCGCACCGCATTGGCCGCGGGTGCGCACTGGCAAATGCGGGCCAGGCTGCGAGCGCCGCGCGGATTGCGCAATCCCGGCGGCTTCGACGTCGAGGCGTATGCCTTGGCCCAGCGCATTGTCGCGACCGGGTATTTGCGCGAGCCCGATCTGGCGCGGCCGCTATCCGCACCGTGGGGAATCGACGCTTGGCGCGAGCGTCTATCGTTGCGGATCGCAGCATGCGTGCCGCAGGCGTCGTCGAGATTCGTGCGCGCTCTGGCATTGGGCGATACCCAGGCCTTGGACGACCGGGACTGGGAAATTCTGCGCGCGAATGGATTGACCCATCTGATCGCCATTTCCGGTTTCCATGTCGGCCTGGTCGCGGGCTTTTTCGCGCTGGCGGCGGGCGCGATCTGGCGGATAGCGCCCGGTCTTGCGCGGCGCCTGCCGCGGCAACACGCCGCGGGTGCGGCGGCAGTTGTGGGCGCGCTGCTGTATGCGGCGGTCGCGGGGTTCGCGTTGCCGACGATGCGTACCGCGCTGATGATCGTGGTAGTGGCGGCCGCGCATTGGTCGCGTCGTCCGCAACGAGGCTCCGAGTCGTTGGCGCTTGCGGCGATGGCCTTGCTACTGGTCGATCCGCTGGCGGCGCTCGCCCCGGGGTTCTGGCTGAGTTTCGCCGGCGTAGCTTGGCTGTTGTGGTGCCTGCCGCCGCGTCCGGGCGCGAACCGTCGCCCGTTGCGCGATTTCTTCAGCGCCCAGGCCGTCGCCACGCTCGGTCTGCTGCCGCTGTCGGCAGCGTTGTTCGGACAAGCGTCGCTGACAGGTCCGTTGGCGAATCTGATCGCGGTGCCTTGGTGGAGTCTGGTGGTCGTTCCGCTATCGCTGTTGGGGCTTGCAGCGGAGACGCTGATCGAAGGTGCGGGCGCTAATTTCTGGATGCTCGCGGCGCGGGCATTCGACGTGACTTGGCCCGGGTTCGAAATGTTGGCTAACACTGGTGTGGCAGCCTACTGGTTGCCGGAAGCGGCGTGGTACGCCCTGCCGCTGGCTACGCTCGGCGCATTCTGGTTGTTGCTGCCGCGCGGCGTGCCGGCCAAACCCTTGGCGTTATTGCTTTGGCTGCCACTGTTATGGCCGCAACGAGCGCTACCGAAACTCGGGGAAGTGGAATTGACCACGATCGACGTGGGCCAAGGCCTGTCGGTACTGGTGCGCACCTCCGGACACGCTTTGCTTTACGACATAGGGCCAGCGGTGCGCGACGGCTACGATGCGGGCGAACGCGCAGTGCTGCCTGCACTTCGCGCGATGGGCGTGCGCAAGCTGGATCGGATCGTGGTCAGCCACGCCGACAACGACCATGCCGGTGGGCTGGAAGCCGTGCGCCGCGCATTGCCGACGGACGACACGTTCGCACCAAGCGGAGCGGGGATCGCGCAGAGCCGGCCATGCCTGGCCGGAGACGAATGGCGCTGGGACGGCGTGCGATTCCGCATCCTGCACCCGCCGCGGGATTTCCCTTACCTGGGCAACGAGGCCAGTTGCGTGCTGCGGATCGAAGCCGCGCACGGCGCAGCATTGCTGACCGGCGACATCGGCGAAGTGATTGAGCGCAGGCTGCTGCGGGAGGCGCCGGCGGCAGTGCGCGCCGATGCGGTCTGGGTGGCGCACCATGGCAGCCGCGGATCATCGGATCCGGTGTTCGTCGCAGCTACCGGCGCTCGCTATGCCGTGGTGTCGGCGGGATACGGCAATCGGTTCAAGCACCCGAATCAGGCCGTAGTGGAACGCTGGAGAAAGGCCGGCGCCGAGGTGGCGACGACCTTCGACAGCGGCGCCTTGCAGGTCCGCCTGACTGCGGACGGCATCACGCTGACAGCCCGCCGCAGGCAGGTTTCCAGGCTGTGGGACGCGACCCGGGGGCCCGAGCGGGTATCCTATCGCCAGGAATCGACGCGGCCCGTAGTGCCGGAAGGTTGAGCGTGCTGGAATTGGTCAAAGCGGGCGGGTGGCCGATGATCCCGCTGTTGCTGCTGACGGTGGTGGGCCTGGCGATCATCGTCGAGCGTTTCTGGACCCTGCGCCGCAAGGCCGTGCTGCCGCCCGGACTGGGCGATGAAGTGCGCGCCTGGGCCTCCCGCGGCCGGCTGGATCCGGCCCATATCGATTCGCTGCGCCGGACCTCGCCGCTCGGCGCCTTGCTGGCCGCCGCGCTGGATGTACGCCACCGGCCGCGCGAAGAGATCCGCGAGCGGATCGAGGACGTGGGCCGGCATCTGGTCCATCGAATGGAGCGTTTCCTCAATACCCTGGGCACCATCGCCGCGGCCGGCCCGTTGCTGGGCCTGTTCGGCACGGTGGTCGGCATGATCCAGATGTTCTTGGGCATCCTCGATCACGGCGTGGGTGACGTGAACCAGCTCGCCGGCGGCATCGGCAAGGCGCTGGTCTGCACAGCCGCCGGCATGATCGTCGCGGTGCCGGCGCTGATGTTCCATCGTTACTTCCGCGGTCGCATCGCCGAATACATCGTGGCGATGGAGCACGAGGCGATCGGTTTGATGGACACGCTGGATTCGCGCCAGGTCGCCGTGCCCGCGGAGCTGCATCCGACTGCGTCCGCGCCGCCGGCCGCCGCGCACGCTGGCCTGTCCTGACGAAGGCCGCTCAGGGATGCGCATCCGCGACCACCGCGCCGACGACGAGCCCGAGATCAACCTGGTGCCGTTGATCGACGTCATCCTGGTGCTGATCATCTTCTTCGTGGTCACCACCACGTTCGACACGCGCTCGGTGCTGCGCCTGCAGCTGCCGCAGGCCAAGGGCGAACCGCCCAAGACCCAGCCGAACACCTTGAGCGTGCTGGTCAACGCCGACGGCCGTTATTTCGTGGAAGACCGCGAAGCGTTGCGCACCGACGTCGAATCGCTCAAGCGCACCATCGTCGACGTCGCCGGCAACGATCGCGACCGGCCGGTGCTGCTGCGTGCCGACGGCCGCACTCCGCACCAGGCAGTGGTGACGGCTTACGACGCGCTGGGCCAACTCGGTTTCCGCCAGATCATGATCGCGACTGCGCCGGAGACCCGCCGGTGAACGACAAGGTCGGCCCTTGGCCCACCTACAAGCGGCTGTTGGCGTACGCGCGGCCGTATCGGCCGCTGTTGCTGCTGGCGCTGCTGGGCATGATCATCGAAGCCGCGGCGGGCGGCTATTTCACCGCGTTGATGAAGCCGATCATCGACGAGACCTTCAATGTCAAGAACGTCGATCTGAGTTGGCGCCTGCCGCTGATCATCGTCGGTTTGTTCGTTGCCCGCGGCGTGGCCGGTTTCGTCACCGACTACTGCATGGCCCGCGCCGGCCGCAGCGTGTCGCGCGATCTGCGCAACCTGCTGCTGGCCAAGTACCTGCGCATGCCGGGCACCCGTTTCGACGCGGAAACGGTGCCTTCGATACTGACCCGCCTCGGCGGCGACACCGAACAGGTCGCCCAGGCCGCCGTGGACGCGATGAAGGTGATGATCAGCCAAGGCCTGCAGGCCGCGGCCATGCTGGCGGTGATGCTGTACACCAGCGCGCGGGTCACCGTGGCGATCCTGGTGCTGGGGCCGATCCTCGCCTTCGTGATGGACAAGGTCGGCCGCCGTTACCGCAACATCAACCACCGCATCCAGGAAGGCGCGGCGAAGATGATGCAGAGCGCCGCCGAAGCGTTGACCGGGCAGCAGGAGGTCAAGATCTATGGCGCGCAGAAAGTCGAATTGGAGCGTTACCGCACGCTCACCCAGAAGAACCTGCAGCTCAGCCTGAAAGTCGAGACCACCCGTTCCTCGGCCTCGGTGCTGGTGCAGCTGATGGGTGCGATCGGGCTGGCGGTGCTGCTGCTGGTCGCCGGGCACGAAGCGGTCAAAGGACGCCTGACCGCGGGCGATTTCGTCAGCCTGATGGTCGCGATGATGGCCATCATCCCGTCGCTGCGGCAGCTCACCAATGTGCAAAGCATGCTGCAACGCGGAGTCTCTTCCGCGGACCGCTTGTTCAGCGTGCTAGACACCCCCGATGAGGTCGATATCGGCACGCGGAAGCTGGAGCACACGCAAGGCTTGATCGAGTTCCGCGACGTGACCGCACGCTACGTCGGTCAGGTCGAGCCGGCGCTGGACAAGATCAGTTTCACAGCCCGGCCGGGCACGGTCACCGCCATCGTCGGCCGGTCCGGCAGCGGCAAGACCACTTTGGTCAAGCTGATCCCGCGGTTTTATCCGCAGGAAAGCGGACAAATCCTGCTCGACGGGCACCCGATCGAGGAGTATCCGCTCATCGATTTGCGCCGCCAGATCGCCCTGGTCAGCCAGAACGTGATGCTGTTCGACGACAGCATCGCCGCCAACGTGGCCTACGGCGAAATGGCTGGAGCGGAACCCGAGGCCCTGGCCCGGGCGATCAGCGGTGCCAACGCGATGGAGTTCGTCGAAAAACTCCCCGACGGCGTCAATTCTTCCATCGGCGAAAACGGCGGCCGCCTGTCGGGCGGCCAGCGTCAGCGTCTGGCCATCGCCCGGGCGATGCTGAAGGATGCGCCGATCCTGATTTTGGACGAAGCGACCGCGGCGCTGGACAACGAATCCGAGCGTTTGGTGCAGGACGCGTTGCAACGGCTGATGCCCGATCGCACGACGTTGGTGATCGCGCATCGCTTGTCGACCATCGAACACGCCGACCAGGTGTTGGTGCTCGACCGCGGCCGCTTGGTGGAGCAGGGCACGCACACCGAGTTGATCGCCCGCGACGGCCTGTATGCGCACCTGCACCGCATGCAATTCCGCGAGCCCACGCACGTCGCGGACGCGGACGCTAAATGAGCGCAAGCGGCCGACAGCCGCCGGCGTGGTGGTACGACGGCGGCGAGCCGCCCTGGCTTGCGCGATTGGCTTCGGGCCTGTTCGGCGCCTTGGCTGCGACGCGGCGTGCGATGTACCGCAAAGGCTGGCGCCGGCCGGTCCGGGTTGGCGCGCCGGTGGTGGTGATCGGCAATCTGACTGCAGGCGGCACCGGCAAGACGCCGCTGGCGATCGCGCTCGTGGAACGTCTGCGTGCCGCAGGGCGCAAACCCGGCGTGGTCAGCCGCGGTTACGGCCGGACCGATCCGGGACGCGCGCTGTGGGTGGAGCGCGATACCGATGCGGCCGTCGCCGGCGACGAGCCTGCATTGATCGCGCGCCGCTGCGGCGTCCCGGTGCGGGTCGATCGCGACCGCGCCGCCGGTGCGCGCGCCTTGGTGGAGGCGGGTTGCGACGTGATCGTTTGCGACGACGGGCTGCAGCACTACCGTTTGGCGCGCGATGTCGAAATCGAAGTGATCGACGGCGCGCGCCGCTACGGCAATGCGCGCCTGATCCCGGCAGGACCGATGCGCGAACCGCCACAGCGCAGCGCCGAATGCGATTTTCGCGTGGTGAACATCGCTGGCGCTCAAGCCACGGGCGGCGGCGATACCGGTTTCGGCGAATGGCCGATGCGGTTGCATTCGGACCAGGCCCAGCCGCTGCTCGGTGGCCGCGGGCGACCGTTGGCGGGCTTCGCCGGCCAGCGCGTGCATGCGGTCGCAGGCATCGGCAATCCAGACCGCTTTTTCGCCATGCTGCGCAGCCACGGCATCGCCGTGGTGCCGCATGCTTTCCCGGATCACCATGCCTACCGGGCCGGGGATTTCTCCTTCGGCAGCGATCTGCCGGTATTGATGACCGAAAAGGACGCGGTGAAGTGCGCGGCCTTCGCCACAGAACGCTATTTCCGCGTGCCGACCGATGCGGAATTGCCGGAGGCGTTCTGGATCGCGCTGCTCGACAAGATATCGAGATCCAGCCAAAAGCCGCACGCGTAGGGTTTTGTAGAGCGGGGCTTGCTCCGCTGCTCTTATCGCTTCCAGGGTGCGAATACGAGAGCAGCGGAGCAAGCCCCGCTCTACAAAGCGAAAGGCTGCAGAGGGCCGACTTGCTCTTGGTATCGCGGCCGGGCAAAGTCTTCGCCAGCAAACCGTCACCTCCACATGAACCCGAACCAAGCCTCCGACTTCATCGTCGCCATCCCCGCGCGCTACGCCGCCAGCCGCTTGCCGGGCAAGCCGTTGCGCCTGCTCGGCGGCGAGCCGCTGATCGTCCACGTCGCGCGCCGCGCGCTCGCGGCCGGCGCGCGCGAGGTCTGGGTCGCGGCGGACGACGAACGCATCGCACGCGCGCTGGAAGGCGAGGACGTACGGATCGCGATGACCGCGCCGCAATTGGTGTCGGGCACCGATCGCCTCGCCGAATGCGCGCGCATCGCCGGCTGGAACGACGACGCCACCGTCGTGAACTTGCAAGGCGACGAGCCGTTCGCGCCAGCCGAAGGCATTCGTGCGGTTGCAGCCTTGCTGCAGTCTTCCGGTGCGGAGATGGCGACGCTGGCGGCCGAAATCGAAGAAGCCGAAATCCTGTTCGATCCGAATGCGGTGAAAGTGGTGCGCGCTGCGAACGGCGATGCGCTGTACTTCAGCCGTGCGCCGATTCCCTGGCCTCGCGATGCGTTCGCGTCCGATCGCAGCCGTCTTCCTGCGCAGGCCACGGGTCCGTCCGTCTGGTTGCGCCACATCGGCATCTACGCTTACCGCGCCGGCGATCTGCGCCGATTCGCGGCGATGCCGCCGGGGCGATTGGAAGCCATCGAATCGCTGGAGCAATTGCGCGCCTTGGAAGCCGGCTGGCGGATCGCGGTCGCGCCGACGCCGGCGCCTTTCCCGCCCGGCGTGGACACTCCGGAAGACCTAGCGCGGGCCGAAGCCCGTTTGGCGGAGGCCGGCTGAATGCGGGTGCTAGTGGTGTGCCTAGGCAACATCTGCCGTTCGCCGATGGCCGAAGGCTGGCTGAGCGCGCGGATCGCGCAAACGCCCGAACTGACTGACCGGGTGGAAGTCGACTCCGCGGGCCTGGGCGGATGGCATGCAGGCGATCCGCCCGACCCGCGCGCGATAGCCACCGCGGCCGCCTACGGCATCGACATTTCGCATCAACGCGCACGCAAACTGCGCGCCGACGATTTCCGCGCCGACACCCTGATCCTTTGCGCCGATGCCGGCATCCTGCAGCAGACGTACCGGCGCGGCCCGGCGACCTCGGCCGCCGGCTTGCACCGCATGCTCGAATGGGCCGGCCGGCCGGCGCCCTGGGACTTGGCCGATCCCTACCAGGGCGGACCCGCCGACTTCGAGGCGGTCTGGAATCGGATAGACGAGGCCGGCCCGGGGATGATCGGCCGCCTGAAACGCGAGCTTGGCGCATAATCCCGCCATGTCCGGCAATGGATCGATGAACGCGACGATGGCCACCGCAGCCCCGGAATTGAGCGACCGCCTCGCCTGGCCGGGTCGCGCCCAGGCTTTGCGCATGGCCGACCTGCGCGGCGCGCCGACGTTGCTGCTGTTCGGTTGCGCCAGCTCGGCTTGGACGCGTCAGCGCCTGGACGATCTGACGCGCCTGCTGCGCCGCCACGGCGACAACCTGCAGGCGGCGGCGCTGATGGTGCCGCGCTTCGATGCCGAACGCGATCCCCGCCTGCTGCAGCAATTGCAGTCCGAACACGAGTTGGCCTTCCCGCTGGCGCTGGATGCGGATTGGACCGCATGGCAGCAATTCGGCATCGAATCCTGGCCGACGCTGCTGCTGCTCGACGCCGAAGGCCGCGAGCGCAGGCGTCTGGTCGGCGCGGGTCCGATGGGCGAGCTCGCCGAGTTGGTGCAAGGCCTGGTCGCCGAAGCGCCGGCAGCGCCGCCCAAGGCCAAGTCCGCGGTCAACGGCAACAAGCGCGGCATCATGCCGGATCTGCCGCTGTCGTTCCCCACCGCGGTGGTGGTGTCGCAAGGCAAGTTCTATCTGGCCGACACCGGCCACCATCGCATCCTGGAATGCGATCTCAACGGCCGCATCCTGCGCCAGTTCGGCAGCGGCGCTTACGATTACCTGGACGGCAATGCCAGCGTCGCGGCGTTCCGCCGTCCGCAAGGCCTGGCCCTGCAGCGCGAGACCCTGTTCGTGGCCGATACCGGCAACCACGCTCTGCGCCGGATCGATCTGCGCAGCGGCGAGGTCCACACCTTGTGCGGCAACGGCGACGGCCCTTCGCAAGTCGGTGCGGCGACCATCGACCAACCCTGCGGCCTGCAGGCGTCCACGTCGCATCTGTACGTGGCGATGGCCGGCGACAACCGTATCTGCGCCTTCGACCTGGCCAAGAACAAGCTGGAGACCATCGCCGGTTCCGGCTTCTTCGCCATCAACGACGGCAACGGCATCTTCGCCGCGTTCGCCCAGCCCACCGGCTTGGCCTTGCGCCAGGACGTGCTGTACGTCTGCGACGCGGCCGGCTCGGCGATCCGCGCCGTCTATCTGCGCGACCAGCGCGTGCAGACCCTGGTCGGGCAGGGGCCTTACGATTTCGGCAGCGTCGACGGTCCGCGCAGCATCGCGCGCCTGCAATGGCCGCGCGCGATCGCGCTCGATCCGCACGATCCGCTGCTGTGGATCGCGGACGCAGGCAACGACCGCATCTGCACGCTGCGCCTGGGCGGCGGCGTGGTGAGCGGCTATAGCCTGCCGCAACGCCTGCACAATCCGGGCGGCATCGCTTGCGGCGACGACGCGTTGTGGATCGCCGACACCGGCGCGCACGCCCTGCTCAGACTCGACGGTCGCGACGGCACTCTGCGTCACGTACCGGTAGGCGAATGACCCGGACGCAAGACACCGGATTCGACGGCAAGGCCTTCGTCCGCCAATTGAACACCTCGCCCGGCGTGTACCGCATGTACGCCGCGGACGACAGCGTTCTGTACGTGGGCAAGGCGGGCGCGTTGCGCAAGCGCGTGGCCAGCTATTTCAATTCGGCGCCGAAAACCGCGCGGACGACGGCGATGCTGGCCCAGGTGGCGCGGATGGAAGTCACCGCGACCCGCACCGAAGGCGAAGCGCTGCTGCTGGAAAACCAGCTGATCAAATCGCTGCGCCCGCGCTACAACGTGCAGCTGCGCGACGACAAGAGCTATCCCTACGTGCTGCTGACCCAGGAAGACTGGCCGCGCCTGGCTTTCCATCGCGGCCCGCGCAACTTGCCGGGGCGTTATTTCGGGCCGTATCCCAGCGCCGGCGCGGTGCGCGAAACGCTCGGCACCATGCATAAGCTGTTCAAGCTGCGCAGCTGCGAGGACAGCGTGTTCCGCAACCGTTCGCGGCCGTGCCTGCAGTACCAGATCGGCCGCTGCAGCGCGCCTTGCGTGGGCTTGGTCGAAACCGGCGAATACGCCGACGCGGTCCGCCGCGCCGCCTTGTTCCTCGACGGCCGCAGCGACGAACTCGCCGACGAACTGACCCGCACGATGGAAACGGCCAGCGAGCGTCTGGATTTCGAACAGGCGGCGCGGATACGCGACCTGATCACCACGCTGCGCAAACTGCAGGCGCGCCAATACGTCGACGGCAAGGCGGCCGAGTTGGACGTGCTGGCCTGCGCCATGCGCGGCAGCGCCGCCTGCGTGCTGCTGCTCGCGTTCCGCGACGGCCGCAACCTGGGCACGCGCGCCTTCTTCCCCAAGACCAACGGCGCGGACAATGCGGAGGAAGTGCTGTCGGCCTTCGTGTCCCAGTACTACGCCGAGCAACCGGCGCCGCGCGAGATCGTGCTGGATCGCGACATCCCGGACCGCGAGCTGATCGAGCATGCGCTGGGCGCCGAAGGCGGGCGCAAGGTGCAGATCAAGACCAGCGTGCGCGGCGAACGCGCCGGTTATTTGGATCTGGCCAAACGCAACGCCGAACTGTCGCTGGCCACCGAGATATCCAGCCAAGCCGCCCAAGGCGCGCGCCTGGAAGCGCTGCGCGAATTGCTGCAATTCGATACGGCGCCGCAGCGGATCGAATGTTTCGACATCAGCCACACCATGGGCGAGGCCACGGTCGCGTCCTGCGTAGTGTTCAACGAACAAGGTCCGCTGCGCAGCCAGTACCGGCGCTACAACATCGCCGGCATCGAACCCGGCGACGATTACGCGGCCATGCACCAAGCCTTGGAACGGCGTTTCCGGCGCGCGGTGGAGGAGGGCGGCGTGCTGCCCGACCTGCTGCTCATCGACGGCGGCGCCGGCCAGTTGGCGCAGGCGCGGGGCGTGCTGGCCGATCTGGGCGTGGATGGAGTCAAGCTGGTCGGCGTGGCCAAAGGCGAAGGCCGCCGCGCCGGCCACGAGTCCCTGGTGCTGCCGGACGGCCGCGAATTGCGTCCCGGGCCGGATTCGCTGGGCTTGCAGCTGATCCAGCAAGTCCGCGACGAAGCGCATCGTTTCGCCATCACCGGCCACCGCGGCCGTCGCCAGAAAGCGCGCAGCAGCAGCCGGTTGGAAGATATCGCGGGCATCGGACCGCGCAGACGCGGTAACCTGTTGCGGCATTTCGGCGGTTTGGCGGGCCTGAAGGCCGCGGGCGTCGAAGAAATCGCCCGGGTCGAAGGGGTCAACGCCGCGCTGGCCGAACGCATCTACGCCGCGCTGCACGGGCTCCCGGACCCTCAACAGGAACCAGGCCAGGGATGAAGTTGACGGTACCGACCATGCTGACCTTGCTCCGGATCGTGATGATTCCGGTGCTGGTCCTGGTCTTCTACTTGCCCTACCAGTGGACCAATTTCGCCTCCGCCGCGGTCTTCGGCGCCGCGGCGCTGACCGATTGGCTGGACGGCTGGATCGCCCGCCGCTACCACCAGTATTCGGCCTTCGGCGCCTTCCTGGATCCGGTGGCGGACAAGCTGATGGTGGCCACCGCCTTGTTCCTGATCGTGCAGGGCCATCCCACGCCGTGGATGGCGTTCTGGGCGGCCGTGATCGTGGGACGCGAAATCGCGGTTTCGGCCCTGCGCGAATGGATGGCCGAACTGGGTCAGCGCGCCAAGGTCGGCGTAGCGGCGATCGGCAAGATCAAGACCGTGGTGCAGATGGTGGCGCTGCTGTGCCTGCTGTATTCGGTCACGCCGGAAAAACCGCCGCGTCCGGCCGCATGGATGGGCGAGCCGATTTTCAAGCTCGGCGATTGGTTGTTGGCCGCTGCGGCGCTGTTGACGCTGTGGTCCGGCTACGCCTATCTGCGCGCGGCATGGCCGGTTTTGCGCGCGGGAGAGGGCGTAGCTGTTGACAGGCCCGCCCGAGACGTTAAAATTCCGCCTCTTCCGCGGGAATAGCTCAGTTGGTAGAGCGCAACCTTGCCAAGGTTGAGGTCGCGAGTTCGAGTCTCGTTTCCCGCTCCAGATTCCGCAAGCCCCGGCCCGCCGGGGTTTCGTTTTATCCGGGCCCGGATTTTCCGGCGCACCCGTGCAATCGCAGCGCCCAGGCCATAAGCTTGCGCTGAACGAGTCACCGGCCTGGTGGCAGAGTGGTTATGCAGCGGACTGCAAATCCGCGTACGCCGGTTCAATTCCGACCCAGGCCTCCATCTTTCTTAGAATGCTTATCGCGCAGGGCTCCGCCGTATCGGTAGAGGCTTATGCGTTTGGTCATGGGCCTATGCGCGGCGCATGGCGCGAAACCGCCATCATATAAACCCGTCGCATGCCCATCGACCCTACGAAAACATTCCGAAGATGGGGGATCGAAGCGCTGACGGTTCTGGCGCTGGTGGCGATGTCGCTGCCTTCCATTCTTGCGCTGACGCACAACGGCACCGTCTCCGGTTTCGACATCCAGTACCACACCATCGCCATGGCCCAGTTCCATCAGGCCGTCGCGCAAGGGGATTGGTTTCCCCGCTGGGCGCCGGACATGGCCGGCGGCTACGGCTATCCGAATTTCGTGTTCTATCCGCCGCTCACGTATTACGTCGGGCTCATATCGACATTCTCGGGCTACCTGTATGCGAACGCCCTGGACTTCACCATAGGGGTCGCACTGGCAGGGAGCGCGCTCAGCATGTATGCGCTGGGTTGCGCTCTGTGGGGCAGGCTTGCGGGGTTCGCTGCAGCGGCGGCCTATGTTTACGCGCCGTACCATTTGGTGGTGGCGTACGTGAAGGGCGCCATCCCGGAACTGCTGGCATTGGCGATCTGGCCGTTGTGCCTGTTGTTCCTCATCCGCACCGCGCGCAACGAAGGGTGGCGGAATCCGCTGCTCTTCGGCGTGTTCATGGCGATGACCCTGGCGACCAACAATCTGGCGGCGCTGCTCTTGGCCGGGCTATGCCTGCTGTACGTGGCGGTTCATTTTTCGATCGAGCGCGATGGCCGTTTCGCGCTGCGCGCCTGCGCGGGCTTCGCATTCGGGATCGCCCTGGGCGCGTTCTATTGGCTGCCGGCGATCGCCGAAACGAGCCATGTGCAAATCGAAAGAATGGTTCTGGGGTATTTCCGGTACTGGGATCATTTCGCCACTCTGCAGCAGCTGATTTATTCGCCATGGGGTTATGGGCCTTCCGGCTATCCTGGACAGTTCAGCAGGATGCTGGGCGTTCTGCAGGCCATCGCGCTGGTCTTTGCTGCCGTGACGCTGCGGCGGTCCGCCAGCGTCGAGCAATGGTTTCTGGTCTTGCTGGTGCTGGTGTCCTGCGTGCTGGCGACCGCGGCGTCGGCATCCCTATGGGCGTGGTTGCGGCCGCTGCAGATGCTGCAATTCCCTTGGAGGTTTCTTGCGCCGGCGATGTTCGGGGCGAGCCTGCTCGTCGGCTGGGCAGTCTCACGGATTCCCGCCAGCCATGCGCGTTGGGCGACGCCTGCGGTCATGGCGTTGGCGCTGGTGTTGGGAGCCAGCCATGCCAAGCCTTTTCAAACCGATTGGCGGCCTCGCGAATTCGGCCAGCCCGATCAGGTCGCCGCCTGGACCCACGACTGGTTCAAGGCCGATGTCACTCACGTTTATAGCGCCTACCTGCCCGCAACGGCGGTGTTGCCGCCTGTCCCGCGCCAGAGTCCGGCGGCGGGCGGCGGCTTCCTCGTCCGCGGTCGCGCACCCTGCATCACGGTCGAATCGGAGCGGGGTGGGGCGCTCACGTTGAGCACCTTCGCCTATCCCGGTTGGCAGGTATCGATCGATGGACGTCCGGCGCAGGCCCGCATCACGCCGCCGTACGGGTTGTTGGGCGTCGACGTGCCGGCCGGGCCGCACGCGGTCTGCATGGACTATCGAGGCACGGTCCTGCAGCGAGTCGCGGCCTGCATTTCGCTCGCAGCGTTGGTTTTCATGCTGTGGATCGCTTGCCGCACGGTATGGCGCCGACGGAAAGCGCGCGCAACCGATGCGGCTCGAATCTAGCGCCGTGCAGATATCCGTTCTGCGGATTAACATTCGCATCGGCTGCCGAACGCAGCCTTCCAGGCCCGGGTGGCGAAACTGGTATACGCAAGGGACTTAAAATCCCTCGGCCGCAAGGCCATGCGGGTTCGACCCCCGCCCCGGGCACGATCCGCCGTCATCTGTAGCCATTGCATTCCTGTGCAGGCAGGTACATATTCCGCGACGTTGGGGATGTCCGAGTCGCGCAAAGCGACCGACCAGGGAAGTCTGCGCTGCCGGATCCATACGGGTCTAAAAGGGAATTTGTGAGCCGAGCACGGGGGTGGGTCGGTTTTCGACGGAAAGGGCTGCAACTTGTGCCCTGCAAGCATATTTCTTCTATTGCCGCGGCGAGGTTCACTGGCTTCTACGCCATGCCTGCCCGAAGCGGCCGACCATCTTTCGCTTAACGATACCGGGGGTTGTTAATGCGTGCCTTGAGTAAAAGCCGATGCTTCGCCATTGCGGTAAGCGCGAGCGCCATGCTCTGTGCGTTGACCGTCAATGCGCAAAGCTCCTACGACAAATCGATCAAATCGGCCAATTCGGTGGGTGCGCTGGACAACAACGTCTTCGGCGACTCGATCAACTACTACAGCGGGCAGTTGAGCTTCAACGTCACCGACCTGTCCATCCCGGGCAATAGCGCGCTCGATATGTCGGTAGCTCGCAGCTATAGCGCCGAGTTCGAGCGGCTGAGGGGGGCCAAGCCCGATCCTGCGCATCCGTTGCGCCAATACGTCTTCGAAACCAGGAAATACTTGTTCGGCGATTGGGATCTGGAAATCCCTCACATCGCGGGGACCTTCGCCGAAGGCATCGGGTGGCAGAACGACTCGGCGACGCCGTTGGCGCGTTGCAGCGTGATCGGTCAAGTCAGGGCCGATGGCACGCCTTCATACGGCGAACCCAAAAAACTCGACCCCAAATTCCCTCGGGGCTTCTGGTCTGGCGACAACCTGCACGCCGGCGGTTCGACCCGTAGCCTGATCGTGGCGACCGAGGCCGCGATCCCGAAGCCCACGACCGGCGGCCCGTACCACTGGACGACGAAAGACGATTGGTGGATCTCTTGCATCGCAGCTGCGAATACCGCCGGGGAAGGGTTCCTGGCTATCGATCCGGCAGGAACCAAGTACACCTTCGCCTGGATGTCCGCTCGCAATGTGGGGGTGATCAGCGAGATCGTCGATCTCGGCAACGAGAAATATCAGCAGTTCAACACCTATCTTCAAGAGGTGATGTTCCTGCCCACGAGAATCGAGGATCGGTTCGGGAATTACGTCGAGTACGCCTATTCGGCTGACGAATTCGCGCGGCCGCTTTCGATCACGTCGCGCTCGGCGGCGAACGGCGACGTGAGGACGCTGACGTTCGCCTATAACGCTTCCAATCTCATCGAGAGCGTGACGGACGGCGCGCGCACCGTACGATACGCCTATGCCCAGACGTCGTCCGGCCCTTCCCTGTCGACCGTGACTTTCGACGATCTGTCGACCTGGAATTACCAGCTGACGGGCATGGTCAACATGCAGTCGCTTTCCTTGTACAACCCGGAAGATCTATGCGCACAGCTGCCCCCTCCCATGGGCGGGCAGCCACCGATCAGCTCGTACGATTGCGTCGGATATCCCGAAATCACTGGCGGCGGAACAGGCACGGTGAAGCATCCCTCCGGGGCTCAGGCGACCTACGTGCTGCAGACGCATTTTCATCTGACCGATACCACCGGTTATGCCGTGGGTTATCCGCTCTCGGTGAAGGAAAAGACGGTCAGCGGGCCGGGGCTTCCCGCGCGCAAATGGTCTTACGCCTTCGCTCCGAACAAGCAGAGCGTGCAGACGCAATGCCGCGCGGGCGCTTGCCCGACGCGCATCTGGACGGATGAGATCGGCCCGGATTACCGCGTGACGCGCCGCATGTTCGGCGTGCAGCCGCAAGACGACCAGGGCCTGCTGCTACAGCAGTTGGAGGGCTACTACCCGGTTTCGACCACGATGGTGAGTTCGCCGACGGTTCGGCTGACCAGAATGGACCGGATCAACGGCACCGACCCTGAAATCGCCAGCGATCCTTCGCCGGTCACCACCGTGGCCGAGTCGCCGGTGTTCGTCAAAGGCACCAACTTCTTCTATCGAAAGGGCCAACTGCTCGGCACCCCTCCTGGCGGCTTTACGGCCGGTACCAAATGGCTATTCACCAATCTCAGGCATCTGCCGATATCCCAAAGGGTGGTCCAGCTGGATGGGCGAACGTTCAATTATTCGGTCAACAGCTGGGACAATTTCGACCGTCCCATTCAGACGACTCGTAGCAGCACGGCGCCGTGACGGCAAACGGAACAAGGGGAGCTGCAATGAAATACACCTGCACCGCGGCGCTGCTTCTCGCCGCAACGGCTTCGGTTGCGCCGGCGAACGCGCAGACGCACACACGTACGGATACCCTCACTTACGAGGACAATCTCTCGAAGTGGGTGATCGGACAGCCGAAGTCGTCGACCAATGTCGAGACCGGCTTGATCGAATCACGAACGGTCTACGATCCTGCGACTGCTCTTCCGTTGCAAAGCTACGCTTTCGAGAAGCTGCAACAGACGATGACCTACAACGCCGACGGCACGCTGGCCACGACCGTCGACGGCAACAATCGCACTACTAGCTACACGGACTGGAAGCGCGGCATTCCGCAGAAAACCACCTTTGCCGACGGCGCTAGCAAGTCCGCCGTGGTCAACGGCAACGGCTGGATCACCTCGGTTACCGACGAGAACGGTTACATCACCAAATACGGCTACGACGCGATGGGCCGGATCAACTTGATCGACTATCCGGACAACGACACGGTCAACTGGAACAACACCACCATCAGCTTCCAGCCCTGGGCCCAGGGCGAGTACGGCATCGCCGGTGGCCACTGGCGCCGGGTGGTCAACACAGGCACAGCCAACACGGTGACCTTCTACGATGCGCTGTGGCGGCCGGTGATCACGGAGAATTACGACTACGCCGACACCGCCAACACCCTCACCCAGACCGTCACCCGGTACGACGCCGACGGCCGGCCCACGTTTCAGTCCTATCCGCAGCGCAGCCAAAACCCGGTGGTGTTCACGACCTGGGGCAATCCGGCGGCGTGGCCTGATGCTCTGGGCACCTGGACGACCTACGACGCGCTCGGGCGCCCGACGCAAGTGCAGCAGAACTCGGAACTAGGAGCGCTGACTACCACCTACCAGTACTTATCCGGCTTCCTGACGCTGACCACCAACCCACGCAACCAGCAGACACTGACCGGCTATCAGGTCTTCGACCAGCCCAGCCAGGATTTGCCGGTGGGCATCAACCGCCCCGAAGGCGTCTACGACGAAATCTACCGCGACGTATTCGGCAAGCCGACCGCGCTGCGCCGCAGAAACGCTGATGTAAGCATTTCGCTGTATCGCCGATACGTCTATGACGCAAACCAACGCCTGTGCAAGACGATCGAACCGGAGAGCGATGCGACGGTTCTGGAATATGACAACGCCGGCAACGTCAGTTACAGCGCCTCCGGTTTGAGCCTGCTCAGCGCGTCCGACTGCAACCGCGCCGAGGCTTCGACCAGCGCGCAACGCGTGAACCGCACTTACGATGCGCGCAACCGTCTGCAGATACTCAGTTTCTCCGACGGGCGTGGCAGTCAGAGTTGGGAGTACTGGCCTGACGGGCTGGCAAAGAAGATCACTACCTACAACCAGACCGCCCAAGGCGGGATAGTGGAGAACACTTTTAGTTACAACAGACGCCGGCTGTTGACCGCAGAGTCGATCACCGAGCCGGGCCAGTACAGCTGGGGCTTGGGCTACGCCTACAACCTCAACGGAAGCTTGTCGGATCATTACTACCCCAGCGGACTGCATGTGAGCTACGCGCCCAACGCGCTCGGCCAGCCTACCCAGGCCGGAACTTATGCCGCGGGCGTGAGCTATTACCCGAACGGAGCGATCAAGCAGTTCACCTATGGCAACGGCATCGTTCACACGTTGACCCAGAATGAGCGCCAGCTGCCCGACCAGAGCGTGGACAGCGGCGGGGTACTCAACGACAGCTACGACTACGACGCCAACGGTAATGTAGCCGCGATCAGCGACGGCCTGGCCGGCGCGCGCGGCAATCGCACGATGAGCTACGACGGCTTGGATCGGCTGACCGCAACGACTTCGCCGATGTTCCCAGGCGGTACGGCCTATGCCTACGACCCGTTGGACAATCTGATCCGAGTGCAAGCGCCGGGCCGCGATCACTATTACTGCTATGACACGCCGAGCAATCGGCTGACCAACATCAAGATCGGGAGTTGCAGCGGCTCCAGCGTGATCGGTCTGGGCTACGACGCGCAGGGCAATCTGGCCAACAAGAACGGCCAGTTGTACAGCTTCGACTACGGCAACCGCTTGCGCGATGTGCCGGGCAAGGAGAGTTACCGCTACGACGGTTATGGCCGTCGGGTGTCGGCAAACGCTACGATGGGCACGATTTACTCGCTGTACGGCCAGGACGGCGCATTGCGCAGTCAGCGCGACGAGCGCAAGGGCGAGGCCTACGACTACGTCACCTTGAATGGCAGCCTTGTGGCGCGCGTTACCGATCCGAATTCGGTGATCGGAGTGCCGGTGCTGACCGCGCCGGCAAGCAGCGGGGGCAGCTATACGGTGCAATGGACCGCGGTCGCGGTAGCCACGCGTTACGAACTGCAGGAGTCTTTCGACGGCGGGGCCTGGCAGGCTGCCTACAGCGGCACTGCGACCAGCGCTGCGCAGAGCGGCAAACCGGTCGGAAATTATGCCTATCGCGTGCGCGCGTGCAAGAACACGCCTTGCGGCGGCTGGAGCCCGACCGCGACGGTCGTCGTCGGCCAGCCGCCCGGCGCGGCGCCGACGTTGTCCGCGCCGGCCAGCGCTCCGAACGGAAACTACACGGTGAGTTGGGCCGCCGCATCGGGTGCGACCAGCTACGTCTTGGACGAAAACACTGCCGGTACCTGGACCGAGGCATATAACGGCCAGGCGCTGAGCAAGGCTTATGCGGGCAAGCCGGCCGGCAGCTATGGTTATCGCGTCAAAGCCTGCAATACCTACGGCTGCAGCGCGGTCTCGGCCACCGCCACCGTGCAAGCGCTTTACGCGCCGAATGCGCCTACGCTGACCGTGCCGGGTACCA
>DATFFH010000036.1:0-6840 GCA_035250245.1 Luteimonas sp. | reverse complement strand
CGCCCGGGTCACTTTCTTTGCTGGCACACTGCGCGCGCAGGAGCGCGCGCGAACGGCGAAGCCGGCCCCGAAGGGGTGAGCGCCAGGATGGCGCGAATCAAGAAAGTAACCAAAGAAAGTGCCTCAACGTCAACGGCGGTGCGCGACGTCGCACTTGTCGATCCGTCGACTGCTCTTGGTGGGACAGCACGCCGACTCTCGGTCTCGGCCCGTAGTTCGATGGCGGATAGGTGTTTCGATGCGGCTTCGTTGCGTGGTCGCTGGCAGGCCTGGGGTGATGGTTCTATTGCGTCTGAAAACAAAACGTCGCCAGCGCTTCGGCCTCGGCCCAGCATGCGCCGAGACAGCCCTGAACCAAGGATTGTGATCTAAACGTAGCGAAGTTCGCTGCGTTCTAGCTCTTCCGTCAGCCGCCCGCCGCTTCGATCTGCGCGCGCTGCTGTTCGGCGGCGTCCTGCACGGCCTTGTCGGCCGCTTTGGCCTTGTCGATCGGTTCTTGGATCGCATCGCGCAGTTCGGTGTGCGCGGCCTGGGCTTGGGGTTCGGGCTTCTGCTCGGTCGGCGGCGGTTCCGGCGCACGGCAGGCGGCGCAGGCCGCGATCGCGAGCAGCAGGGCGGTGCGGGTGAGCGTGGGCATCGCAGCGTCCTCGAGGGGTACGGCGCTATGCTACGCCGATCCGGTGCAAGCGAGGCGAATATGGATCCCCACCGCTGGCGGCTCGACGGACAACTGGCCCTGGTCACCGGCGGCAGCGCCGGCATCGGACGCGCCATCGCCCGCGAGCTGATGGGCCTGGGCGCGCGCGTGATCATCGCCGCGCGCGATGGCGATGCCTTGGAATCGGCCCGCGACGAACTGGCCGACGAATTCCCCGACGGCGATATTCGCGGCGTGATCGGCGACGTGGCCGACGACGAGCAGCGACGCGAGATCCTGGATTTCGTCGAAGACGTCGGCGACGGGCTGAACATCCTGGTCAACAACGCCGGCGGCAACCTGACCAAGAACGCCACCGACTACACCGAAGACGAGTGGCGACAGATCTTCGAGATCAATCTGTTCTCGGCTTTCGAACTGTCGCGCTACGCGCATCCGCTGCTGACCCAGCACGCGGCGTCCAGCATCGTCAACGTCGGCAGCGTGTCCGGCGCCACCCATGTGCGTTCCGGTGCGCCGTACGGCATGAGCAAGGCGGCGATGCACCAGATGACGAAAAACCTGGCGGTGGAATGGGCCGAGGACGGCGTGCGCGTCAACGCGGTGGCGCCGTGGTACATCCGCACCCGGCGCACCTCCGACAAATTGGCCGATCCGGATTATCTGGACGAAGTGCTGTTGCGCACGCCGCTCGGCCGCGTCGGCGAACCGGAGGAAGTCGCGGCCGCGGTGGCCTTCCTGTGCCTGCCCGCGGCCAGCTACATCACCGGCGAGTGCATCGCCGTGGACGGCGGCTTCCTGCGTTACGGCTTCTGAGCCGTTTCAGCCTTTCCAATCGCCCGCCGGCTGGCGGATGGTCACGTTGAGCCGGTTCCAGACGTTGATGTTGGCGATGGCCAGCACCAGCGCCGCCAACGCCGCTTCGTCGTAATGGCGGGTGGCTTCTTCCCAAACCGCGTCCGGTACGCCTTCGCTGCGGTCGGCGATGCGGGTCATCGCCTCGGCCAGGCCCAGCGCCGCACGTTCGGCCGGATCGAACAGCGGCGATTCGCGCCAGGCGACGACCGCGAACAGCCGCTCGTCGGTTTCGCCGGCCTTCTTGGCGTCGCGCGAATGCATGTCCACGCAGGCGCAGCAACCGTTGATCTGGCTGGCGCGCAATTCGGCCAAGTGGACGGTGTTATGCGGCAGGCCGCTTTTCTCGGTGGACGCTTTCAACGCGAACAACGCCTTCATCGCATCGGGCAGAACGGCGACGGGATGGTTCATTCTTGCTTGCATGGCTAGGAGCTCCTTGTCACATTCGATGGGGGTGGGTACGTCATTGGGTTGACGAACCACAGCGAGGAAACGTGACGGATGGACGATCAAGACTGGCTGGCACGGCAATTCGAGGCCAATCGCAACCATCTGCGGGCGGTGGCCTACCGGATGCTGGGCTCGCCAAGCGAGGCCGATGACGCCGTTCAGGAAGCTTGGCTGCGGCTCAGCCGTTCCGATGTGGCCGAAGTCGAGAATCTCGGCGGTTGGCTGACTACGGTGGTCGCGCGCGTGGCTTTAGACGCGTTGCGTTCGCGCAAGTCGCGGCGCGAGGAATCGCTGGGCGCGCACCGGCCGGATTCGGTCGCCGACGAGACCGGCGGCGCCGATCCGGAAAGAGAAGTGCTGCTGGCCGATTCGATCGGCCCGGCGCTGCTGGCCATATTGGAAACGCTGACGCCGTCCGAGCGCTTGGCTTATGTGCTGCACGACTTGTTCGCGGTGCCGTTCGAGGAGATCGCGCCGATCGTCGACCGCACGCCCGTCGCAGCGCGGCAGCTGGCCAGCCGCGCACGGCGCCGCGTGCAAGGATCGACGCCCTCGGCCGATGCGCAGACCGATCTTCGGCGTCGGCGCGAGGTCGTCGATGCGTTTCTGCTGGCTTCGCGCAGCGGCGATTTCGCGGCCTTGCTGGCGGTGCTGGATCCCGACGCCGTGCTGCGCGCCGATGCGGGCGCGGTGCAGGCCGCGCGCGCGGCGCCGAACGCGCCGCAGATCGAAGCGGAAATGCGCGGCGGCGCGCGTATCGCCGAAACCTTCGTCGGCCGCGCGCGCGGCGCGAAACCGGCCTTGGTCGACGGCCTGCCAGGAGCGGTTTGGGCGCCGGACGGCCACGTGCGCAGTGTGTTCGTTTTCGCGGTGGAGCGCGGCCGAATCGCCGGTATCGAGATCGTGACCGATCCGAATGCGTTGTCGCAGATGGCGTTCGAGTTTTAGCGGTTGGCGCGGTGGGCGACTTGGCGCACGGAAGTCAGGAAAGGTCGAGTTCCGAACGCCGCGGCAGCGACCAATCGATAGGTGCGGCGCCACGCCGCGCCAAGTATTCGTTCGCGGCAGAAAAATGCCCGCACCCCAGGAAGCCGCGGTGCGCCGACAAAGGCGAAGGGTGCGTGGTCTTCAGCACGCGATGCCGCGCCTGGTCGATCACCCGCCCCTTGGCCTGCGCATAACTGCCCCACAGCATGAACACCAGACCGTCGCGCTGACGATTGAGCGCATCGACCACATGGTCGGTGAAACCTTCCCAGCCCTTGCCCTGATGCGCGCCGGCGCGGCCGTCCTCGACCGTCAGCACCGCGTTCAACAACAGCACGCCGCGCCGCGCCCACGGCATCAGATAGCCGTGATCGGGGCGCGCGATACCCAGATCGCGCTGGATTTCCTTGAACATATTGTCCAGCGACGGCGGCACCGGCACGCCCGGCAGCACTGAAAAACACAGTCCGTGCGCCTGGCCGGGACCGTGATACGGATCCTGGCCCAGGATCACCACTTTCACCGCATCGAAAGGCGTGGCGTCGAACGCCGCGAAAATCTGCGGGCCCGGCGGATAGATGCGCGCACCGGCCGCCTTGCGCTGGCGCAGGAATGCGGACAGCGCATGCATGTCGTCGCGCTGCAGGTAGTCGCCCACCCGATCTTTCCACGACGGTTCCAGCTTGATCCGGTCTTCGCTCATGTCATCCGCGTAGGCTGGGCCTTGGCCCACCATTGCCCTCTCGAAACGACTTCGAACAAATATCGAAGCCCGGCCCAATGGTTTTCCCGATGCGTTCGTCGGCGCATGAACATGGCGATGGTGGGCCAAGGCCCACCCTACAGTTCCCTCTGTTCCGGCAGCTTAGACACGCGCAATTGGAACAGCGTCTTGGTCACCAGCGGGCGTTCTTCGATCGGCTTCATCACCAGGTCGTTGGCGCCGGCGCGCAGCAGTTCCGACTGGTTCTGGACGTTGGCGTCGCCGGTCATCACCAGCACCGGCAGGCGGCGCTTGCCATAGCCGAGCGTGTCGCGGATGTGGGCGAGCAGATCGCCGCCTTCCATCTCGCCTTTCAGGTAGACGTCGGTCAGGACCAGGTCGAAAGCGGGCGAGCCGTCTTCCTCGCGATGCGTGGCCAGCAGCTCCAATGCGTCCTCCACGCTGATCGCATGGGTGACCTGCATGCCGCTGTGTTCGAGCATGCGCTTGGTGGCCAGCGCCACTACCTTGCTGTCTTCGACATAGAGGACGCGCGCGCCGGGAATCGGTTCGGGCTGCACGTAGCCGCGGATGAAGGCGGACAGGGCGCTATGGCCCAGCGATTTGTCGAAGTAATCGGTGATGTCTTCGTTGAAGCTGCGCGACTCCAGGTGCTCCTGCGCATTGCCGGACACCACGATCACCGGCACGTACGCCTGCTGACCGGCGACGCGCACCGCGCGCGCTACTTCCAGGCCGGTGCCGTCGGGCAATACCAAGGCGGTGGTGACGAAATCGACAGGGCCTTCGGCCAAGGCGGCTTTCGCGCTGGCCAGACCGTCGCAAGCGACCAGCTGGGTCTGCGGCAGATCGCGCAGCAGCACGTCTCCGATCAGCTTGCGCACCAGCTTGGAGCCGTCGACGACCATCACCCGCGGCGCGTCGCTGACCAGATGGCGGATGTCGCGCGTAGCCATCAGGTTTCCGTCGGCCGGGTCTGGCGCAGGAAATGGTTGGCGACCAGGCCCGCGCCCAGCCAGCCGAGCAGGGTCGCCGCCAGCAGCACGATCACCGCCTGGCGCAGATCGAAGCCGCTCAGCGCGAAACGGCTGCCGTAGCTTTGCGCCAAAGTCGCCAACGGCGTCTGCAACGCCAGATTCGTCGCCGCCAGCAATGCCAACGCCAACGCGCCGGCGGCCAAGCCGTACCACGCGCCGAGATACAGGAACGGACGGCGGATGAAGCCGTCGGTAGCGCCCAGCAATTGCAGCACGCCGATCTCTTCGCGCCGCGACTGGATATCCAAACGCACCGTGTTGCCGACCACCAGCAACGCACCCAATCCGAGCAGCGCCGCCAGCACCCAGGCCGTACGGTTGCCGAAGCGCAGCCAACCGTCCAAACGCTGCCGCCACACGGCGTCGCGCTGCACCAGATCGGTTTCCGGCAAGGCTTGCAGGGATTCGGCGAGCAGGGTTTCGTCGCCCTTGGGCGTCACCACCAGCAGGCTCGGCAGCGGATTGCCGTCGACGGCGGCGATCGCCTCGCCCAGTCCGCTGCGCTCGCGCAGTTCAGACAAGCCTTGTTCGGGCGTCTTCCAGACCACGTCGGCGACGTCGCCGCGGCCGCGCAACTGCTCGGTCAGCACGCGCGCGCGCTCCAGGCCGACGTCGGGTTTCAGGAACAGATGGATCTGGCGCGATTGCTGCACGTCGCCGGCGAAGCGTTCCACGTTCTGCAACACCAGCCACAAGCCCAGCGGCAGCGCCAGCGCCACGGCCATCACGCCGACGGTAAGCACGGTCGACCACGGCTTGCGCAGCACGCGGCCCAGGCTGGCCAGGAAACTGTAGAGGTGATGGTCGAACCAGGTGCCGATGCCCGACCGCGCCCTGGCTTCCCGCAGTTCATTCATCGGCCAGATCCTCGGGCGAGATGTCGTCGGCCAGACGCCCGTGATCGAGCACCAGTACGCGCTTCTTCATCCGCTTGACCAGGCCCAGATCGTGGCTGGCGACCAGCACGCTGGTGCCGCGTTCGGGCAGGGAAGCGAACAGCGCCATGATCTCGGCAGACAGTGTCGGGTCAAGATTGCCAGTGGGTTCGTCGGCGACCAGCAGACGCGGCTCGCCGATCACCGCGCGGGCGATGCCCACCCGTTGCTGCTCGCCGGCCGACAGCTGCGACGGCAACGCGCGTTCGCGCGCGCCCAGGCCCAGGCGCTCGAGCAGGCTGCGCACGCGCTTGGCGATGTCGCCGCGGCGCATGCCACGCAGGATCAGCGGCAGGGCGACGTTGTCGAAGATGCTGCGATCCATCAGCAACTGGTGGTTCTGGTAGACCACGCCCACCTCGCGCCGATGCAGCGGCACGCGCCGGCCGCGCACTTTCAGCAAATTGCGCTCGCCGAACAGCACCGCCCCGCGGCTGGGCCGCTCGCTCAGGTGGATCAACTTCAACAAAGTGCTTTTGCCCGCACCGGAATGGCCGGTGACGAACAGCATTTCGCCGGCCGCGACTTCGAAGCTGACCTCGGTGAGCGCATCGTGCCCGCCCGGATAGCGTTTGCTGACGTTGTCGAAGCGCAGGACGCTCATGGCCCGGGATTATGCCGGAGCGCGATGGCTTTTTGGCGCGACGGCCGGCCCGTTTCCGCCCATGCGGCCGGCGCCGCTTCGGCTTCGGCTTGTGTAGAGCGGAGCTTGCTCCGCTGCTTCGGCTCTTCGTAGGAGCGGCTTTAGCCGCGAGCTCTTTCTCTCAAATCCTGCGATGCCGCGATTCGAAGGAAAAGCTCGCGGCTAAAGCCGCTCCTACGAAAAGCAACGGCGAAAAGCAGCGGAGCAAGCTCCGCTCTACACAAGCCGAAGCCGATGCGGTGTCAGTGCTGGGCGCGCGGGGCGCGGGTGACCAGCTTCTTCAGGCCGCGGCCGATGCGGGTCAGCAAAGAAGGCGACGCGTCGCTCGACACCGGCGCGGACTTGGCCGCCGGCTTCGACGGCGCCTTGGCGGCGACGTTCTGCGTCATGCCCTCGCTACCCTCGAGCTTGCGTCCGCCGCGACGGCGACGGCGTTTGCGCGGCGCGCGCTCGCCTTCCGCGGGAAGCGCGGCCACTGCGGCGACCGGCGGGGTTTCCGTCACCGGACGCGGTGCGGCGTCGGGCTTGCGCGGCGGGCGCGGACCGCG
>DATFFH010000035.1:0-37565 GCA_035250245.1 Luteimonas sp. | reverse complement strand
CGGATTCGGACAGGTAGATCGCCGGCGCCGGCGATCCGTGGTTGTGTTGCCCCTTCACCCAGGCATTGTTGATCAGGGTATTGCCGCGGATGGTGGCGTTGTAGCTGATCTCGTACCAGATGCCTTCGTCGTCGTTGTCGGCGATGTAATTGCCTTCGAACAGGAAGTCGATGTTGTTGGTGTCGGCCCACAGGCCGACGCTCTTGTTGTCGTGCACCCAGTTGTTCGTGACCCGGGCGCCGCGCACGTCCCAGAACTTGCCGCCACCGGTGCAGCCGCAGCCTGGTTCGCGGGTTTCCCAGTCGTCGGTGTTGTTGCCGGCGATCTCGTTGTGGTCCAGAACGATGTTCTTGATCGCCGAATCGCCCTCCACCGGCATCTTGAACATGCTGAAGCCGTATTGGCCGTTGTCCTTCAGGCAGTTGTAGCGCACCACGTTGTCGCTGCCGAGGAAAACGCCGGCGCCGTCGTTGTCGACGACGGTGTTGTACTCCATCAGCCAGCCGTCGCCGGCATCGTGATTGACCACGCCTTCGTTGTTGTTGTCCAGGCCGCGGCCGAAGTTGCGGATGGTCAGATGGCGGATGGTGACGTTGGTCGCCGTACCGGTGAAAGCGTAGAGATTCAGGTTACGCCCATCGATGATCGCGCCCGGCGCGCCGACGTAGGTCGCGTTGTTGCGCGCGATGATCTGGCCGTAAAGATCGTCGCCGAACGTATGCACGCCGGGCGCGAACCAGAACGTGGCGCCGGGACGGTTGAAATCGAATCCGGCGTTGCTGCCGGCGGGTACGATCACGGCGCCTTCGGGCGGCGTTTCCGGCCCGTCGAGCAAGGCGGCGTTGCCGCAGATCCGCGCAGGCGGTTCCGAGGGCCATTGCAACTCGGCTTCCGTCAGCCGCGCCTTGCCCTGCCACGGCGCGGCATTGGACGCGACCAGGCCCGCGGCGAAGACGAAAGACGAAATTCCCAATATCCTGGCCGCATCGGCGATGCGCGAAAGCGGCGCGCGCTGTTTTCCGGTCATGTCTGATCCCCTTTTTCGAACGTCGATCGGGACCGCGACATCGAGGCCCCTCCATGGCCCGCGCACTCTGCATCAACGCCGCCGGAAAAAAACGGCGATTCGATCACGATCCGCGTAAAACGATCGATGCGATGGAGCCAATCGCATGCGGTCTCGACGTTGGCGCAGGCATCCCCGTTCATCAACATTGCAAAAACTTTCGCAAACTTTCTCCGTCCCGCATGCTGCGCACACGTTCAACCGTTTGCGTCTTTAGCGCATCCAAAGCATTCCATCCGCAGGAAAAACGGCCTATGACCGGATATTCCATCCTCGGCCGTGTTGTCGCCGGCCTGGCGGCGGCCTGCGCGGTCCCGCACGCGCACGCCACCTGGTCCGTGGCCGCGGTCAATCCGCGCACAGGCACCATTGCGGTGGCGGCGGCTTCTTGTTCGGGCGGCGTTTACGGCATCCAGGCCGTGCTGCCCGGCAAGGGCGCCGTGATCGTGCAAGCCGCCAGCAACGGCGAAGCCAGGCGAACCGCGGCGAAGATGCTGCAAGACGGCGCACCGTTGGACGCCATCCTCGCCAGGATTTCCGACCCCGCCTCCGGCTACTCGCCGGAGCTTCAGCAATACGCCCTGCTCTCCGTCGGCGCGGATTCGCGCCCCCGCACCTACACCGGCGCCGACGTGCCCGGCGCGAAAGGCAGCGTCGTCGCGAACCGCTTCAGCGTACAGGCCAACACCATGGCATCCGATGCCGTAGTCGCGAAAACGGCCGCCGCCTTGGGCCGCGCCGACTGGCCGGACGATTTGGCCATGGCCCGCGCCGTGATGCGGGCGATGGAGGCCGGCGCCGCTGCCGGCGGTGACCGGCGTTGCGGCAAGACCGCCAGCAATACCGCTTTCATCGGCCTTTATCGCAAGACCGACACGCTCGACGCACCCTGGATGGAATTGGCGATCAACGGGATTCCAACGGGCACCGAGAGCGGCACGGCACGCTTGCATACGTTGTTCGTGCGCTGGCTGCGCAACGCAACCGGGGACAAGAGCACGCGGACCTTCGTTGCGCCGTAACAGCTTCGTACGGGCGCAGGGCGTAAATCCTCCCTTTTCAAAGGAGGGAACAGCAGGCACCGCAACGGTCTCGCATTTCGGAACTTCCCCTTTGAAAAAGGGGGACCGGAGGGGGATTTACGCCAAGTCTGGCAAACCGGCGACCAAATTCAGTCAGCGCACCGCCAACACGTAATCGATCGCCGCCCGCACCGCCGCCACCTGCGCCGCATTGCATTGTTCGGGCGTGGCGCGCGGGCTGTCGGGATAGACCTCGGTCGTGGTCTTGTACGCGGCATTCGTAATGCTCGGGCACAGGCCGAGCGCCCGCACCGAATAGTTGATGACCCCCGGAGCGACGACGGGCGAGCCGATGATTTCGCCCTTGGCATCGGCCGGAGCGATGTGCGTGACCTTCTCCACCGCCGCGATGATGGCCTTCTGGAATTCCGGCTGCGGATCCTCGGTATCGCCGACCAGATAGAAGCCGTCGGGGATTTCGCCGGGCTCGAAGGGCTTGCCGTCGCGTGCCGCCAGCGCGGGCCGGAATTCGGACTCGTCGCTGTCGGTGGTTTCGTGCAGGTCGATGTGCATCAGGATGCGGTCGCGCAGCGGAGCGGCCAGGCGCATCAGCGCGGCCGACTCCTGCGCCGGGCTGTTTTCGCGGAAGGAACGGTTCGGATCGATCGCCTCCGGGTTCCAGCGCAGGACATGCTCGTACGCCCACGGACTGATGCAAGGCGCGACCAACAGATTCGCCCTGCCCGCGTAATCGCCGCCGTGCTTGTCGACGAACTGCAGCGCACCGTGCACACCGCTGGTTTCGTAGCCGTGCACGCCGCCGGTGATCAGCATCGCAGGCAGCTCGTCGCGCCAATCCTTGCTTTTGATCGCGAACAGCGGGTAACTGCCGTCGGCATACTCCAAATGCCCGTATTCGGCGACGTCGAAACGCGAACGCAGGCCGTCGATGGCAGCGACCACATCCGTCTGGTAACTGCGCTGGCGTTGCTGCCGGGCGAGCCATTCGGCCTTGTGGGCGTCGGTCCAGGGTTGGCCCGGAGTGCCGATGGGATAAGTCGCCTGATTCGTCATCGCGCCGCCTGCGTTCAAAAAACGAACTTTATCATCCAGGCCGCAGCGGGTCGCGCCGGCGCAGACGAATTCAGCCGCCGAGGACTTCCGACGCGGGCCGCAACAGGCGGCGGAACACGTTCGGCGGCATGCCAACCTCATGGCCGAAAATGCGCGTGAAATGGGCTTGGTCGGCGAAACCGAGCGTCACGGCCATTTGCACCAGCGGCATGTCTCCGCCTCTCAACAGATCGGCGGCCTGGCGCACACGCAGCTCGCGCAGATACTCGCCTATCGTCTTCCGGTAGAAGCGGCGGAACATCGAGGCGAGATAGACCGGATGCACGCCGGCCTCATCCGCGAGGGCCGACGTGTAGTGGCGCCGATTCGGCTCCGAATGCAATTTGTCACTCACCCGGTTCAGCCACATCGGCCGCGCGGATGCCGGCGGCTCGCGATGCCGCAATGCGCTGCCTGCCATCTCCAACGCCAGATGCTCCGCGACCAAGCCGGAACACGGCTGCCAATGCCGCAGCTCCCGCAGCAACCTGCAAGCGAGCCAAACGACCTCCGTTCCCCGCTCGTGGAAATCGCGCCGCGCCAACCCGGCGTCCGCGAGCGAAGCCATGCCCTCGCTGGTCAGTTCGACGTTCATAAAGCGACCGCCCTTGTGGCCGACTGCATCGTCGTGGACGACGCCGGGACGGTGCCACCAGACCGTCAAAGGGTCGTATTCGTAGCGCCGTCCCTCGTAACGCTCGGCATAGCCGCCTTCGACCAGCAGGCTGAAATAGGCGGCTCGATGCGCATGCGCGGGCAATGTCCGGCCGCAATCGTGGTGCACTTCCGATATCAAGAACTGCGGCGACGTTTGTCTTCGAACCACCCGGCCATAGAACTCGCCGGCGGCGAGATCGCGCGGAGGGTGGCATTCGCATTCGACCTTGGGTTCGTTCAAGACGGGTCACTCCCGCGCCGCCAGGCTTATCGCCATGAAGACCATTCTACTCGGCTCGATCCTGGCGCTGGCCGCCGCCGCTCCGTTGCGCGCTCTCCCATCGGAATCGGTCGCACCCGGCACGACCCTGCATTCCTATCTGCAAGCGCGGGACACGCTGGCACGCGCGATCCAGGCCGCCGGCGGCGAAGCCGGCCTGCGCCGCCTTCGCAACGTTTCGCTCAGTTACGCCGGCCATCGGAACATGATCAACCAGAGCCGGCGGGCCTTCCCGCCGTGGGATCGCGAACCCGCCAGCGGCGCGGTCGTCGTCGATCGGGAAGGCAAGCGCCTGTTCGCCGAGAACTACACCTCCTATCCCGGCATCGGCCGATTCGGCGGCGCATGGGCTTTGAAGGGCAACGTCGGCGCGCACTGGGAACCGGACCGCAACCACCACGGCAGCGAACTGATCGGCCGCTACTCCGGACGCGACGCCGATGGCCCATGGGCCATGGTTTCGCGCTGGATCCCGCCGCTGATGCTGTTGGACGCGTTGGACAGCGGCACCGGTTTGCGATCGCTCGGAAGCGTGACCCGCGGCGATAAGCCGATGCGCGCGGTAGCCTGGACCCAGCGCGACGGCGCCACCGTCACGCTGCTGTTCGACGGGGCCAGCGGCGCCTTCAGCGGCTACGAATCGGTACGCGACGACGGCGTCTACGGCGATGCGACCGACCGCATCGAATATTCCGATTGGCGCGCGATCGGCGACGCGCGCTTTCCGGCCCGGCGCACCGATTGGTTCAACGGCGAGGTCGCACGCGAACTCAAACTGGATTATCGCGTCGATACGCAACTCGCGGACCGCTTGTTCGAAGTGCCGCAGGGCTATACCGAACCCGGAGCGGCCGAAACCGGCGAGCGTTTGCGCAAGATCGGCGACGGCGTATACCTGGATACGCACATGGGCGGCGTCATGGTCGTCGAATTCGGCGATTACCTGGCGGTAGTCGAATGCCCGGGCGACTACGCGATGTCGCTATCCACCATCGAGGCCTTGCGCGAAGCCTTTCCGGGTAAGCCGGTGCGTTACGTGATCCCAAGCCATACCCATGGCGACCACGGCGGCGGCGCCCGGGCCTATTTCCAAGCGGGCGCGACCCTGCTGACGACGCCGGGGCACGTGGATTTCTACCGGCAATTGGCGCAAGTACGGCGATCGCTCTCGCCGGATCCTTACGTCGTCCCGCGCGATGGGCCGTCAATTGAAGTTTTCCGCGGCAAACGCGAGATCGGGGACAGCAAGCAGACCTTGGTTCTTTACGACATAGGCCCGAATGCGCATTCCCAAGAACTCACCATCGCCCACCTTCCGAAGCAGGGCATCGTCTGGCAAGCCGATGTCTACTTTTCGCCCGGCACCGGCGACGGCATGAAACCGGCCATGCCTATCGGCATCGACTTCGCCAAAAAACTCAAATCGCTCGGCATACGCGATTTCGAAGCCTTGCTGGAAGCGCACAACAGCCGGATCGTGACGGCCGAAGAGTTCCGTCGCGCGCTGGCGCTATCGGGGTATCGCGATTATTGATCGGCACGCCGGCTAGGCGGCGCGAGCCCGCCTAGCCAGCCTCGGTGCTCAGGGCACCTCGCACGTCCAGATCGAAGACGCCGACCAGTAATTGTTCCTGCTGACGTGGTTGTACACCTCTTCGATCGGCGTACCCGCCTGCGCTTCGCATTTGGCGACGGCGTCGGCGCGCGCATTCTCCAGCGCGATGCCGGGGTCGTAGCTGGTGGCGCTGCCGCTGACGTAGACCACCGCGGCCAGGGCCGAGCCGATGGGCAGCAAGAGCGCCAAGGCGCCGACGGCGATTCGCTTTTTCATTGTCCTCTCCCGTTGTTGGTCGAACGATTCATTCGAGCATGGGAAAAGGAGGCGCCGGTGAAATTCGAGTAAGAGGAACGTAAAGCGTTACCCATCGCGCGCCGTCATCGCGAGGATGTGAACTCGATCGCGTTCATGACGCGTCGCGCGGATTACAGAATACGATTCCAGCGTTCGTTTCATCGTACAGTAACGACGAAGCACTGGCCGTCCGCGGACCGTCAGCGCTTGCGCACCTGGATGCGCTTTTTCGCGCTTGCCAGCGCGGCCGCCTCCCGCTGGGGCGAGGCCGCGGGAATGCGCTCGGCGTAGATGATCATCAATTCCTTGCGCTGGGCCGCATCGGGCAAGTGGACCCAGCGGACGAAGGCCATCTCCGGCGGCAAAGTCAGCTTGTTTTGGGCCACCAGCTGTTCCACCTGTTCCAGATCCGAATTCTGCGGCGCCGCATCCTTGCGGTTGCGGGTCCAGGTGTCCTGGTGGAAGCCAAAGCCGCCGAGCTGAAGTTTGCGCGATTTGTCGTAATCGCCTGCGTGGGTCAGTTCCGGGCGGCTCGGAATGTAGCCTTCCGACTGGATCCAATACAGTCGCGTCACGACGCCTTTCGCATCCTTGTCCGCGTAGAGATGCAGATCGCAATCGGCATAGCCGTAAAGAACCCAGCGTCTGCTACCCAAATATTGCGCGCCCTCAGGAACGGTCACGATGGCCGGCGGCTCGAACGACCGCACTTCGCGTCCGCTCGTCTTCAAGCGCGGCTCGACGGCCGCCGCTGCCATCGGCAACAAAGCAGCCAGCGCGACCGCGACCAGCCGCTTCCATTTCCCTTTCATGATCCGCATGCGCAAGCGCCTTGGTGGTGGACGGCGGAATCCTAGATGTGCGTCTGGCGAAGTTCATGCGGCGGAGGTCATTTAAACCTTGCCGGCCGATACGGCATCATCTCGGCTTTGCTGCGTTCTAAAATAATCCTGCAGCGTCATACGGCCTCTGACCGGCCGATCCGGCAACTCGGCGGCATCCAGAGTGATCGCGGTCATGCGTTCGTACGATTCGGCCGCGGCTTCGGAGAAACCCAGCTCCCGATACGCGCGGCGCCAATCGCTGCGCGGCAACGCGTCCACTTCCACCGCCCGCCCGACGACGCTCGAAATCGCTTCCGCCACCTCCGCGATACGGTAGCGCTGCGGGCCTTCGACGTAATGCACGCCATTGCGATCGGCCGGTTCGGTCATGAACCCGGCCGCCGTTTCGCCCAGATCCTGCGGCGAGACCATCGGCAACGCGAAATCCGGCGGGAAGAAGCTCTGCAGCTTGCCTGACTCGCGCACACCGTCCAATTGGGCATCCCAATTGCTCATGTAATACGCGGCGCGTTGGATCGTGGCCGGGATGGATTGGGCCGCCAGTCCCTGCTCGAGCGCATACAGCGGCCCGAAATCCCCGTTGCGATGCCCCGGCTGCGCGCCGTAGGTCGACTCCGCCACCACTTTTTCCAAACCGGAGCCTTCCAGTGCGGCGAGAATGGCGCTCACGCTGCGCCGCTCCACGGCATCCGTGTCGGTAGCTATGTCCGCCGGCGGATTCAGCAGGAACGCGCGACGTCCGCGGCGGAACACGGCGCGTAAAGCCTCGGCATCCAGGATGTCGACTTCCGCGACTTCGGCGCCGCGCATGCGTAGATCCTGCGCATGCGCGGCGTTGCGCGTAACGGCGGTCACCGGCTCGTTGCGAGACAAAAGCGCACGGACGACCGCAGATCCTACATGCCCGGTAGCGCCCAACACGATATGCATGCCATCGGCTCCATGGTCCGGAAACGGCAGCATGCATGAAGCGGCGTCACGATCGCGTCGAAACCTCGCGCGACGCGATCAACGCACGCGCTTGAAATAACTCATCCGCAAGATCGGCTTGCCGTCCTGCGCGAAATAGGCGGCGGTTTCGATCATCGTCTTGCCGTCCGCAGCGACGGTGTAGATACGCGTCGACGCGGGATTCCCACCCTTGCCGAGCTGCATGACCAGCACATTGGGCGTTGGCATCTTCGCCGCGGCGATGTCGGTTTCCATGCTGCCCTGCACGGGCGTGGGCGTACCGTCGAGCGGTACGCTGCTTTCGGCATGGCTCTTCCCACCACCCGCATCGACGATCTCCACTTTCGTCGACCACTTGCCCTTCCCCGCGTCGGCGAAGGTAATGGTGACGCCCTTGGGCCGGGCTTCGGGAGGCATCGGCAAACGCGAGGTATCCACGGCCCAGGCGCCGATCAAGGGCGAGGCCGGTGGCGCGGCGATCGCGGACGCATGATGCGCGAAGAAAGCGGCCAGTAAGACGGCGAAGAACGTTTTCATGAAACCTCCAGTGGTGGGCGATCCATAGAAGGGAACCGTTCTGCCGGTCAGAGAAGCTATTGACCAACCAGAAGCCGTTTGTCCCTATAGATATATAGTGTGCAAACCCATTGATCAGCACACGATAATACCCGCCCTGCCCGTGAGCGGCGATCGCCGACACGCCGTAGGGCGGAACCGCCGAAGGCGATTCCGCCATATCCTCACGCGTCGGTGGCGGAATCCGCTTCGCGGGTTCCGCCCTACGTGTTCTGCCCGTGAGCCCTTCTTCATGACGACGGTGCGAGCCGGACGAAACCGCCGACGCGCCGTAGGTTGGGGTAAAACCCCAACATCGCGCCGCTCGATCTTCGACATGCGGACAGGAAACCAGACCAGGGTAGGTTGCGGCCTCATATGGGATGGCGATGTTGGGGTTTCACCCCAACCTACCCTGCCGCCCACCGCGTCTACACATGCGCGATGGTATGAAGCAAGGACTTTGCGCAGGCATCGGTGCCCGCCGCATTCTTCGTCCACCCCTTGGAGGCGACGCATGACCAGCAAGAACACGGTTTGCCTGTGGTACGACAACGACGCGCTCGACGCCGCCACGTTCTACGCCAAGACTTTCCCCGACAGTTCCGTCGGCGCCGCCCATCGCGCGCCCGGCGACTATCCCGACGGCAAGCAAGGCGACGTGCTCACGGTCGATTTCACCGTGATGGGCATCCCCTGCATCGGCCTGAACGGCGGATCGGCGTTCAAGCAAAGCGAGGCCTTCTCATTCCAGGTGATGACCGAAGATCAGGCCGAAACCGATCGTTTGTGGAACGCGATCGTCGGCAATGGCGGGAAGGAAAGCGATTGCGGTTGGTGCAAGGACAAATGGGGCGTTTCCTGGCAGATCACGCCGCGCCTGTTGATCGAATCGATGGCCGACCCGGACCGCAAGCGGGCCAAGCGCGTGTTCGATGCGATGATGAAAATGAAGAAGATCGACATCGCCACGCTCGAAGCGGCGCAACGCGGCTGACGTAGGGCGGAACCGCCGCAGGCGATTCCGCCTCAATCTCGCGCGCACATCGGCGGAATCCGCTTCGCGGGTTCCGCCCTACGATCGGAATACCGGCTCCAGCAGGCGGAACGTGCCCGCATCGGCATCCATTTCCGCCAGACCGCCGACCGGGACGATGAACTGCTCGCGGATGTGCCCGATCATCGCGCCTCGGTAGGCGGGAATGCCCAGCGGCTTGATGTGATCGTCGAATATCTGGTCCAGCGTCAGCGAACCATAGCCTTCGCCGGGATCGCAATCGGTGCATTCGCCGAATACGAAGCCGGCGATCTTGTCCAGTGCGCCCATCAGCTTCAGCGTGGTGAGCATGCGGTCGATGCGGTACGGCGCTTCGCTCACATCCTCCAGGAACAGGATCTTGCCGTCGAAATCCGGCATGTACGGCGAACCGGCCAGGCCGACCAGCACCGACAGGTTGCCGCCGATCAGTTCGCCCCGCGCCTTGCCGCCGCGAATGGTCAGCGTGCGGTTCTTGCGCGGCACCAGTTCGTCACCGGCTTCGACCGAATTCTTGTAAGCGATCAATTCGCGCCCGAAGAACAGGCGCTTGAACTGGTCGACGTTGAAACGATTCCAGCTGCCGGCACCGATCGGCCCATGGAAAGTGACCAGACCGGTTTGCGCATGGATCGCGCAGTGCAACGCGGTGATGTCCGAATAGCCGAGCAGCGCCTTCGGATTCGCGCGGATGGCTTTGTAATCGAGCATCGGCAACAGCCGCGCCGCGCCCGAACCGCCGCGCACGCAGACGATAGCCTTGACTTCGTCGTCGCGGAACATGGCGTTGAGATCGGCGGCGCGGTCGGCGTCTGCGCCCGCCAATGAACCGTATCGTCCGGCGTAATGTTCGCCGGTCTTCACCTTGAAGCCCAAGGCCTGCATCGCTTCTTGCGCCAGCTGCAGGCTCAGGCGCTCGTCCGTGGCCGACGACGGACTGACCAGCGCCACGGTGTCGCCGGGATTCAGCGCCGGCGGCAGCAGTCTCCGCCGCGGCGCGGCGCTTGCGCTTACGCTGCCGGCGCCGGCTATCGGCAATAAAACCGACAACGCAGCGCTCCCGATGAAACCTCGTCTGTCCATGCCATCGCCTGCAGCCCCAGAACTTGGCAGATTAACGTAACGCGTTAACGCGTTTGTAAAACTCAAGCTCAATGAAGCCCGGCTTTGGCTGTTATCCCCCTTTGAAAAAGGGGGACACAGGGGGATTTGCTTTTGCTTTCGCCGCTCGAAGCAAGATCAAAAGCAAATCCCCCTCGATCCCCCTTTTTCAAAGGGGGAGGAACAGCGGTTCGTCGCTCTGCCAGCCGTCGACGCATTCGCTTTTTTGTGGGAGGGACTTCAGCCCCGACAGGGACACCGACTGACCTGTCGGGGCTGAAGCCCTCTCCCACAAAAGCAGATCGAAAGAATCGATACCCGCGGTGATTGACAAAACGAACAACGCCACAGAGCATTCGGCTCTCTGGTCACGGAGCATCGCCATATGCGTCGCGCCCTCGCGCTGGGTCTGCTGTCTTCGCTGTCGTTATTGTGGCCTTTCGCCTCGGGCGCGAAAGAAGCCGCCAACGCAACCGCGATGCCGCCTCCGCCGTCATGGCTGCGCGATCTGGACGCGCTCTACGACCAACGCATTCGCGTAGCCGATCTGGAAGACCGCGCATTCTCGCCGGAGCATTGGTGGGACGTGGCCGGACCGCTGGCGAACGATGCGCACGGCTTCAAGACCGAAGAAGTCGGCCGCAGCGCCGAAGGCCGGCCGCTGCGCCATGTGTCGTGGGGCGAGGGCGGAAAACGCGTTTTGCTGTGGTCGCAGATGCACGGCGACGAGAGCACAGCATCGATGGCGCTGGCCGATCTGTTCCGTTTCCTGGGCGAACATCCCGATCACCCCATCGTGCAGCGCCTGCGCCGCGATACGACCCTGGATTTCCTGCCAGTGATGAACCCGGACGGCGCCGCGCGCTTCCAGCGGCGCAACGCGCAAGGCATCGACGTCAATCGCGACGCGCGCGCCCTCGCCACGCCGGAGGCGCGTGCGCTGCACGGTCTGCGCGAACGCTTGAAGCCCGATTTCGGCTTCAATCTGCACGACCAGCAGCCCGGCTACCGCGCCGGCGATTCCGACCGCGGCACCGCCATCGCGCTGCTGGCCCCGGCCTACAACGAAGCGCGCGAGGTGAACGCCAGCCGCACCCGCGCCATCGAAGTGTCGGTGGCCATCCGCGCGGTGCTGGAGCCTTACATCGCCGGCCATATCGCCAAGTGGGACGACACGTTCAATCCGCGCGCATTCGGCGATCTCACTTCCAAAGCGGGCGTGTCGACGATTCTGTTGGAATCGGGCGGCATCGAAGGCGATCCGCAAAAACAACGCCTGCGCAAGTTGAACTTCCTGGCCCTGGTCGGCGCGCTGGATGCCATCGCCGCCGGCTCACATGCGGGCCTGCCGCGCGCGCTTTACGACAACCTGCCGGAGAACGGCAAAGTCTGGCCGGATCTGATGATCAAAGGCGGCACACTGGCGATGCCCGGGCAACCGCAGGCGAAGACGGATGTGCTGGTGGATTTCGAGAATCCGCTGCTGGAAAGCGGCGGCACCATCGCCGACGTCGGCGACCTGGACGATCGCCGCGCGCGGCGGACCATAGACGCCACCGGGCTGTACATCGTCCCGTTCGATCCGCCGGGCGCAGCAACCGCGGGCGAGAAGCGCCGCGCGTTCAAGACCGATGCGCCGGCGTATTTCCGCCTAACGCGCGATCCACAGGGACGCGATGTGGTTTGGACGCTGGCGGGCGATGTGGATCCGGCGAAGCCCGGACCTGCCAACCGGTGAGTCGATTCCTTGAGCGTAGGCTGGGTTGGCTTCATCAACCCAGCTTCGCGGATAAGCGAAAGCTGGGTTGATAGTCCGGCCATCAGATGAAGCGCCCCCGAGCGTAGGCTGGGTTGGCTCTATCAACCCAGCTTCGCTTGTCCGATGGCAATGCTGGGTTGATGAAGCCAACCCAGCCTACGACTCCATCATGCTTGCGATCGCGACCGCCATAGGCGAAGCGCAAGCCAGACAACAGCAACCGCGAAAACGATCTGGAACGGGATCGAGAAGATAAAGGTCGTCAGGAACGAACCGCTTTCGTTGTCGGTGCGGCGCGCGATGTCGAACCACGATGCGTAAAGCAGACAAGCCGAGACCAGTTGCAGCACCCACCGGAGCGCCGGCCTTTGCGGCACGCAGGCGGCGAGCAGCAAGCCCGCCATCCCGGCCCAGCCGAGGATCTTGCCCGCCGCGACCCAGTCGACTGCGCCGATGAACAACACAAGGCCGAGAGGAACGGCGCCATGCCCCGCGACGATCAGGCAGATCGCGTAGGAAACGACGAGCGCGGGCGCTATCGCTTTGCCGAGTTCGATCTTCGCCATGTTTGCTCCGACTCCTTAAGCAGTCTCTATTCCGCTGCAGGCTCTTCCGACTTGTCCACGAACTTCCGCAACAGCTTCTTGCCTTCGGGCGACTGCGCCAACCCTTCGAGCATGCTGGCGATGGCGGTGCCGCCGTCGGCGGAGAACAGATCCATCACGCTGGAAATGCCCTTGCCTGGCGTGCCGGCATTCGAAATCACTTTGACGTCGGCGGACTTCAGCGCTTCGGCCTGGGCCATGCCCACGGCCTGCGCGGCTTCGATGTTGCGGATGCCGAGCAGATAGTTCTGGTAGCCCTGATCGCTGCCGATCTTTTCGGCCAGTTTGATCTGCGCATCCACCGGCGCCATCAGGATCGCGGTTTCGGCCTGGCCCTTGGCGTTGCCTTCGGCCGCGATGCCTTCGGCGTTGCGCTTGGCCGCTTCCAGCTTGCCTTCGGCGGTGAGCACGGTCTGCTGCTTGTCGCCTTCGGCCGAGACGATGGAGACCTGTTTGTTCGCTTCGGCCGACACCACCGCGACCTGGCGGTTCGCTTCGGCCTGGACGATGGCCACGTCCTTGGATTGCCCGGCGGCGATGACGGCCGCTTCGCGATTGATTTCGGCGCCGCGCACGGTCTTCACCTGCAGCACATCCATGTCCTTGGCCGCGGTTTCGCGCTGCTGCACTTTCACTTGCTGGGCGGCTTGTTCGTTGGCCACGCCGACGTTCTTGTCTTTTTCGGCGGTGCGCAGGCCCACTTGTTCGGCGGCCTGCTGGCGCGACATTTCCACTTCGCGCTTGGCGGCGATTTCGGCCATCTCGGCCTGGCGTTGGTTGTCCGCCACCACCAAGCGCGATTCGCGCTCGATGCCCGAGGTGCGCTTGGCCATGATGTTCTGGATGACGTCGCTTTCCTTGGCGTCGCGGATGTCCATCAGTTCGATGTTCTTGATGGCTTCCACGCCCCACCCGCCCAACTGCGGCTGCACTTCCTGGGTGAAGGCTTCGCCGAAACGGCTGCGGTCGAGCATGATCTGGTCGATTTCGTGCCCGGCCAGCACGGTGCGCACGGCGCCTTGGACGATGGCGGTGAGTTGTTCTTTCAGTTCGTCGAACGAGGCGACGCGCTGGGCGGCGGTGTTGGAGTCGCTGATGCGGAAGAAGGCCATCACGTGGACCAGGAACGGAACGCGTTCTTTGTCGTAAGCGGCGTAGTCCGGCAGGTCGATGGAGAAGTTGGACACCGGCAGGGTGACGCGGGTCAGACCGATCAGCGGGAAGCGCGAGGGCCATTCGTAGTAGGTGTTGCTTTCGAAGCCTTTGCCGTAGGAAACGGTGTTCTTGCGGGTCTGGACGATGTGGACTTCGTTGACCGGGACGACCCGGCGCAAGGCGATGATCCAGAAGAACAAGACGACCGCGATAAGGACGGCGGCTACGGCCACGGCGGCCAGGATCAGGGACATGCCGAGCATGGGTGGGTCCGGTGGTTGGGTGAGGAGCGGCAGTATAGGGGGGTGCTGGCGGCCCAAATCAATAGGGAAAAACCGGGTCTCGCCTCCTGCTGCGTAGGGCGGAACCGCCGCAGGCGATTCCGCCACTGACATGTCGGAAGATCAAGCCAAGCGGCGGAATCTGCTTCGCAGGTTCCGCCCTACGATTGCGCCTTGCGGTCCTAGGGTTAAGCCAAGCTATGACCCCTGCTTAACTGCTTCTCCTATTTGGAGTATCTGAGAAGGCAAGAGACTTAGAGGGCCAAGCTGCCTCTGAATATTCCCAGCATCTTCTGAAAAGAGAGGTCCCTCTGCTATTAATGCCACAACAAGCTTACGAAGCTGATCCAAAAGCCCCATAATCGCTGCCTCTGTAAATACTGTTGTCGCAGGCAAGAAATCGCCAGCGACATCAGCAAATATATTGCCAGATCCAATTACGGGATATATCGACGTAACTTTTGGCACGTTGTCCGAAACCCATTGCATGCTCAGATGCAGCTGACCGGCGTCTGTTTTTGAGAGAACCGCATGCTTTTCGTTCTTCATTTCAACGCATAGCGCCAGCTCACCAAAAACCCATAAGTTATCTGGGCCACGGCCCACTTCCTTTTCTGGGCGGCTCGAGTCAGCACCCAAGACCTCACCAAATCGCCGCATCGCGGCTTCAACCTTTTTATGCTCATTTGCATAAGAAAGCTGCATGCGAAGCTGGTCAAGCTCGACAAGAGCGCCATTTTTATCGACAAACTCTCGCAACCATGACGCAATGCCTTCAGCTTGAGAGGTAATCCTTCGCTCATATTTTGATGGAATGACCGGAGGTCGAGAAACATTCGCATTATCCGCGTACGCCGACGCCTGTAACTTCATTGCCTCCACTTCATCAGCGAAATACAGAATTTTTGCAGTAGCTTGCTTAAGAATTCCCCGCAATGCTCTATCGCTTTTCTTGCGATTAACCGCCTCCTGTAGATACGCAGCCGCCGTTGAGTAGTCACGAGCCATAGCCAAGCGCAGAGCCAACCGCTCAGAGCTAGCGTTATCTAAGTTCGATGCAGCCTCTTCAACGATTGCGCCTTCCGCATCTGTGGGCTTAGCGATCTGCGCGAGATAGTAGTCACGCCAAGCGACATCGCGCATAAGGCACTGGCGGATCGTATCAACCACACCATTGACCTTATCGCCAGATTCTGAAATTGCCTCAGACACATCCCGCCCAATTTCGATTTGCCGAACAGTAAGTGGCGAAAAATTCTCAAGAACTATGCGTCGAGAGACAAAATTCGCCAGATCTCTTCCCGCTAAAAGTACCGCACAGTAGTCCGATGAGGAGCGTACGGCTCGGCCTAAGCCTTGCTCTACCCGATTCGCCACCTTCCCTCTCATTCCGACAAAACCGCCAATCGTTTCGCTATCAAACCTGTCCAACAGACCCTCACCCTGCGGCAAACCATCAATTACCAATAGCCTGCAAGCAGCATCTGGGAGATCTATGCCGTCGTAGCGTTGAGCAAAAACATAAAAACTCCCTTTCTGAGTCGACCTCAGCGTATTAACTGCGGCCGCAACAGCCGATCCATTTGCCGCTATCGCGCCATTGGCGACCCAAAACTCCGCTGCCGCACCAGATGACACAAGTATTACCACATTGGTCATACCCACAAAAGTTTTAACAACCTGCGCAAGCTGCTCTCGCGTAAACTCCGGATCTGCCAGGGACGGAACAATCACCATTCTTTCCCCGACTGAACCTTCTCCGGAGATGTTTATCGGGTTACTTGCGGCAACCGGGTCACAATCCAATTCTCGCACTAGAGCGGCGCCGTCTTGTATCGACGCCGACATAAACAATCGATGCTTTGCCCCAAAGTAGTGACCCACATACTCCAGCGCGGGCGGATCCATGGCTAGAACGCTTGTCGTCCCAGAAACAACAAGCCGGCATAGCTCAAGGCATCGGGATAAATAGGGCCATGAGAAAAATAGATCTTCTTTATTAGAAGAATTTGTGATTACGCTTCTAATACCACTTAGCTGTGAGGAGTAAACCCAATGCGGAACCTCAAGCATTCCCTTTGGATCTTCATTTTCGATTCTAATCCATGCTGCCGGCTCCACTACCTCTAGCGCAGGTTTAAGAATCTTTAGAAGCTCCCCCCTTACTTCGTCAGGAAGGATCGCACTAAAGCACTTCCTGACGGATTCGATACCTGCATGCACGTCATCCAGGACGATGGCTGCCGGAACTAACTTGACGTCTGTACGTGCAAAAGTAGAACGCCCATTAAAAAACTTATCGTAAGTACAGACAATAATTGCCCTACAACGAAGGGCATCTTCCGGCGGATAAGTCTCCCCCGCAGCCCATTGCACTACTTCAATGCCGATTCGTTGCCCCTCGCTTATAACTTGATCAGCCAGTTGAACAGTTGGGACTAAGTAAACAACCGGTTCGCTATATTGATCCATCTTATGCTTAAGATAGATCAACCCAGTGGTAGTTTTTCCGCCGCCAGTATTTAGCTTTACAACCAGATCTCGGTCCTTTGACCTTGAATCGATTTGCTCAAAAATACTAATTTGTGAAGGTCGCAGTTCAACATGCGAAACCTGCCTATCTAAACGCGAGAACGTCTCGAACATTGTTGCCGGCGGCTTTTTATCGCCAGTCTTTGCTAATTTAGTGAAATCGACCATCCTTTCCCCCGTTACCAATCTACCGACTCTTGAGAACGGTAGGCATAAAGCCGGGCATGTGCAATCAAGCCGCCCAAGCAGCGGCATAAGAAAAATCTGAAAAGTTGGCTAACCAGCAGCCCACCCTCATCCAACCCTCTCCCACAAGCGGGAGAGGGCTTAAGCAGGGCTAAGACGCCACCATCATCCTGACCGAAAACGCCAACAGGTTATTGAGCGCATGCAACGCGATCGCCGGGCCCAGGGCGCCGGTGCGTTTGACCAGCCAGCCGGCCAGCAGGCCCATGATGAAATAGAACGGGAGGCGCGGCGGGTCGTCGTGGCTTACGGCGAACAAGGCCGCTTGGATCACGTTCGACCAACCGAAGCTGATGTGCCGACTCAGGCCGCCCAGGATCAGGCCGCGATACATCAACTCCTCGAAGATCGGCACCGCCAGCGCCACCAGCAATAGCGTCACCACCGGGCCGTACGCCTCGGTCGCGCCCTGCGCCAACGCATCCATCGACTTCGTCTGTACCGTCTCCGCGCCGCCGCCCGTCTTGCTGAGCACCAGCGCCAGCAAGACGCTCACACCGATCAACAACACCCACGCGATCAACACGCGCCATGCGGCGAACAAAGCCGCGCGGTCGCCGATCAGTTGGCGCCGGCTCCAACCCCGGAACAAGGGAATCGACAACAACAAACCGGCAGCCGTGCCCCACATCATGATCTGGAACAGCGCGGCGCCTTCCGGAATGCTTTCGCCGCTGAGCAATTTGCTGGTGGCAGACGGTTCCACCCAAAGCCCGGCCACCATCGGCGCGCACAGCGCGATCGCCATCGCGTACCACGCATCACGCAAGCCCGCGCGTTCGAACAAAGGCATCGCCGGCTTGCCCTTCATCCGCCGCCACAGCCCGCGGTAATGCACGGGCAGCAACACCAAACCGGGCACCAGCAGGAACGCCGCCAGGATCGACAAACAAATCAACAACGCCAACCGCATCGACGGCGCGGTGAACAAAGTGGAAGGCGCCGCGGTGGCCAGCGTCGCGAAGCGGCTCAGGTCTTGCGAGAAGCCGTCCATCTTCGCCAGGTTCACGAACTTGGCGGCGCCGCGGTAATCGCTTGAGGCCATGGCCACGTCGAAACGCACCTGGTCCGTCGTGGAAACGGCCTCCTCGTCGCCGCCCAGCAAGCGTCGCGCAGCGGCGACGTCGCCCGCGCGCAACTGCGCCCGCGCGCCCACCGCCGCATCGACTTTCAAACCGGCATCGGCGTAACGCTGCCATTCCTTCAACGCGGCCTTGCGGTCGGGCAAGCGCAGCGCGGCTTCGATGCGGTTCTTCGCCTCCCAGATATCCTTCGCAGGCGGCGCATTGGCTAGCATGCGCGCCGCATCCTCGTAACGCTTGCGCGAGGCCAGATGATCGGCCGCCTTGGCCACGCGCGAAGCTTCGCCGAGTTGCGCGGCCTGCACCGCCAACTCTCCCGCGCGGCTCTCGTGATCCAGCTGTGCGTGCATTTCCGACAACTTGCTCAACAACCGGGCGCGCATCGGCGCAGGCCAGGCGTTGGCCTGTTTCAGGATCGCTTCGCCGCGGTTGAGCAGATCCTCGCCCCACAGCTGATCCAAGCCGAACAATTGCGCGGCGGGTTCCTTGCCCCAGCGCGACGCCAAAGCTTCGCTGCAAGCGGTGTAGTCGTCGGGTGCGGATTCGACCCAGTCGTATTCTTCGTCGGTGTAGCGGCCGATGAATTCGCAACGGGCGACGGCGATGCCCGCATCGTTCGGCGCGGCCTGCATGGCGGCGTCGAAAGCGGCCAGCACTTCGCGATAAGCGGCGGTCTTGCGCGCCTGCACTTGCTCGGCGCCGCTGTCCGGCGTCGGCACCGTCGGCAAGGCGGCCGGCGTGGCTGCGAAGGCTGTGGCGGCCCAAAAGGCCGCGACCGGCAAAAGCCGCCGCAGCCGGAACATGATTCCCATACATCCCCCTGTCGTGCCGGGCGAGTCTAGCCGCGGGCGGGCGGCGGGGCTACCTGCCCCGGGAAGCCGTAGGCTGGGTTGGCTTCATCAACCCAGCTGTGCCTTCTCCGGTTTGCGCGCGATGCTGGGTTGATGGGGCCAACCCAGCCTACGGTTCTACCCAGGTAGGACGGAACCGCCGCAGGCGATTCCGTCATCGCTATATCGCGAAAACCCGGCCGCGCGGCGGAATCCGCTTCGCGGGTTCCGCCCTACTTGGAGATGTAGCTCACCAGGACATCGGCCAGTTCTTTGGGGTGGCTGAGCGCAACGCAGTGGCAACCGGGGATCTCGTCGGCGACGACGCCCAGGCGCTCGGCCGCGAGCCGGCGCAGGAAGTCCGGTGGGAAAAACTGGTCGTCCTTGCACAGCACATATTTCGTCGGCACATCCGGCCATGCATCGAGCGGCCACGGGGTGCGCCAGGCCGTCATCGATTCGTCGCGCGCCTTGCTCAACGCTTCTTCGGCCAAGGCGCGCGGGACGCCGTTGTAATAGCTGACGAGCGGGTCGTCGTTGCCGGTCTTGCCGCCATCGCGCGCAGCCTGTTCCTGCGCGGCCTGCGAATAGCCGGTGTTGGTCCACCAATCCTCCGGGGTTTCGCCCGGCGACGGGATCATCGCGGCCACCAGCACCAACACGTCGGCGGAGAGCCGATCGGCCACCAGCGGCGCGGTGAAGCCGCCATACGATTGGCCCACGACCACCAAGTTCTTCCGCTCGCCCACCGCCGCGACCACGGCATCCGCGTATTCGTTCAAACCGGCGGACTGGTCATCGCACGGCAGGTCCGGAGCGACTACGTCGTGCCCCCGCGAACGCAATTCCGCTTCCAGCAGGTGCCAGTACCAGCCGACATCGCCGCCGCCGTGGATCAGTACGAAGGTGGTCATGGTGTGCCCCAAGGAATCCGGAATGAGTCTACCGCCGATTCGGGCCTCGTTCGGAGCTCAGACTTCGCCTCCCTGTAGCTCGTGGACGCCAAGCGCTCCTATCTCCGTAGGTTGGGGTGAAACCCCAACATCGCCGTCTCCCATGACTACAGCGGCGTTTCAGAGGGTTTCGTCGTAGGTGAAAGGGCGCGATGTTGGGGTTTCACCCAACCTACGAACCACGCCGCAGCAGCTGCCCGGACCGTCCGACCGCCTCGCCGTTCTCGAATGCCGGCTGTCCATTCACCACCACCAGGTCGAAGCCTTCGGCCTGGAGCGAGGGATGCACGTAATCGGCCTTCGCGTGCACCTTGGCCGGATCGAACAGCACCACGTCGGCCTTCGCACCGGGGCGAATCGTGCCGCGGTCGGTTAGGCGCAATATCGTGGCTGGCAGCGAGGTCGCTTTGCGCACGGCTTCTTCCAGCTTCACGCGCGGCTGTTTGACTACGAATTCTTCGATCCACTTGGCGTAGGTGCCGGCCGAGCGCGGATGGCTACCGCCGGGCGAGCCGTCGGTGCACAAGCCTACGTGCGGATCGAGCAGCAGGCGGTCCTGCAGCGCGCGATCCATCACGAAGTGGGCGGCCTGGCCGCCGCCGGGGCCGATCTCGATCAGCACGTCGGCGAACGGCTTGCCCTGCTCCGCCGCCACCTGTTCCAGCGTCTTGCCGGCGTGCGGTCCGGTGCCGAACAGCAGCGCGCCGGGTCCGTTGCGCTTTTCCATGCGCTGCTGCAGGTACGCGCGCAATTCGTCGCGACGCGATCGCACCACGCCGGCGTAGTCGGTGGGAGGCAGCGCCCACTCCGGGAACACGATCGCGACGCCGGTGTAGCTGGCTTCGTAAGGATAAGCGTCGGCGGTGAGCGGTTGGCTGGGCGTGCGCAGCGTCTGCAGGAAGGCGAGCAGTTCCTGCGCGGCGGACTCGCCTTTGCCGTAGACCATCTTCAGGTGCGAGACGTGCGCGCGCGCCGGGCCGCTGGCGGCGACCAGTTCGCGGATGGAAGCGCGCACGTCGTCGGCGTCCTCGGAGCGCATGTGGCTCATCTCTACGCCATCGAAGCGGGCGATCACCGGGCCCAGGCCGGCGAGTTCGCGCATCTCGGCGTACCGTCCGGGTACGTACTCCAGTCCGGTGGACAGGCCGAACGCGCCGGCGCGCAGGTCTTGTTCGAGGATCGTCTGCATCCGCGCCAGTTGAGCATCGGTGGGGCGACGCGTGCCGTCGTCGATGCCGGCGCGGCGACGCAGTGTGCCGTGGCCCGACAAGGTGGCGACGTTGATGTCGGGCGTGGCGCGGGCCACGGCGTCCATCCACGCCGGCAGGCTGTCGGCGGCGTTGTTCGCGCCGCGCAGCGCGGGGCTGCTGCCGTCTTCGCCCAGGACGATGGTGGTCACGCCCATCGCCAGGTATTGGGTGTAGGCGTTGTCGAGCGGATCGCCGTGGGTATGCAGGTCGATGAAGCCCGGCGCCAGCACGCGGCCGCCGCCTTCGACGATGCGCAGTCCGCGCGCGTCCCGATCGGAGATGCGGCCGATGCGCTCGATGCGGTCGCCACGCACGAGCACGTCGGTGCGCCGGCCCGGCTGGCCGCTGCCGTCGACGAGCAATACGTCGCGCAGCGCCAAGCCGCGCATCGCTGTTTCCGGCGCCGTGCGCGCGGATAGCCTCGTCGGCATCAGCGTGCAGGCGGTGCCTGCTGCCATCGCCGCCAGAATGTCGCGCCTGGACCAGGCGGAATCGCGCATCGTCGTATCTCCGTTGCGAGGAGTGCGGGACACGTTAACCGATGCGGCTGCCCGGCAGCCAGGGTCCGACTAAGGGATGTCGAACGTAGGGCGGAACCGCCGCAGGCGATTCCGCCAATGACATGTCAGGAAGTTCATGCCTCGTGGCGGAATCTGCTTCGCAGGTTCCGCCCTACGGATGCGCCTTACGGTCTTTACGACACTTCTGAGTAGCGACGGCAACAAAGGTGGCTGAAATCGGGAAATAATATCTAAAAGGGAGAGGTGCATCACGCCATAACTGGCCATCCCTTGCCCCATTTCCCGTCCTGAAGAAAGTCTGACAGACTACGTATACAGGGGGCGGGATGAAGTTTTTACTGACCACGGCTGTATTGGCTATTGCCGTCATTACAACTGGGCCTGTCTTTGCCGGTCCGACTGAGAATTCAGAGGATCCTGGCGTTGCCCTCGTCCGCAAGCTGCTCAGCATCCCGGAAGGCGAAATCGATTTCGCACAAGCCAAAATAGCCATCGATCACTTGATCGACCCCTCAATCGACAGTGCTGCAACTCTCCGCCAAATCGATACTTGGGCGGCCAAGGTCGAGGTTCGTTTTCCGTCCGGAGCAACCCAACGACGGAAGTTGGATCTTCTGATTTCCACACTCTACGAGCCGGGGCCATGGAACGATTTCCGACCGTTCTCGTACGATCTCGACGATCCGCTAGGGCAGAAGATGAGCAACAAGCTCGTCTCCAACTACCTCGCAAGCCGCAAAGGACAATGCGTTTCCATGCCCATCCTGTTCGCGATCCTCGGGCAGAAACTCGGCCTTCCCGTGACGTTGGCTACAGCTCCTAGCCATATTCTGGTCAAGTATGCCGATGTAGAGAGTGGACAATGGCTCAACATTGAAGCCACCGCTGGCGGCTTCAAACACGATTCAAGCTATGAACGGGAAACGCACATTTCGCCGTTGGCGATCAAAAACCGCATCTACTTGCGCCCGCTGTCCAAGCGCGAATCCGTCGCGGTGATGGCTATTACTTTGATGGAGTTCAATAGCGAACAAGGCAGGCCCATGCCGAATTTCAAAATAGCCGATCTGCTTTTGGACGTAGACCCCAAAAACGTTGCCGCTATGGTGGTGAAATCCGCCGCTTTCTATCAAGTACTCGATCAACGGTACAAGCACAGATACCCTCGCGTCGAACAAATACCTTCTGCCCAAATGGCAGACTTCGTTTTATTGAACCAGCAGCACCAGAGCTGGGGACAAGGGGCAGAAGCCTTAGGTTGGACCCCGGAAAGTTCGGCGCAGAAAACCGAATATCTTAATAAGATGCAAACCTTGAGGGCGCAGAAGTGAGGAATGCCACCATGCTGAACCCTAAATCAATCTTTGCGACCTTGGCCTTGCTGTCCGTTTTCGTTAGCGGGCCGGTCTTCGCCAGGTTCGTCTCGGTAGATCCTGTAAAACCAAACACAAATAACGGCAACAATTTCAATAGGTATTGGTATGCAAATAACAACCCGTATAAATACACGGACCCGGATGGCCGAGAAGTCAAAGGGCAATACCATCAGGTAGTGCCGGGTGCGTATCATCTCTCGATTAGGGTTACGCCCGACAATCAGGACGCGTATAAAAACGATCCTCGATTCTTGACCGACAGCGCAACAGGAGAGCGATACACCACCTTCGGAGCTGGGCCAGAGTTGAGCAACCCAGTGTCAGTTCCAAACTCTCCGCACATCCCGATTCGGCCAATCGTTACAATTCCAACCGCCGTCAATTTGGTAAGCAACAACAATCGTCCAAGCGATGCGGAAAGGTCTACACATCCAGCGTCGAACGATCTTTCCGTGGCACTACCCAGCCAGTATTCGAATGAAGATCAGTTTATTGGCGCATTATTCTCCGCTGATGCCAACTATCGGGACAATATTTCATATGGGCTGCCAGGAGGAAACGGCTATAACTCGAACTCATACGCGAATGGGCTATTGCAGGCTGTAGGCGCACAACCCTTGGTTGCCCCAGTCCCTACTCCTCTTTCTGACAATCCTTTGCCAAAGAAGGAGTTCGAAAAATGAAAGCAGCCCAGAGGGTGGCAGCGAAAAGAACCATATTGCTAGTTCTAGCGCTCTCGGCTCTCGGGCTGCTCGCGCGCTCGTTCTATGTTTGGAACAATTGTGGTTACGACTGCCAAATTTTTCCGGCCTTTTTTCCCATCCAATTGACCTCGACTTTTGGCGGGCTACTTGGCCTGATTCTATTGCTTGCTTTGGCAGCTATAGCGATGAGCGCGTTGCTGGAGAAAGGTGAATAAATCAGGTTCTACGCAGACCCCAGTCTGGCAAACGAGCCTAGGGTGAGATGCGCCGCTACGAGATAATGTCTCTGACCCCGTTTCTTCGCTGCTCCTCGTGGCGGAAGTCGCACCGAATGATGGCGCAAAGTTCGACGCTCGAAAACCCGAGCTCCGTAGGTTGGGGTGAAACCCCAACAACGCACGCTCTCACCAGCGACGAACGCGATAGAAAAGCAGGACCTCGTACGTGGCGGGGCTCGTGATAGATGGCGATGTTGGGGTTTCACCCCAACCTACGAGCTGAAAGATCGTGATGTTGGGGTTTCACCCCAACCTACCGCGCTAGCGTCACATTTAGGGAGATCAATGCCAGCGACGAGGTCGTGCAAAATAACGCCAACTCAGTGTCATCAGCTTTTGATTACTCTTATGTTCCAGAAATGTCGGGTGGGTTTAATAGCAATACAGCCGCAGGGGCCGTTGCCCAAGAATCGGACGGAGGCTCGCCGAAAGTCGACAATGGGAAGATGCAGCCAGGGACTAGTCAAGAACGAATAAGCACTGCTCGTGAACAAGTACTGCACAAGCCAATTAAGGAAAAATAGATAATGACTTGGAGAAAGCTTGTTTCGGCTTTTGCGGCGATCGCCCTAGTCTCGTTAATCGGCCTAGGAGGTTACATCGTTTATTTGTGGGCCACGTACATCGATAAGGCTATAGATACTGGACAAGCTTATGGCCTGTCTATTGGCGACACGAAACAAAGTACGTTTAAAAAACTACCATTAGCCTTTGACCACATAGGCGATGGCAACGGAATTTTTGTCGAAGTTAGGGCAGACGACGCGACGGCCGCCAAACTTGGCATAGCATCCGGCAGGCACATTATGGTGCCGCCAAGACTCGACCGATCGGATTTCGACACCTTATCAACATCCGACCAGTGGATTTTCTATGTAAGCCCTTCGCACCGGGACTTCTTGCGGCTCAGCTTCTGCGGCGAGAAACTTTGCCGCATCTACAGGCACAGAAAGTATTTTGAATTGCCCTGAACCTAGCCACATCAGACGACTCTTTGCCAGAAACTAAATTTAAGAAATTAAGGCAAGGAGACGGTATTGAAGAAAACAATAGTAATTATATTATTTCTGCTTAGCGCGGGACTGACATTCCGCTCCTGCTCCGTCTGGACCGGCTGTGGTTATGACTGCCCGATATTTCCTGCTGGCTTTCCTTTGCAAATAACATCCACTTTCGGCGTGATCATGGGCGCAGCTGCGTTCGCAATTTTAATTGTATTGGCGATAACACTATTTCTAAACAATTCAAACAAAGAAAAATAGCACCCAAAGAATTATCGCCCCTCTCGGAACAAGATAGAGACATTCTCGCGGGTGAGAGTGCATTCACTCCTCCCGGTCGCGAACAGCTTCGGTCAGCAAGGAGTCGTAGAGATCCATCCGGGTCCTGAGCCCGATCAGATGCCAAGCGCCGACATAGATAAGTAGCAGCGCCCAGACGAGCAGGCCACCTACCATGTTCACTTCGCCGAGCGCCTGCCAATCCCCGAACTCCCAGTCCTTGAACTGGAGATACAAGACCACGACCATCGGCAGAACGCCGAGCCGCTCGATGCCGCCGGTCGCCAGGCCTAACCTATAAGACAAACTAGCCTTGCGGGCGCGCAGATAGTGCAGCTTGCGCTCGAGATCGGCGAAGGGGAATGTGCGAAGCCAATCGATGATTCGTTGGTAGTGGATGAAGTCGGCATCCAGCTCGCGGGCGTAAGTCTGCCGGGACCGTCGGAAAGACGCCCAATGGCGCTTGATCTGCAGCACCGCACTCGTGCCCAGACCGAGCAACTCCAAGGCCAATGCTGCGAGAGTGATGATGCTGCCTGTCCGGCCACCTACCAGGGTACCTACCAGTAGCCCGGTGCCGCCGAAGAACATTCCAAGAGCGAAAGACCAACGCTCGACTTTGCCGGGCGGCTCTTCATGAGTGATCTTGACGTAGGCGGCGGCCTTAGCTTCCAACTCGTCGAAGGACATACCCTTCTCGACTCGAGTCATTTCGCCCCGCCCTCAAATGATTCTTTGAATTTGGACCGATGGAACCGACCCAGCCTACGACCTCAATAACGGTCTCTGACCCCGTTTTTCATTGACTCTTTTCATACTGGCCCCCCCACAGTCCAACGTCCCTCCGAGCAGGGCCAGTATCCACTACCGGCCCTGCTTTCACGCTGCCTGGCTTTGGTCTAGCCGTCGATTGGAGTGGCATTTCAGACGCGTAATGCCGGGGGGTTTCATCCCAACCTCCCACACTTCACCCATGGGCTTACTTTTTGTTGAACCAGAAATAGAGCGCGGCCGTTGCAGCCCAAAATAGAAACCCCGCCGCAACGATGCACGGAATTGGTAGCCAATTTACCGCTGCTATATTTCGCGGCTGGACTGCTGTAAATGCCCCTAGCGCAATTGTAGTAAGAAGCCCAAAAAGCGCTGGCTTAGCAACCCCACTTCTCAGCCTTGTTTCAACATTGGTTGCGAACTCTGAGTACTTGACGCCCTCTAGCTCTGGATCGAAGGAAAGCAATGCTGGTTTACTAAAAATCTGCAGATCTTCCACAATTAGCGGAATATCAAAATCGTCAAATTGAGCGGACGTTTCAAGCGGTTTTACGACATTTATTGCAATATCTTTGCCTGGCTCAGTTATCCCAATCTTGGCTTTTGTAGTATTTGGGTTACCGACCGCGAGCCTAAGGATATGTCGCCGCCCCTGAGATAATTGGTAGTAGCACGAACGCATATCGTCCGAATAGTGCAACTTCTTGTCCTCGCTACCACAAGAAATACCTTTAATGAAGAAGTAAGTAAGTGGAGGAAGAAGATCTTTGACCGCTGTCACTCGAGCTTGCCAGTTTGCCTCTGATGTCTCAAATGTACAGTTCAACTCAGCAAAGAAATTTCTTCCTGGCATTTTCTCAACCGAGTTCCCACTATCGAGCTGAACATTACAAAACTCTCCAAGCTGCATATAGACATGGAATACATCTGTATCAGTACTGACGTAGTGATCAACTATCTTCGCCTGTCGAATCGACACGTGAAACAACTCTCCAGGCGCCTCTGCGTTATTTCCATGCACATAAAAAATGACAACTTTCTTCTCACGTAAATTCGCATTAGGAGCACGTAGATTCGCGTCTACGTATTTTGTCTTATATCTGAAATGCAGAATATGACCAACTGGAAATGCCAAGGTGCGATAAATATCGCCCTTGTATAGCGGCCTATGATCGGAACTGAAAGCGCATATGGTCTTCATCTATCCCTCGCGCAGGACCTTTTCCCATCGATTCTTCGGAACCTGATAGATGGCCAGACGATCTCGCCGAATACCATCAAGCTTAGATTTGCTCTCCCAGCGCTTGTGCGGCTTAACAGCGCCCGCTAGTTGCCAGCCCGCACCCCGAAGTGAAGCGCCAGACTCCGACTGAAGGGTATACGTAAGCACGCGGCTACCACCCATTTGTTTCCATATAGCGCAGCAACGAGACAATAAGAAACTGCACGCGCCCTTAGGCGCAATTTCACTTACACACAAACGCACCACTTCCAGCGTCATCCCATCCATATATGAAGCAGAAACTGGAGCCGAAGTAATGACAACCCCTACTGTTTCCAGGCCAGAATTCATTGCCGCCAAAGCCCACTTTCCATTATTTCTGGCTGTCGGACGGTGATGACGATGGTGCACGCGAATAAATTCGTTTGCTTGTTTAATCGTTATTGGCTTAACGGTAAGATTTGTAGCCACTGAAATTCCGCTCTAATTATTTCAATGCCGCACTAGGAGGCTGCACAACGCTACCGCTTGAAGGTTTTTTTTCAGGGAGACGCAAGATACTTCTGACATCGTTGGCCGAACTTCCAATCAGGTCAATTTGACTATCGATTGGCATTGATGGAGCAACGCGTGCACGCACTCGCGCTATGGTTGCGGCCTGCTCTTCAATTCGTTTCAATTTATCCTCTACAAATGCTGCAGACTCGGAGTCAATGACAATTCCTTTCTCCGGAGGCATTTGCATAGCCGCTGTCGATAACCCATTCTCGGAATCACGACCCACGAAATGCTCAAATCCCAGGATGGCGGCAAAGACAGCCAGCGACGCGAAGGCACTGATGACAATCTGACCCTTCCGGTCGGAGTCGCTACTCGATGAATCCAGCGAACGGTCGACAGAATCAATAAGCTGCGCTATCTCACGCTCGATCTGTTTTGACGTTTTTTTGAACTCAGACTTCGCCATTTGCTGCCTCCGGAGCGTGCTCAAGCGCCGTTAAGGAGATGACCTCTGCCTGAAGCAAGGAAGCCTGCTCGAAAGCAATGCGTAGTTGATCGCGCCCTTCCTCAATACCTCGCTGCTTCATAATCTCGCGCGCATATTCAAGTCCGGAGGCTGTGTTTGCTTTCTCCCGCTCCAACACATGAATTTCACTTTCGGCGTTTAGCTCGCTATAGATTGAAATCCCACTTTCTTCTAGTTGTTCACCGACAGCGGAAAGCACAGTCGCAACGTTATTCGTATGGGTACGATATCGATCAACCAAACGCTCCCTTGTGTACGGGTCGTTCACTGCCCTAATGGCTCCTAGCAACTCCTGCGCGCTAGACGCCGTGTTTTTTACCGCCTCTCTCGCCACCTTTGTAAGACGATTCATCGTCTGAACCTCATGCTCGATGCGACGTAAGCTTTGCAGCTCAGCTAGACTAGAACGAAGATCTTCTAGCCGACCCGCCAAGGCGCGATGGGTTCGCTTTTGTTTTCGACTTGCAATCAGGAAGCCTGCAATTGCAGGCAGAAGCGTAAACATCGTCCGTAAAATGGCGACTAGGATGGGAGACCCAAACGTCCCACTGGTAGGCACCCATCTATCGATCGCGAACCAGCCAAATGCACTCACTACAGCAGCAGCGGCTACCGCTGCATAACCTGACTTGTCGCCCCCAACACCGTCTAGCTTCATAGAGCCCCCCGCTCCAGATATCCCCCGATATCCCGCTGAGAAGGTAGGCCGAATGGAAAGCGGATGCAAATAAGCCGCCCACTGGGCGGCTTAAGAAAAATCTGAAAAGCGATGTCGCCCTTCCCCAACCGGTATTGATAAAAGCATTTGTACGCAACAAGTTACATATTGCGCCTATATTCGCCACCGACGTCATACAGGGCATGACTAATCTGCCCCAACGAATGTGTCTTAACCGCCTCCACCAACGCCGCAAACACATTCTTGCGGTCCCGGGCAGCCTTCTGCAGGTAGGCCAGGCCATGCCCGTCGTGGACGAAATCCTGCTCCTCGTCGGACCCGGCCAGGTGGCCGTGCGAGGTCTCGCCTGACGGGGCCAGGGCGTTGCGGGACTGCTGCCAGTTGGCGACATTGGCGATCTGCTGACCCTTCTCCTCCTCCGTCGAGCGGATCAGTTCGATCTCGGTAGCGATCTCGCCGCCGTGCTCCTTGGGCAGGAAGGTGTTCACGCCCACCAGCGGCAGGCTGCCGTCGTGCTTCTTGTGCTCGTAGTACAGGCTCTCTTCCTGGATCTTGCCGCGCTGGTACATCGTGTCCATCGCACCGAGCACACCGCCACGTTCGCTGATCGCTTCGAATTCTTTGTACACCGCCTCTTCCACGATGTCGGTCAGGTAATCCACCGCGAAACTGCCCTGCCACGGATTCTCGTTGAAGTTGAGGCCCAGTTCCTTGTTGATGATCATCTGGATCGCCACCGCCCGGCGCACCGATTCCTCGGTGGGCGTGGTGATCGCCTCATCGTAGGCGTTGGTGTGCAGGCTATTGCAGTTGTCGAACAGCGCGTACAGGGCCTGCAGCGTGGTGCGGATGTCGTTGAACTGGATTTCCTGCGCGTGCAGGCTGCGGCCGCTGGTCTGGACGTGGTACTTCATCATCTGCGAACGCTCGTTCGCGCCGTAACGCTCGCGCATGGCCCGCGCCCAGATGCGGCGCGCGACGCGGCCGATGACCGTGTACTCCGGGTCCATGCCGTTGCTGAAGAAGAACGACAGGTTGGGCGCGAAGTCGTCGATCTTCATGCCGCGGGCCAGGTAGTACTCCACGATGGTGAAACCGTTGCTCAGCGTGAAAGCCAACTGCGAAATCGGGTTCGCCCCGGCTTCGGCGATGTGATAGCCGGAAATCGACACCGAATAGAAATTGCGCACCTTCTGGTCGACGAAGTACTGCTGGATGTCGCCCATCATCCGCAGCGCGAACTCGGTGCTGAAGATGCAGGTGTTCTGCGCCTGGTCTTCCTTCAGGATGTCGGCCTGCACCGTGCCGCGTACGGTGGCCAGGGTTTCGGCCTTGATCTTGGCGTAGGTGTCCGCATCGACCATCTGATCGCCGGAGACGCCCAGCAGGCCCAGGCCCAAGCCATTATTGGTGGGCGGCAGTTCGCCGTGGTATTGCGGACGCGCGCGGCCTTCGAACAGCTTGGCGAGTTTCTTTTCCGCTTCCGCCCAGCGCTTCGGGTCTTCCTTCAAATACTTTTCGACTTGCTGGTCGATGGCGGTGTTCATGAACATCGCCAGGATCATCGGTGCCGGGCCGTTGATGGTCATCGACACCGACGTGGTCGGTGCGCACAGGTCGAAGCCGGAGTACAGCTTCTTCATGTCGTCCAGCGTGGGGATGTTGACGCCGGAGTTGCCGATCTTGCCATAGATGTCCGGACGCGGTGCCGGGTCTTCGCCGTACAGCGTCACGCTGTCGAAGGCGGTGGACAGGCGCGCGGCGGGTTGGCCGACGCTGAGGTAATGGAAGCGGCGGTTGGTGCGCTCGGGCGTGCCTTCGCCGGCGAACATGCGGATGGGGTCTTCGCCGGTGCGGCGGTACGGGTACACGCCGCCGGTGTAGGGATAGCTGCCCGGCAGGTTTTCCTTGCCCAGGAAGGTGAGCAGCTCGCCCCAGCTCTTGTAGGTGGGCGCGGCGATCTTCGGCACTTTCTGGTGGCTGAGCGATTCGCGGTAGTTCTCGACCTTGATCGCCTTGCCGCGGACTTCGTATTCGGTGACTTCGTCGGTGATGGATTTCAGGCGCTGCGGCCAGTCGCGCAGCAGCTTCAGGTTTTCGCTGGTGAGGGATTGGACGGCGTCGTTGTAGCGCTGGCGAAGGGTCAACAGCGAGCGGTCCACCACGCTTTTCGTAGGTGCGGATTCATCCGCACGCTTTTGGTCGTCGAGGGAAGAGCGTGCGGATGAATCCGCACCTACGAGAGCCTCGCCTTGATACAGGTCGAGCTGCTTGGGCAACAACTCGTCGCCGAGTTCGTGCAACGCCTGCCAGAACGCCTGCGCGCGATCGGCCGCTTCGGCTTGCTTGCCGATCTGCGCATTGATCGCCCTGCCCTGTTCGGCGATTTCGGCCAGGTAACGGACGCGAGCGCCGGGGATCAGCACGGTGGCGCGCGGTTCTTTCAAGGAGGTGTCGAGCTTCGGCGTGAAAGCCAACCCATCCCCACCCTGCCCTCCCCTTGAAGGGGAGGGTTCTAGATGCAGCTTCTCGCGCAACAGGCGGCACAGGTTCACGAACATCCAGCTGATGCCGGGATCGTTGAACTGGCTGGCGATGGTGGGATAGACCGGGACGTCTTCGTCCTTGGTCTTGAACGCGGTGCGATTGCGCTTCCACTGCTTGCGGATGTCGCGCAGGGCGTCTTCGGCGCCGCGCTTGTCGTACTTGTTGAGCACGATCAGCTCGGCGTAGTCGATCATGTCGATCTTTTCGAGCTGGCTGGCCGCGCCGTAGTCGCTGGTCATCACGTACATCGGGAAATCGACCAGGTCGACGATTTCCGAATCGGATTGGCCGATGCCGGCGGTTTCCACGATCACCAGGTCGTAGCCCAGGCCCTTCAGGAACGCGATGCAGTCCTTCAATACCGCGTTGGTGGCCACGTTCTGGCGGCGGGTGGCCATCGAGCGCATGTAGACGCGGTGGCTGCGCAGCGAGTTCATGCGGATGCGGTCGCCGAGCAGTGCGCCGCCGGTGCGGCGGCGGGTCGGGTCGACCGAGATCACCGCGATCTTCATTTGCGGGAAGCTGGCCAGGAAGCGGTTCAGCAGTTCGTCGGTGACCGAGGACTTGCCGGCGCCGCCGGTGCCGGTGATGCCGACCACCGGAGTCTTGCCGCCGGCCAGTTGCCATTCCTTGCGCAGTTTGGACAGCTCGGCTTCGGTGTATTCGCCGTCTTCGATGGCGGACATCACTTTGCCGATGGCGATTTCGTCGCCGATGTGCGGCGCGCCGGCGCCGTTTTGCGCGGCGACGTCGCGGCCTTCGCCGGCGCGCTTGACGACGTCTTCGATCATTTCCACCAGCCCCATCTTCATGCCGTCGTTGGGGTGGTAGATGCGTTCGACGCCGTAGGACTCCAGTTCGCGGATCTCTTCGGGCGTGATGGTGCCGCCGCCGCCGCCGAATACGCGGATGTGGCCGGCGCCGCGTTCCTTCAGCATGTCGACCATGTATTTGAAGTATTCGACATGGCCGCCCTGGTAGCTGGACAGGGCGATGGCGTCGGCGTCTTCCTGCAGCGCGGCGCGGACCACGTCCTCGACCGAGCGGTTGTGGCCCAGGTGGATCACCTCGGCGCCTTGCGACTGGATCAGCCGGCGCATGATGTTGATCGCGGCGTCGTGGCCATCGAACAGGCTGGCGGCGGTGACGAAACGCAGCGGGCTGCGGTCGGCGTCGGTCTGGGGAATGCTGGCGGCGGGCGTGCTCATGGGCCGTCTGTACGGAAACGGGGAGGTCCGTATTGTAGCGCGGGGGCGGAATAGGCTCCGGGCCGGGCCCGGAGCGTGCTTTTAAGCCGTCATTCCCGCGAAAGCGGGAATCCAGTGACTTGGCTTTGATGTCTTTTGCTTTCGGGTGGGGTTAGAGGCCAGCGCTGCGCTGGGTGGTCTCGTCGTTTTTGGACAGACTAAAAGTCACTGGATTCCCGCTTTCGCGGGAATGACGGCTTAGAAGAGCGGCTTGCTTGCAGCTGAATCCGGTTCTGGAAGAGGTCAACACACTGAACCCCACGGCGTTGCCAGATGCGACGGCTATCCGTCGTTTCGTCCCGGAGTCCTGTATGAACCTGCGTCCCCTCCTCCTCGCCGCCGCGATCGCGGCCCTGCCGCTGGCGGCGCTGCATTCGGAAGCTGCCCAGGCGCGCGGCTACGTCAGCATCAACGTCGGCATCGCGCCGCCGCCGCCGCGTTTCGAGCGGGTCGCGATCCGGCCCGGCTATGCCTGGGCGCCGGGCTATTGGCGCTGGAACGGCCGTCGCCATGTCTGGGTCGGCGGTTATTACGTGCCGGCGCGGCGCGGTTATGCCTATGTGCCGGCGCGGTGGGAGCCGTATCGCCATCAGTGGCGTTTCCACGATGGGTATTGGGTGCGGCGTCGTTGACGGATTGCGGGCTGTCTCAGATGCGGCGGCCCGTTTTTCGTAGGTGCGAATTCATTCGCACGCTTTTGGTTTCCCCGCGCTAAAAGCGTGCGGATGAATCCGCACCTACGAAGAGCAGCGGAGCAAGCTCCGCTCTACAAAGCGGAGCTTAGATATCCAGGGCGCGGCTCAGGATGCGGCGGCGTTCGTCCAGGCCGGCTTCGGAACGGTGGATGTCGAAACTCGCATCGGCGCTGCGTTTGCCCAGGATGCGGGCGATGGTGGCTTCCAAGGTCGCGCGGTCGTCGTCGAAGCCGCCGTGCGCGGTGGCGTTGGCGCAATCGGGCGGCGGCGCGGGCGTGGGCGATTGGATCCACGTCAGGCGGCCGTCGCGGATCAGCTGCTGCATGCGTTCGAAGCCATAGGCCTGGTCGGCCGGCGTTTTCGCTTCGATGAAACGGGCCATGCCGGCTAGCGGCGTGCCTTGGCTCATGCGCCGGTCGATCCAGCTGCGCGGTTGTTTTTCGAACGCGTGCGCGATCAGGTACAGCAGCGACTTGTGGTAGACGCCGGCGCAGTGGTCGTCGTTCTCGGCCTTGTCGGTGAGGGTGAACAACGCGGTGCGTTCGACGCGCTTGTTTTCGATGGCCGGCGCGTAGCTCATCAGGAACAGGTCCATCGTCACCGCCGGCGCCCACAGGTTGACGCTTTCGACCTTGCCGCCCAGACCGGACAAGCCGTGCGCGGGCCCGCCGACGATTTGGCCTTGGGTCGTCAGCAGTTGCAGCAACGGCGCGGTCAGCACGCTGCCGCCACTGTGCGCGGCGATGTGGATTTCGACCGACGGATCCTGCTGCTGCCATTCGTGCAGCAAGCGCGCGACCAAAGCCGCGCCGCCGGCTTCCTGCAATCCGTCCGCGGTGCGCACCACGGCGGTGGTGGCTAGGATGGCGTTCTCCTTCATCTCGTCCCACAGCGCCTTGCCGCCGACGGCGCGGGCCAGCGGTTCGATGGTGTCGTCCAGGCGGTCGAGCAGCAGTTCCTTGGCCTTGTCCAGCAAGCCTTCGCTGCGCGGCTTGGCGCAATCGCGCAGCAGGTTGCCCAGCGTGGTCCACAGGTCGGTTTTCCAGACGAAACACAGCGGATAGATCTCTTCCTTCAGCATCGCTTCGCGGTAATCGGCGACGCGCTGGACCGCCGACTGTTCCGGCACCAGGCCGCCATGCGCGTACAGCAGCACGCGCTTCTTCTTCCATCCGCGCATGGCCTGGCGCATGTCGCGGCGGATCAGGTTGCGCACGTCCTCGACCGTGGTGCCGAAGCGGCCGCTGTCGCGCAGGCGACCGTCGTTGCCTAGGCTGACGATGTGCGGGCGCAGGTCGGGTTGGGAATAGCCGGTGGATTGCCGGGCCAGTGCCGAATTGCTGACCGCCGCGGCCTGCGCGCGGCGCAGATGCACCGGCACCGCCAGGCGCGCGACCCAGACGTCGGTGCCGCGCTGCAGCCATTCGTCGTAGCTGACGTGGCCGAAACCGCCGCGGCCCCAGTCGCGGCCCCAGGAATTCTGGAACCAGAAACCTTCCGCGTCGTAGGCCACGATGGCGAAGGCGTGATAGCCGGCTTCGGCTTGTTCGCGCCATGCCAACACGCCGCTCTTGGGCGGATCCAGCCACGCGTCGTTGACGCCGCACGATGCGTACAGCACGCCGACTTCGGCGAAGGCCGCGTGCATCGCCACCAGATCCTTGTGGTTGACGCGCAGATAAGCGCCGAGCGGATAGCGCAAGGCATCGCGCGCCCGCACTTCGGTGTACGGCTCCATCTGCTGTCCGGGACGGTAGGGCCAGGTTTTTTCGGAACACACGCCGTGGCGATGCCAGCCTTTCATCGCGCCGCGGCAACTGGAACCGGAATAGCTTTCGCCGCGCCATTCGTCGTAACGGCGCGCCATGTCGTAAAGCATGCGCGTGCTGACTTGCGTGCGCACGGCGCCCGAACTGCGCGCGCGCAGCAGCGTATGCGCGACGGTGGCCAGTCCGAAGGCGGTGCAGGCGCCGTCGTCGCCCTGGTCCAGCACCGGTACGCCCAGACGCAGGTGGCGGGACAGCGGCACCGAGGTGGGCACGTCAACCAAGGTCGGTTCGAACATGCGGTCGCGGAAATCGGCGGTGTCGGGGCGGGCGTCGAATAGGCGTCGTGTCGGCGCGGATTTGCGAGGGGCTGTCTTGCGGGAGGCCATCGGTTTTCCTTGCTCTGCGCTTTATTTAAAGCTGTCATTCCCTCGAAAGCGGGACTGTGAAGGCAGGATGCCGCAACGAACATTCGCGAAGCGAATGGCCCGCAGGGCGCGCCGCAGGAGCGGCGCGTAATCCAGTGACTTGCATTTCCTCCAGACCGGTTTGAAGCGATCGGATAGTCCGCGCGCCCTCACCCAACCCTCTCCCGCAAGCGGGAGAGGGCTAAAGCCCGCGAGCGGAAGAGCGCAAGGCCTCGCCTACGAGAGGGAGCTTGGTACATATGAATCGTAAAGTCCCGCCGTCTCCCAAACCGCGACTGGCTTCCCGCCTCCGCTTGTCGCCCTGCGTCGTGCCGCCGATACTGCGGCGAATGGCCCGCAACAAGAGCTCGCGGCTGAAGCCGCTTCCACAGGGGATAACCGAATGACGCGCGTCCAACGCATCCTGGCCTGGGGCGCTTTCGCCACGGTCTTGTCGCTGGTCAGCGGCTATTTCCTGGCCGATTACCTGACCCCGGAGGCCACCGGCGAGCCCAGCAAGGCCCTGCCCGTGCGGCCGACGCAGACCGCGCTGGACCGCGAATTGGTCCCGCTGCTGGCCCGGCATCCGGGCCAGACCGGCGCGCTGATGCTGACCGACGGCGTGGACGCCTTCGCTGCGCGCGCCATGTCCGCGCGCAGCGCCGGCCGCAGCCTGGACCTGCAGTACTACATCTGGCACGACGACCTCACCGGCCGCCTGCTCGGCCGCGAAGCCTATCTGGCCGCCGAACGCGGAGTGCGCGTGCGTATGCTGATCGACGACATGAATTCGGAAGGCCTGGACTCCAAGCTGCTGGCGCTTGACCAGCATCCGAACGTGGAGATCCGCCTGTACAACCCGTTCCGCAACCGGCGCGGGCTGTGGCGCGTGCTGGAACTGGCCCAGCGCGTGTTCAGCGTCAACCACCGCATGCACAACAAGGCCTGGATCGCCGACGGCCGGGTGGCCGTGGTGGGCGGGCGCAACATCGGCGAGGAATATTTCGATGCCGGCGCGGACGTCAATTTCCGCGATCTGGACCTGCTGCTGTTCGGGCCGGCGGTGCAGGACGCCAGCGTCATCTTCGACCAGTACTGGAACAGCGAAGCCGCGGTGCCGCTGGCCGCGTTGACGAAAAAATATCCGCGCGAGCTCAAGTTCCTGCTCGACCAGGTCAAGATCGAAGCCGAAAGCGACCAGGCCAAGCGCTACCTGAGCCGCGTCGAAGGCTCGTCGAACGTGCGCAAATACCTGGCCCAGCAATTGGAGCCGTTCTGGAGCGACAAGATCCGCGTGGTCGCCGATCCGGCGCTGAAGTGGAAGAACGACGACCGCACGAATTGGCTGGCGCCGCGCATCCAAAAAGAACTGGGCGACGCCAAGCGCAAGGCGCTGGTGATCTCGCCCTATTTCGTGCCCGGCGACGGCGTTTCCGCCGATCTGCGCAAGCTGGCGCGCGACGGCACCGAGGTCGGCGTGATCAGCAATTCGCTGGCCGCCAACGACGTGTTCGCCGTGCACAGCGCCTACGCGAAATACCGGCCGGATCTGCTGCGCGGCGGCGTTCGCTTGTACGAGATCCGCTCGCAGGCCCGGCCCGGCACGTCCAGCCTGTTCGGCAGCAGCGGCGCCAGCCTGCATACCAAGGCTTTCGTGGTGGACGACATGCGCGGCTTCATCGGTTCGTTCAATCTGGATCCGCGCTCGGTCGACTTGAACACCGAGATGGGCGTGCTGTTCGAGGACCGCGGCCTGGCCGTCGCCCTGCGCAACGAATACCTGCGCCTGGCATCGCCCGAATTGAGCTATTGGGTGTATCTGGAGCGCGACGGCGACGTGCGCTGGCTGGATCGCGCGCGCAAGCCGCCGCTGG
>DATFFH010000034.1:0-16076 GCA_035250245.1 Luteimonas sp. | reverse complement strand
GTCTGCGGGGCGGCATCGGCGGCGGCCGGCACTGCATCGGTTTGTTCAGCGGTGGCCGGAGCCTCGGCTGCCGGCGCGGGCGCGCGCTTGGCCTTCTCGGCGGCCAGCCAGGTGGCGAATTCTTCCTTGCTCACGGCCTTGACCACGATCGGCATGAAGCCGTGGTCCTTGCCGCACAGCTCGGCGCACTGGCCGCGGTAGATGCCGGGCTTTTCGATGTCGGCCCAGGCTTCGTTGACGATGCCCGGGATGGCGTCCTGCTTCCAGCCCAGCGACGGCACCCACCAGGCGTGGATCACGTCGTCGGCGGTGATCACGAAGCGGACCTTGGTGTCTACCGGCAGCACCAGCACGTTGTCGACGTCGAGCAGGTAATGCGGATTCTTGACCGGATCGGGCTTCTCCCCGGTCTGGCGGATGCGGTCGCTCTCGCGATCCAGGCGGCTGGTGAAGCTGACGTTCTCGCCCAGGTATTCGTACTTCCACATCCACTGGTAGCCGGTGACCTTCACCGTTATCGCCGAATCGCGGGTGTCGTACATCTTGATCAGGTTCTTGGCGGCCGGGAACGCCAGCAGCACCAGGATCACGATCGGCACCACAGTCCAGATCACTTCGGCGACGGTGTTGTGGCTGAACTGCGCCGCGACCGCGCCCTTGGATTTGCGGAACTTGAACATCGCGTAGAACATCGCGCCGAACACGATGATGCCGATGACCACGCAGATCCACAGCACGGCCATGTGCGATTCGTACGCGATCTTGGACGTGTGGGTCACGCCTTCGCGCATGTTCAATTGCCAGCGGTGCACCTCGGCCGGCTGGGCCGCCCAGGCCAGGCACGGCGTCAACAACGCCAGCATTCCCCATCGCATCGCACGCGCTAGATTCATCGTTGCCTAGACCCCGGGTCGCAGGTAAATCGTCATCGGTAGGGCGGTTTCGCCAGCGCTGGAACGCCGCGACCGGCGCGATCGGCGCCCGTCACGGCGCCGGTACAAGGGCTGGTCGCCGCGGAAACTGCGAAATGGTAGCCGCCGGCGGCCATCAACGGCAAGCCAGCGTGTTCGAAGCGCAGCGCAAACGCCTGAAAACTGGGACTTTTTCCCAGCGCTAGGGTCGGCACTAGCTGGCGTGCGCCGGCGCGGCGGCCTTAAATCGGAGCATCCCTCGTCGCGTCGCCAGGAAGCGTCCATGAACATGCCCATCGACACCGTCGGCCGCCAAGCCCCCGTCCAGCAGCGCAACGACCCCAATCGGCACGAAGTGGAGCCGAACGAGGTCCGCTCGGTCCAGTACCAGGGCAACGACGGCAAGATCGAGATGCATCCGTCCTGGCGCAACACGCCGCTGGCCGGCGCGATGGAAGGCAACACCCTGGATCTGAGCCGGGTCACCCCGCAGATGCTGCGCGACCTGGGCCCGACCAATACCAACATCCTGATGGATTCGTACCTGGCCGGGCGCGAGGTCGACATCCGCATCACCAACGGCAACGGCAGCCAGCACACCACCGAGGTGAGCGGCGCCACCGCGCTGGCGATGCAGATGTGGGGCAGCGGCGATTCGGTCGCCTTCGCCAAGGCCTTCGCCGCCAATCCCGAGGCGGTGATGCCCTATCTGACCGGCAATGGCGCGCGGGTGCTGACCGCCGAGAACATCGCCCTGATCATGCGCGAAATGCAGGGCAGCGCGACCTCGGCCACCGGCCGCGGCGGCTACGACCCGAGCGAGCTCGACGCGCTGGGCACCCTGGTCCAGACCTATCTGCAGCGCAACGCCGGCGAAGACCCCGCCAAGGTCCGCCAGGCGGTGGAGCAGCTGATCGGCGAGATCAACAAGACGCTGGAATTCAACCCGCAGAATGCGGGCGTGGTCACCGGCGCGCTGATCTCCGGCATGCTCAAGCACTTCGACCAGATCGAAGCCTCCGACGAGATGCGCAACAACATCATCGGCGGCGTGGCCGACACGCTCGGCGCCGCAGCCGGCGGCTTCGGCCCCTGGGGTGCCGCGGTCGGCACCGGCATCGCCGCGCTGAAGGGCATCTACCTGGCCGCCAACCCGCCGCGCGACAACGCGGAAGTGGCCAGCCGCCTGCAGGGCGCGATCCAACTGGAATGGCTGCAGTATCCGCCGCAGGGCTGGAGTCGCGACGACGTGCAGGATGCGGTGAACTGGGTCAACACCACCATCCTCAACAACGGCCAGCGCTGATGCGGCTGAGGCCGCAGTCCCGCTGCGCATGCCGATGAACCCTCCGCACGACAGCGGGCGGCCGATGCCGCCCGCCAACGCCTCGCCCGAGCTGCTCGCGCAGCTGCGCCGCGCGCGTCCGGCCCGGCCGGCCCCCGTTGAAGTGGCGGCGCTGGCGCCGTTCTTCGATGAGGCGATCGATCGCCAGCGCATCCAGCTGCGCCTGCGCGGTGCCGACGGCAGCGAGCTGTTCTGCCACGCCGGAGAACTACTCGAAGGCAAGCTGCCCGAGCTCACCGAAGCTGCCGGCCTGCCCCTGCCCCGCACCTTGCTGGAAACCTTCTCCGGCGTCGCGGCCAGCTTCTTGGAGGCCTCCGAGATCCGCATCGACGCGCACCGCACTCGGCTCGCATTGCTGCCCGGCCATTCCGACCGCGATCCGCGCGCGAACGGCCTGGTGCTGGAATGGAAGGACGGACTCGCCGGCCGCCCGGCCCTGGAAGAAATCCTTATCGAGGACTTCCGCCACGGCCGCTGGGACGGCCTGAACCGCAGCGCACAGCCCCGTCATCCCGAAGCCGCGGCGCGGATGATGGACGACGCGGCCCGCCTGGCTGAACTGTTGGAGCGGATCGCGGCACCGTTGGCCGAGGTTTCGTTGGCCATTCGCAGCTTCGACACCGCGCGCAGCAGCGCACCGGTCGGCGGCCCCTCCCTGTTCGTCAGCCTGTAAACAAGGCGGACGCTATCATCGGGCGCCATCGGACGATCGCGTCGGAGAACGGCCTCGTGAAACGCATGGCCCTGAGCCTGTGCCTGCTGCCCTCGCTTCTGGCCTGCCAGCCGGAGGGCGCCGCGCCCGCCCCCGCCGCGCCCACCTCTTCAGCCGAGCCGCCCATGTCCCAGGATCAGGCCTCCCCGTTCCGGAATATCTACGACGCGCTGGCCGCCGCGCCGGCCGATGCCGAACTCGAAAAGCTGCGCGCCCGGACCTCGCTGGTGACGCTGCAGGGACAGGTCGCCGCGGCCGACTACGCGCTTGCCGAACCTTTGGCGACGCTGCTGAGCCACGAGCGCGCCGGCGTGCGCGCCACCGCGGCCGATCTGCTCGGCGCATTGATCGCCAACGCCCAGGGCCGGCGCAGTCCGCTCCCCGATGCCGATCGTGCCGCTGCGCAACCGCAGGCCGACGCCGCGGCCGCCGCGCTGATGCAGGTGCTGGCCGACCCCGACGCGAACGTGCGCCTGTCCGCGACCAAGGCCCTGCGCGAAGCAAAGGCGCCCGGCGTCGACCAGGCGCTGCTGGCGCGCCTGGACGACGACTCGGCCCTGGTCCGCTTCCAGGCACTGAGCGCGTTGTCCGAACGCCCGAGCGCGGATCGCGAACGCGTCGCCGAAGCCGCGCGCCGGCTGCGCGACGATCCCGACGACCAGGTGCGGCGCCTAGCCGAGTTGACCGCGGCCGGCAGCGCACCCTGAGCGCGTCCCAGCGGCGCCGCCGCAACCGCTAGAATGGCGGCCCGCGAGCCGCTGTTCGATCCGTGTCCGACATCCTCTCTCCCGAACTTCCCGCCGAGCCGTCGCGGCTGCGCGCGGCCATCACCGCAGCCTGGGCCAGCGACGAAAGCGAACATGTGCGCGAGCTGTTGGCGCAGGCGCGCCAGCCCGACGCCGACCGCGCCGCGATCCAGGCCACTGCCGCCGACTTGGTGCGCCGCGTGCGCGCCCGCGCGCAGGACCAGGGCGCGATCGAAGCGTTCATGCGCCAGTACGACCTGGGCAGCGAGGAAGGCGTGCTGCTGATGTGCGTGGCCGAAGCCTTGCTGCGCATTCCCGACCAGGACACCGCCGACAAGCTGATCCGCGACAAGCTGGGCGAAGCGGATTGGAAGCGGCACATGGGCCAATCCGATTCGGTCCTGGTCAACGCGTCCACCTGGGGCCTGATGCTGACCGGCCATCTGGTCGACCTGGCCGACGACACCAAGCGCGACGTGCACGGCGCCTTCAAACGTCTGATCGGCCGCGTCGGCGAACCGGTGATCCGCCTGGCCGTGCGCCAGGCGATGCGGATCATGGGCCACCAGTTCGTGATGGGCCGGACCATCGAGGAAGCGCTGTCGCGTTCGCGCAAAGGCGACAACGCGGCTTACCGCTATTCGTTCGACATGCTGGGCGAAGGCGCGCTGACCACCAAGGATGCGTTGCGCTATCTCGAAGCGTACCGGCTCGCCATCCACGCGATCGGCCGCACGGGACCGTTCGAGGATGTTTTCGCCGCGCCCAGCATTTCGGTGAAGCTGTCCGCATTGCATCCGCGCTACGAACACGCCAAGCGTGAACGGGTGATGGCCGAGCTGACGCCGCGCGTGTTGGAACTGGCGCAAATCGCCAAGTCCTACGGCATCGGTTTCACCATCGACGCGGAAGAGTCCGATCGTCTGGAGCTGTCGCTGGACGTGATCGCCGCGGCCTACGCGGACGCATCGCTCGAAGGTTGGCAAGGTTATGGCCTGGCGATCCAGGCTTACCAGAAGCGCGCGCCCTACGTCATCGACTTCATCGCCGACCTGGCGCGCCGCACCGGCCGCCGCATTCCGGTGCGCTTGGTCAAAGGCGCGTATTGGGATTCGGAAGTGAAGCGCGCGCAGGTGGACGGCCAGGCCGGCTATCCGGTGTTCACGCGCAAGCCGAATACCGACGTGTCGTATCTGGCCTGCGCCAAACGCATGATGCAGGCCAGCGATGCGATCTATCCGATGTTCGCCACGCACAATGCGCACACGATCGCGGCGATCCACCGCTTTTCGCTGTCCCTTCTCCCCTCGGGAGAAGGTGCCCGAAGGGCGGATGAGGGTTCGGCGAAGCGACGCGAGCGGGAACATTCGTCGTCCTCCGAACCCTCACCCCAACCCCTCTCCCGAGGGGAGAGGGGTTCGAGCCCGCCGTTCGAATTCCAGAAGCTGCACGGCATGGGCGACGACCTGTACGCGGAAGTGATCCCGGCCGACCGCTTGAACGTGCCCTGCCGCGTGTACGCGCCGGTCGGTTCGCACGAGGACCTGCTGCCATACCTGGTGCGGCGCCTGCTCGAGAACGGCGCGAACTCCAGCTTCGTCAACCGCATCACCGACGAGGACGTGGCCATCGACGATCTGATCCGGGATCCGGTCGAAACCGTCGCCGCGTTCGAGTCGATTCCGCATCCGCGCATTCCGCTGCCGGTCGATCTGTACCGCAGCCAAGGCTTCGAGAGAGACAATTCCATGGGCATCAACCTCGCCAACGATGATCTGCTGCGCGCGCTCGCCGAACAGGTGAACGCATCTACGGCCGGCGGTTCATTTAACGGCTGGCGCGCCGCGCCGCTCGTGCCGGGCGCGAAAGTTTCCGGTCCCGACATCGCGGTGACCAACCCCGCCGACCGCCGCCAGACCGTCGGCCAATGGCAGGCGGCCGATGCCGAGACCGTGGAAAAAGCCCTGCAAAACGCGGTCGCCGCGCAGCCGACCTGGGACGCGCTGCCGGCGACGTCGCGCGCGGTGATCCTGGAACGCGCCGCGGACCTGCTGGAAAACCGCATGCCGCAATACATCGCGCTGTGCACCAAGGAAGCGGGCAAGACCATTTCCGACGGTGTCGCCGAAGTGCGCGAAGCGGTCGATTTCCTGCGCTATTACGCCGCCCAGGCCCGCAAGATCTTCGCCGGCGAAGCGCTGCCCGGCCCGACCGGCGAATCCAACACGCTGCTGCTGCAAGGCCGCGGCGTGTTCGTGTGCATCAGCCCGTGGAACTTCCCGCTGGCGATCTTCACCGGACAGATCGCCGCGGCGCTGGCCGCCGGCAACGCGGTGCTCGCCAAGCCGGCCGAACAGACCAATCTGATTGGCTACGCCGCGGTGAAACTGCTGCACGAAGCCGGCGTGCCGGAAGCCGTGCTGCAGTTCCTGCCGGGCGACGGCGCCACGGTCGGCGCGGCCCTCACCAAGGATCCGCGCGTGGCCGGCGTCGCCTTCACCGGCTCCACCGACACCGCGCGCGCCATCAACCGCGCGCTGGCCGCGCGCGACGCCGCGATCGGCGTGCTGATCGCAGAAACCGGCGGCCAGAACGCGCTGATCGCCGACTCGTCCGCGCTGCCGGAACAATTGGTGAAGGACGCGCTGTCGTCGGCCTTCACTTCCGCCGGCCAGCGCTGCTCGGCCGCGCGCGTGCTGTACGTGCAGGAAGACATCGCCGACAAAGTGGTCGGTATGCTGGCCGGCGCGATGGCCGAACTGAGCGTCGGCGATCCCGGCCTGCTGTCCACCGACGTCGGCCCGGTGATCGACAACGACGCCAAAGGCCTGCTCGACGAGCATGCCCAGAAAATGCAGGCCGGCCAGATGCAGGGCACCGCCAAGCTGATCGCCGAAGCCAAGCTCGGCCCCGGCACCGAACACGGCACCTTCTTCGCGCCGCGCGCCTGGGAACTGCAATCGCTGTCGCAACTGACCCGCGAGAACTTCGGTCCGGCACTGCACGTGCTGCGCTGGAAGGCGGATCAGCTGGACCAAGTGGTCGATGCGATCAACGCCACCGGCTACGGCCTGACCCTCGGCATCCATTCGCGCATCGACGAGACCATCGACCGCATCGCCTCGCGCGCCAAGGTCGGCAACATCTACGTCAACCGCAACCAGATCGGCGCGGTGGTCGGCGTGCAGCCGTTCGGCGGCCAGAACCTGTCCGGCACCGGCCCCAAGGCCGGCGGGCCGCACTATCTGCCGCGCTTCGCCACCGAGAAGACGCTGACGGTGAACACCACCGCGGCCGGCGGCAATGCGTCGCTGCTGACCCTGGGCGACTGACCGCTCTTGCTCTTGTAGGAGCGGCTTTAGCCGCGAGCTTCCTCTCTGAAATCGCCGCGCTGTCGCGATTGCATGGAAAGAGCTCGCGGCTAAAGCCGCTCCTACGAAAAGCCTCGCTCACGGTGCGTGAAGGCCCGCACGGCTCCGCTTGCTAAAGTGCATCCCATCGCGAGATCGGTAGGGGGCCGACCTAGCGGATGGACACCGATATCTACCACGTCCTGCTGAGCGATTGCCTGCTCGCGCTCGTCCTGTTCGGACTGTTCTGGTACGTCGCGCGACTGGCACGCAGCGTGCGCGGCATCAAGGCCTGGGGCGGCGCGCATCTGGTCTATACGCTGGGCGCGACCTTGCTCGACGCATTCGCGCCTGCTCTGATGCAGGCGGGCGATCCGGCCGCAGCGAAACTGGCCGTGAACACGGGCAGCCTGCTGGCCTGCATCGGCATGGTCGGCTTGGCCTGGTCGATCATTCTCTTCACCACGCAACGCCGCCTGTCACGCATCGAGATCGCGCTGATGCCGGCGGCGATCGTCATGGCATTGGCAGCCTGGGCCCTGGACGGCACGACCGAAGGCCAGGGCATCGCATTGAGCGCGGTGGAGATCGTCGCGTTGGCCATCATGGCCTGGCGCCTGTATCGGATGCGCGATCGCCCCGGCCGCCTGCCCGCGCGGCTGATGGCGGGCGGTTGCGTCGCGCTCATGCTGCTCTATGGCAGCGTGGTACCCGGCTGGCTCGACGGTTTGTTCGGCATCGATCCGATCTGGGTCAGCGTCGATCTGTCGATCTGGTTCATGCTCAATTTCTGCATGCTGATGCTGACCAGCTTCCGCGCGGCCGAATCCTGGCGCCACGGCGCGATGCACGACCTGCTCACCGGCCTGCTCAACCGCCGCGGACTGGAACTGGAATGGCAATCGCGCATCGCGCGCTTGCCCGCCGATACCGAGATCGCCGCAGTAGCGCTGGATCTGGACCGCTTCAAGTCGGTCAACGACCACCACGGCCACGAAGCCGGCGACGGCGTGCTGCAGCGCTTCGCGACGATCGTGCGCACCTGTCTGCCCGAACACGCCTTGTTCGCTCGCCTGGGCGGCGAGGAATTTGTGGTGGTGCTGACCGGCGCGAACGCGGCATCCGCGCAGACCGCGGCCGAACGCATCCGCATGGAAGTGGCCGCGGCCGAGTTCGCCACGAATGGAACGCCCATCCGGGTCAGCTGCAGCCTGGGCGTATGCGTCGGCGGCGCATTGCGAGACGCTTTCGCCGATCTGCTGCGCACCGCCGACCAGGCTTTGTACGACGCCAAGCGCGGCGGGCGCGACCGGGTCGCGCTGCGCGCTTACGCCGGTTAGCGATCGTCGAAGTCCAGTGTCCGGATTTGCACACGCCTGGCCCTTTGTCCTGGCAGGCTTTCCGCAGCCGCTTTCGCTCCGGCCGCGATTCTGGCAAGGGATTTGGCCCTAAAAAACGCGGCGATTTAGTCGAGCCGCCATCGAACGCGATCGATCCAGGCGCGAGAGCGGCGGACAACGCTGCTTCGACCATGCGGCCCCATCCGGCATAGCAAAATGGCCCTGGCGCGCTAGTCCGCCCCGCCTAGATTGCCTGCATGCCGCGCGCCGCCGCGAAGCCAAGCGCGCATCTAACTCCCATCGAATACCGCATACGAGGCCGCGAACACCATGGCTTGCAATCCTCCGCTGGGCGCCTTCTTCTTGGCCGCTGCAATCGCCTTGGGGCTGGGCGCATACAGTCCTGCCGCCGATGCCCGTCCCGACTACAGGACGACGGAGGTCGCTCCCGGTCTCTACAGCTTCGGCGCTGGAATGGCGTTTAACGCCTTCCTGGTCACGGACGACGGTGTAGTCGTCATCGACAGCTTCGACAAGGATTTCGCCAAAGCCTCGCTCGAGGCCATACGCAAGTTGACGGACAAGCCGATCAGGTACCTCGTTTATTCGCACAACCACTACGATCACATCGCCGGCGGCGAAATCTTCAAGGCGGAAGGAGCGACGATACTCAGCCACCGCGAAGCGGCAAACTGGCTGAAGCGCCATCCAAGTCCCGACGTCGTCATGCCAGACCGGACTTGGTCCGGATCCAAATCGGAGCTTAGGCTCGGAAATAGCCGGATAAACCTTCTCCATTTCGGCGCCAACCACGGCGAAGGCATGACCGTGTTCCAGTTTCCAAAAGAGAAAACGATCTATACGGTCGACCTCGTCGTGCCGAACCGGGTGGCCTTCACCTACATGCCGGATTTTTCTCCGAAGGAATGGGAGAGAACGCTCGCGGAGATGGAGATGCTCGAATTCGAACAGGTGATGTACGCCCACAATGCGCCTGTCGGTCCCAGGACGAGCGTCGCGGATCAGCTCGAGTATCTGCGAGACCTGAGGGCCGCGGTCTACGCGGAATTCGAGAAAGGCACTCCTTTCATGAAGATTCCGGATACCGTGAAGCTCCCGCAATACGCGGCGTGGGACGGCTACGAGGAATGGTTGCCCATGAATGTCTGGCGGGTACTGCTCGAGATCGCGATGGGCGTGTGAGTGCGCGGCCGCGGAGGCGAGGCAGGTTTCGACGCTTGATCCTGGCGCCAAAAGAAAAACCCCGCCGAGGCGGGGTTTTTCGGTGTTGCGGCTTCGCGCGATCAGAACTTGTACTGCGCCGAGATGCCGAAGATGTTCACGTCCGCATCGTAGCTGCCGGTGAGCGTGCTCTGGCTGCTGGAGTGGATGTTCGCGATCTCGGGATCGTCGACGAAGATGCGGGTGTAGGCCGCGCTGACTTCGAAGGCCGGGCTGGCCTTCCAGGTCAGGCCGATCGAGCCCCACTGACGGTCCGCGTCGGGCAGGCGCGGGGTGCGGGTTTCGATCTTGGTCGGCGACTGGTCTTCGGCGTAGCCGGCGCGCAAGGTGAAGGCGTCGTTGAGATCCCACTCGGCGCCGAGCGACCAGAACGTGGTGTCCTTCCACTTGAAGTCCTCGACCGACGGCGCTTGGTTCGAGTCGAAGAAGATGGTCACGTTCTCCAGCGAACTCCACTGCGTACGCGAGAAGTCGGCCAGCACCTTGAAGTTGTCGGTGATGCCGTAGGAGATGCTGATCGTGTCCACGGCCGGCGTGGTCAGCGGGGCCACGGCGGTGGTGTCGACGAACTGGCCCGGGCGGGCGAACGCCAGCGCGGCGGCGACGTTGGCCGGCACGGTGAAGTCGGCGTTGCCTTCCAGGTCGTGGTCGATTTCCGAACGGTGCGAGAAGCCGATCGCGGTGCGTTCGTTCGGATGGATGTGCATGCCGATCAGCCAGCCGATGCCGGTGTCGTCGCCTTTCACTTCGACGAAGCCGTCGTTGGCCTGCGGACGGAACGGGCTGGCCGGGTTGAAGCAGGCGGCCGGGTTCGGCGAAGCGCACAGCGCGGTGCCGAAATCGATCGCGTTGGACAGCGTGGCCTCGGCGCGCTGGTAGATCAGGCCGACGCCGATCGACACTTCGGAGCTGAAATCGAACGAAGCGGCCAGGGTCAGGTCGACGGTCTTCACGTCCGACTTGACCGCGTTGTAGCGGCCGACCCAGTTGGCGTCGTACTCGGTCTTCAGGCCGAACGGCGCGCTGACTTGGGCGCCGAGGGTCATGCCGGTGTCGCCGACCGGGAAGATCGCGGCGATCGACGGCACCGGCGTGGCATCGCCCGGATCGCCGCCGTTACCGCCGGTGAGCGGGGTGCCGACCGCGGTGCGGCCGCTGCCGGTGAAGTCCGCCGTCAGATCGATCACCGCCACGTCGGCTTGCACCGCGCTCTGCTTGAAGGTCGACATCGCAGCCGGGTTGTTCGACACCACCGACACGTCGCCGCTGGCGGCGCCGGAACCGGCGAACGCGCGGCCCAGGGCCTTGGTGCTGTTTTCTTTGATCTGGAAACCGGAAGCATGGGCTTGGCCCAGCGCCAGCGCGCCGGCGATACCGAGCGCCAGTGCGGTGATGCGGGCGAAATTCTGGTTCTGCATGTACGTTCTCTCCGGGGCAATAAGAAAAAGGCACGCCTGCATCTGCAGGCTTCGGAAAGCATCGGCTTCCCTGCTTCGCTGCGCCGGTTCCCCTCCCGACGTACGTCGCCGTATGCAATATACCGCGTTTTTAACCCTATGCTAACAATACGATTTTTCAGGTTTGCGTACGGGCGTCTTTGCTTTTGTAGGAGCGGCTTTAGCCGCGAGCTTTTCTCTCAAATCGGCACCTTTGTCGCGTTCCGGTAGAAAAGCTCGCGGCTAAAGCCGCTCCTACGAAGAGCAGCGCCGCATAATCCCGGCCATGTTCGTCACCATCCCCTCCCGCGCGAAGAATTCGATCCGCTGGGCCACCCCGCTGTTGCTGGTCTCGCTGTGGGCGGCGTTCCTGTGGGTGATCGCGCGGCCGGACGCGGCGCATCGCACCCTGCTGATGGAATGGGGCGTGCTGACCGGGGCCTGGGATGCCTCGGGCGGCTGGCGTTCGGCCTTCGATCGCGACCACGGCTTGCGCCTGCTCACGGCCTTGTTCCTGCACGCCGACTGGGCGCATTTGCTGGGCAATCTGGTGTTCTTGCTGATCTTCGGCCTGCCTGCCGAACGGGCGATGGGCTCGTGGCGTTTCCTGCTGTTGTTCCTGCTGGGCGGCGCGGTGGCCAACTTCGCGGCGATGTTCACGATCAGCGCGCCGGACCGGGTGATCATCGGCGCCAGCGGCGCGGTGTCGGCGGTGATCGGCGCATATCTGGCGCTGTTCCCGCGCGCGAAATTGGGCGTGGTGCTGCCGCTGGGCTTGTTCCTGGAATTCGTGCGTGCGCCGGCGTCGCTGCTGATCGGCATCTGGGTGGCGTTGCAGATCGTGTTCACCTTCATCGGTCCGGCTTACGGCGCGGTGGCCTGGTCGGCGCACTTGGCCGGCTTCGTCTTCGGCGCGGCGTCGGCGCTGGCGATGCGCGGCTCGATCGCGCGGCGGATGCGGCACAAGCAGGGTTATTGAGCGCTCTATAATTTCGGTCATGGCCAAGACGCTCTACAAAGTCACTTTCCACAACCACGGCAAGGTCTACGAGCTGTACGCGCGCCGCGTCGCCAGCAGCGGATTGTGGGGTTTCACCGAAGTCGGCGATCTGGTGTTCGACGTGCACGACGGCCTGGTCGTGGATCCGACAGAGGAACGTTTGCGCGACGAATTCGGCGGCACCCGTGCTTTGCATCTGCCGATGCAGAGCATCGTCCGGATCGAAGAGGTCGAAAAGAAAGGCACCTCGGCGATCCGCGACGCGGAGACCGGCGAGAAGGTGGTGACGCCGTTTCCGTTGCCGGCGAAACCGCGTTAGCAGACATGTCGAAACGTCGCGTAGCGATATCGGATGACTACGGCGGTCACATCGCCGCGTATTACTTACCTTCCGATTCTGTAGACCTAGAGAACGGAAATCTCGAAGGTTTTAGCGCCGGCGGCGTTTCGACTCTTCGCGGCCGCAGCTTCGCTGGCTCCAGCCTTTATTGGGCGATGCTGGAGGGTGCCGATTTGTCTGGCTGCAACTTCGAGCGTTCTGATCTTCGCGGCGCAAACCTCAAGAGCGCCCTACTCGCTGGAGCTAATCTTCGCCAGGCCAACCTGGGACTGGATAACCTAGGCGGCTCCACCCGGTTGCAGGGCGCAGACCTTACTGGCGCCATCCTCAACCAATGCAATTTGGTCGGCGCGGAGTACGATTCGAATACTCAGTTCCCGAAAGGTTTCGATCCCGAATCGGCCGGCATGATCAACACCGACTAGACCTTCCTCTATCCGCGCCGAACCAACTCTGGCGCCGTCAGCACACGTTCCACGACCCCCGGCTTACGCTCGATCGTCACCGCATCGCCGACAGGATCGATCCGGTAGGTCAGGTAATAGATCAACTGCGGATCCGACAACGGCTCCGGCTTGAACGCGGCCAAGCAGCTGCCTTCCGGCCAGCGCGCGGCGGGATACAACAAGCCTTGCAATCCCTGCCCGGCCGCGTGCTTGGCGATGCCTTGCGTCGCGGCGTAATCCTCGTCCAACAATTCCGGATGCTCGCGCTGCTTGCCGCGCAATTCCAGAAATAAGCCGCGCGCGCGGACGCGGTACATGGCGCGGTAGCGCGTCACCGGCCGGTCGACGCCTTCGATCCCTTTCACTTGCTGCAGCGCATGCCAGCAGGTCTCGGCGACGGACGTGTCTTCCTCCAACGCGCCGTACCACACGCGCAGACTACCGTCGCCGTAGCGACTGGCGACCGTGTTGTCGCTGGCGAACGGATAGGCGATGGCCTGCGAATATTCGAAGCCGCGGCCGATCACGCCGGGCGTGCCCGGCTTCATCCGCATGTCGGCCGCGATCGCTGCGTTCTGGCCGGCCGCATCGGGCACCAGATCGTCGAACAGGTGCTCGGTGCTGCGCAGCGAGACGATGTTGCGGAAGACGCTGCCGTCGAAATCGGTCAGCGCGTCGTACAGCGCCATGCGCGCTTACTGGCCGCGCTGGAAATCGGCGAAGCGGGCGATGCGGGCCAAGCCGACCAGGCCTTCGTCCAGCATCACTTCCAGCGGCGGCTTGCCGTCGAGCATGCGGTTGCGGCGGCGAACCCAGCCGTAACGCAGCGCTTCGTCTTCCGGGAACAACAAGCGCAACGCCTTGTGGATGCCGAGCAGATAGCCGGCGCGGTCCAGCGTGTCGCGCGTGTTGGGCAGCGCGCGCTCGCCGCGGCGGAATTGCGGCAGCACCTTGCGGCTCTCCGGGCTCATGCCAAGCAGGGCCAGCTGGGTTTCGGTGGGCAGGGCCCACTTTTCCAGCAAAGCGGCGACGACCCGGGCCAAGTCGTGGCGGACGGATTCGTCATCGAGGTCGGCGATGGGATCGGCGAAAGTGCGAGCGGTCAGGCCCATGGCGATTGCCTAAATTGGGGACTAATCAACCTTATACGGTGATTTATCCCCAAAGTCAACCGTAGGCTGGGTTGGCCTCATCAACCCAGCATCGCCATCTTCAACCAGATAAAGACAGCGGACGACCCGATTAGCTGGGTTGATGAAGCCAACCCAGCCTACGTCAGCTCAATTCTTGGAAGCGCTGGCCGGGTTCGCGGATTTAGCCGCCACCGGCTTCTTCAACTCCGCCAGGGCCGCCGCGATCGGCGCGTCGCCGTCCAGCACTTCGCCGGCGGCATAGCCTTCCTGGCCTTCTTCGTCGCCGCGCAGGTGGCCGGGCAGATTCGCCTCGGTGTAGGGATCCAGACCGCCGTCATCGTCCTTGGCGCCGGGTTTCTTTTCCGGATGCAGCACCACTTCCGGCGCGATGCCCACGCCCTGGATCGACTTGCCGCTGGGCGTGTAATAGCGCGCCGTGGTCAGCTTCACCGAATCGCCGTTGTCCAGCGGCAGCACGGTCTGCACCGAACCCTTGCCGAAGGTGCGGCTGCCGACCACGCGTGCGCGGCCGTTGTCGCGCAGCGCGCCGGCCAGCACTTCGGAGGCGCTGGCCGAACCCGCATCGACCAATACCACCACCGGCGCGCCGTTCAAGCGGTCGCCCGGCGTAGCCGAGAATTCCGCATCGCTCACCGCGATGCGGCCGCGGGTGCTGACGATCTTGCCGCCGTCCAGCAAGTCGTCGGCGATCTGCACCGCCGCGGTCAGCAGGCCGCCGGGGTTGCTGCGCAAGTCGATCACCAGGCCGGCCAGCTTGCCGCCGCTGCCGCTCTTGAGCTTGTCGACCTGACGCGAGAAATCGGCCGCGGTGTCGGCCTGGAAGGTGCTGACGCGCACGTAACCGTAGCCGGGTTCGAGCATGCGCGAACGGATGCTGGCGACGCGGATCTTCTCGCGCGTCACGGTCACGTCGAAAGGCTTGGCGACGCCGGCGCGTACGATCTTCAATTTCACCTTCGTACCGGGCTTGCCGCGCAGCGGCGTGGAATCGGCGTCGTCGCCGATGGGTTTTCCGTCGATGGCCACGATCAGATCGCCGGACTTCAAACCGGCGCGCGCCGCCGGCGTATCGTCGATCGGCGACACCACGCGATAGGTGTGGTCGGGCAGCTGCTGCAGTTCGACGCCGATGCCGTCGTAGGCGCCGCTGGTGGCTTCGTCGAATTCCTTGGCGTCGTCCTTGTCGAAATAGACGCTGTGCGGATCCAGGTCGCTCAGCAAACCGCGCACCGCAGAGTGCATCAGCTTCTGGTCGTCGACCGGATCCACGTACGCCTGCTTGACCGCGTTGTAGACCGCCACGTAGCGACGGATCTCGTCCAGCGGCACTTTCGAAGTGGTCGATTCGGCGGCGTCCGGGTCGTCGCTGGAGGCGATTTCCAGGGTCTGCTGTTCGGATTCCTCCTGGTCCTGCTGCTGGGCATGCAGCGAGAAGGCGGGCGCAAGCAGCACCAGAAACAGCAACGGGGAGGAACGTAGGCGCATTGCGGGAACTCCGGTCGGTCGGCACCCCGTTTGGACCGCATGCGGCCCGGCGGGTTCGGCCCGATTATGCCGGCTGGAACGTTGGTTCAGCGTTTCTGCAGCCAGACGTTGGGGTTCACCGGCTGGCCGTTGCGGCGCAGTTCGAAATACAGCGCCGGACGGCCCTGCCCGCCGGAACTGCCGACGCTGCCGACGGCGTCGCCGCGCTTGACCGCGTCTCCCGCGTCCTTGAGCAGGGCGTCGTTGTTGGCGTACAGGCTCATGTAGCCGTTGCCGTGGTCGACGATCAACAGCAGGCCGTAGCCGGTCATCCATTCGGCGTAGACCACGGTGCCGTCGGCCACCGAGCGCACCGGCGCGCCTGAAGCGGCGCCGATCAGCAAACCCTCGCTACGGCGGCCGTCGGGCATGGTGCCGCCGAAGCCGGCGAGCAAGGCGCCCGAAGCGGGCCAGCCCAGGCCGCCGACATTGATCGGCGGTGTGCTGGCCACCTGCACCGGCTTGCGCGTGCCGGCCGAGGACGGCTTGGACGCATTGGCGGCGGCGCGGGCGGCGGCCTCGCGTTCGCG
>DATFFH010000033.1:0-9618 GCA_035250245.1 Luteimonas sp. | reverse complement strand
TCGACTGCTCTTCGGTCCGATCGCGAGAACTTGCGGGAAAAAAGCAGTCGAGCAGGCTCGACTCTACAAAGCGGGATCAGCCGACGATGGCGAGGATGTCGTCTTCGCGCACGATCTTGTATTCGGTGCCTTCGTGCTTGTACGCCGAGCCCGAGTACTGGCCGTAGATGACCTTGTCGCCGACCTTGACCTTCGGCGCGCGCAGGCTGCCGTTGTCCAGCGCCTTGCCCTCGCCCACGGCGATCACTTCGCCCTTGGTCGGCTTCTCTTTGGCGTTGTCGGGGATCAGGATGCCGCCGGCGGAAACTTCGTCGGCTTCGATGGGCTTGACGACCACGCGGTCGTAGAGCGGCTTGAGATTCATTGCGACCCTCTTAAGTGGCTGATTTGTAACGGGATGGGCCGGCGATTTTAGCAGTCGAATATGACGAGTGCCAACGCCGGAAGCGCGAAAAGCCCGGCGCGCCGGGGACGAGCGGGATGTGGGGCGGAATCATTGGGGTTTCAAGGGCGGCTCGCGATCCGACGTTATAACTTGCGTAATAACGCCAGTTCCGGCACAGTGACAACATGAGCGCCACTCTCAAAATCAACCGCATCGGCAATTCCGTCGGCGTGATCCTGCCCAAGGACGTGCTGGCCAAGCTACGCGTGCGCGAAGGCGACGTGCTGTACCTGACCGAAGCGCCGGACGGCTACCGGATCAGCCAGTACGACCCCGAGTTCGCGCGGCAGATGGATGTCGCCGAAGAGATCATGCGCGAGAACCGCGACGTACTGCGCAAGCTCGCGGAATAACCCATGCGCGAACCGGTGTGGGTGCAGGAGGCGGTGGTCGACGCGATCCATCTGCGGCAATTGGCCGAACATGGCGGCGCTCCGGGCGTGCGCGATGCGAATTTGCTCGCGTCGGCGCTGGCCCGGCCGCGTCAGCTGTTCGCCTACGGCGGCGACGAGACTCCGTTGCCCGCGCTGGCCGCTGCCTACGGTTATGGACTGGCCCGCAACCATCCTTTTGTCGACGGAAACAAGCGCACCGCCTTCGTCGTCACGTTGTTGTTTCTAAGGCTCAATGGCCATGGGCTCGACGCGACGCAGGAAGAGCGCTATCGCACCTTCCTGGCGCTTGCCGATGGCTCGCTCGGGGAGCGGGAATTGGCGGCTTGGCTGCACGCGCATTTGACCAGGGCGACATAGGTTCCGCACCTCAAACCGCCGTCGGCTACCCTATACGCCCCTTTCCGGCTGCGATTCCTTTGCCCACCCTGGTCTGCCTCAGCACCTGCCCCGATCCCGAAACCGCCGACCGCATCGCCGCGGCGTTGGTCGAAGAGCGCTTGGCGGCTTGCGTCAACGCGCTGCCGGGGGTGCGTTCCACCTATCGTTGGAAAGGAGACGTCCAGCGCGACAACGAAACGCTGTTGATCATCAAGACGACGAAGGACCGACTGGAGCGATTGGCGGAAAGGCTGGCCGAACTGCATCCGTATGAACTCCCGGAACTGGTCGCGGTCGAAGCGGCGGGCGGCCTGCCCGCTTACTTGGACTGGATCGCGGCGCAGACGCGCGCAGAGGAACGATGATGGCGTTGCGCCTGCGCGGCCTGGCCGCATTCCTGTTGTCGCTGGCCGCCGCGTCGGCGTTGCCGGCAGGCGCCGTCGACGAAGACGATCTGCTGCCAGTGGATCAGGCCTTCGCGCTCAGCGCGAACGCGCCTGCGGGCGACCGCATTCAACTGCGCTGGAAGATCGCCGACGGCTATTACCTGTATCGCCATCGCATCTCGGTGCAGGCGACGGGTTTCCAAGCGCAGACGCTGCAATTGCCGAACGGCAAGAAGCACACCGACGAATTCTTCGGGCCGGTGGAAACCTATCGCGGCGAACTGGTCGCCACGCTGCCCGGCGTCGCCGCGGGCGGCGCGCGCCAGGTTTCGCTCAAAGTGAAATACCAAGGCTGCGCGGACTTGGGTGTGTGCTATCCGCCGCAGACCCGCACGCTCAATGTCACATTGCCTGTTCTTGTAGGAGCGGCTTCAGCCGCGAGCTCTTCCGGTCAGGCCACCGCGCAAACGCAAAATCAAGAGATCGCGGCTGAAGCCGCTCCCACAAAGAACGACCGCGGCGACGCAGGCTTCACGGCATTCGGCAAATCGCTGGGCGCGGGCGGCGCGGCCGCTTCGCCGATCGCCGCGAATGGTGCCGTCGATGCCTTGCCGCTGCCACCCGAACAGGCCTTCCGTTTCGAAGCCATTGCCGATGGCGGCAACGCCTTGCTGCTGCGATTCACGCCGGCCAAGGGCTATTACCTGTATCGCGACAAGACCGCGCTGAAGATCGACGCGGGCGGCGGGATTGAATTGGGCAAGCCGGTTTGGCCGAAAGGCGTCGCGCATCGCGACGAGCATTTCGGAAACGTCGTCGTCTATTTCGATCAGATCGATCTGCCGGTGCCGCTGATGCGCAGCGTCGCCGATGCGCGCAAAGCGACGCTGACCGCGACGTTCCAAGGCTGCCAGAACGACGGCATCTGCTATCCGCCGATGACGCGGACGGTGGCGTTGTCGATTCCGGCGGGCGATGCATCTGCTGGAGCGGCTTCAGCCGCGAGCTCTTCGCAATCGGATGCACTGTCCGCCGCATCGAACGCAACAGAGTTCGCTTCCGCATCCGGAAACAGCGCAGACCGGCCTGAAAAGCTCGCGGCTGAAGCCGCTCCCACAGAAACCGCGCCGGCCAAAGAATCCGGCGGAAACGACGCCCCCCAAGCCGAAGACAGCCGCCTGGCCGCCGCGCTCGCAGGTTCGCATCGCTGGCTCGCCCTGCTCGGCTTCTTCGTCGCCGGACTGCTGCTGGCGTTCACGCCTTGCGTGCTGCCGATGATTCCGATCCTGTCCGGCCTGATTGCCGGCCGCGGCGAACGCATCGGCGCGGCGCGTGCGTTCTGGCTGTCGCTGGTATACGTGCTGGCCAGCGCGGTGGTGTTCACGATCGCCGGCGTGATCGCCGGATTGCTCGGCGCCAACCTGCAGATCGCGTTCCAGACGCCGTGGGTGATCGTCGCCTTCGCCGCGCTGTTCGTGGCGCTGTCGCTATCGATGTTCGGCCTGTACGAATTGCAATTGCCCGCCTTCCTTCGCGCCAAGCTCGGTGCGATGAGCGACCAGCAGCGCGGCGGTTCGCTCTGGGGCGTGGCGGCGATGGGCGCGTTGTCGGCGCTGATCGTCGGACCCTGCGTGGCGCCGCCGCTGGCCGGCGCGGTGCTGTACATCGGCCAGACCCGCGACCCGGTGTTCGGCGGCGCGGCGCTGTTCCTGCTGGCATTGGGCATGGGCGCGCCGCTGCTGGCCTTCGGCGTCGCCGCCGGTCGCGGGCTGCCGACGTCCGGGCCGTGGATGACTGCGGTGCAGCGCGTATTCGGTTTCGTATTCGTCGGTTTGGCGATCTGGATGCTGTCGCGGATCCTGCCCGCTGCCGCGTCGCTGGCCTTGTATGGCGTGCTGGCTTTGGCCGCCTCGGCCTGGGCGTTCTCGCTGGCGCGGCCCGAGAGCGGCGAGCGTTCGCGCTGGATCGCGCGCTTCTTCGGCTTGCTGCTGGCGGTGATCGGCGCGGCGGAATTGCTGGGCGCGATGGCCGGCGGCAAGGATCCGCTTCAGCCGCTGGCCGGCGCGATCGGCGGCAAGCACGAAGCGCGCGAACTGCAGTTCCGCATGATCAAGTCTTCGGCCGACTTGGACCGCGAAGTCGCCGCGGCCAAGGCCGCCGGCAAGCCGCTGCTGTTCGATTTCTACGCCGACTGGTGCGTGTCGTGCAAGGAAATGGAGAAATACACCTTCACCGACCCGGCCGTGCAAGCCGCGCTCGCCGACTTCGTGCTGTTGAAGGCGGACGTCACCGCCAATGACGACCTCGATCAGTCGCTTATGCAGCGTTTCGGCATCATCGGCCCGCCGGCCACGCTGTTCTTCATCGACGGCGCGGAACGGCGCGAACTGCGCCTGGTCGGCTTCGAAAAAGCCGGCGCCTTCGTCGAACGCAGCGCGAAGGCGCGCTGATGGGCAATACCGCCAAGGTCGTGCTGGTGGCCGTGATCGCCGGCGCGCTGGGCGTGGCCGCGTCGTTGCTCACGAACGGCCCGGGGCCGTTGCTGAAGACCGAAATCGGACAGCGCGCCGCGCAAAGCGTGCTGTCGGCCACCGCGCCGCCCACGCCCGCGGGCCTGGCGGTGGCCGAGCGAGGCGAACCCGTGCCGGCCTTCGTGCTGACCGGCCTCGACGGCAAGGCGAGCGAACTGCCCAAGACCTACGCCGGCCGGCCGCTGCTGATCAACGTCTGGGCCAGCTGGTGCGGGCCGTGCATCGAGGAAATGCCAGAACTGCAGCGATTCCATGCCGAACAGGGCGACAACGGCATACGAGTGATCGGCATCGCCCTGGACGACGAAGCCGCGGTGCGCGAATTCCTGAAGAAGATCCCGGTGGCCTACCCGCTTTTCCTGGACGCCGCCGGTCCGCGCGACGCCGGCGTACGCCTGGGCAACCCGAAAGGCGTGCTGCCCTATTCGGTGCTGATTTCGGCCGACGGCCGCTTGTTGAAGCAGCGGATCGGTCCTTTCGAACACGGCGAAATCGCCGGCTGGGCCAAGCCGTAGGGTGGGCCTTGGCCCACCATTGCCCTCTCCCTGCTGCGACAAACAACCGGCGGAATCAAGGAACATCGCTTCGCCGCTGCGTTCTTCGTGATCGCAAGACGGCGATGGGTGGGCCAAGGCCCACCCTACGTGACCGCCGCCACAATTCAAACGCGCGTTCAATTTTGCGGAATCCGGCCGAACTTCGGCGAACTGGACAGCATCCGCACGATCGCGCAGACTGCGCGCCTCGCTTACCGAGCCTAGCGATGGCGAAGCTGCTGGTCCTGCATGGCCCCAACCTCAACCTGCTCGGCACCCGCGAGCCGGAAATCTACGGCCATACCGATCTGGAAGAGATCGACGCCGACCTCAAAACCCGGGCCCTGGCCAAGGGCCACGACTTGGAAAGCTTCCAGTCCAACGCCGAGCACGAATTGGTCGGCCGGGTCCAAGCCGCTCGCGAGGACGACACCGACTTCATCCTGATCAACCCGGCCGGCTTCACCCACACCTCGGTCGCCCTGCGCGACGCGCTGGCGGCCGTGGCCATCCCTTTCATCGAAGTGCACCTGTCCAACCCGCACGCGCGCGAACCGTTCCGCCGCACCAGCTATTTCAGCGACCTGGCCGTGGGCGTGGTCTGCGGCTTCGGGCCGCTGAGCTACGGGCTGGCGCTGGCGGCGGCGATGCGGAAGCTGGAAAGCGGCGACTGACACGCATCCTCCCCGCAAGCGGGAGAGGCTGAAATCAAAATAACCATCGAGGCCGACATGGACCTTAGAAAAATCAAGAAACTGATCGACCTGCTGGAAGAATCCAACCTCGCCGAAATCGAGATCAAGGAAGGCGAGGAATCGGTACGTCTGGCACGCACGCCCAAGGGCAGCGTGACCTACGCCGCGCCGGCGATGATCGCCGCACCGGCACAGGCTGCGCCCGCCGCGCCGATGCCGATGCAGTCGCCGACCGAAGCGGCCACAGGTGGCACCTCGAAAGCCGCAGACCTGCCCGACGGCCACGTAATCCGCTCGCCGATGGTCGGTACTTTCTATTCCTCGCCCAGCCCGGACAAGCCGCCGTTCGTCGGCGTCGGCCAGGCGGTCAAGGCCGGCGAAACGCTGGGCATCATCGAAGCGATGAAGATGTTCAACCCGATCGAAGCCGACGTGTCCGGCACGGTGCTGGCCGTCCTCGGCGAAAGCGGGCAGCCGGTGGAGTTCGACCAGCCGCTGTTCGTGATCGGCTGAGGCGCGCGCGATGCTCGATAAAGTCGTAATCGCCAACCGCGGCGAAATCGCGCTGCGCATACTGCGCGCCTGTCACGCGCTCGGCATCCGCACGGTCGCGGTGCATTCCACCGTGGATCGCAACCTGAAGCACGTGGCGATGGCCGACGAATCCGTGTGCATCGGTCCGGCCCCGTCGTCGGAGAGCTATCTGAACATGCCGGCGATCATCGCCGCGGCGGAAGTCACCGACGCGCAGGCGATCCACCCCGGCTACGGTTTCTTGAGCGAGAACGCCGACTTCGCCGAACGCGTCGAGCAATCCGGCTTCATCTTCATCGGCCCGAAAGCCGCGACCATCCGCCTGATGGGCGACAAGGTGGAAGCGATCCGCGCGATGAAGGACGCCGGCGTGCCCTGCGTGCCCGGCAGCGGCGGTCCGCTCGGCGACGACGCCACGGCCAACATCAAGATCGCGCGCGAAATCGGCTACCCGGTCATCGTCAAGGCCGCCGGCGGCGGCGGCGGCCGCGGCATGCGCGTGGTCCACACCGAAGCGCATCTCAACGCCGCGATCCTGACCACCAAGACCGAAGCCAAGGCCGCCTTCGGCAACGACATGGTGTACATGGAGAAATTCCTGGAAAACCCGCGCCACGTGGAGATCCAGGTATTGGCCGACGGCCAAGGCAACGCGATCCACTTGGGCGAGCGCGACTGCTCCATGCAGCGTCGCCACCAGAAAGTGGTGGAGGAAGCGCCGGCGCCGGGCATCACGCCGCAGCAGCGCGAAGAGATCGGCAAGGTCTGCGTGGAAGCCTGCATCCGCATCGGCTACCGCGGCGCGGGCACGTTCGAGTTCCTGTACGAGAACGGCCGTTTCTACTTCATCGAAATGAACACCCGCATCCAGGTGGAGCATCCGGTCACGGAGCTCGTCACCGGCATCGACCTGGTGCGCGAGCAGTTGATGATCGCCGCCGGCCACAAGCTGTCGATCAAGCAGTCGGACGTGGTGCTGACCGGCCACGCCATCGAATGCCGCATCAACGCCGAAGATCCGGACACTTTCCTGCCCTCGCCCGGCCTGGTGAAGCATTTCCACGCCCCGGGCGGCCCCGGCGTGCGCGTGGATTCGCACGTCTATGAAGGCTACCGCGTGCCGGCCAATTACGATTCGATGATCGGCAAGCTGATCGTGCACGGCCCCGACCGCGACACCGCGATCGCGCGCATGCGCGTGGCGCTGAGCGAGATGGTGGTGGACGGGATCAAGACCAACATCCCGCTGCAGCAGCGGATTTTGTCCGATCAGGGCTTCCAGAACGGCGGACAGAACATCCATTACCTCGAGAAGCGGCTGGCGGAGCGGAAAGAGAAGTCGTTGTCGATCGTGTGACGCGATTCGTACCCCCGAAGAAAAAAGCCGGCTTCGCGCCGGCTTTTGCTTTTGTAGAGTCGAGCTTGCTCGACTGCTTTTTCCCGCCCGCAAGATTGCCGCGACCGGAATCGTTTGAACACCGCAAGGCTCGCGCGGTTTTTTTGCCTTTGCGGGCGAACGTGCGCGCCGCTCTTGTAGAGTCGAGCCTGCTCGACTGCCCTTGCTTTTATGATTCTCCGGCTTGGAGGAGAAAAACAGTCGAGCAGGCTCGACTCTACATAGCGTCAGCGGCGCCAGCGCGCGAGCGCGCGCTCGCCTTCGCCGGTGAGCAGCAGCGCGCGCGAGCCGCGACGCTTGCGCACCCAATCGCGCGCGAACAGAGATTCGAGCACGGCGGCGCCGAGCTGGCCGCCCAGGTGCGGACGTCGTTCGCTCCAATCCAGACAGGGACGCAATGCCGGCCTGCGCAAAGCGTCGTCCGGCAACGCGATGTCGAGCGCGGCGAAACCGCGGCGGCCGGCCGCGGTGAGACGCCAATCCTCGCCCGCGCCTTCGATCCATTCTTTAGCGCGCCATCGCTCGGCCAGGCCGACCGCGATCTCGCCGGCCAGGTGGTCGTAACAAGTGCGCGCATGCCGCAGCGCCGCGTCGGCGGGACCCAGTCGCGGCGTTTTCAAAGGCGTGGCTGAAACCGCCATGAGCGCTTCCAGAGCATGGGCGACGTCGCTGCCGCCGAGCCGGTGGTAGCGGTGCCGGCCCTGTTTTTCGATCGCCAGCAAACCCGACTCGGCCAGCTTGGCCAGATGCGCGCTCGCGGTCTGCGGCGTGATCCCGGCCGCCTGCGCCAGTTCGCCGGCGGTGCGGCTGCGGCCGTCCAACAGCGCGGCCAGCATCAGCGCGCGCGCCGGGTCGCCGATCAGGGCGGCGATTCGGGCCAGGGAGGGGCCTGCATCCATAGTTCGATATTGAACGAAACATCGTCGCCGATGCAAGCGCAACATCGCAGCATCTTTCAACGGCCGAGGAGCCGCGATGGACCGACGCGATGCGATCAAGACTTCCCTGCTGGGCCTGGCGGTGGCCGCGCTGCCGTCCGGTGCCGCGCCGACCGCTGCGAAACCGGCGCCGCAACGCCAGCGCGTGGCCTGGCGCCGCGGCGACGAAACTCTGCAACTCGCGCTGACGCGCCAGCCCGCGTCCGGCGATGCGGTGCTGTACGTGCACGGCGCCACGTTTCCGGCCGCGCTGTCGGTGGGCTGGAAAATGGGCGGCGTGTCCTGGCTGGACCATTGGCAGAACGCCGGGCTGGATGCATGGGCGCTGGATTTCGCCGGTTACGGCCATTCGGACCGGCCGCGGGTTTTCGAGGCGGATGCGTTGTCCGCACCACCGTTCGGCCGCTGCGCGGACGCCGCCGCGCAGATCGGCGTCGCGCTGCGCCGCATCCGCGAGATCAGGCCCGATGCACCGATCCACGTCGTCGCGCATTCCTGGGGCACGCTGCCGGCGCAACAAGCAGCGATCGATTATCCGGAGCTGGCATCGCGCCTGGTGCTGTTCGGCCCGGTCGCCACGCGCGAAGGCCCGCGCGAGAACGCGCCCGCGCCCGCCTGGTCCTTGATCGACGCGGCTCACCAGCGGCCGCGACAACGCACGGGCCTGCCCGCGAACGCGCCGACGCCGGTGAGCGAAGCCGAAATCGACCGCTGGTGCGCCGCTTATCTGGACAGCGATCCGACCTCTACGCAACGCACGCCGCGTTCGGCGAAAGTCCCCAACGGCCCCGGCGCCGACATCGACGCGCTCTGGGCCGGCGAAAGCCTGGTGGACAGCGCGCGCATCCGGCAACCGGTATTGATCGTGCGCGGCGATTGGGACCACATCACCGCCGACGCGGATGCCAAGCGTCTGTACGATGCTTTGACCGGAACGCGCGACAAGCGCGACGTGAAAATCTCCGGCGGCAACCACTGGCTGCACCTGCAACCTCGGCGCGAGGCTTTGTGGGCCGAAACCCTGTCGTTCCTGCGCGAAGGCGCGCGCGCGTGATCGCGGTGATCTTCGAAGTGGAGCCGCATCCCGAAGGCCGTGGCGAATATTTGGCCACCGCCGCGGCGCTGGCCGAGGATTTGCGCAGCGTCGACGGCTTCCTGTCGATCGAACGCTTCCAAAGCCTGTCCCATCCCGACCGCCTGCTGTCGCTGTCTTACTGGCGCGACGGCGCAGCCGTCGCCGCCTGGCGCGATCACCCGCCGCATCGCGACGCGCAAGTCCGCGGCAAGACCGCGCTGTTCCGGGATTGGCGGATCCGCGTCGCGCACGTGGTGCGCGAAACCAAGCCGTAGCCCGGGTGGAGCGAAGCGATACCGGGGAACGCCA
>DATFFH010000032.1:0-62341 GCA_035250245.1 Luteimonas sp. | reverse complement strand
CCGACGACGCGAGAACGCGCCATGAAAGAGAACCCGACCCACTCCCTGCCCGGCATCCCGGTCCTGCTGTTTCTGCTGCTGGGCGGCGCGCTGCTGTTCTGGCTGTTCATCGGCGGAGTCGCGGACAAGTCCGACCTGCGCATCGCCACGGCCATCCGGCCGCCTCGCCGAGAACGCGTCATGAAAGAGAACTCGATCCGCTCCTCCAACGGCATCCCGGTACTGCTGGGCCTGTTCGTCGCCCTGCTGTTCTGCGGTTGGCTGATATTCCATGGCGCGACGACGCGGGAACCGCTGTTCGCGGTCGCTGGCGTCGCCCTCGGCTTGGTTTTCCTGTTCTGCATGTTCGGCCTGTACATGGTCGAGCCCAACCAGGCCGCGGTGCTGAGCCTGTTCGGCAAGTACGTCGGCACGGTGAAAGAAAACGGCTTGCGCTGGAACAATCCCTTCTACGGCAAAAAGAAGGTCAGCCAGCGCGTGCGCAATTTCGAAAGCGGCAAGCTCAAGGTGAACGAACTGGACGGCAGCCCGATCGAGATCGCCGCGGTCATCGTCTGGCAGGTCGTCGATTCGGCCGAAGCGGTCTACAACGTCGACGACTACGAAAGCTTCGTCCACATCCAGTCCGAATCCGCGCTGCGCACGATGGCCACCAGCTATCCCTACGACCAGCACGAGGAGGGGCAGATCGCGCTGCGCAGCCATGCCGCCGAGATTTCGCAGCATCTGAAGGACGAGCTGGCCGAACGTTTGGCCGACGCCGGCGTGCAAGTGCTCGACGCGCGCATCAGCCACCTCGCCTACGCGCCCGAGATCGCCCAGGCGATGCTGCAGCGGCAGCAGGCGAACGCGATCATCGCCGCGCGCACCCGGATCGTGGCCGGCGCGGTCGGCATGGTCGAGATGGCGCTGGCCGAACTGCAGAAGAACGGCGTGGTGCATCTGGACGAAGAGCGCAAGGCGCAGATGGTCAGCAACCTGCTGGTGGTGCTGTGCGGCGAACGCGCCACGCAGCCGATCGTGAACGCCGGCACGCTGTACTGATGCATATGCGAATCCCTCGCAAGAGCCCGCACATCCCAGCGCGGACTTTCAAATGACCGACAAGAAAGCCTATCCGCTGCGCATCAACGCCGACGTGCTGGCCGCGGCGCAGCGCTGGGCCGACGACGAATTGCGCAGCCTCAATGCGCAGATCGAGTACGTGTTGCGCGAGTCGCTGCGCAAGGCCGGGCGGCTGCCTAAAGCGCCGCAGGAAGACCCTCCGGAGAACGACCCATGAGCCGACGTTGGAAATACCTGGCCGTAGAAGTGAGTACTTCCTGGACCGGCGCGCTAAAGCCGCAAAAGATGCAGGAAGAACTGGATAAATACGGCGCGCAAGGCTGGGAACTGGTCAACATCGTCGCCTCGACCGGGCATCCGGCGGTATTGGTTTTCAAGAAAGAAATCTGAGAACCAACCCAGGAGATCGCCATGTTGCATATCGTCCGCTTGATAGAACGCCGCTTTCCGGAACAGTCGGGCCGCGTCGCGCCGTTGCTCGCTCTCGCATCGCTGATCGCTTTGGCCGTCGGCTTGGGGCTGCGCTTGGCGTGAACAGTTTCGCCGTCGCCGACAAAGTCCCGTTCAAGCAAGACTTGAAGCTGGCCGCGGTGTGGGGCGTGGCCGCGGGCATCGCCGCGGCCGCGCTGATTCCGTACGTCGCGCAGCTCATGCCGGAGAAATTCGCCCGGCTGCCGATACCACTGCCGATGGTGGCGCTCGCGCAGGGCGCGCAAGCGCTGGCGCTGATCGGGGCGATGGCCTTGCTCGGCTTGCGCATGGGCCATCGCGTCGGACTCGGCAGCCCCCTGCTACACGGCTGGATCAATCTGCGGCGCATGCCCGATTGGCGCGCGCTGAGACCTATGCAAACGATCGCCATGGGCGCCTTCGCTGCGCTGCTGGTGATCGGTGCCTCTGCACTGCTGGACCCGATGCTGCCGAAGATGCTGCATCCGCCTGCCAAGCTAGGCGTCGCGACTTCCGCACTGAACGGCCTCCTCGCCTCGTTCTACGGCGGCATCGCCGAAGAGCTGCAACTACGCCTGTTCCTGATGACGTTGCTCGTCTGGGCTTTCGCCCGTTTGCGGAAGACGGCTCCGCCCGACGGCGTTTACTGGGCGGCCATCGCCGTTTGCGCGCTGCTGTTCGGCGCCGGCCATCTGCCGGCAGCCGCGCACGTCTGGGGCCTGGACGGCATCGTCGTGTTCCGCACCGTCGCGCTCAACGCCATCGCCGGCCTGGCGTTCGGCTGGGTGTATTGGAAGCGCGGACTGGAGATGGCGGTGCTCGCGCATTTCAGCGCGGACATCGTGCTGCACGTGCTGGCGCCGCTGGTCCACTCGGGAGCGTCCGCATGAACCAGGAATTCGCGGTAGTGCCGGCCCGGCCCTATGTCTACGCCGTTCCCGGCTTCGCGCTGCTGGCGGCGCTGATCGGCCTGGGATTCGTGGCTTACCAGGGCGAGCCGAAGATCGCCTGGCTGCTGCCCTGTCTGCTGCTGGCCGCTTTCATCATCGTCTGGATCGTCCGCCGCAACCGCGTCTCGCTGGAAGACGGCAGCTTGCGCATCCTCGCCGGCCTCAATCGACGGACGATCACGATCGGCGAACTCGACCTGTCCGGCGCGCGCATCGTCGATCTGGCCGAACACACGTCGCTCAAGCCTTTCCTCAAGGTGATGGCCACCAGCCTGCCAGGCTACAACGCCGGCCATTTCCGCCTGCGCGACCGCAGCAAGGCCTTCGTGCTGGTCACCGACTATTCGAAGGTGCTGCTGTTGCCGGAAAAGTCGGGCCGCAAGCTGCTGCTCAGCCTGGAACGGCCGCAGGCGCTGCTGGACGCGCTGCAGCGCTTGGCGGACAGGCGCATCGGCGGCTAATCTGCGCCGATGCGCACGGCCAGCAAGCTGCTGATCAACACGCCGGACATCGAAATCTGGCCAGCCGACCTGCTGCGCGCGCGCGCCAATCGCGACGCGCGTGCGCTGGCCCGCTCCCGTCACGTGCTGCGGCGCAAGCGTGACGGCCGCTATCTGGCGGCGGAGTTGCCCGAAGGCCTGCTGCCGCTGGTGCAGGGCTTGATGCGCGAGTCCGGCATCGAACAAGCCCTGGATGCGCTCGACACGATCGCCGAGCAGAAACGCGGCGGCCTGGATGTGATCGGCGAACTGCCGCTGGCGTATTTGATCGAACGTCTGGAATCGCTGGGTCTGGACGAAAGCTACGGCGAGCGCACCGGCTTGCCGCTGGTGCCGGAACCCGACCAGTTGTCGTTGGCGGGCTTCGACCGCTACCGCCGGCCGTTGTGGCTGCATCCTTCGGCCGCGCGCCGCTGGAACGCGATGCGCGAGGCCGCCTATCGCGACGGCGTCGTGCTGGAGGCGATCTCCGGCTACCGCAGCCACGATTACCAACTGGGCATTTTCGAACGCAAACTCGCGCGCGGGCTGAGCGTCGAAGACATCCTCACGGTCAACGCCGCGCCCGGTTATTCCGAGCACCATTCCGGCCTAGCCCTGGACATCGGCGCGCCGGACGAACCGCCGGCCGAAGAGTCGTTCGAAAACACCGCCGCCTTCGCCTGGCTGTCCGCCCGTGCGGGAGGCCACGGCTTCACGATGAGCTATCCCCGGGACAATCCGCACGGCATCGTTTACGAGCCCTGGCATTGGCGTCTGCGCTAGGCCTTATGGCCATTCGCGTCCTGGCTTTGCGTCTGAAAGATTGAGCCGACGCCACCGGCCTGCCCGAGGACGCCTTCATGGTCTGCGAACACTTGTCCAACGTTGAAACGGCCCTCGCCGGCCGCGGCATCGGCGTCACCTTCCGCGGCCGGTCCTGGTCGGCGCGATGCCGCGAGTGGGTCTATTTCGACGCCTATCTGGATACCGACGCCATCCGCAATGCGTACGCATTGCCCGCCTGCGTGCGCGACCACACCCACGCGGGCACGCACGACGGCCAGGAACACGGCTTGGTCTGCGAGCTGTGCCACGATGCGCTGATGGGCTTGCCCTGCCGCATCGCCGGCAAGCTCGCGTTCCCGGGATGACGCGCGCAGCGCGCAAGGAGACCGCATGAGAACCGTCGTCATGATCCTGGTGGGCGTGGAGTTGGCGGCGCTCGCGCTGATTTGGCTTGCCGCGTTGCTGGGCAAATCCGGCAGCGATCTGGCCGGACAAGGCATGGCGACCGCTTATGTCGCCATTGGCAGCGTGATCGCGCTGTCTTTGATGGCCCCGGCGTTCGCGATGGCCTACTACAGCAAGCTCCCATGGCTGGCGTTGATTTTGGCCGTCATCGCCGCCGTCTTCGTCCTCGCAGCGACCGTATCCAGCCTGTAGGGTGGGCCTAGGCCCACCATCGCCATGCCGAAGCTGGCGACAAAAAACTATGCGCCGATGATCCAAGCGTCCGCCATGAACGAAGAACCCGAAATCGAATACGAAGCCGCACCCGACGTCGTCGAACTGGACGGCAACGAAACGCAGGCGGACGCGGCCACTTTCGCCGGCGCCTGCGAGTTGTTGCGCTTGTACACCTCCCAGCCTTATCTCGCCGAAGCGGGCGCACTGCTGGGCCGGTTCGCCGATGCTTTCGAGCATTGGCCGGAGGCGACTCAACGTTTGGGAACGCAGACGCTGGCCGAATGGACGGCGGCACTACGCGAACAGCGCGCCGCCTTCGATCGCGGGCTCGCCCTGCTCGATGCCGGCTACACCGCCGCCGCATACGCAGCTATCGCCGCGGCCGTCGTCGATGGCTTGGAACCTCGCGATCCGCGCGACGATCGCCATGTCTCGCTTCGATTCATCGCAGAGGAGATCGGTCCTTCGCTTGCAAGCCTTGCCGAGCGGCTCGGCAACATGGCCGCGCGCATCGACACGACCTTGACCGCGCGCTGGGCCTACCAGATTTTGCTGGCCGATCCCTTGCCTGAAAACGCCGATCCGCCGTCGCCCGTTTCCGATCCGTTGGAGGTCGATAGCGGAAGCCTTGTACCCAAGACCGGCCTATGGCTTCCGATCAGCATCCGCTACGGCTGTCCGAATTTTCTCGTTGCGGGCCAAGTCGCGCCGCTGCTGACCCGCGCCACCACGCGTTACGACTACGAAGCCAGCGGCGACGGCGACATCGAGCCGTCCAAACCTGCGTGGAGCGCCTACGATTACGTCGAAGAACCCACGACCTGGCGCCTGGCGTGGTACGACACCCGTTACCGCGCCGGCATTGGTCCGACGGCATGACTGAAGGCGTCTCGATCCGCCTGCTCGCGCTGTCCGACATCGCCGCGCTGGCGACCGTCGCCGACGGCGTCTTCGACGATGCGATCCAACCCGCGCTCATGGAAGAATTCCTCACCGACCCGCGCCATCACATGGTCGCGGCGTTCGACGGCGGCCAGATAGTCGGCATGGCCTCGGCCGTGCATTACCTGCATCCGGATAAACCGCCGGAACTGTGGGTGAACGAAATCGGCGTCGCTCCGGACTACGAGAGCCGTGGCATCGGCCGCGCGCTGCTGCGCGCATTGTTCGCGCACGCCCGTTCGCTGGGTTGCGCCGAGGCCTGGGTCGGCACCGAGCACGACAACCTCGCCGCGCGGCGGATGTACGCCGCGGTCGGCGGCGCGGAAAGGACATGCTTTGCATCGCGTTCGATCTGGGCGACGAAAAGACGCGGGCGTGAGCCGGCGGGCCGGCGTTACTTCTGAGCTCTGCCTTTCAAGCACCGGAAACAGGTGCTCGTCGCTATCTTCAAACCGCGCGCGCCTTCACCCAACCCTCTCCCGCAAGCGGGAGAGGGCTTCAGACGAGACCTCAATCCTGCGAACGCTTGGTCGGCGTCTTCGCCTTCACCGCCGCATCGGCGATCCGCCATAAATACATGCTGGCATAGGTACGGTATGGGCCCCAGCGTTCGCCGCGTTCGATCAGTTCCTTCGGCGTCGGCATGTCCTCGAGCTTGTCGACCTTCTGTGCGCCCTTGCGGATGCCCAGGTCGTCTACCGGCAGCACGTCCGGCCGCCCCAGGCGAAACATCAGCATCATCTCCACGGTCCAGCGGCCGATGCCGCGGATCGGCACCAGCGCGGCGACGATCTCGTCTTCGGCCATGACCGACATGCGCTTGAGATCCGGAATCTCGCCGCGCGATTCGCGCAAGGCCAGATCGCGCAAGGCCAAAGTCTTGTTGCCCGACACGCCGCAGGCGCGCAGGCCCGGATCGTCGATGCGCGCCAAGGTGTCGCAGTGGAACCGGTCGCTGGCGATCGCCGCTTCGACGCGGGCGACGATCGTCGCAGCCGCTTTGCCGCTCAGTTGCTGGTACAGGATCGCCCGCGCCAGCGCGTCGACCGGATCGAAGCGCTTGCGCCAGCGCGGATCGGCGTCGATCGGCCCCAGCCGTTTCATCCACGCGCCGAGCTTGCGGTCGCGTTTGCTCAGATGTTCGAAAGCGGCTTGCGGATCGAATCCGCGGGCGTGGCGCGGCATGTCATTTCCTCATCGCATCGACGGCGTACAGCACCCAGCCCGCGATCAGCAGCATGCCGCCCAGCGGCGCCAACGTCGTCGGCCATTGGGCCAACACTTTGAACACCAGGCTTCCTGAAAACAACAGCGTACCCGCGTACAACAGGACCAATCCGAACCGGGCCAATCCGCGCGCAGCCGCAGGCGCCAAGGCCGCGAGAGCAACGCCATGGCCGAAGGCGAAGAATGCGGCGGTGTACAGCTGCGCCCGATGCTCGCCTTGCGCAGCATGCGCGGCATAAGCCGACAGCGCCACTGCGCAAGCGGCGCACAAGGCGCCGTTGGCGGCCAGCCAGGAACGTCGGGGGCGGGCGAGAGCGGAATCGGTCATGGCGTATCGCCTGATTATCGGAGGCTGAAAACGCAACGCGCCGCGGGATCAGCGCGGCGCGTTGCAGACACTCTGGCGAACCGGCTTACTTCAAGCGCCAGTACACGTCGAACTGGCCGTTCTCGGTGAACGAACCGGTGACGCCGCTCTTGTAATTTTCGAAAGCGCGGTCGGTGATTTCATAACCCTGGGTCATGGCCCAAGCGCGCATCGCGTTGCGTACGTTCTCCAGTTCCGCCATGTAGCCAGTATAGGTAGCGTGAGCGTAACGGCCCGGCTGGCTGCGCACGTACTTCACCGGGCCCTGCAGCGCGACCTTCAGCTCGGGCTGAGTGCCGGCATCGACAACTTCGGGCTGCGCAGGCGCCGCGGCGGCTTCGCCTTCCGGCTTCTCTGCATCGGCGTTGGCGGCCGGGGCGGGACCGCCCTTGCGCACGACCTGGGCGATGTCGAAGTTGTAAGTGGTGCGGCCGAGTTCGTTGGTGACGATGCGCATCGGGCCGACCGGCTGCAGGCCGTTCGCCGCCATGGTGCGCTTGATCCACTCCATATTGGCGTTCATCGAACCCTGGATCGCGTCGTTGTTGCGCTCGATCGCGCCGGAATTCACGAACAGGATGTCTTCGGCCGGCAGTTCGACCACGCCCAGGTCGGCCATCTTGCTGCCCGACACGGCATAGTCGACGTTGGGCACGGTCGCCAACATGTTGGTCAAGCGGCCCAGGCCCAGCTGCATGTCGTCGCCGATGTAGCGGCTGACGTACAGGCCGAAATAGCGGCCGAGGATGTTCCAGCCGTATTCGACGTCGTAGTACTGGGTGATCTCGACGTTGCGGTTGTTGCGGCCGGTGGGCTCGAGCTTGAAGGTGTAGCGCTTGTTGTCGCCACGGTCGGAATTGGTCACCGCGTATTCGATCAGCCTCTTCGGCACGCTCTTGGTGATGGTCCAGCTGCCGTTGCCGATGCCTTTTTCCTGCGACACGTAATCCATGCGCGCGCCGACGCCCGATTCGGGGCCGGAGAGTTTGATCTGCACGCGCGGGTCGCGCAGCGGCAGCGGGTTCCAATCGTCGAAGCGGCGCAGGCTGTTGAGCGTGTCGAACACGATGGTCAGCTTGCGGTTGGTTTCGGCTTTTTCGACCAGATGGCGCGAGGACGGCAGCGCGATGCCGACCACCAGGAACAGCACGGCGACGATCGCCAGCGAAATCAGCAGCTCGATAACACGGGTCATTCAGGGTTCTCCAGGGCTGGCCGGGGCCAGGCGCGGGTCGGGTCGAGAATTTCGCATCCTAACAAACAGACCAGCGCGAGGGCGAGATGCGGAGTGGCCGCAGACGCTTCGCGAGCCCGGACCGCCTGGATTGGCCCCCGTGTTTTTCGAATTTTTAACCTGAGCGGGCCGGCCAAAAGGTCTTTGCGGGAGCGGGCTTTTGTAGGAGCGGCTTTAGCCGCAAGCTCTTTTCTCAGATCGCCATGACCGGAGGGAAGAGCTCGCGGCTAAAGCCGCTCCTACAAAAAAGCCAATCAGACCAACTGCAACTCGAAGGCTTTGAGGACCGCTCGGGTCCGGTCGCGGACGCCCAGCTTCGACAGGATGTTGGACACATGGTTCTTGATCGTGCCCTCGGCCACGCCCAAAGAATTGGCGATCTCCTTGTTGGAGAAGCCGCTGGCCATCAACCGCAGGATTTCGGTTTCGCGGTCGGTCAGCGGGTCCGGGCGGTCCAGGCTGACGAATTCGTTGCGCATGTGCTCCAGGCCCGACAGCAGGCGCTGGGTCACCGCCGGCTGCACCAGCGAACCGCCCTCGGATACGGTCTGGATCGCGCCGACCAGTTGTTCCAGCGATACGTCCTTCAGCAGATAGCCTTTGGCGCCCGCTTTAAGGCCGGCCAGCACCAGTTGGTCGTCGTCGAAGGTGGTCAGGATGATGGTCGGCGGCAGCGCGTTGATCCGCGACAGCGCCTGCAGCGCTTCCAGGCCGGACATGGTCGGCATCCGCATGTCCATCAGCACCACGTCTGGCTTGATCTGCGGAATCATCTCGACCGCTTGCCTGCCGTCGGCCGCTTCAGCCACGACTTCGATGCCGTCGGCCAGCGCCAGCAGGGAACGGATGCCCTGGCGCACCAGGGTCTGGTCGTCGACCAGGCAGACACGGATCATGCGGCAACTCCTTGTTCGGCAATGGTCTGGACGGAATTGGCGGGCAGCGACAAGCGCAGCTTGAAGCCCTGCCCCGGACGCGATTCGACCTGCAACGTGCCCTGATATTGCTGCAGGCGCTCACGCATGCCGCGCAAGCCGTTGCCGGGCAGGATCGTCTCCACGCCGTCGCCGTCGTCGCGCGCCTCGATCGAAATGCGGCCCTGCTCGCGGCGGATGCCGATCCACAGTTTGCCCGCATTCGCGTGGCGCACGGTATTGGTGATGATTTCCTGGGTGCAGCGCAGCAGCACGTGGGCGCGCTCGGGGTCGTCCATCGTCAGCGGCTCGTCGATCTGCATTTCGATGTCCAGCGCCGGCACGTTCTCGGCCAGCGGCCGCAACGCGGCGCCGACGTCGATGGCGCCGCCTTCGCGCAGCTGGCTGACCGCCTCGCGCACGTCGGTCAGCAACAACCTGGCCAACGTATGCGCTTGGCGGACGTGTTCCTGGGCCTTGCCTTCGGACAGGTGGCTGGCCACTTCCAGGTTCAGGCTCAGCGCAGTCAGGTGATGGCCCAGCAGATCGTGCAGCTCGCGCGAAATGCGGGTGCGTTCGTTGACCCGGGCGCTCTCGGCCAGCAGGGCGCGGGTCGCGCGCAGTTCGGAATTGAGCCGCCGCTGGTCGTCGCGGGCCTGGGCCTGCTGGCGCGCCACCAGGCTGGTGACGAAGATGAAGCCGCAGAAGCCGGCGTACAGGACCGATTGCATCAGGGCCGCGGCCAGGTCGAAATCCTGGCCCATCACGTACACCGGCGCGATCGCGAACTGGCTCAGCAGCAGCGCCGCGATGCCCAGCGACAGCGGCAGCAGCCAGGGCAGCACGCAGGCCACCACCATCAGCAGGATGCTGCCCAGGCCGCTCAGGCTGTAGTAGCTGACCGCGATCGCCGAACCCGTCATCAGCACCAGCAGCACGTAGTCGGCCGAACGGATCCGGCGGCCGTCCATCGCACGGGTCAGCCACCAGTACAGCAGGCCGAAAAGGCCGTAGGCCAGCCAGCCCTGCCAGGTCATGCCGGGCGGCTGGCTCAGGTCCGGGCGACCTTCCAGCAAGAAAGAGGTATAAGCCAGCGGCACGCCCACCAGGGCCCAGGTGAACAGGCCGGCGTAGCGCAGCAGGCGGGTGTGGCTGAGACGGCCGAACATGGCGCCATCTTAGGCGCAAGCCATGCCGCCCGTACGCACCGAAAGTCATGTCTCCAAGGCGCGCGGAGTGTCCCGGGCGGGGGCGTCCCATGCGATAATCCGCCCAAGGCTGCGTCCGACGGCCGCGAACGAAGAACCCACGGAGTCAGGAATGTCGATTGCTGTCCGCGACGTGCGCGAGCACGAGCTGGATTCCGTCCTTGCCCTCAACAATGCCGCCGGCCCTGCCATCCTGCCGCTCGACGCGGCCAAGCTGCGGCACTTCTACGACTCCGCCGAATATTTCCGCGTCGCCGAGCGCGACGGCAACCTCGCCGGCTTCCTGGTCGGCTTCGGTTCCGACGCAGACCACGACAGCAGCAATTTCGCCTGGTTCCGCGAGCGCTTCCCCAAATTCTTCTACATCGACCGCATCGTGGTCGCCAGCCGCCGCCGCGGCGGCGGCGTGGGCCGCGCGCTATACGCCGACGTGCAGAGCTACGCCGAACTGCGCTGTCCGCAACTGGCCTGCGAAGTGTTCCTGGACCACGGCGCCGATCCGGCCCTGCTCTTCCACGGCAGCTTCGGCTTCCGCGAAGTCGGCCAGCACGTCATGCCCGGCGTGGACGTGCGTTCGAGCATGTTGATGAAGGAACTGTGCAGCTACGCCTGGGTGCGCGACACCTACGGCGACGCCCTGCCCGATCTGCCTTGGGCCGGCCATGCCCGCCGTCCCGCCCGCGCCGAACATCGGCCGACGGGCACCTGACATGGCGGCTGCGCAAATCGATTACTCCCAGGCCGGCGAGCTGAAGATCGGCCAAGTCGGCATCGCCAACTTGCGCGTGCGCACGCTGGACGTGGCGCAATTGGCGCAAGAGATGCGCGAACGCGTGCAGCGCGCGCCCAAACTGTTCGAACGCGCCGCGGTGATCGTCGATTTCGGCGGCCTGGCGCAAACGCCCGACGCGGCCACGGCGCGCGCGCTGATCGAAGCGCTGCGCGAGGCAGGCGTGATTCCGGTCGCACTGGCTTACGGCAGCAGCGACAACGAAAAGCTCGCGATCGACATCGGCCTGCCGTTGTTGGCGAAGTTCCGCGCCCAGTACGAACCCGTCGGCGGCTCTGCCGGCTCTGCTTTTGTGGGAGGGGCTTCAGCCCCGACAACCCGCAGCGAGCCCGCTGTCGGGGCTGAAGCCCCTCCCACAAAAGCAGCCACCGTGGCGCAGGTGGCGCATGGCGGCCAGCCCGGCCTGATCCAGACCGCCCCGGTGCGCTCGGGCCAGCAGATCTACGCCGACAACCGCGACCTGACCGTGCTCACCACCGTCGGCGCCGGCGCCGAAGTGCTGGCCGACGGCTCCATCCACATCTACGGCGCTTTGCGCGGCCGGGCCTTGGCCGGCGCGCAAGGCAACGAAAAGGCGCGCATCTTCTGCCGCGAATTCCATGCCGAACTGGTCGCCGTCGCCGGCCACTACAAGGTGCTGGAAGACATCCCCAAGGAATTGCGCGGCAAAGCCGTGCAGATCTGGCTCGAGAACGAGCAGCTCAACATCGCCGCGCTCGACTAGCGCATCAAAGGAGAAATCATTTTGGCCGAAATCATCGTAGTCACATCGGGCAAGGGCGGCGTCGGCAAGACCACGACCAGCGCCAGCCTGGCCTGCGGCCTGGCGCGGCACGGCAAGAAGGTCGCCGTGATCGACTTCGACGTCGGTTTGCGCAACCTGGACCTGATCATGGGCTGCGAGCGCCGCGTGGTGTACGACTTCGTCAACGTGATCCAGGGCGAAGCGACGCTGAAGCAGGCGCTGATCAAGGACAAGCGTTTCGACAACCTGCACGTGCTGGCCGCCTCGCAAACCCGCGACAAGGACGCGCTGACCAAGGAAGGCGTGGAAAAGGTGCTCAAGGATTTGGGCGACGACGGCTTCGACTACGTCGTCTGCGATTCGCCGGCCGGCATCGAGAAAGGCGCGTTCCTGGCGATGTATTTCGCCGACCAGGCCGTGGTGGTGGTGAATCCGGAAGTCTCCTCGGTGCGCGACTCCGACCGCATCCTGGGCTTGTTGGCCAGCAAGACCCGCCGCGCCGAAACCGGCGAACGCGTGAAAGAGCATCTGCTGCTCACCCGTTACAGCCCGGCGCGCGTGGAAGGCGGCGAGATGCTGTCGGTCGGCGACGTCGAAGAAGTGCTCGGTCTGAAGACGGTCGGTGTCATCCCCGAATCGCCCGACGTGCTCAACGCTTCCAACAAAGGCGAACCGGTGATCCTGGACATGGAGTCGCCGGCCGGCCAGGCCTACGACGACGCGGTCGCGCGGCTGATGGGCGAATCCAGGCCGATGCGCTTCACTCAGCTCGAGAAGAAGGGCTTCTTCAGCAAGCTCTTCGGAGGCTGAGCATGGGACTGTTCGATTTCCTGAAAACCAAGAAGAACACCGCCTCCATCGCCAAGGACCGCCTGCGCATCATCATCGCGCAGGAACGCAGCACCCTCGGCGGCCGCGACTACCTGCCGCTGCTGCGCCAGGAATTGCTGGAAGTGATCCGCAAATACGTCAGCATCGACGCCGAGGCGATCAAGGTCGACGTGGTCAAGGAAGGCGACCACGACATCCTCGACATCTCGGTCGCGCTGCCGGACGAACGCGCCTCGGCGGCCTGACGCTTTTGCTCTTCGTAGGAGCGGCTATAGCCGCGAGCTCTTGCCTGCACGAGTCTCATGATGGAAAAGCTCGCGGCTAAAGCCGCTCCTACGAAAAGCGCCGATGTCCTGCGTCTGCGAGACATCGCTTTCACCGACGCGTCCGCCCTGCTCTTCCGCTACGGACTGAAGCTGGAACGCATCGCCGACGGCGCACCGATCCCCGGCAGCTACTGGGGCGAACCGGAAGCCGGCATCATCGGCGAGACGGTCTACGTTCGCGACGACACGCCGGTGCATTCTCTGCTGCACGAGGCCGCGCACCTGATCGTGCTGCCGCCCGAGCGCCGCGCGCAGGTGGATACCGACGCCACCGACTCCATCGAAGAAGAAGATGCGGTCTGCGTGCTGCAATCGTTACTCGGCGACGCCCTGCCAGGCGTCGGCGGCGAACGCGTGCTCGCCGACATGGATGCCTGGGGCTACACCTTCCGCCTCGGCAGCGCACGAGCCTATGTGCAGCAGGACGCCGAAGCGGCGTGGTCGTGGTTGATCGAACGCGGGCTGTCTACGACGGATCGCCGTTTGATCCTGGAAACGAACGAGTCCGCAGCTTTGCTTTCGCCTGTGTAGAGCGGAGCTTGCTCCGCTGCTTTTGGTCCCGCAGCATCGAAAAGCAAAGCAGCGGAGCAAGCTCCGCTCTACACAAGCAAAGCGCGACTTCGTTTTGGCGCCGTCACGCCTTGCGCTTGCGGGTGCGTGCCGCTTTCTTGGCGGCGGCCGAACGGCCCTTGGCGCCCTTGGTCTTGGCGGCCTTCTTCGCCGCCGCCGAACGGCTGGCAGCCGGCCGCTTCTTGGCCGCCGAACGCGCCTGCCGGGACAAAGCGGTCTTCGACGCCGCGCTGCGGCCTTCGCGTTTCAAAGCCTTCTTGGTCGCGGTGGAACGCTTCTTCGAAGGCGCCTTGCGCTTCTTGGCCGCGGCGCTGTCTTGCGCCGCTTTCTTGCGCGTGGCCTTCTTCGCGCCCTTCTTGGCCGGCACCTTCACTCCGGCGCGGCGCGCCTTGGACAGGCCGATCGCGATCGCCTGTTTGGCCGATCGCGCCCCATGCTTGCCTTCGCGGACGTGTTCGATTTCCTCGTGAACGTATTCGCCCGCCTGTGTGCTGGGCGATTTGCCTTCGCGCTTGTCTTTGGCGGCGCGCTTCTTCGTGGTCTTGCTGGGCATCGTGACTCCTTCGCGGACGACAACGGTCCGTCAGCGGCGACCTCCCCCGTCGATCAGCCAGCGGTTCAACCGCGGACGAAGACTCGATCCCGAATATCGCTCGCGCCGCGTGGCCATAGGGTGAAACTTGCGGCTTCGCGCCGCGCGCACTAGCCTGCGCGTTCACGTCACCCGGGGAAGCCACCGTGAACCATCGCCAAGCTTTGCTCGCTCTGGCCGTCGCCGCCTGTCTCCTGCCCTTGGCCGCGTGCAAGAAATCGCCGACGCCCGCGACGGATGCGAACGCGCCGGCTGCGCAGGCCGTGCCTGAAGGCGAGACGGCGGACCAGTTCATCGCCCGGGTGAACGACGAATACCGCAAGATGTATCCGGAACTCAGCGCGGCGCAATGGTTGTCGAACACCTACATCAACGACGACAGCCAACTGCTGGCGTCCAAATCGAACGAACGCTGGCTGAGCCAGCTGAACAGCTGGATCGAACAGGCCAAGCGCTTCGAAGGCCAGAAGATGTCGCCTGACACCGCGCGCGCCATCCAGCTGTTGAAACAACAGACGTCGATGCCGCCGCCGCGCGATCCGGCCAAGCTCGAAGAACTGACCAAGATCGCGACCAAGCTGGAGGGCATGTACGGCGCCGGCACGTATTGCAAAGGCGAAGGCGGCGACAAGAACTGTCGCCAGATCGGCGACCTGGAAGAAGTGCTGCGCAAGAGCCGCGACTACGACGAGCAGCTCGACGCCTGGCAGGGTTGGCATTCCATCGCCGCGCCGATGCGCAAGGAGTACGTCCGCTTCGCCGAACTGGCCAACGAAGGCGCGCGCGATATGGGCTACGCCGATGCCGGCGAGATGTGGCGCTCGGGCTACGACATGGCGCCGGCGGAGATCGCCGCGGAAACCGATCGGCTGTGGAACCAGGTCAAGCCGCTGTACGAACAACTTCACTGCTACGCCCGCACCAAGCTCGATGCGAAATACGGCAAGGACAAGGGCGAAGTCGCCGGCGGCCTGCTGCCCGCGCATCTGATGGGCAATCTGTGGCAGCAGGACTGGGGCAATCTGTGGGACCTGCTGGCGCCGTACAACGAGGCGCAAGCCGGCAGCCTGGACATCACCGGCTCGCTGCACAACCAGTACCTGGAAGACATTCGCGAGCGGCACCGCCAGTTGCCGAACGAGGCCGAGCCCGAACAGCAGGTCGAAATCGAATACGGCGCGCAACTGGACGTCGCCAAGCAGATGACCGAACGCGCCCAGGATTTCTACGTCTCGCTGGGCATGCCCAAGCTGCCGGAGAGTTATTGGCAGAAGACCCAGTTCATCAAGCCGCGCGACCGCGACGTGGTCTGCCACGCCAGCGCCTGGGACATGAACATGACCGGCGACGTGCGCACCAAGATGTGCACCAAGCCGAACGAAGAAGATTTCACCACCATCTACCACGAGTTGGGCCACGTCTATTACTACCTGGCCTACAACAAGCTGCCGCCGCTGTTCCAGACCGGCGCCAACGACGGGTTCCACGAAGCGGTCGGCGACACCATCGTGTTGGCGATGACGCCGAAATACCTGAACTCGATCGGCCTGGTCGGCGCGCAGCAGCAGAGCCAGGAAGCGTTGATCAATTCGCAGATGCGGATGGCGTTGGCCAAGGTGGCCTTCCTGCCGTTCGGGCTGATGATCGACCGCTGGCGCTGGGGGGTGTTCGATGGATCGATCAAACCGGACCAGTACAACAAGGCTTGGTGGGACCTGAAGGCCAAATACCAGGGCGTGGCGCCGGCGACCCCGCGCGGCGAGGAGTTCTTCGACCCGGGCGCGAAGTACCACGTGCCGGGCAATACTCCCTATACCCGTTATTTCCTCTCGCACGTGCTGCAGTTCCAGTTCTACAAGGCGCTGTGCGACGCGGCGGGCTACAAGGGTCCGCTGTACGAATGCAGCTTCTACGGCAACAAGGCCGCCGGCGAGAAATTCTGGGCCATGCTCGGCAAAGGCGCCGGCCAGCCTTGGCAGAAGACTCTGCACGACCTTTCCGGCAGCCAGAAGATGGATGCGGCGCCCATGCTCGAATATTTCGCCCCGCTGCAAACTTGGCTGAAACAGCAGAACGAAGGCCAGCAATGCGGTTGGCGCGCGCCTGCGGCGGTTGCTGCGGAAACCAAGCCGGCGAGTGGGGGAAACTGAGCCCTCGTTCGTCCTTCATTTTCTACGATTCGTCCCATCTCCCAAGCTCCCTTGGGCGGCGGCGGCTTATCGTGACTTCCGGCACGTATGACCGGGTTTCGGCCCTGTCCTACACTCGGTTTTCGTGGCGCATCCAGACAAATCCAACGGGACGAACGCAATGGACAGGGGAGCTTTCCGCAAGGCCGCCAAACCGGCCGCGATCGCAATGGTTTTCGGCATGCTTTTCGCCGCCGGCGCTTCGGCGCAATCCAGCTCGGGCGCCATCATCGGCGAGGCCAAGGTCGGCGACACGGTCGTCATCCAAGGCACCGACAACGGCTTCAAGCGCGAGATGAAGATCGACAAGGATGGCAAGTTCCAGATCCGCCGCGTGCCCACCGGCTATTACGATGTGTCGATCAAACATGCCGACGGCACCGAGGAGCCGTGGAAGTCGGTCGTGGTCAAGCCCGGCGGCGCTGCGCGCGTGCAGTAACAACGTCGTGCCCTCGCGGCGCATTCGACGAAAGGCCGGCATCGCCGGCCTTTTTCATTCCGCGACGGCATCGAGCAAAAGCGGCATACTTTTCCCATGAATCCCCCCTGGGCCCAGGCTGATACCGCTCCACAGCCGCTGGCGACGGCCACTGCCCTGCCCGCCGGGTTCTACGCCGATCCGGCCATGGCCGCCGTCGACCGCACTGCGATCTTCGACCGCAGCTGGCAACTGATCGCGCACGTCTGCCAGTTGCGCAATGCGGGCGACCACGTCGTGGCCGACCTGGCCGGCCTGCCGGTGATCGCCGTGCGCGGCGCCGATGGCGAGGTCCGCGTCTTCCACAACGTCTGCCGGCATCGCGCCGGACCGATCGCGCAATGCGACGGCTTGGCGGCGAAATCGCTGCGCTGCCGCTACCACGGCTGGACCTACGGCCTGGACGGCGTGCTGAAATCGGCCCCGGAAATGCGCGATGCAGAAGGATTCGACGTCGCCGACGTGCGCCTGCCGCAACTGCGCACTCGACTTTGGCAGGGCTTGCTGTTCGCTTGCACCGGCGCCGACCCGTTGCCCTTCGACGACCTGGTCGCCGGCATCGATGCGCGCATCGGCGGAGAACGCGGCCTAGATAACTACGGCCACCACCAGCGGGTCGGCTACGACGTGGCCTGCAACTGGAAGGTCTACATCGACAACTATCTCGAGGGCTATCACGTCCCGCACGTGCATCCGAAGTTGAACCGGATGCTCGACTATCGCAGCTACGTGACCGAAACCGCACCGTGGCATTCGCTGCAGTGGAGCCCGCTGGAAAGCAGCGACGGCCTGTACGGCAACGGCGATGCGCTGTACTACTGGCTGTGGCCGAACACCACGCTCAACATCCTGCCGGGCCGCCTGCAGACCAACCGCGTGGTACCGAAGGGCGTGGACCGCTGCCGGGTCGAATTCGATTTCTATTACCCCCAGGACGATTCCGGCGCAGCGCGCGCCAAGCGCGAAGCCGACCTGGAATTCAGCGACGAAGTGCAGCACGAAGATCTGGGCATCTGCGAAGACGTGCAGCGCGGCCTGGCTTCCGGTTCGTACGTGCCGGGCCGGCTGAATCCGCTGCGCGAGAACGCCGTGCACCATTTCCAGGAACTGCTGCGGCAGGCGTACCGGCAGGCGCGCGACGCCGGATGAGCCCGACCAAACCGCTCGGGCTGCTCGCCGCGACCGCGCTGGTCGTGGGCAACATGATCGGCTCGGGCGTGTTCCTGCTGCCAGCCTCGCTGGCGCCGTACGGCGCTTTGAGCCTGATCGGTTGGGGCATCACTCTCGGCGGCGCGCTGCTGCTGGCGCTTACTTTCGCGCGCTTGTCCGCGCATTGGCCGCAGACCGGCGGACCGTATGCGTTCGCGCGCAATGCTTTCGGCGAAACCACCGGCTTCCTGATCGCCTGGAGCTATTGGATTTCGATCTGGTGCGCCACTGCGGCGATCGCCGTGGCTTTCGCCGGCAGTCTGGGCGCTCTGTTCCCGAAGCTGATTTCCACGCCAGCGCGCGGCGCGACATGCGCGCTGGCCGCCTTGTGGATCTGCACCGCGATCAACCTGGCCGGGCTGCGCGAAGCCGGGCGCACGCAGGTGATCACGACCCTGCTCAAGCTCGTCCCGTTGTTGCTGTTCGGCGGCATCGCGATCTGGTTCGTGGACGCGAATAATCTGCGCATGCCGCAAGTCGACCCGGGCGAATCGCTGCCCGGCGCGATCCAGGCCACCGTCGCGCTGACTTTGTGGGCCTTCCTCGGCTTGGAAGCGGCGACCATTCCGGCCGGCTCGATCGAAGACGCCAAGCGCACGATCCCGCGCGCGACCGTGATCGGCACCCTGCTCGCAGGCGTGGCCACCATCCTCACCTGCACCGCCGTGCTCGGCCTGTTGCCGGCGGAACGCTTGAAGGATTCCGCAGCGCCGATGGCCGAGGCCGCGCGTGCCTTGTGGGGATCGGGTGCGGCGGCGGGTGTGGCCGTGGTGGCGATGGTGTCCTGCTTCGGCGCCCTCAACGGCTGGGTGCTGCTGTCCGGGCAGATTCCGCTCGCCGCGGCGCGCGACGGCGTGCTGCCGGCTCGGTTCGCGGCTTTGGACGCGCGCGGCGCGCCGGCGTTCGGCATCGTGATCAGCAGCCTGCTGGCCAGTGTGTTGGTGGTATCGAACTACACGCGTTCGCTGGTGCAGCTGTTCACTTTCTCCATTCTGCTGTCGACCGCGGCTTCGCTACTGCCGTTCGTAGTGAGCAGCGCGGCCTGGCTGAAGCGTGGCGAAGGCGGCAAGATCGTCGCCTCGCTCGCGCTGTTGTATGCCGCTTACGCATTGATCGGCACCGGACGTGAAGCGCTGCTCTGGGGCGCTGGGCTGCTGTGCGCCGGCTGGATCATGCACCTGTGGCGGCGGCGCGCTACACCCGCTCGCACCTGACACCGTGCGGTGCGCTTCCTCATCCACACCGCTGCGGCCTAGTTTCGGCGGTCAAAACGCCTGTCGAAAACCGACCGACACCCCCCAATCCGCGTCCCCTCCAGTCGAAGCGCCATGAGCGCCGAGGCTCAACGACGATCGCTCGGAAAGCTGCCGATCGAAGTCAACCAGTACGCGCATCCAATTGCGCTTGACGCTTTGCCCCGGCAGATCGAAATCGAACAGTCCCAATACATGCCCATGGACGCCGCTCATGGAAGATTCGAAACGATGCACGCCTTCCATTGCTATCCGCAAATTGCTCCGGGACGAGAGCTTCTTTTCGCCCGCGATGCCGAGTCTGGCGTCGCTAGTACTCCAGCCGGAAGCGTCGTAAGCAGCCGGAAATCCGCCGCCCTTCTCGACGTAGGCGTCCAGTTTCGTTTCGCTCCAACTGTAGACTGCGTACGGAGTCAGGCCAAAACCGCCCAGCATGGCCGCATGCTTCCAATCCAACCTTGCTTTGGCCGCCTTCGCTGTCGAGTCTGGTTCAGCGACGGAACTCAGCAGTGTCGCGCCGTTGAGATAATTGCGCGAGGAGTCGACATCGAAGCGGCCGTAGTAACCGAGCAGGCTCGCCTGCAAGTTTTCGCCAAGCTGCCCCGCGAATTCGGCGACCATATATTCGCCTCGGTACCTACCCTCACCTCCGAGGCTCCATTCCTGGCGAGCCTGTGCTTTCCCCAGTCCCAGGCCCATTCGCGCTTTGCCCAGGCCCGTGCATGCGCCGATCTCGAACAACTCCGCATGGCTGCGCTCGTACCGGGCGCCATCCGCAACGGCCCAAGCGCAGGAATCGTAGCCGCCGGCCGCAAGGTTGCCGTCCAGCAACGAGCGGTGGTGCGCACCGGACAAGGTCAGATTCGTCAAATCGGTCGGCCCGATTCTTGCGCGGCTGTTGGCTTCGATGAGGCTGCGGTTGTAACCTTGCAAATCGGTCAGCATCCCGCCGCCGCGGCCGTCCACGCGCGCAAGCCAAGCCCAGTTGGCCGACGATGTGCCGACCACCACACTGCCATCCCTGTTGGTGCCCGACGCGGTGGCGAGAACCATACCGGCGGGGACCGGGACGCCTGCATCGGCCAGCCATTGGGCTACGGATTGCATCCCCGATGCCTCCGTCCAACGGAACGCTTCGCCTTTCAGGTAGTGCGACTTAAAGCTGGTGCCTACGACTGTCGTGCCGTCGTCCGAAATCGCGTTAGCCATGCTGCCCACGTCGCCCGACAGGAATCCCAGGCCCACCGCGCCCCCCGCCTCGGTCCACCTGAAAGCCTGCGGGTCCATGGATGTGTTGAAAAAATACCCGGCGATCGCGGCGCCGTCGCCGGAAACCGCTTCCGCCGAACCGTAAAGATAGCCAGACAGCGGGTTCAACCAAGCCACGCTACTCTGCTCAGTCCACCGGAAGGCCTGTCCGCCAGAAAAAGATCCTCCGCTCGTGCCCACCACCGTCGAGCCATCCGCCGATACGTCCCAGGCGTAACCGGGTCCGCTGTATCCCGTTAGGGGACGTATCCCTTCCGCTTCTGTCCAACGGAATGGCTCACCACCATCCGCACCGACCACGATCGATCCATCTCCGGAAACCGCGCGCGCAAACGTTCGATTCTCGGATCCGATAAACCTAAAGCCCTTTTTCGCCGTCCAGACGAATGAGTGATAAAGCGGGGCCCCGAACAACCCCATATTGACCGAGCCCACTACGGTAGAACCATCCGCAGACATATCTGCGGTGGTAACGCCGTTTTGGTTATCTAAAGACACCATGCCTTCGTTGCGGGTCCAGAGGAACCCCTGACCATCGCTGTCGCCAGCAACGATCGTTCCGTCCGCAGACACCGAGACCCCGATACTGAAGTGATACCGGCCATTGGGGTATAGCTCGCCCAGTTCTATGAATTCCCCATCGGCACGTGCGGACAGGCAACTCAGCGACAACAAGGTTGCCAGCGATATTCGGCCTATCATCATGAGTCCTTTCGACATTTGCGGTTCGGGGAGATCAGCTTACCGAGCTTCATCGACCCGTCAAATCGAACTAGAAACGTTCGGTCGGCTCCAACGCCGCCGCCATGTCCGCGGACGGAGCCTGCAAGCCCTGACCCGAAGCGGTCTCCCAGCGCCAGAACAGCCACGCGATCAGGCTGAAGACGGCTGCGCCCAGTGCCAGGTGGATACCGCGATGGCTCAGCAACGGCGACAGCACGCCGGCCACGATCGCGTTCATCACCAGGCTGGTGAAGGCTTGCAGGGACGACGCCGAGCCGCGCTGGCGCGGATACATGTCCAGCACCGCCAAAGTCAGGATCGGGAACACCAGGGCGATGCCGAACGAGCCGATCGCCATCGGCAGCACCGCCCAAGGCACCGACGGCGTCGGCACGAACAAGTTGTAGGCGACATTGACCACCGCGCCGATCCCGCAGAACAGGAATCCCATGTTGGCCAAGCGCGCGCCGCTGATCTTGCCGGCGCTGCGGCCCGAGGTGTACGCGCCCAGCATCATCCCGCCGATCATCGGCACGAAGAACCAGGCGAACTGGCGCTCGTTGAGCTTCAGCAGGTCCAGCACGAACGCCGGCGCCGAAGCGATGTACAGGAACAGCGCGCCGAAATTGAACGCACCCGATGCAGCCAGTCGCTGGAAACGCGGGTTGACGAAGATCGCCCAGTAGTCGCGCAGCAAACGCCGCGGCGCCAGCGACAGGCGCGCGGCCGGCGGATGCGTTTCCGGCAGCGCAATCCATACCGCCAGCAACAACAATACCGAGAAGCCGACCAGGAACCAGAAGATCGCCGACCAATGGCCCCAGCCCAGGATCCAGCCGCCGATGATCGGCGCGATCGCCGGCGCGATGCCGAAGATCATCGACACCTGGCTCATCAGCCGCTGCGCGTCGTGGCCTTGCAGCACGTCGCGAATCAAAGCGCGGCCGACGATCAAGCCCACGCCCGCCGACAGGCCCTGCACCGCCCGGAACGCGAGCAGCGTCGGCAGGTCGCGCGCCAAAGCGCAGCCCGCGGATGCGAACGCGAACGCCACCAATCCGCCCAGGATGATCCGGCGCCGACCGAGCGCGTCGGACAGCGGTCCATGCACCAGGCTCATCGCCGCGTACGCGAGCAGATAGACGCTGATGGTCTGCTGCATCGCGATCTTGTCCGCGCCGAGTTCGGCGCCGATGTGCTCGAAGGCCGGGAAGATGGTGTCGATCGAGAACGGACCGAACATGGCCAGGCCGCCGAGCAGCAGGGCCAAGATTCGCAGGGAAACAGCCGGCGCCGCGCTGGCCGGGAGATCTTGCGGAGATTGCGGGTCGTTCACCGCATCAGGATAAGGCCATGCCGCTCGCAGCGATAGCGGCCTCTAGCCGTTCCTCCCCCTTTGAAAAAGGGGGATTGAGGGGGATTTGCTTTTTGCTGTTGCTCTTAAGGGCAACAACAGCAGCAAAAGCAAATCCCCCATCGCCTTCGGCGATTTGCCCCCCTTTTTCAAAGAGGGCGACAGCAAAGCGCTAGTCCGGCGGGCCTTTCAATTCGACCATGTTGCCTTCCGGGTCGAACAGATATTGCGACGGCCCTTCCCCTTCGGCGCCGTAACGCGAACCGAAATCCCCGATGCGGACGTCGTGCGCGCGCAGATGGGCGAGGATCGCGTCGCGGTCGAACGGCTCCACGCGCAGGCACAGATGATCGACGTTGCGTCCTTCCGCGCCCGCCGCCGCGCCGCCCATGCGACCGAGCTTGCCCTCCACGTCGACCAGGTCGATCAACGAGCGCCCCGCGCGCAACTGGACCATGCCGATCGCGTCCTGGCGGCGCTCCAGGCCGCAACCGAGCACCTCGCGGTAGAACGCCTCCATGCCGGCGCTGTCGCGCACCCGCAGTACGATGTGGTCGATTTGCTGCACTTCGAAAGGCACGGGGGACATGAGGTACTCCAGACGGCGATCTACCCATCCTACCCGCTGCAACGCGTAGCCCGGGTGGAGGCCGCAGGCCGATACCCGGGATCGCCATGCCTCGAGAACCGGCCAAGCCTCGGCGGAAGAGCCCCGGGTATCGGCCTGCGGCCTCCACCCGGGCTACAATGGCGGGGCAGCACGCGGTGGGAGAAGCGGCCGGCCCCGAAACGGACCAGGCCGCTGCCGAAGGCGCAACGCCCGTAATCGCTCAGGCCCCGTAACCGCCGCGTGCACACACTCTGGAGAGACCGGTTGAATCCGGCGCCGAAGGGGCAAGCATCGCGATCCTCCCCCCGCGTTGCCAAACTCTCAGGCAAAAGGACAGAGGGGCGCCTTTCCCACACTTGTTCCGTCGCATCCGCGACCAACACGGCGCCCCGACATGACCCAGCCTTCGCTTCGCGATCTCGAACACCATTCCGCTTTCATCGAGCGCCACATCGGCCCCAACGACGCCGAGATCGCGCAGATGCTGCGCGTCGTCGGCCACGAATCGCTGGATGCGATGACCGACGCCATCGTCCCCGGCAAGATCAAGTCGCCGCAGCCGCTGGCCCTGCCCGATCCTGTCACCGAGGTCGAAGCGCTGGCCAAGATCCGCGCCATCGCCGACAAGAACCAGGTCTTCCGCAGCTTCATCGGCCAGGGCTATTACGGCACCCACACGCCGAACGTGATCCTGCGCAATATCCTCGAGAACCCGGCCTGGTACACCGCCTACACGCCCTACCAGGCCGAGATCTCGCAGGGCCGCATGGAAGCGCTGATCAACTTCCAGACGATGTGCGCCGACCTGACCGGCATGGAGATCGCCAACGCCTCGCTGCTCGACGAAGCCACCGCCGCCGCCGAAGCGATGACCCTGGCCAAGCGTTCGGCCAAGTCCAAGTCGAACGTGTTCTTCGTGTCCAAGGACGTGCATCCGCAGACGCTGGAAGTGCTGCGCACCCGCGCCGACGGCCTGGACATCGAACTGCGGATCGGCAGCGACGAAGAAGCCGCTGATGCCGACAGCTTCGGCGTGCTGCTGCAGTATCCGAACACCTTCGGCCAGATCCACGATTACAAGGCCCTGGCCGAGAAAGTCCACGCGCGCGGCGCGGTGGTCGCGGCGGCCAGCGATCTGCTGGCGCTGACCTTGATCGCAGCGCCCGGCGAATGGGGCGCGGACATCGTGGTCGGCAATTCGCAGCGCTTCGGCGTGCCGTTCGGCTTCGGCGGTCCGCACGCCGGCTTCATGGCCTGCCGCGATTCGTTCAAACGCTCGATGCCGGGCCGCCTGATCGGCGTCTCGATCGACGCGGAAGGCAAGAAGGCTTATCGCCTGACCCTGCAGACCCGCGAGCAGCACATCCGCCGCGAAAAGGCGACCAGCAACATCTGCACCGCGCAGGTGCTGCTGGCGGTGATGGCCAGCATGTACGCGGTCTACCACGGCCCCGAAGGCCTAGCGCGGATCGCGCGCCGCACCCATCGCCTGGCCGCGATTCTGGCCGCCGCGCTGGGCAAGGCCGGCGTGAACGTCGGCCCCGATTTCTTCGACACGCTGCACGTCACCGGCATCGACGCCGCGACCGTGCACGCCAAGGCCAAGGCCGCGCGGATCAATCTGCGCGCGATCGACGCCGGCAGCGTCGGCATCAGCCTGGACGAAACCGCCACGCGCGAAGACATCGCCGCGATCGCCGGCGTGTTCGACACGCAGCTAGACGACATCGACGCACTCGACGCGGCCACGGCCGACGCCCTGCCCGCCGGCCTGCTGCGCAAAAGCGCTTTCCTGCAGCACCCGGTGTTCAACACCCACCACAGCGAACACGAGCTGCTGCGCTATATGCGCGCCCTGGCCGACAAGGATCTGGCGATGGATCGCACCATGATCCCGCTCGGCTCCTGCACGATGAAGCTCAACGCCACGGCCGAGATGATCCCGGTCACCTGGCCGGAATTCGGCAACATCCACCCGCTGGCTCCCGCCGACCAGACCACCGGCTACAAAGAGCTCATCGACGGCCTGGAAGCGATGCTGGTCGAATGCACCGGCTACGACGCGGTCAGCCTGCAGCCCAATTCCGGCGCGCAGGGCGAATTCGCCGGCCTGCTGGCGATCCGCGCTTACCACCGCTCGCGTAACGAAGGCCATCGCGACGTCTGCCTGATCCCCGAATCCGCGCACGGCACCAACCCGGCTTCGGCGCAGATGTGCGGCATGCAGGTCGTCGTTACCAAGTGCGACGCCAACGGCAACGTCGACGTCGACGACATCCGCCGCGCGGCCGAGAAGTTCAGCGATCGCCTGGCCGCGATCATGATGACCTACCCGTCCACTCACGGCGTGTTCGAAGAGGACGTAGTCGAGATCTGCGAGATCGTCCACAAGCATGGCGGCCAGGTGTACACCGACGGCGCCAACATGAACGCGCTGGTCGGCGTGGCCAAGCCCGGCAAATGGGGCTCGGACGTGTCGCATCTGAACCTGCACAAGACCTTCTGCATCCCGCACGGCGGCGGCGGCCCGGGCGTCGGCCCGTGCGCGGTGAAGTCGCACCTGGCCCCTTTCCTGCCGCGCACGCTCGGCGGCGAGGGCGATGTCGGCATGGTGTCAGCGGCGAGCTTCGGTTCCGCGAGCATCCTGCCGATCAGCTGGATGTACGTCACTCTGATGGGCAACGCCGGCCTGCGCAAGGCGACTCAGGTGGCGCTGCTCAACGCCAACTACATCGCCAAGCGCCTGGCGCCGCACTACGAAACGCTGTACACCGGCCGCAACGGCCTGGTCGCGCACGAGTGCATCCTGGACCTGCGTCCGCTCAAGGACGCCACCGGCATCAGCGCCGAGGACGTGGCCAAGCGCCTGATCGATTTCGGCTTCCACGCGCCGACCCTGAGCTTCCCGGTCGCCGGCACACTGATGGTGGAGCCGACCGAGAGCGAATCGCTGCACGAGCTGGACCGCTTCATCGACGCGATGATCCAGATCCGCGACGAGATTCGCGCCGTCGACGAGGGCAAGCTGGACCGCGAGGACAACCCGCTCAAGCACGCCCCGCATACCGCGACCATGGTCGCCGCGAGCGAATGGACCCACGCCTATCCGCGCGAACTGGCCGCATTTCCGCTGCCGGTGCTGAAGCAGCAGAAGTACTGGCCGCCGGTGGCGCGGGTGGACAACGTCTACGGCGACAAGAACGTGTTCTGCAGTTGCGTGCCGATCGAGGCCTTCGCCGGCGAAATCGAAGCGTTCAGCGAACCGAACGTGATGTGAGAAAAAAGCGCCGGGCCAGCCCGGCGCTTTGCTTTTCGTAGGAGCGGCTTTAGCCGCGAGCTTTTCTCTGAATCGTTTGCGATGTCGCGATTTGCAGGAGAGAGCTCGCGGCTAAAGCCGCTCCTACGAAGAGCTCGCATGTCGTTCACGCGACGGCGAAGCCCTGCGGGCCATATTTGCGGGATCGTCTCAGGCCGCCGCATGCCCGCCTTCAATATCCTCACCCTCAACCTGCACATGGGCTTCGATCTGCTGAAGCGCCGTTTCGTGCTGCCGGAGATGCGCGAAGCCATCCGCAGCGTCTCGGCGGACGTGGTTTTCCTGCAAGAAGTGCTCGGCGCGCACGCAGGGCACGCGCGCCGGCACCGCAACTGGCCCGAAGGATCGCAATACGAATTCCTGGCCGACACCATCTGGAACCAGCACGCCTACGGCCGTAATGCGGCTTATCCCGACGGCCATCACGGCAACGCCTTGTTGTCGAAATTCCCGATCCTGTCGCATCAGAACCGCGACGTTTCGGTGCATGGCCACGAGGAACGCGGACTGTTGCATTGCGAGATCGCCCTGCCCGGATCGGGTCTGGCGCTGCACGCGATCTGCGTGCATTTGGGTTTGCGCGAAGGCCACCGCCGCAAGCAGCTCGAACTGCTGTGCCGGGTGATCCGGCACGAAATACCCGCCGACGCGCCGCTGATCGTGGCCGGCGACTTCAACGATTGGCGCGTGCGCGGCCATCGCCTGATGATCGATTGCGGCCTGCACGAAGCTTTCGAGCAGGCGAACGGCCGAGTGGCCAAAACGTTCCCGGCGCGCTGGCCGCTGTTGGCAGTGGACCGAATCTATTTGCGCCATGTGCGCGCGACATCGGTGGACGTATTGTCGGCCCGCCCCTGGTCGCACCTGTCCGATCATGCGCCGCTGCTGGCCACGGTGGAGATGTGAGCGCCGCGGCGGACAAGGGCGTATGGCGCCCCGGAAACCGCGTTCGCCTGTTGGAGAACGGCGAAGAGTTCTTCGAAGCCGCGTTCGCGGCCATCTCCTCGGCGTCGCGCGAAGTACTGCTGGAAACCTTCATCCTGTTCGAAGACAAGGTCGGATTGCGGCTGCAGGCGCTGCTGATCGAAGCGGCGCAGCGCGGCGTACGTGTCGAAGTGCTGGTCGACGGCTACGGCTCGCCTTCGTTTTCGCCGGAATTCCTGGCCGCGCTGCAAGCGGCCGGGGTGCGCCTGCGCAGTTACGACACGCATGCCGCCCCGCTCGGCGTGCGGCTGCACGTATTCCGGCGCATGCATCGCAAACTGCTGGCGGTGGACGGCGCCGCCGCCTTCGTCGGTGGGATCAATTTTTCGGCCGATCACCTGGCCGATTTCGGCCCGCAAGCGAAACAGGACTATGCCGTGGAACTCGCCGGGCCCATCGTCGCCGACATCTGCGGCTTCATGGAAACCGCGATCGCCTCGCGCGGCACAGGCGAAACCTGGCGTCCGGCCGCCGAAGCCGACGTGTCGCCCGCCGGCGACGCCGAAGCCATGCTCCTGCTTCGCGACAATGCCCGCAGGCCGCGCGACATCGAACTCGAATACCGGCGCGCGGTGCGCGCCGCCCGCCGCGAGATCGTCGTCGCCAATGCCTATTTCTTCCCCGGTTACGGTTTCCTACGCGACCTGCGCGACGCCGCGCGTCGCGGCGTGCGCGTATCGCTGATTTTCCAGGGCGAACCCGACACGCAGTTGGCGTTGTCGGCCGCGCGCTCCCTGTACCGGCATCTGGTCGATGCCGGCGTGCGCATCTACGAATACTGCGAGCGGCCGTTCCACGGCAAGGTCGCCCTGGTCGACGACGATTGGTGCACGGTCGGTTCCAGCAATCTCGATCCGCTGAGCCTATCGCTGAATCTGGAAGCTAACGTCTTCATCCGCGACCGGACGTTCTCGGACGAGTTGCGGCAACGCTTACAGGCGCTGATGCGTTCGCAATGCACCGAAGTCGAAGCCGCCGCCGTGCCGCGCGGCCGTTTCTGGCACCCGGTGACGCGGCCGCTGCTGTTCCACGTGTTGCGCCACTTCCCGGACTGGTTGGGCTGGGTGCCGGCGCACACGCCCAGGACCAAGCTGATCGCGTCCGATCCGCCGCACGGTAACGGCGCATGAAAACACGCCATCCTCTGCTGCACCGTTACGGGCGGCCGCTGTTCTTCTTGTTCCTCGGTGTCGTCGCCGTGCTCCTGTTTCGCTATGCGCGCTCTGTGGACTGGGCCGGCGTCGGTCGTGCGATCGCCGCCTACGACGCCGCAACGCTGGCGACAGCCGCGGGCTTGAGCCTGCTGAGCTATGCGATCTACACCTGCTACGACATCGCCGCCAAACGCTATGCGCACCACGATTTGCCCGCGCCGCGGGTCGCCTTCATCGCCGCGGTCTGCTACGCCTTCAGCCTGAATCTGGGCGCGGTGGTGGGCAGCGCGGGTTTCCGCTATCGGTTGTACACGCGTTCCGGCGTTCCAGCGGCGGCCGTGCATCGCGTCGTCGCCTTCAGCGTATCGGCGAATTGGCTGGGCTACCTGCTGCTGGCTGGCCTGCTGTTCGTCTCGCGCAGCGTCGAACCTCCGGCCGGATGGCGCGTCCATGCGGAAGGACTGCAGATCTTCGGCGTTGCGATGCTGGCGTTGGTCGCCGCTTACCTGTTCGCCTGCTGGCGGACGCATGGCAAGGTGATGCATGTGCGCGGACGCCATTTCCGCCTGCCCTCGCCGCAGCTCGCGCTATTGCAGATGACGCTCGCGGCCTGCAACTGGGCGACGATGGGCGCGATTTTGTACGTGCTTTTGCAGCAGCAGGCGGACTATCCGCTGGTGCTCGGCGCCTTGCTGTCGGCAGCCGTCGCCATGGCCGTCGCCCACATACCGGCAGGTGTCGGCGTTCTGGAAGCGGTGTTCATGGCCCTGCTCGGCGCGGCCGTCGCCAAGCCGGAGTTGCTGGCCGCCTTGCTGGTGTATCGCGGCATCTACTACCTGGCGCCCTTGGCGATCGCCGCGGCCGCTTACGCGATTTTCGAAACAAGAAACCGCCGCAGCGCGGCGGTTTCTTGAACCCCTCTCGACGCGATCGATTACTGCGCGCGTTCCAGCTTGGCGGCCATGCCGTCGAACGTCGCGGCATCGGACGGCGACAGGTTCGGCCTGCCGACCAGGAAACCCATATTGATCGTGCCTTGCACGTAATACGTCTCGCCGGCTTCGACTTCCATCGTCAGCACGTCTTCGGCTTCGGAATGCACCGTGTACTGATGCTGGCCGGGCTCGACCACGGCGACGAAGTATTTGCCGCTGCGCAGCTTGCCCAATTCGGTCTGGCCTTCCCGCACTTTGAAGCCGACCGCGGCGCCGGCGAACTTCGACGGGCGGAAGAAGACGACCTGTCCCTTGCCGGCCGGCGGCGCGCCGACCAGACCATTGCCCGCCGCGGGAGCGGGCATCGGGGCCGCGACCGGTGCGGCGTCGGCATTCGCTTGCGCCTCTTGCGCGGGAGCGGCCGCAGGCTCGGCGGTCGGAGCGGGCTGTGCCGCCTCCTGCGCAGAGGCTTCGGCCGTTTGTGGCGCTGCTTGCGCAGCGGCGACCTGGACGCGCTTGGCGGGATCGGGCTCGGCCTTGTCCTTGCGCCAGGACAGATCGCCATCGGCAGCGAAGGCGGCGGCGGGCAGCAGTGCGAGGATGAAAACGGTGCGGCGAATCGAAGGTCTCATGGACGCTTTTCCGGTGAGGTGGAGATTGGGGTCGTGCTATCGGTCGACGCAGGGGAATTCGGATCGGTATTCGGTACAGCAGGTACCGCGGCCACGGCTTCGGGCTGCGGCAAGGAAGTGCCTTGCGCAACGCGCGCTTCGCCGCGGGTATGCGCGGGAATTTCGATCTCGCGGCCACGGATGAACAAGGCGAAGGGCCCGGTCACGAACGATGCGCCCAAAGCCAATCCGCTGTTGCTCTTGCCGCTGGCACCGAGCTTGTAGCCGCGCAAGGGGATGCGCTTGCCGCCGATCTCCAGGTAGCGCGCCGCCAGCAGCAATTCGCCGGGCGCGCCGCCGCTGTGCGCGGCCTGGGCGTGGATCACTTCGCCGACGGCTGGCGTGCCTGCGGCGAGCATGGCTGCGCCGTTCGCGGGCCACGGTTCGGCCAAACGCAATGCGAATTTGTCGCCGCGCTTGAGCGAGGAGGAATTGAGCGGCTCGAGCGTTTCGAGCACGAGGACGGTTTCGGCGGGGATGCGCGGATCGACGAGTGCCGGCGCCGATGCGATCGGCCATGGGTGCGCCTCGTTGACGACGGCGTGTTGCGCGGGCGCGCCGGCGATCGCCAACGCCGCCCACCCTGCGGTCCAGATTCCCATCCGGCGGCCCCCCTGCCGTCCGTAGCGCGGCTACGCTAGCGCAAGCCGAGGCGCGCCCGCAAGATCGGATTCCGCGCAGATGCGGCGGTCTTGCCGTTACCCGCGACTCCGGATTTCTGCGAACGGCATGCGTGAGTCCGGGAGCCGTCCGGTTCCACCGATACGCGGAAAGGTCGCAAACCGACCGAATCGGTCGGTCCCGGCCTATCCGCCGACCCGATCCGGCCGAAGGCGAGCGCGACACCTTGGCACGCTTGTTGCTGAGGTTTATGGATTCCCTCTGCCGGCCGCCTAAGAAACCATGGAGATGATCGGCAGCTACAGCTACACCCTGGTCGCCGCCTCTTACGTCGTGGCCGTGCTGGCCTCGTTCGTCGCTCTGGACATGGCCGGGCGGATCACGGCCAGCGCGGGCAGCTCTTCGCGTTGGTGGCTGTTCACCGGCGGCGCGGCGATGGGCGTGGGCATCTGGTCGATGCATTTCATCGGGATGCTGGCGTTCAAGCTGCCTATCCCGCAGGGCTACGACCTGGCGATCACGCTCTATTCGCTGCTGATCGCCGTGGCCGCATCGACCTATGCGCTGTGGCTGGTGTCGCGGCCGCGTTTGCCGCACCTGCGGCTGCTGGGCGGCGCGCTGTTTCTGGGCGCCGGCATCGCCGCCATGCACTACACCGGGATGGCGGCGATGCGCATGCAACCCGGCATCGATTACCACCCCGCGTGGTTCGCGCTGTCCGTGGCGATCGCCATCGCCGCCGCCGGCGCCGCACTGTGGATCGCCCATCACTTGCGCGCCGAAGGTCCGCGCAATCGCCGCATCCGCTTGATGGCGGCGCTGGTGATGGGCTTCGCCGTGGTCGGCATGCACTACACCGGCATGGCCGCCGCGCGCTTTCCGCTGGGCAGCATCTGCGGCGCGGCGCTGGGCAACGGCGTTTCGCCGCAGTGGCTGGCGAGCCTGGTCGGGATCAGCAGCTTCGCCATCCTCAGCCTGGCGATCGTGGTCTCGATCCTGGACCGGCGCATGCAGGAACGCACCACCGTGTTGTCCGATTCCCTGCACGAGGCCAACGAGAAACTGACTTACCTGGCCCTGCACGATCCGCTCACCAGCCTGCCCAACCGCCTGTTGCTGGAGGACCGCCTCGGCCAGGCGGTGGAAAAAGCGCAACGCATGGGCTCGCGTTTCGCTTTGTTGTTCCTGGACCTGGACGGTTTCAAAGCCGTCAACGACGCCTACGGCCATCCGGTCGGCGACCGTTTGCTCGCGCAGCTGGCCAAGGGCATCCGCAGCGTGGTGCGCGCCCAGGACACCGTGGCGCGCCTGGGCGGCGACGAATTCGTGGTGCTGATGGAAGTGGGCGAACCTGCGGATGCCGCCGCCGTGGCCGAGAAACTGCTGGCCCAGGCCGAGATGCCGTTGAAACTGGACCAAGGCCAGATCCAAGTGAGTGCGAGCATCGGCATCGCCGTGCATCCGGGCGACGGTTTGACCGGGCGCGAACTGATGGCCAATGCCGATGCGGCCATGTACCACGTCAAGGAGCAAGGCCGTAACGGCTACGGCTTCTTCGAAGCCTCGATGAACCTCGGCGCGCACGAACAGCTGGCCTTGATCCAGGACTTGCGCATGGCGCTCGCCCGCGGACAGCTGTTCCTGCAGTTCCAACCCAAGCTGCAGGCGCCGGAAGGTCCGCTGCTGGGCGTGGAAGCGCTGTTGCGCTGGCAGCATCCGCGGCACGGATTGATCCTGCCGGACAGGTTCATCGCGCTGGCCGAGCGCCATGGTTTGATCGTCGAGATTGGCCGCTGGGTGCTGGACGAAGCCTGCCGCCAACTGGCGAATTGGCATCGCCAGGGCCACCACGTGCCCGGCGTGGCGGTGAACTTATCGGCCACTCAGTTCCGCAACAGCAGCCTTCCGGAAAGGGTGCGCGACTGCCTGCACCGGCACGGCATCGCGCCCGCCATGCTGACTCTGGAGATCACCGAATCCACCGCCATGCAGGATCCGGAACACAGCCTGCAGATCCTGCAGGAACTGGCCGGTATCGGCGTGCGCATCTCCATCGACGACTTCGGTACCGGATATTCCAGTTTGATGTATCTGAAGAAGCTGCCGGCCGACGAGTTGAAAATCGATCGCGGCTTCATCAAGGACCTGGCCGAAGGCAGCGACGACGCGGCCATCGTCGCGGCCATCGTAGCGCTGGGCAAGACGCTGAATCTGCAGGTCATCGCCGAAGGCGTGGAAACCTCGCAGCAGCAGCGGTTGCTGACCGAACTCGGTTGCAACTCGCTGCAAGGCTTCCACTTGGGACCACCGGTCGACGCCGATCAATTGATGACGGGCGAAGCGTGGCGCCAGTCGCAGCGCGACTGCACGGCCTGAGGCGTCCGGCGGCGGCGTTTCGGCGCCGCCGGGTTGTTTTCAGCCGTTCTTCTTCAACCAGGCATCGATTTCGGGCAAGCGCTGCGCACGCACCTTGCTCCGGTATTGGATGTTGGCGATCGAAGTCTCGGTGGCTCGGCGCGAGCCGGCGGCGATGTGCGCATCGGCGAAGCTGCGCAACTTGCCGACCATGGCCGGATCGAACGACGAATTGCCCAGGGCCGGATACCAGCCGGCGCGCGAGGTCGAATCGACCAGCTTGTCCACTTGCGCCAGGTGCGATACCGCGTAATCGAAGGCTTGATCCGGATGGCGATACGCCACGATCGCGATCATGCCGGCGCTGTTGGTCGCGCCCGGCTCGTCGGTCAGGGCCAGATCCAGCGCACGCTTGGCCAGGGCCTCGTCGTTGGCGAAAGACAGCAGCGAATACAACTGGTCCTTCACCAGCGGCGTCTTCTCGGCCTTGGCCGCGGCGCGCAGTTTGTCCCAGGTCGCGGCATCGGCATGCGAAGCGACGACACCCAGTACGGTCTTCTTCAGCTCCGCCGGCACCGCATTCGGATCCTTATCCAGCGCCGCGTAACGGCGGCGCGCTTCGGCGAGCACCTTCTCGTCGCCCAATGCGCCGAGCGTGCCGATCAGGTTGCTGCGCAGGATCGTGGTCGGGTCGCCCTCGTTCGGGCGGGCTTCCCAGCCGACGCGTTCGAACACCGGCGCCAGCGTCGCGACCGCGAACTTGCGGAACGCGGCCTGCCGCGCCTTGTCGCCGCGATAGTAGTTGTCCAGGCTGCCCAGGCTATCGGCGATGTCGGCCCACAGTTGCGGATCGGCATCGACCGGCGTCGCCTTGGCCAGATCCAGATAGTTCGAAGCGGGCTGCAAACCGGCCAGGCCCAGCGCCCAGGTGTCGTTGATCAGGCCTAGTTGGTCGATCGGCGCCAACTTGGCGAAACCGTCGCGGATCGCGGCGAATTGTTCGGGCGCGTACAAAGTGCGGTAGTAGCCGCTCTGCCCGGCGTTGACGACGATCGGGCCGCAACCGGGCACCGTCAATTCGGCTTTGCCGCCGGTGACCATGCCGCGCACCGGCTCGCCGCCGGCGGCTTGCGCGATCACCGGCACGCGCCAGGACAGCGGCTGCTTGTTCAGACGGTCCTTGGTGAACTCGCCCTGGCTCAGCTTCAGCGCAGTCTTGCCGCCGCTGCACTGCGCCGATTCGACCTTGATCAGCGGCACGCCCGGCTGCAGGGTGAAATCGTGGGCGATGTCCAGGATCGGCTTGCCGGCCGCGGCCTGGATTTCGCGCCAAAGGTCGTCGGAGATGGTGTTGCCGTAAGCATGCCCCTTCATGTAGCGGCGCACGCCTTCGCGCCAGGCGTCGGCGCCGACGTAGCCTTCCAGCATGCGGATCACCGCCTCGCCCTTGGAATAGGTGATCGCGTCGAAAGCCTGGCTGGCCTGCTCCACCGTCTCCACGTGCTGCACCACCGGATGCGTGGTCTCCACCGCGTCGCGGTTCATCGCCGACTCGCGCGCGCCGACCGCGTACAGCTTGGTGTTCCATTCCGGATGCAGCTTCTCCATCGTGCGCGCCGCCATCCACGAAGCGAAGCCTTCGTTGAGCCACAGGTCGTCCCACCAGCTCATCGTCACCAAGTCGCCGAACCACTGGTGGGCGATCTCGTGGGCGGCGATCGAGAACACGCCCTGCTTGTCGGCGGAGGTCGAGATCGTCGGGTCGAGCAGCATCGCGTATTCGAAGGTGTAGATCGCACCCCAGTTCTCCATCGCGCCGAAGAACTGACTGCGGCCGGGCGAAGCGATATTGTCCAACTTGGGCAGCGGGTACGGCGTACCGAAGTAGTCGTTGTATTCTTTCAGCACCACTTTCGACGCTTCCAGCGCGAACTGCGCCTGCGAGGCCAGGCCCTTCTGGGTCACGACGCCGACTTCGGTCGGCCCGACCTTGTCGGTGGCGCGTTCGAACTCGCCCAGCCCGAAGAACAGCAGATAGGTCGACATCTTCGGCGAACGCTCGAAGCGCACTTTCTTCAGACCATTGCCGGCGTCGGCGGTTTCGGCCGCGGGCATGTTGCTGACCGCCATCTGCGCCGACGGTACGGTCGCGGTCAGGTCGAAGGTGGCTTTGTAGTTGGGCTCGTCCCAGGACGGGATGAACTTGCGCGCGTCCGAATTCTCGAACTGAGTGTAGAGCGCGCGCTTCTTGCCTTCCTTGTTTTCGTAATCGATCGCGAACAGGCCGTTGGCCTGGGTGCCGATCTTGCCGCTGTAATCCAGCGCCAGTTTGTAGCTGCCGGGCTTAAGCGGCTGGGCGAAGGAGAACGTCGCGGTTTGCGCTTGCGCGTCGGTGACGACTTTCGGATCGGGCGCGGCGCCCGAAGCGGGCGTCAGCTTCGCCGACTTGAACGTCATGTCGACCGCGTTGAGCACGATCTTGTCGGTCGGCTGCAGCACGTCGAGAGTGATGGTGGCCTGCCCGTCGAAGGTCAGCGATTCGGCGTGCGGAACGAAAGCGAGTTCGTAGTGGGTCGGACGCACGTCGCGCGGCAACTGCGTAGTGGCCAAGCGCGCGGCCGAAGCCTGCGGGGCGTCGGCGGCCACGGCAACGGCGGAAGCGGCGGCGAGCGCCAGCGCGATAGCGGAAACCAGAATGCGGCGCATGGCCTGCCCTCGAGGATAAAGCGGCATAGTGCGACCGGGCTTCGACCGGCAGACACTCCCGGAAGTCATGGACATGTCTCGGCGGCCTCTCCTCGGACCGACGGCTGCTGAAAAGCACGCCGTTGTAACCCCTTAGCGTCTAAAAGCTGCGGGATGACGACCGAACTGGATCACCTGATCGTTCCGACCCGCGATCCTGCCGAATCGGCCGCGTTCTACCGTCGTGTCCTCGGTTTCGCCCACGAAGGCCGCGCCGGCCCGTTCGAAATTCTGCGGGTCGGTCCCGCCCTGACCTTGGACCTGATGCGGCAAATCCCACAAGACCGCATGCATCTGGCTTTCCGCCTGCCGCGCGCGGAGTTCGATCGTGTCTACCGCTTCCTGTGCGATTCCGGAATGGCTTTCGGCGGCGGTCCGTTCGACCGCAGCCGCCACGGTCCCGGGCAGACCTTCGGCGCGCAAGGCATGGCCGAATCGCTGTATTTCGACGACCCGGACGGGCACAACATCGAAGTGCGCTGTTATGAAGCCGGCGAAGGTGCGCGCCACACCGGCACGTCGATGTAGCTGTCGCCGTACCAGCGCACCTGCAACGGCGCACCGGCATCGGCGGCGGTCTCGTCGCTCACGTCCTTGCCGCTGCCCAGGTTCAATTGCCGGTCCGGTTGCTTGGGCACCGCCAACACCAGTACCAAACGGCTGCCCGGCTCCAGCTTGCGGCTGACCAGGCGTTCGCTGCGGAATTCGATCCGCTGGCGCTTGCCGGGTTTCAGCAGATGGCGTTGGCTGCGATCTTGCGCATAGCTGGCGCGACCGAGGTGGCCGGACAGGTAGAAATAACGCCCGTCGGCCATCTTTTCGTACAGCGTCGCTTCGATGTCCATGTCGCGCTTGTTGACGACGAAATCCAGGCGACCGGAAAACAGGCCGTCGACTTCGGTCGCTGTCTCTATCGGATCGCTGATGAAAACCAGGCCGCCGTGCGGATCCAGCTTGTCGTCCAGCGACAACGGCGACGGCTTCCAATCGGCGTCGCTGCGGTCGGCGAAATCGACGCGCTGCGAAACTGTCCGGCCGGCTGTCTGCGTCGATGCGAGCCGGTGTTCGCTGCCCTGCTCCGCTGCTTGTAGGTAGAAGCGCAGGCGACTGTTGGCCATCGCTTCGATCGAAGGCGCGTGCTTCCACTCGTTGCCGCCCATCACCTGATAGTTGACCCGGTCCTTCAGCAACGTCGGCTTGGGTGCCTGCTTGAAGACGTGATCGAACCATTCGTAGCGCAAGGCCTGCAGATCGATCCGCGCGACCGGATCGATCGCATAGCCCTCGACCTCGGGCGCGATACCGGTTTGCATGGAAAAATGCTGGAAAGGGCCGATGACGAAGGTGTGGTCGGCGCGCGGATTGCGCCGGGTGTGCTCCTGGAAATAGTAGAGCGCGCCGACCCGGGCGCCATCGAAATAGCCGGTCGTGACCAGCACCGGAATGTCGATGCCGGCGAACTCATCGCCGTACGGGATCATGCGCTGCCAATAGGCGTCGTAATCCGGATGCTTCAGCCAGGCGTCGAACGTCGGATTGGGCGTGCCGTCGATCTTGTCCAGCTCGCGATAGGCGCGGCCGCTTCGATACCAATCGCGATCCAGCTTGCTCCAGCGTTCTCCGTCGTTGTAGGTCGCATCGTCCAGGCTTTTGTTATTGGTGACGTAAAACGGCCAGGGATACAGGAAATTGAGAAACACATTGCCCTGCATCGGCACGTCGATGCCCGGTGCGGCCGTCGCCGAGGTCATCAGTGCTTTCAAAGCTGGCGGCTTGTGCTTCGCAGCGGACCATGCGGCGAAACCGTTGTAACTGCCACCATACATGCCCACGCGGCCATCGCTCCAGGGTTGCGTCGCGATCCAGCCGATCACCGCGGCCGCATCTTCGCCATCGTGCTCGTAAGTCACGATCGCCGCATCGCTGCAGCCCTTGCCGCGGGTGTAGGCCACCACGCCGGCATAGCCGTAGGACGCGGCGGTTTTCGCGTCGCCCAGCGACCAATCGTCGTTGGCGTACACGGTAAAGCCGAACAGCGTGGTCAATTTGGTGGCGGCCTTGGGCCGCACTACGAAAGCGCACAAGGGAATGCCCGCAGGAGTGCGAACAACGACGTTCTTTTCGATCACGTAACGGCGCGCTTCGTCCTCGGCCAGCAAAGCCGGAAGCGGCGGCAGGATCGCCGCGTAAACCTGGCGGAATTGGTAGAGACGGATCAGTTCCAGCGCATCGCCCAACGCGATCGTCTTGGTTGCGCGGCTGCGTTCAACTGCCTTGCGCAGATCGTTCTCGGCGCGCGGCAGGTTGGCCCCGAAAACCGGTTGCACGCGTGCGGCGGTGCGGTCGTCCAGGCGTCCGTAACCTTGCGCGAAGGCTTCCGCGAAGGCTTTTTCGAACGGAATTCGTTTTTCCGCCGCTTCAGCCTGCGCCTGCGAATACAGTTCGTACTGCAGGAACAGACTATCCGCGCCGGGTCCGCGCAAGGCGCGCAGCTCGCGGATCGAGGCGATCGCTTCGCGGTGGCGGCCGGCGACCATTTGCAGGCGGAAACGCTGGTTCAGCGCCTTGTCGCGATCCGGTTCGCGATAAACGCGTTCGAGTTCGGTCGCCAGCGCGGGCATCGCTTTTGCCAAGGCAGCGTCGTCCCCGCCTTTGCTGTCGAACCCGACCGTCTGCGCACCGGCCAGCGGCGCGATCGCCGCCAGCAGCATCCCCCACCACGCTGCCTTCATATCCGGTTCCCGAGCCGACCGGCCGCCATCATAAGTCAGCGGTCGGCGTTTCTCTCCGCGATACGGCCAGGAATCAGTCGTGGGTTTCGCCCGACAAAGGCGTCGCCCGCATCGAAGGCCGCGTTTGGAAAGCCTCAAACCAGGCCGTCAGGCGCGGCCGGCGTTCGCGAAAAGCCGGCAATTCGCGAAATTCGAGCCAACTCATAGCGGTGGCTACGGCGATGTGGCCGACGTGGACCGGGGCGTCGACATCCAACTCACGTTCCAGCCAGTCGTAAGCGGCGATCAGTTTTTCGATGTGGCCATCGCGCAGCGGCGGATAGCGCAGCGGCTCCGGCCGGCGCACCGTTTCCCAACGCACCGCGATGCCGGCATCGGCCAGGCCCTGGGCCACGGCCTGCACACGCAGCGCCTGCCAGCGCGCTTCGCCTTCGCGCGGCACCAGCGGACGGCCATCGTGCAAGGTGTCCAGATAGGCGCAGATCACGTCCGAATCGAACAGCGGCGCCGCGCCGGGCCTGATCAGCACAGGCACCTTGCCGAGCGGATTCTGGGCGAAGACGGTTTCGTTGCGCAGCGTGGGGCTGGTTTCGTGATGCACGACTTCGACGCGGCCCGCCAGGCCGGCTTCGTGGGCGAATACGAGCGCTTTGCGCGCGTACGGCGAATGGGTTTGGTAGAGGAGCTGCATGCTTTCGGCCGTGGGGATGGGAAGCGACGAATCCTAGCGGCGCGGCGGTGCGGTTCGGCCGCGATCCAGGCCGCGACGACGCGTTTTTTCGGCGCCGCCGCGGCTTAGAATCCCAGCCATGAACCTGGACCGCTTCGACCGCCAACTGCTGAACCTGGTCCAGGAGGACGCAGGCCGCACGGCCGAGCAACTGGCCGAGCAAGTGGCCTTGTCGCCTTCGGCCATCCAGCGCCGGCTGCGGCGGATGCGGGAGGAAGGCGTGATCGTGCGCCAGACCGCGATTGTGGATCCGCAACGCGTCGGCCGCCCGACTTTCTTCATCGTGTCGCTGCAGGTCGAACGCGAACGTCCGGAATTGCTGTCGCAATTGCGCAAATGGCTGGCCGCGCAGGAACACGTGCAGCAGGCGTTCTACGTGACCGGCGAAGCGGACTTCATCCTGGTGGTCGCCGCGCCGGATACCGAAACCTACGACGCGTTGATGGGCCGGTTGGTGGCGGAAAACCCCAACGTTTCCAAATTCATCACCAACGTCGCGCTGGGCGTGGTGAAGCGCGGGTTGAGCGTGCCGATTCCGCTGCAGGACGAAACCTGATCTTCTGTGGGAGGGGCTTCAACCCCACTGCTTGTCGGGGCTGAAGCCCCTCCCCGAGAGCAACCCGGCGGCCGAAAAACAAATTATTCCCGCAAGTTCTGGCATTCAACGCGGCGAAAATCCACCACGGGGCGCGCACACTGCAAGCATGGATAACGACTTCCTCGCCGATCCCTCCACGCTGTGGAGCGACTATCGCCCCACCCCGCTGCTCGATCTGCCCGCATTGGCGCGCCTGGCCGGCGTGGGACGCGTGTTGGTCAAATGGGAAGGCACGCGGCCGCTGGGCAATTTCAAATCCCTCGGCGGCATGTTCGCGGGTTTGCGAGCGCTCGCGCGCGTATCCGGCGCGAAAACGATGGACGCATTGCAAGACTATTGTTCGTCGGCCGCGATAGCGCCGCGCCTGATCACCGCCAGCGACGGCAATCACGGCTTGGCGGTGGCCGCCGCCGCGCGCCGTGCGGGCGCCAAGGCTTCGATCTATCTACCGGCCGGCGTGAACCCGGCGCGCGCCGACCGCATCGAAGCGGTCGGCGGCGAAATCGTCTGGATTTCGGGTACGTACGACGAAGCCGTCGAAGCTGCCGCCGCGGCCGCCGCGCGTGGCGAGGGATGGTTGGTACCCGACACCAGTCCGAACCCCGACGACGTCGCGGTCGCCGATGTGATGGCGGGTTATTCGCTCATCGCGCGCGAAATCCTTGTCCAACTCCCGGAAGAAGCGCAGGACGCACCCAGCCATCTATTCGTCCAGGCAGGCGTCGGCACCTTGGCAGCGGCAATGGCCGAAGGTTTGCATGAACACATGCGCGCACCCGGCCGCATGGTCGCCGTCGAACCCGAAGCCGCCGCTTGCGTGGCGCGCGCGCTTGCCGCCGGCCGGCCCGAACGCCTGCCTGGGGATTTGCACACCGCGGCGGAGATGCTTGCCTGCGGCTTGGCTTCCGCTTCGGCCATCGAAATATTGCTTCGCCACGAAGCGCGCGCCATCGCGGTCGACGACCACCAAATGCGCAGCGCCACCAGCGCTCTGCGCGATTTCGGCGGCCTGGACAGCACGCCGTCGGGCACGGCGGGATTGGCCGGATTACTGCACGTTGCAGCCGATCCAGAACTTCGCCGGGCGCACCGCCTGGGTCCGGACAGCTGCGTGCTGCTGATCGTCAGCGAGGCCGCCGTTCCCGATTGATCGCGGGAGCGGGTGGCCTGGCGGCCCCCGCGTAAATGGCTCTTGGCCGCTCCGCGCACGCGGCGCATTTTGGCCCCGTCACCGAACGGGCTATCTGCATGACTCCACCGTTTTCGCTCGCACGCCGGCGCTTGTGGACGGACGCGCTCGACGGCGCAGGCGTCGCGAGCCTTTTCGCCACTACCGCCGCGGCCTCCGCTACGCCCGCCTCGGACGACGGCCTGCACGATTTCGACCTGTTCCCCGGCACTTGGCGCGCCCGCCATCGCAAACTGAAAAAGCGCTTGGCCGGCAGCGACGACTGGGCCGAATTCGAAGGCACGCAATGGTTCCTGCCCATGCTCGGCGGCGCCGGAAACATGGACGACAACGTGTTCGATGTGCCGGGTGCGCCCTACCGTGGGGTCAGCCTGCGCGATTTCGATCCGAAAACGCGGACCTGGGCGATCTGGTGGTTGGACAGCCGCGTGCCGCACAAGATCGACGTGCCGGTGATCGGCCGTTTCGAGAACGGCGTCGGCACTTTCCTCGCCGACGACACCTTCGAAGGCAGGCCGATCAGGATGCGTTTCCTGTGGTCGAAGATCACGGCCCGATCGCGCTATTGGGAGCAGGCCTTTTCGCCCGACGGCGGCAAGACCTGGGAAACGAACTGGACCACCGAGTTCGAGAAGATTTCCTGAATCCGCTTTTCGTAGGCGCGAATTCATTCGCACGTTTTGGATCAAGAGCGTGCGAATGAATTCGCACCTACGAAAGGCCCGACAGGTCGCACTGGAGATGAGCGATGCGTTACGACCCCGACCGCCGCAAAATCGTGCAGTTATCGCTGCTGGCCGGCGCCGCCGGCTTGCTTCCGCTCGGCGACGCGCTCGCCGCATTCGCGGGTGAAGCCGGCGCGGCCGCTGGCGAAATTTCGCACGACTTCGATTTCTTCGTAGGCAGCTGGTCGGTCAAGCACCGCCGCCTGAAGCAGCGCCTGGTCGGCAGCCGCGACTGGCAGGAATTCGACGGCACCTGCCGTTGCTGGTCGCTGCTCGGCGGCATGGCGAACATCAACGAACGCATCGCCTATCGTCCCGACGGCACTTCGCACGGATTGGGCTTGCGCGCCTTCGATGCGAAGAGCGGCACTTGGGCTGATTGGAACCTGAGTTCGAAAGAGCCGCACAAGATCGACGTGCCGATCATCGGACGCTTCGAAAACGGCGCAGGCATCTTCCTATCCGACGACACCCATGAAGGCATTCCGATCAAGGTGCGCGGCATGTTCTCCAAGATCACGCCGAAGTCGGCCCAATGGGAACAAGCCTTCTCGACCGACAAGGGCGCCACCTGGGAAACGAACTGGGTGATGAACTACACCCGCACCGCCTGAATCCGACCCCCATTTCACGAGCGCATCCATGGATACACCCGACTCTCCTTTGCGTCGCCAGATCCTGCGCGACGCGCTGGCCGGCGCCAGCGCCCTGACTCTGCTGCCGCTTGCCGACGCTTTCGCCATGCCCGCTGGCGACGGCATCCGCCTGCCGACCGGCGACGTGCACGATTTCGACATTTTCGTCGGACGCTGGCGCACCGAACAGCGCCGGCTGAAGGAAAGACTGGCCGGCAGCACCGAATGGATCGAATTCGAAGGCGTCCAGGATTTCCGCCTGCTGCTGGGCGGCGCCGGCAACATGACCGACAACCTGTTCCATCTGCCCGACGGCCCTTATCGCGGTGTCACCGTGCGTGCGTTCGATCCGGAAAAGAAATCCTGGGCGATCTGGTGGCTGGACGGCAACCGCCCGCACAAGATCGACGTGCCGGTGATCGGCCGTTTCGAAAACGGCAGCGGCGCGTTCTACGCCGACGACACCTTCGACGGCAAGCCGATCAAGGTGCGTTTCCTGTGGAAAGACATCAAAGCCGATTCTCGGCGCTGGGAGCAGGCTTTTTCGCCCGACGGCGGCAAGACCTGGGAGACGAATTGGACCGGGGATTTCTTCAGGATCGGGTGAATCGCGCAGCACGAAAACATTGCTTTACGTAGGTGCGGATTCATCCGCACGCTTCTCCCGCAAAATCGTGCGAATGAATTCGCACCTACAGACCATCACCATGCCGAGGCACCATGACTCATGACCCTACTCGCCGCCTGATGATGCAGATGCCGCTACTGGCCGCCGCTTCCGCTGCGTTACCTTTCGGCGAAGCCATCGCCGGCCAGACAGCTGCGAACGCACCCGCGACCGGCGCACCCGGCGATTTCGACTTCTTCATCGGCACCTGGGCCGTTAAGCACCGCCGTCTGAAGAAGCGGCTGGCGAACAACCACGACTGGGAAGAGTTCGATGGCACCTGCCGTTGCTGGTCCTTGCTTGGCGGCATGGCCAACATCGACGACAGCGTGGTGAACTTGCCGGGAGGCGCCTATCGCGGCGTCGGTTTGCGCTCTTTCGACGCCAAGACCGGAAGCTGGGCTGACTGGTGGCTGGACGGGCGCAATCCGCACAAGATCGATGTGCCGATCATCGGCACCTTCGCCAATGGAGTCGGCACTTTCCTCTCCGACGACACGTTCGAAAACAAGCCGATCAAGGTGCGCGGCAGGTTCTCGAAGATCACGCGCACATCGCTGCAATGGGAACAGGCGTTCTCGGCCGATGGCGGCCGGGCCTGGGAAACGAATTGGGTGATGAATTACACCCGTACGGCTTAGTCGATGTGCACGCCGGACTTCTAGAAAAAGCTCGCGGCTAAAGCCGCCCCTACAAATAAGCGGCGCCACGGGAGTGGCACCCGTGCGCCTGGGTAAATGGCCCTTTCCGATCCCGCCTTCCGCCGCGCATCTTGCGGGGGCCAATTTCGATGCGAGCCTGTGACATGAACCGACCCGTTTCGCTTTCCCGCCGCCAACTGCTGGTCGATGCCCTGGCTGGCGCCGGAGCCGCCACCCTGTTGCCTTTCGCGAACGCTTTCGCCGGCAATGGCTTCCCCAACGCCGTGAAGAGCGCGCCGCCTACCCACGCCAAGCCGCCGACCGGCAACGTGCGCGATTTCGATTTCTTCGTCGGCAAGTGGAACAGCGTCAATCGGCGCCTCAAGCAGCGCTGGGTCGGCAGCGACGATTGGGACGTTTTCCCGAACACGGTCGATTGCCGCAGCCATATGGGCGGCGTGGTCAACATCGACGAGATCGTGTTTCCCACCAAGGGTTGGGAAGGCATGACGGTGCGCACGTTCAACATCGAAAAGAAGCAGTGGTCGCTGTACTGGATCAACAGCAAGACCGGCGAACTGTTCCCGCCCGTGGTCGGCGGTTTCAATGGCGACGACGGCGAGTTCTACGGCGACGACACCGACGAAGGCAAGCCGATCAAGGTCGTGTTCAAGTGGACCAAGCTGGGCCCGGGCAAGGCGCGCTGGCAGCAGGCGTTCTCGCTGGACGGGAAGAACTGGGAGACGAATTGGGTCGTCGACCATACCCGCATCGACGTCTAGCGGCTTCTGCTCTTCGTAGGAGCGGCTTTAGCCGCGAGCTTTTCCCATCACGCTGCGACTGACCGTAAGAGCTCGCGGCTAAAGCCGCTCCTACAAAAAGCAAAGTCTCGCCGCGCCGGCTAACATAGCCGCATGGCCAAACATGCCGGTTCCGTTTTCTCCGTCGATGTCGAAGGCTTGGATGCGCTGGACGGGCAGCCGGCCTACGCGCGCATTTCCGAACGGATCCGTGCGGCCATCGTCAGCGGCGCGCTGGCGCCGAACGCGCGCCTGCCTTCCAGCCGCACCTTGGCCCAGGATCTGGGCGTGGCGCGCAACACGGTCGATTGGGCGCTCAGCCAATTGGTGGCCGACGGCTATATCGTCCGCCGCCGCGGCGCCGGCAGCTATGTCGCCGCGCAATTGCCCGAGCGCGATGCGCCGCCGCTGATCGCCCCGCGCGCCGCGCCGACGAAACGCGAACCGCAACCGCGCCGTTTGTCGCAGCGCGCGCAGGCGTTGCGGGCCTATCCCGGCCACTACCGCGCGGCTACGGCCGTGCCGTTCACGCCTTCGCTGCCGCCGCTGGAGCTGTTCCCGCGCAAAGTATGGAACCGCCTGCTGGCCCGGGAAGGCACGCGATCGGGCAGCGAATACTGGGCGTACGGCGCCAGCAACGGCTTGCCCGCGCTGCGCGAGGCGATCGCAGCGCACGCGTCCGCAATGCGTGCGGTGCGTTGTTCGCCCGAACAGGTGATCGTCACCACCAGCACCCAGCAAGCGGTGGAATTGGCGGCAAAAGTCGTCGGCGACCCCGGCGATCGCGTCTGGGTGGAATCGCCGGGTTATCAGCCGGTGCAGCATTGCCTGCGCGCGGCGGGCCTGGAAACCATACCCGTGCCGGTGGATGAAGCAGGGTTGGACGTGGACGCCGGCCGCAAGCTCGCCGCGGATGCGCGCCTGGCCTACGTGACGCCGGCGCACCAATACCCGATGGGCTGCGAAATGTCGCTGCCGCGCCGCCGCGCGCTGCTGGACTGGGCGCGCGAAGCGGACGCGTACGTGATCGAAGACGATTACGACGGCGACTACCGCTACGAAGGCCGTCCGATCGCATCGTTGCAGGGCATGGACGAAAGCGAGCGGGTGATCTACGTCGGCAGCTTCAACAAGATCCTGTTCCCCGGCCTGCGCATCGCCTACGCGATCGCGCCGGAACCGCTCGCGGCGCCGTTCGTCGATGCCAAACACACGGCGGACGGCTTCACCGGCCTGCTCGTCCAAGGCGCGCTGGCCGCTTTCATCCAGGAAGGCCACCTGGCCCGCCACATCCGCAAGACGCGGGCGATCTACGATGAACGCCGGCTGGCTTTCCTGGAAGAAGCGAAAGCCTTGTCGGATCTGCTGGACTTCGGCCCGGCTCGCGCCGGCATGCACGTCGCGGCGATGTTCAAGCCGGGATCGGGATTCGACGACCGCGCGGTCGCCGCCGAATGCGCGCGCAACGGCGTCGACGTGCATCCGCTGTCCCGATACGGCGGCAGCGGCGGCTTGGTGTTCGGCTTCGTCAGCGCCAGCCGCAGCATTGCGCGATCGCGGCTGCTGATCGTGCGGCGCGCGATCGAGTCCGTGCGCGGCTGAATTATCCGCCGCGCAGCAACTCGCTCAACGGCGCCGGACTGCCGAAGTAGTAGCCTTGCGCTTGGTCGCAGCCGTGCCTGCGCAGCCAATCCAATTGCTCGGCGGATTCCACGCCCTCGGCGATGATCTTCAGGCCCAGGCCGTGTCCCAGTTCGATCAATGCGCGGCATATGGCCGCGTTGCGCTCTTCCAGATGCACGTCGGAGACGAAAGCACGGTCGATCTTCAGGAAATCCAGCGGCAGATCCTTGAGATAGGCCATGCTCGAGAATCCCGTGCCGAAATCGTCGATCGAGATGCATACGCCCTGTCCGCGCAATTCGTTCATCGCCGCCTTGGCCGATTCCGGCCTGCGCAGCACGGCGCTTTCGGTCAATTCGATTTGCAAGGCGCCGCGCGGCAAGGCGTTCGCTTCGCGGAGCGACTGCAGGTATTGCGGCAGCGTCTCGGACAGGAATTGCACGGCCGAAACGTTGACCGCGATCGCCACTTCTTCCCGCCCGTGCGCCGCGAGCACGCCGTGGCAACGCGCGGCTTCGGCCAGGGCCCACTCGCCGAGCGGTACGATCAGTCCGGACTCCTCGCACAGCGGGATGAATTGCGACGGAGGCACGTAACCGGTCCCGTCCGGCGACCAGCGGATCAGCGCTTCCAAGGAAACGACGCGGCCATCGACCATGTCGTGGATCGCCTGGAAATGCAATTCGAATTCGTCGTGTTCCAAGGCCTTGCGCAGGCGCGTGGCCAGCGCCAGGCGCTCTGCGGCCCGGGCCGCCATCGCCGCGTCGAAAAGCACGACCGGCACGCCTTCTCGCCGCGCCTGCAACGCCGCCAAGGCGGCGTTACCGATGGTTTGTTCGGCATCGTCGCCTTCGCGCGGACCATCGGCGGCGCCGATCCAGGCTTCGATCGGATGCAGGCCGCCCTCGCCTTCCACAGGCGATGCGGTTTCCAGCGCGAGGCGCGCCAGTAGAGCGTCGCGCCGTGCAGGGTCCGTCGCAGCGATCACGAACGTTTCCGCGGGAAGATAAGCGGCGAAACCGAATTCCTGGCCCACGCCGCCGAATCGCTCCGCGGCCGCGCGCAAGATGGTTTCGCTCGCCGAACGGCCTAGCGTGGGTGCGACCAATTCCAGATCGCGCAAGCGCACGTAAGCGATGGCGTAAGTCGGTCCGGATTCGGCGCGCGGCAGCGCATCGAGCCGGGCGACCAGCGCCTGCAAGTTCAGCAGACCGGTAGTGACGTCATGCGTCGCCCGCCAGGCCAGGTCGCGTTCGTGCGCCACCCGTTCGCTCACGTCCTCGGCCAACACCAGTCTGGCAGCACGGCCGCCGAATTCGATGCCGCTGCTGTGGATGCGCACGGCGATCCGCCGGCCTTCGCGGGTCAAATGAGTCCAAACTTCGTCGTTGTGCTCGTACGGCCGCACGTCTCGCATCGAGGCGCGCACGGCCTCGGCGTCTTCGTCCGGGCGGATGTCGAGGATGCTCATCGCCAGGAATTGCTCGCGGCTGTAACCATAGGTCTGGATCGCGGCGGCGTTGACCGCAAGGAAACGCAACGACTCCGCATCGAACACCCAGAACGGCAATGGGTTGCGTTCGAACAGTTCCCGGAACTGGGATTCGGCCCGCTGGATGCGCGCCAAAGCTTCACGCCGCTCGGTGATGTCGACGATGGTTCCGGTCATCCGCTCCTGGCCGCTGTCCTGGGCCAGCGCGCCGCGAGCGCTGATCCAGCGGATGCGATCACCCGGGAGCACGATGCGGTATTCGGACGCGAACGGTTGCCGCAATTGCCGGGCTTGCGCGAATTCCTGTTCGACCCGGGGGCGATCCTCGGGATGCATGCGTTCGAAGAAGCGCTCGATCGGAATCGTTCCCGCATGCGGCAGGCCGAACAAGGCCGCGGCCTGCTCCGATGCGCGCACCTGGCCTTCGTCGGCTTCGATCCGCCAGACGCCGCTGCGCGCCGCCAGTTGCGCCTGCCGGAGCCAATCCGCCTGCGCCTTCAGCTCTTCCAGCATGTCTTCGCGCGTCGCTTCGGCTCCCGCCATGCGCCTGACCAGGAACGACAGGCCTAGCCAATACAAAGCGGTAAGCGCGGCTGCGATGACCGCATACACGGTCCAGGGAGCCAGCGCCTCGCGCAAACCGATGCCGGCGGTCACCAATACAGGATAGCCGCTGCCGGCGCTGAAGCTGGCCATGCGTTCGATGCCGTCCAATTCGCTGACCATGCGCCGGGCCAGCGTGTCGCCGCTCATCTCCGGCAGCGGCACGCGCCGGCCGATGTAAGCCGACGCGGCGCCGCTGCGCGCGAGCACCACGCCGCGACGGTCCAGCACCGTCACGCTTCCTTCGCGGCCGACGTCCAGCCGATCGATCATGCGTTGGAATTCCGCGGTGCGCAGGCGCGCCACCAGCCAATTGCCGTCGCCGGTGCGCAAGGCGATCGGCACGACCCAGGTACCGCGCAATCCACGCTGCATAGGTCCGAAGACGAGGGGATGCCTGCCCCGTGGCGCATTGCCAGCCCACAGGCGCAATTCGGGATCGTGGCTGCCAACGGTCATCGCTTTGCCGGCTGGATCGAACAGGACGACCGATTCCAGTTCCGGATGGCGCAGCACCACCCCGGCGATGGCCTCTGACAGCAGCGACGCGGCTTCCCCGGGCATGGTGCGGAAATAGGTTTCGCCGTCGGCGGCGATGCCGTTCAAGGCGCGCTCGAGATTGCGCAGTTCGTACAACAGCAACCGGTCTGTACCGGCAGCCAAGGTCATGCTCTGGCGCTTGGCGGCTTCCAGCCGCGCACTTCGATCGTGCATGACCGCAATCAACAGCCCGAAGGTCAGCGCCAGTCCTAGCGCCAATCCTACGATGCGCACCGTGCGCGCCGAGCCTAACGGCGCGCGGACGTTCTCGCCCATGTCCCGGTCAGAATCCATCCCATGGGGGCAGGAAGATAACCAAGAAGGAAAATTGCAGTGCGGTTACGTGCAGAAAATGTGATGCTCGCTCACTTTTTCGCGCGCAAACCGGCTGCAACCACGATACGCGCGGTCGAGCGCCGGCGTTTCATAGCTGAAACGTTCAGGCGCGCTCGAATCGCGCAACGTGCGCGAAACCGCTCTAATACGTAGCCAGGATCAGGCGAACGGATCCTGCAACACGATATTGGCGTCGCGGTCCGGTCCGGTCGACACGATCGCCAGCGGGCATCCGGCCAACTCCTCCAAAGCGCGCAAATAAGCGCGCGCGGCGGGAGGCAGCTCGTCCCAGTGGGTGATGCCGTGGGTGTTCTCGGACCAGCCCGGGAATTCCAGATAGACCGGTTCGCATTCCGCCCAGCCTTGCGCATCCAGCGGCGCGTATTCGGTTTCCTTGCCGCGATAGCGGTAGGCGATGCACATCTTCAGTTTCTCCATGCCGTCCAGCACGTCGAGCTTGGTGATGCACAAGCCGGTGATGCCGTTGATGGCCACCGCGCGCTTCAGCGCGACGATGTCGATCCAACCGCAACGGCGCGGACGGCCGGTGGTGGCGCCGTATTCCTGGCCCTTGTCGCGCAGGGCCTGGCCGATGTCGTCGTCGAGTTCGGTCGGGAACGGACCGCCGCCGACGCGCGTGGCGTAGGCCTTGGCGATGCCCAGCACGTAGTCGATCGAATCCGCGCCGACGCCGGTGCCGGCCAGCGCGCCGCCAACGGTGGTGTTGCTGCTGGTGACGTAGGGATAGGTGCCGTGGTCGATGTCGAGCAGCGAGCCCTGCGCGCCTTCGAACAGCACCTTCTTGCCCTGCTTGCGCAGGTCGTGGAGGATGCCGGCGACGTCGGACTTCATCGGCTGCACGTATTCGCCGAACGCCAGCGCTTCGTCGTAGGTCTTCTGGAAATCGACCGCCTCGGTGTTCAGATACTTCGTCAGAACGAAGTTGTGATAGTCCAGCGCGGTGCGCAGCAGTTCGCCCAACTGGTCGGGATAGTGCAGATCGGCCACGCGGATGCCGCGGCGAGCCACTTTGTCTTCGTAAGCCGGACCGATGCCGCGGCCGGTGGTGCCGATGGCCTTGCCGCCGGCGGCCTTTTCGCGGGCCTGATCCAGGGCGATGTGGTAGGGCATGATCAGCGGCGTGGCCGGGCTGATCTTCAGGCGGCTGCGCACTTCGACGCCGTTGGCCTCGAGTTCGTCGATTTCCTTGCGCAGTGCGGCCGGGCTGAGCACCACGCCATTGCCGATGAGGCACAGAGCGTCGTCGCGCAGGATGCCGGACGGGATCAGGTGCAACACCGTCTTCTTGCCGCCGATCACCAGGGTATGACCGGCGTTGTGCCCGCCCTGGAAGCGCACGACGGCGCCGATCTCCTTGGTCAACAGGTCGACGATCTTGCCTTTGCCTTCGTCGCCCCACTGGGCGCCCAACACCACTACCGACTGACCCACGGCCATCTCCTTCAAACACGGAAAAAGCCGGAGGGAAGACCCCGTCCGGCTTTTGTGCATTATCCGGGTTTTAGGGGTCGAAGGCCACCCTGCTTATCCCTCTCCCTTTACGGGAGAGGGATAGGCTCGAAGGGCCAGGGAGAGGGCTCGGCTCTTGGCGGGAAGCAACATGCAGGATCAAAAGCACGCTTCGCTACGCTCGCGCACCCCTCTCCTGCCCTTCGGGCATCCCGCTCTGCGCCCCAGCCTTCGCTTACGCGAAGGCGTTCAGGGGCATGCGAATCTGCGATTCGCAAGCAATGCCCCTTCACCCCACAAGGGGAGAGGAAAAAGCATCAGTTCCGGACCAGGTATAGCGCGACCAAACCCGCAATCAGCACGATCCCGCCGATCGCCCGCAACTGCAGCTCATGCATCGCATGCAACTGCTCCATCGCCCGCTTCCACGCGCCGGGCGCGGCGAACAGCCATAGGCCTTCGAGCACCGCGACCAGGCACAGTGCGCACAGCAGGTCGCGCATGGCTCAGCGGTCGTCGCGTAGGTATTGCAGGAACGGGTCGTTCTTGTCGAGCACGATCACCGCATTGCCGTCCGCGAAGGAACGCCGGTACGCGTCCAAGCTGCGCTGGAAGGCGAAGAAGGCCGGATCCTTGTTGGCCGCCTCGCTGAAGATTCGGGCCGCTTCCGCATCGCCTTCGCCGCGCATCTTCTGCGCGTCGCGTTCTGCTTCGGCCTCGATCACGCTCTTGTCGCGATCGGCGTTGCCGCGCACCGTGCGGGCTTGTTCTTCGCCCTCGGCGCGCAGGCGGCTGGCCACCTGCTGGCGCTCGGCGCGCATGCGGTTGTAGACCTGGCCGATCACTTCGCTGTCGGTCGGCAGGTTGATCTGCTTGAAGCGGATGTCGACGATGCGGATGCCCAAGGATTTCGCGGCCGCGTTGATCGCCGGCAACTGCTTGGCGAGCACCTCGGCCCGGTTGCCTGACACCAGCTGGGTCAGAGTGCGAGAGTTGATCTCGTTGCGCACCGAGTTCTGGATGATCGGCTGCAGGCGTTCGATGGCGACTTTCTCGTCGCCGCTGGTGGCGCGGTAGAACGCGCGCGCGTCCTCGATGAAGCCGATGGCGATGAAGTCGACGCTGACGTCCTTCAGCTCCGAAGTCAGCGAGCGCTCCGGAGAAAAGGCATTCGCACTGAAACGGCGGTCGAAGACGCGCGCATTTTCGATCAGCGGCACCTTGAAATGCAGGCCCGGACCGATGTCGGTGCGGGCGATGCGGCCGAAGTTCAGCACGATCGCGGTCTGGCCTTCGCGGACCACGAACACCGAGCCCAGCAAAGCCAGCAGCAGGACGACGACGAGAGAAACGATCAGGCCGGGTTTCATCGGGCGCCTCCGTCACGGGTCGGGCGAGGTTCGCGCTCGGGGCGCGGTTCGGTGGACATCGGGATCGCGTTCACGGTCGGCGCGATGGTCTCGGGCGGCAGCAGCGGCGGATTGATCGTCGAGCTTTGCGCGCCGGACATCGGCACATAGATCAGCTGGCGGCCGTCACCGCCGATGATCTTGCGGTTATCGGCCAATACCTGCTGCACGGTGTCCAGCCACAAGCGCTTGCGGGTGACTTCGGGCGACTTCTTGTATTCGTCGACCAGCAGCGAGAACCGGGTCGCATCGCCCGTGGCGCGCGCGATCACCGAGGTCTTGTAGCCTTCGGCCACGCTGCGGGTGCGGGCGGCTTCGCCGCGCGCTTCGGGCACGATCTTGGCGGCGTAGGCGCGGGCTTCGTTGACCAGGCGCTCGTTGGTCTGCTGGGCGCTATTGACCTCGTCGAACGCCGGCTTCACCTCTTCCGGCGGCCGCGCGTCCTGCAGGTTCAAGTCGGTGACGACCAGACCGGTGCGGTAAGCATCCAGCGACACCTGCAGCGCCTTCTTGGCGGCTGCCGACAAGGGCCCGCGCGTATTGAGCGCGGTGTCCAGCGTGGAGCGGCCGATCTGTTCGCGCACGGTGCTCAGCGCGGCCTGTTCCAGCACTTCCTCCGCATCGCGGGTGCCGAATAGGAATTGCCGCGGATCGCCCACGTTGTACTGCACGTTGAACGAGACGGTGACGATGTTCTCGTCGCGGGTCAGCACCGGCACGGTATTGCTGTAGGTGCGCACGCCGGTGGCGTTGACCTTGATCACGCGCTCCAGCGGCCAGGGCAGCTTGAAGTTCGGACCCGGCTGCATGGTGCGGGCGTACTGGCCCAGGCGCAGGACCACGCCGCGCTGCTGTTCGGAGACCAGGGTGAAGGTGGTGAAAGCCAACCACAGCAGCACCAGGATGGCGATCCAGCGCAGCATGCCGCCGCCGCCCATGCCGCCGAACAGGCCGCGCAGCGCATCGCCGATCGCGTCCACCGGGTTGCCGCCGCGCCTGCCGCCGCCCGGCCGGCCGCCCTGCCCCTGTCCGTTACCGTTTTTTCCAGAACCGCTACCGGGAATATTCCAGGCCATGCCTGCTCCAACATCCGAAGGGGTACGCCCGCCGTCCCGGCCATGGCGCGTATCGCGGGGCGCCCGATCTTAAACGACCGGCCGCGCTCCGATTCTACAAGGTGGGGTTGGCTTCCTCGCCTGGCAAGAGCCCCCGCAAGGCCTCGCCGTCCTCGGCCGCGGCCAGCCGCGCGGCGTCGCTGGCGGCCAGGTCCACGCTGAGCCGCCAGCCATCCTCGTCGTGGCTTTCGGCGCGCACCGCGTCCAGATCGTGCAGGCGCGAACGCAGCCGCGCCGCATGGTTGGGCAGGCGGATTTCGCCGACGACGCGGCGCAGGTCCAGCGCTTCGCCCAAGGCTTGCCGCAACCAGTCCAGACCCAAGCCTTCCTGCGCGGAAAGCCAGACGCGGGGGCGGCCCTCGTTCGGCGTCTCGTAGCGCGCTTGCGCGCCTTCCACGCGGTCGATCTTGTTGTAGACCAGCACTTGCGGCAGTTCGCCGGCGCCGATTTCGGCGAGCACCGCATCCACCTGGGCCACGCGTTCGTTGCGTAGCGGATCGGCGGCGTCGATCACATGCAGCAGCAGATCGGCTTCGCGCGCTTCGGATAATGTGGAGCGGAACGCGGCGACCAGTTCGTGCGGCAGATCGCGGACGAAACCTACCGTGTCGGCCAGCAGCAATGCGCCGCCCGGCAACGCGAGCCGGCGGACGGTGGGATCGAGCGTGGCGAACAATTGGTCAGCCGCGTACGCTTCGGCGCCGGTCAGTGCGTTGAACAAGGTCGATTTGCCGGCGTTGGTGTAGCCGACCAGCGCCACCCGCGGCACTTCGCTGCGCACGCGCGCGCGGCGCATCTGGGTGTGCTGCACTTCGACTTTTTCCAGCCGCTTCTGCAACTGATCGACGCGTTTTTGCAGCAACCGGCGATCCGTTTCCAACTGGGTTTCGCCGGGACCGCGCATGCCGATCGCGCTGCGCTGGCGCTCCAAGTGGGTCCAGCCGCGTACCAGGCGGGTGGCCATGTGCTTGAGCTGGGCCAGTTCCACCTGCAATTTGCCTTCGTGGCTGCGGGCGCGCTGGGCGAAGATGTCCAGGATCAGGCCGGTGCGATCGACGACGCGCCGCTCCAGAGCCTTTTCCAGGTTGCGCTCCTGGACTGGGGTGAGAGGGTGGTTGACCAACACCAGATCGGCGCCAGTGGCGTCCGCGGCCGCCTTCACCTCTTCCAGCTTGCCGCTGCCGATCAGAGTGGCCGGATTGGGCCGGTCGATGCGGGCGGTGAGCAGCGTGGCGATGCTGGCGCCTGCCGAGCGCGCCAAATCGGCGAATTCCTCCATCGCCCCGTCGGCCGGCGGACCGCCGGCGTGGGGCTGGATCAGCAACGCGTGCTCGCCTTTGCGGCCGCGGTCGAACATGTCCTTCATCGGCGGTATTGTCGCATCCGCCGAGTGAATGCGCGGCTATTCGTGCTCGTCGGCGCCTACGTCGCCCTCGCCGCCTTCGCCCGAAGGCTGGACGTAGCCGCCGCCCGGACCGACCCGGACGTTGCGCGCCGGCACGACGGTGGAAATGGCGTGCTTGTAGACCATCTGGCTGACGGTGTTGCGCAACAGAACGACGAATTGGTCGAACGATTCGATGGTGCCTTGCAGCTTGATGCCGTTGACCAGATAGATCGAGACCGGCACGCGCTCGCGGCGCAACGCATTCAGGAACGGATCCTGCAGAGACTGCCCCTTCGACATTTTTGCGTATCCCCAACTTGGTTTTTGTTTTATAGGTCCGGCCCCGAAGGACCGCATCGCCCGACCCGCTCCCCGCGGCGGCGACATCCCGATGTTAGCGCAGTCGGCCGCCGGAGACAGCGGCTTGGATCGCAATTGGCGCGGCTAACGGGCCAAAAAGAGGTCCGGAGCGGCCCGAAGCGCCTCGCGATCTCGCTCCGGATCGAACCAGCGCAGGTCCGGCTGGCCTCTCAGCCAGGTGGATTGGCGCTTGGCGAGCTGGCGTGTGGCGAAAATCGCCCGGTCGCGGAAGGCGGCCGCGTCGGTCTCGCCCGCCAGATACTCCCAGGCCTGGCGGTAGCCGACGGCGCGCAGCGACGGCAAGTCCAGCGGTCGGGAATGGTCGCGCAGTTCGGGGATAGCGCGCAGGCCGCGCACTTCGTCCAGGAAGCCGGCCTGGAGCATGACGTCGAAACGGCGTTCGATGCGGCGGTGGAGTTCGGCGCGATCCGCGGGAGCGATCGCCAGCTTCAGCACCCGCAGCGGGAGCCGGTCCGGCTTGTCTTCGCGTTGCCAGGCGCTGATCGGCCGGCCGCTGATCCGGTACACCTCCAGCGCGCGCTGGATCCGCTGCGGATCGGTGGCGTGGATGCGGGCGGCGGCTTCGGGGTCGATTTCGGCTAGCAGCGCGTGCATCGCCGGCCAGCCGCGCTGCACGGCTTCGGCTTCGATTCCGGCGCGGACCTCGGCGTCGGCTTCCGGCATCGGCGACAGGCCGCGCAGCAGCGCCTGGAAATACAAGCCGGTGCCGCCGGCCAGGATCGGCAATTTGCCGCGCGCCACGATGCCTTCGATCGCGGTACGCGCATCGTTCGCGAACTCGGCGGCGGAATACGGCTGCCAAGGTTCGCGCAGATCGATCAGATGGTGCCGAACGCGGGCGAGTTCTTCGGCCGTCGGCTTGGCGGCGCCGATGTCCAGGCCGCGATAGACCAGTGCGGAATCGACGCTGATGATTTCGCCGCGGTATCGCTCCGCCCAGGCCAGGGCCAAGGCGGTCTTGCCGGAGGCGGTGGGGCCCATCAGGGCGATGGCGGAGGGGCGGGTGTCGGCGGGCATCCGAACCATCGTAGCCTGTCGTCGCGTTAGAGCCGGCTACTTTTAAGCCGTCATTCCCGCGAAAGCGGGACTGCGGAGGCAGGATGCCGGAGCGAACATGGGCGAAGCCGATGGCCCGAAGGGCGCGCCGCAGGAGTGGTGCGTAATCCCGTGTCTTTGCTCCTGCATTCCCACATTAGTAAGAAAAAGCCAAGTCACTGGATTCCCGCTTTCGCGGGAATGACGGCTTGAAGCAACGCCGAAGCGGCAGGCGAAAAAGGTCAATCGTCCTCCGGCCAGCGAATCGACCCGCCCGCCGACGCGGTCGCCTTGCGCGGCATCGGCACCGCCGCCACCGCATTCCACACCTTCAGCGCGTCGACCGTGCCCGCGACATCGTGCACTCGCAGCAGCATCGCGCCGCGCTGCGCGGCGATCAGCGCGGCGGCGACCGAGCCGAACACGCGTTCGCGCGGCGTATCGCGCCCGGTCAGGTCGCCGATGGTGCGCTTGCGCGACAACCCGGCCAGCACCGGCACGCCGAGTTCTGTGAAACGCTCCAGCTGCGCCAATAACAGCAGATTGTGTTCGCGCGTTTTGCCGAAGCCGAAGCCCGGATCCACCACGATGTTCTTCTTGGCGATGCCGGACATTTCCGCGGCGAAGATGCGTTCGGCCAGGAACCGGTGCACGTCGGCGACCACGTCGTCGTAGCGCGGATCGTCCTGCATCGAACGCGGCTCGCCCAGCATGTGCATCAGCACCACCGGAACCCCGAGCGCTGCGGCGGCGTCAAGCGCGCCTTCGCGGCGCAGCGCGTAAACGTCGTTGACCATGCCCGCGCCGGCGGCGACCGCGGCGCGCATCACTTCCGGCTTGGAAGTGTCGACGCCGATCGGCAGCGAAGTCGCTTTCGCCAATTTTTCGATTACCGGAACCACGCGTGCGATCTCGTCTTCGGCCGAAACGTCCTGCGCGCCGGGACGGGTGGATTCGCCGCCGATGTCGAGCGCATCCGCGCCCTCCTCCGCCAGCTTCAGGCCGTGCGCAACGGCGTCGTCGCGTCCGGCGTGCTCGCCGCCATCGGAAAACGAATCCGGGGTGACGTTGACGATGCCGATGATGCACGGCCGATCGAGTTTCAGGGTGCGGCCGGCGCAATCGAGTTGGGGGGTCGTGTCGAACATCGACGTTCCTACTGGAGTCTTCCCGTTTTTTCCGTCATCCCGTCGAAAGCCGGGCCCGGGATTGTGTCGCACCGGTCAGCGAACCCGAACGGGCTGCTGAGAGCGGCGAACGGTCCTTATCGGCGGTCGCGTTTGTCGATCGCCAATCCCAGCGCGAGGCCGACCGCGATGCCGATGCCGATACCCATCGCGATATTGTCCATGGCCACGCCCATTCCGGCGCCGATCGCCACGCCCAATGCGATGCCGATCCCAGTGCCGCGCTTTTGCTTGGATTTTCCGGGCCGGTTCATAACCTTGCTTCGCAAACAAAAAACCAGAGCGGACTCTGGGCTTTTCGAAGCCCGGCTGCAAGTCCGTGCTTCAGACCGGGTCCATGCGGACGGCGGCCATCATCGCCTCGAACCGGGGCGACGAGCGGAGGCTATCCAGATCGTGGTCGTGCTCGATCCATTCCAGCGAGCCCCGCCCGGTGAGCATCGCTCGTTCCAGCAAATCCATGGCGCGGTCGTTTTCGCCGGCGAGTGCGTAGAAGCAGGCCGCGTTGTACAAAGTGCTGAACTCGTCGGGCGACAAGCGCAAAGCGGCTTCGATGCTGCGCCGCCCGCCTTCGCGATCGTCCAGGCGCCACTGCAGTCCGGCGAGCATGTACAACGCGCGCCCGTTCTCCGGATCGGCCGCGGCTTCGGCCAGAGCCGGCGTCAAAGCGCGACGAGCGAGGTCCGCCGCCCTTGGCGCATCGCCCATGGCGTCGGCGGCGCCGACGGCCAAAGCCAGCGCCTGGAACTCTTCGGGCCTCACCCGATGGGCGGCTTCGAGCTCGTCGATGGCGCGCGCGTACCGGCCTTGTCCGAAACAATGCCGCGCGAAATCCAAATGCGCCTCGTAGAAACCCGGGTTCAAGGCGATCGCGCGTTCGTAAGCGGCGACCGCCGCGGTGTCCTCGCCGGCGATCGACAGTGTGTTCGCGTACGCCGCCTGCGCTTCGGCAGAATCCGGGGCCAGCGCCAGCGCGCGCCGGCTTGCATCGTGCGCCTCGCCCCATACGTCGCCGCGATTCGCGCGGCGCCAGCGCATCAGGTTCACCAGCGCATCGGCCAACCCGGCGTGCGCCTGGGCGTAATCCGGATCCAATGCGATCGCGCGCCGGAACATTTCCGGCGCGCTCTCCCACAGCGAGGCGGACTTCATCGCCAGCATTTGGCGCCCGCGCAGATAGAAATCGTAGGCGCGCAGATCGCGCGGCGCCTTGCTTTCCAAGTCCAGCACCGCGGGAGTCTTCAGCGAGACGTGCAGGGCCTGCACGACGCTGCGGGCGATGCCTTCCTGGATCGAGAAGACATCCTCGAGCCTGCGATCGAAATTCTCCGACCACAAGTGGTAGCCGCTGCCGGCATCGATCAATTGCGCGGTGACGCGGATGCGTTCGCCGGACTTGCGCACGCTGCCTTCCATGAACGCCGCGACGTTGAGCGCCCGGCCGATGTCGCGCGCATCTGCACCGCCTTCTCGGAAGCGGAACGACGAAGTGCGCGAGGCCACTCTCAAGCCGCGCACGCCGGCAAGCGCGTTGATGATTTCTTCGGCCAATCCGTCGCAGAAATAGGCCTGATCCCGGGCTTCGCTGAGGTCGGCGAAGGGCAGGATCGCCACGGATGCTTCCGGCGCCGCGTTCGTAGCCGGGACGACGGGTGGAGTGCGTTCGACGCCGCGCGAAGTGATGTCGTAGATCCAGGCCAGCACGCAGGCCAACACGAAGCCGGCGGCGAGCGCCGCGATCAACAGTCGCATCGACCAGGCCGGGAAACCGAGCGGCTCGAAGGTGGCGTCGCCGACCTGGATCAGGAGCCAGCCGGCGATCAGATAGGCGGCGGCGACGCGGAACACCCGCCGCCGTTTGAATTCCGCGTAGGCATGCTTGATCGGACCGAACCAGTCGCGCACGGCGCCCTATAGCGAAAAAGGCCAGAGCGGACTCTGGCCTTTTCGCGATGACGCCGCAACTGCTCCGGATCAGGTCTGCGCCGCAGGCCCGCCGATCGGCGGCAGCGGACGCGGTTCGTCCTTGTCCTTGCGGCCCCAGCCGGCCGGCGGCGGCGGGTCGCGGCCGTCCATGATCGCGTCGATCTGCGGCGCGTCGATGGTTTCGTACTGCAGCAGCGCCTTGGCCATGGTATGCAGTTTGTCCATGTTCTCGGTGAGGATGGTCTTGGTGCGGCTGTAGGCCTTGTCCAGGATGTTGCGCACCATGTCGTCGATCTTGCGCGCGGTATCGTCGGACACGTTCTTGTGCTGGGTCACCGAACGGCCCAGGAACACTTCGTCCTCTTCCTCGCCGAACGCGACCGGGCCCAGATCGGACAAGCCCCACTTGGTGACCATGTTGCGCGCCATTTTGGTCGCGCGCTCGATGTCGTTGGAAGCGCCGGTGGTGACTTTGTCCTCGCCGAAGATCAGCTCCTCGGCGACGCGGCCGCCGTACAGCGAAGCCAACTGCGATTCGATCGCGGTCTTGTTGTAGCTGTACTTGTCGCCTTCGGGCAGGTACATGGTCACGCCCAGCGCGCGGCCGCGCGGAATGATGGTGACCTTGTAGACCGGGTCGTGCTCGGGCACCAGGCGGCCGACGATGGCGTGGCCGGCCTCGTGGTAGGCGGTGAGCGTCTTCTCCTGCTCGCTCATCGCCATGGAACGGCGCTCGGCGCCCATCAGGATCTTGTCGCGCGCCTTGTCGAAATGCTCCATGCGCACGTCTTTCGCGTTCTCGCGCGCAGCGAACAACGCCGCTTCGTTGACCAGATTGGCCAAATCGGCGCCGCTGAAGCCCGGCGTGCCGCGCGCGACGACCATCGCGTCGACGTCGTCGGCCAACGGCACTTTGCGCATGTGCACTTTCAGGATCTGCTCGCGACCCTTCACGTCGGGCAGGCCCACCACCACCTGGCGGTCGAAGCGGCCCGGACGCAGCAGCGCCGGGTCGAGCACGTCGGGACGGTTGGTCGCGGCGATCACGATCACGCCCTCGCCGCCCTCGAAGCCGTCCATCTCCACCAGCAACTGGTTGAGGGTCTGCTCGCGCTCGTCGTGGCCGCCGCCCAGGCCGGCGCCGCGATGGCGGCCGACCGCGTCGATCTCGTCGATGAAGATGATGCACGGCGCGTGCTTCTTGGCTTGCTCGAACATGTCGCGCACGCGGCTGGCGCCGACGCCGACGAACATTTCGACGAAGTCCGAACCGGAAATCGAAAAGAACGGCACCTTCGCTTCGCCGGCGATCGCCTTGGCCAGCAAAGTCTTGCCCGTGCCGGGCGAGCCGACCATCAGCACGCCGCGCGGGATGCGGCCGCCGAGCTTCTGGAACTTGGTGGGGTCGCGCAGGAATTCGACCAGTTCGGCCACTTCCTCCTTGGCCTCGTCGCAGCCGGCGACGTCGGCGAAGGTCACCTTCACCTGGTCCTCGCCCTGCAGCTTGGCGCGCGAGCGGCCGAAGGACATCGCGCCCTTGCTGCCGCCCTGCTGCATCTGCCGCATCACGAACACCCAGAAACCGATGATCAGCAGGATCGGCAGGAAGTTGATCAGGATGGTCCACAGCGAGATGCCGCTTTCCGGCGGCGCCTGCTTGATTTCGACCTTGTGGTTGATCAGGTCGTCGACCAGGCGTTCGTCGCGGCGCGGCGCATTGGTGATGCCCTTGCTGCCGTCCTTGCGCTCGAACTTGACCGTGCGCTCGTCGCTGGAGATGTCGACCTGCTTGATCTTGTCGGCCTGCACGTCCTGGATGAACTGCGAGTACACGACCTCGCCGCCGGCCGCCGAAGTCGGCGCGAAGCTGCGGAACACCACCATCAGTACGACGGCGACGACGACCCACAGCAGCAAATTCTTGACCAAATCGTTCATCGAGCTCTCCGGCGCGCTATCGCGCCCTATTTCATCTGCGCATGCTTGCCCTGCGCCAGGGCATACACTTCCGGGGAGCGCTTGCGCGACGCCGCCGGTTTGCGAATCGACACTTTGGCATATCGCCGCCGCAGTTGCCGCACGTATTCGTCGAATCCCACGCCCTGGAACAGCTTGATCAGGAACGCGCCGCCGGGGCGAAGGTGGTTATCGGCGAATTCCATCGCCAATTCAGCCAAATGCATCGCCCGCGGCAGGTCGACCGAATCGACACCGCTCTTATTGGGGGCCATATCGGACAGGACAAGGTCGACCGGCTGTCCCTGCAGCGTCGTCTCCAAGGCCGATAAGACGCCATCGTCCCTGAAATCGCCATGAAGGAACTCGACCCCGGCCAGCGGCGGCATCTCCAGGATGTCCAGCGCCACCACCCGGCCGCGCTCGCCCAGGGCCTGGCGGACCCATTGCGACCAGCCGCCCGGCGCCGCGCCCAGATCCACCACCACCATGCCCGGCTTGAGCAATTGGTCGCGTTCGACCAGTTCTTCCAGCTTGTAGGCCGCACGCGAGCGCATGCCTTCCGCCTGCGCCTTTTTGACGTAGGGGTCGGAAAAATGCTCCTGGAGCCAACGGTGGCTGCTCTTGCTGCGCGCCATGGCAAATCAACGGGTTAGGGGCTCCATGATACCCTGTACGACCTCTCCCGCCCTGTTCCGATTCTTCATGAGCACCGTTTTGACCGCCAGCCAGAACCGTTTCCTCCGTGGCCAGGCGCACGGCCTCAAGGCGATGCTGCAGGTCGGCGGCAAAGGCGTGACCGACGCCTTGGTGGCCGAGATCGACGGCGCGTTGGAACATCACGAACTGATCAAGGTGAAGGTGCCCGGCGAAGACCGCGACGAGCGCGCGGCCATGATCGATGAATTGGCCAGCCGCACCGGCGCGGCGCTGGTGCAGCGGATCGGGCATGTGGCGATCCTGTATCGGGCGTCGAAGGATCATCGCCAGATCGTGTTGCCGCGCTGAGCGGCGAGTCGGAACGGCAAACTGATCCGGCTTTTCGTAGGAGCGGCTTTAGCCGCGAGCTTTTCTCCGGAATCGCCGTGATGTCGCGATTCCGCGAGCTTTTCTCCGGAATCGCCGTGATGTCGCGATT
>DATFFH010000031.1:0-121379 GCA_035250245.1 Luteimonas sp. | reverse complement strand
CGCCGCTCGACACCGGCTTCGTGCGGCGCGTGAAGAAATTCCTCGATGCGCACCGCATCCGCTACTACAGCGAGCACCTGTCGTACTGCTCGGACGACGGCCACCTGTACGACCTGATGCCGATCCCGTTCACCGAAGAAGCGGTGCGCTGGGTGTCCGCGCGCATCCGCCGCGTGCAGGCGTTCCTCGGCCAGCGCATCGCGGTCGAGAACGTCTCCTACTACGCCGCGCCTTCGCAGGCGATGGCGGAGATCGACTTCATCAACGCGGTGCTCGCCGAAGCCGACTGCGACCTGCTGCTCGACGTCAACAACATCCACGTCAACAGCGTGAACCACGGCTACGACGCAGGTGCTTTCCTCGACGCCCTGCCCGGCGAACGCATCGCCTGCATCCACATCGCGGGACATTACGTCGAGGCGCCGGACCTGCTGATCGACACGCATGGCGCGGCGGTGATCGATCCGGTGTGGGCACTGCTCGCGCGCGCGTACCGCAATTTCGGCGTCAGGCCGACCCTGCTCGAACGCGACTTCAACTTCCCGCCGCTGCCCGAACTGCTGGCCGAGGTGGGCACGATACGCGCGATCCAGGACGCCCACTCCGGCGAGGCGCGCGATGCCCGTCGCGCCTGAGCCGGCCGCATTGCGCGAGGCGCAGCTGGCATTCGCCGCGCACATCCGCGATCCCGCGCAGGTGCCGCTGCCGCGCGGCGTAGAGCCGCGGCGCATGAAGATCTACAGCGAGCTGTTCTTCAACAATATCGAGAGCCTGCTCGCGGCCAACTTCCCGGTGATCCGCACGTTGCACGACGACGGGGCGTGGCACGCGCTCGTACGCGACTTCTATCGCGTTCATCGTTCGCATACGCCGCTGTTCACCGAAATCGCGCGCGAATTCATCCGCCACCTCGAGCTGCGCGCGCGCTCTGGCGCCGGCGACCCGCCGTTCCTGGTCGAACTCGCCCACTACGAGTGGAGCGAACTGGCGCTCGCTCTCGACGAACACGACGTCGCCTCGATCGCCTGCGACCGCGATGGCGACCTGCTCGAAGGCATCCCGGTGGTTTCGCCGCTCGCGCGCGTGCTCGCCTACAACTATCCGGTCCATCGGATCGCGGCCGATTTCCGCCCTGCCGAAGCATCACCGCAACCGGTGTTCCTGCTGCTGGTGCGCGATCGCGCGGACGAGGTGCATTTCCTCGAGATCGACGCCCTGACCGCGCTGCTGCTGGAGCGGCTGTCGCTCGACTCCGCGCAGGGTGGACTTGCGCGCATCGATGGCTTGCTGGCGGACCTTGGGCGCGCCGGGGAGGATGGATTGCGCGAGTCCGGAATCGCAATCCTCCGGCACCTGCACGCGCGGGAAGTCGTGTTGGGAACGCTGCCGCCGTAAGCGGCGTAGCCCGGGCAAGCGCAGCGCACCCCGGGCTTTGCGGTTCCGGAACGTTGACGAGACCCCGGGTGCGGCCGTTGGCCTTACCCGGGCTACTTGCTGAAGTTCCTCCCACGATTCGTGGCTACGCCGCGGACTTCACCAGCAGGCTCTTCGCGAGCGCGCCCTGCAGGCGCGCGATGCCGCGCGCAATGTGCAACAGGACGAACGGCAGCAGCACGCCCAGCACCGCGGCCAGCGGCAGCATCAACGCGGGCGGAAGTACCGTGTCGCCACCGATGTAGAAGTCGCCGTCGACCACGCCGAACGAGGACAGCACGAGGATCACCGGTGCGGCCACCAGCGCGATCGAGGTCGCGATGCCGGTCACCGCGATCGTGAAGTAGGCGACGCCCAGCGGCAGCATCAGCAGCATGTAGAGCAGGGTCGACCAGGTGCGCGGATCGGTGAACATGGCCCCGATGCGTTGCAGCAGCGGGCGCTCGCGGTCGGCGTAGAGCGGACGCCGCGGCATGCGCTCGCCTAGCATGACTTCGACGATGCGCCCCTCGACCAGCGCGAGCACGCGCACGGTGCCGAAGAACACGATCGGGACGACCAGGCCGATGATCAGCACCGACAGCCCCAGCGAGAGCGACAGACCGGTCACCACCCAGGTGAAGTAGAACACGCCGGTGGCCAGCGACAGCAGCATGTAGAACAGCGCGGCGTAGGCGCGCGGATCGGCGATCACGCCGAAGAACTGCCCCAGTAGCGATTTGCGGCGTTGCGGCGGCGGCGGGCGCAGGGCCTTGTTCACCGTGACTTCGGTGTCGCGGTAGATCTCCGCGACTTCTTCCGGCGCGCCGTAGCTGCCGGCCACAGAGGCGATCACCTCCGCCTCGCTCTTACCTGGGTTTTCGGCCATTTCCGAGCGCAGGTATTCCTCCGCGTCGTACAGCGCGTCCTGGATCAACGCAGGATCGGCCCCGGCCAGCGCGACGCGCAGCTGATCCAGATATTCGGGAATGGTGGTCGGCATGCGAGTCATGGAAGCAGCCCTTCGAGGACGGAATCGACGGAGTCGCGGGTCGCGCGCCAAGCGGCGGCCCACGCGCGCAGCACGTCGCTGCCTTGCGCGGTGATTCGGTAATAGCGGCGCGGCGGACCGGAAACCGACGGTTCGACGTGGCTGTCGAGCAAGCCGGAAGCCTCCAGATTGCGCAGCACCGGATACAGCGCGCTCTGCTTGCCGCTGAGCACGCCTTCGCCGAAGCGCTCCAGCTGCTTGGCGATCTGGTAGCCGTACATCGGCTCACCAGACCGGGCCAGCACCGCCAGCAAGGTCAGCGACACCGTGCCGGCGCTGAGCTCCTTCTGGAATTTCTTGAGGTGGAGGTCGGTCTCGGTCACGGCAGCCCCGCTAGGTTGCCGAGAATACTATTACTAACTTAGCTATACCGCATATGCCATTAGTAGGGTGGGCCTCGGCCCACCATTGCCATCTATTCGCTCGCCACAACGAATGGAAGGGCAGAAACGTGGTCTAACGAGCCGAAAATGGCGCCAGTGGGCCAAGGCCACCCCACGTCCGGCAGCGTTCATCCGAATCGGCTACCCTTGTGCATTGCAGCAAAGAGCCGCCATCGCCATGCTCTATCAGCTCCACGAAATGACCCGCTCCTGGCTCAGCCCCTTCGTCTACTGGGCCGAGGCCAACGCCAAGATACTCACCGCTCCCAGCAGCCCGTTCGCCGCGCTGCCGGGCGCGCACCGGCTGGCCGCGAATTACGAACTGTTCTACCGGATCGGCAAGGACTACGAGAAACCGGAATTCGGCATTCATTCGATCGACATCGACGGCCACACCGTGCCGGTCGCCGAGATCGAAGCGCTGAGCAAACCGTTCTGCAAATTGCTCCGCTTCAAGCGCTACACCGACGATGCCGCCAACATCGCCGATCTAAAGGACGATCCGACCGTGCTGGTCGTCGCCCCGTTGTCCGGCCATCACGCGACGCTACTGCGCGATACCGTGCGCACGCTCTTGCAGGACCACAAGGTCTACATCACCGACTGGGTCGATGCGCGCATGGTGCCTACGGACCAGGGTTCGTTCGGCCTGGACGATTACGTCGCCTACATCGAAGAATTCATTCGCCATATCGGCGCCGACAACCTGCATGTGATCAGCGTCTGCCAGCCAACCGTGCCGGTGTTGGCCGCGATCTCGCTGATGGCCGCGCGCGGCGAGAAGACGCCGCGCAGCATGATCATGATGGGCGGGCCGAACGATCCTCGCGAGAACCCGACCGAAGTCAACGACCTGGCCACGGAACAACCGCTCAGCTGGTTCCAGAACAACGTCATCCACAGCGTGCCCTACCCTTACCCGGGCCGCGGACGCCAGGTGTACCCGGGCTTCCTGCAGCACGCCGGCTTCCTGGCGATGAATCCGCGCCGTCATTTGCAATCGCATTGGGATTTCTACCAGGACCTGGTCCGCGGCGATCTGCAGGACGCCGAAGCCCACCGCCGCTTCTACGACGAATACAACGCCGTGCTCGACATGCCGGCCGAGTATTACCTGGACACGATCCGCATCGTGTTCCAGGAATTCCTGCTCCCGCGCGGGCTATGGGACGTGCGCGGCGAACGCGTGGATCCGTCCAAGATCCATGACTGCGCGCTGATGACCATCGAAGGCCAGCTGGACGACATCTCCGGCCGTGGCCAGACCCGCGCAGCGCACAAGCTGTGCAGCGGCATCGCCGAAGACGACCACCTGCACTACACCGTCCGCGGCGCCGGCCATTACGGCATCTTCAGCGGCCGCCGCTGGCGCGAGCAGGTGTATCCGCGGGTGCGCGAGTTCATCGCCAAATACGCCTGACGGCTTCGTAGCCCGGGTGGAGCGAAGCGATACCCGGGAAGCCATCGATGAGTGAGGGTAAAAGCCCCGGGTATCGCTTCGCTCCACTCGGGCTACGGCAAGATTTTTGTCAGTTGCGCAGCTTGTACCCGGTCTTGAAGATCCACCACACCACGAACAGGCACAGCGCCAGAAAACCGACGATCGCCGCCGCGCTGATCCGGACATCCACGTCCGCATTGCCGTAGAAGCTCCAGCGGAATCCGCTGATCAGGTACACCACCGGGTTGAACAGCGTGATCTTCTGCCAAATAGGCGGCAGCATCTTGATCGAATAGAACGCGCCGCCCAGGAAGGTCAGCGGCGTCACGATCATCAACGGGATCACCTGCAATTTCTGGAAGTCGTCCGCCCACAGGCCGATGATGAAGCCGAACAGGCTGAAGGTGATCGCGGTCAGGAACAGGAAGCAGATCATCCAGAACGGATGCGCGATTTCGTAATCAACAAAGAACCGCGCCGTGACCAGGATCAATATCCCCAGCATCACCGACTTGGTCGCCGCCGCGCCCACGTAGCCGATCACCGCTTCGATGTAGGACACCGGCGCCGACAACAACTCGAAGATGGTGCCCGCCCATTTCGGCATGTAGATGCCGAATGAGGCGTTGGAGATGCTCTCGTTGAGCAGGGTCAGCATGATAAGACCCGGGATGATGAAGGCGCCGTAGCCGACCCCGTCGATATCGCCCATCCGCGAACCGATCGCCGCGCCGAATACCACAAAATACAGCGAGGTCGACAGCACCGGCGAGGCGATGCTCTGGGTGATGGTGCGGAACGTGCGCGCCATCTCGAACTTGTAGATCGCGCGGATCGCGTGCAGGTTCATGCCGTAACTCCTTCGCGGCCGTTGCGCACCAGGCTGACGAAGATGTCCTCCAGCGAGCTCTCGCTGGAATGCAAGTCCTTGAAATCGATGCCCTGGTCGCCCAGACGCTTGAGCAGCGAGGCGATGCCGGTTTCCTCCTGCTGCGTATCGAAGGTGTAGACCAGGGCGTGGCCGTTTTCGGCCAGTTCGAGCGGCAAATCGGTCATCGCGTCCGGCACGCGCTCCAGCGGATTCTGCAAGGTCACGGTCAGCTGCTTCTTGCCGAGCTTGCGCATCAGCGTGCGTTTCTCCTCGACCAGGATCAGCTCGCCTTTGTTGATCACGCCGATCCGGTCGGCCATTTCTTCGGCCTCTTCGATGTAGTGCGTGGTCAGGATGATGGTGGTGCCGTTCTCGCGCAGCTTACGCACCATCTCCCACATGTCGTGGCGTAGTTCGACATCGACGCCGGCGGTGGGTTCGTCCAGGAACAGGATCTGCGGCTCGTGCGACAAGGCCTTGGCGATCAGCACGCGTCGCTTCATGCCGCCCGAAAGCGCCATGATCTTGCTGTCCTTCTTTTCCCACAGCGACAGGTCGCGCAGCACCTTTTCCAGATAGGCGGGGTTGGGAGGCTTGCCGAACAGTCCGCGGCTGAAAGTGACCGTGGCCCAGACGCTTTCGAACGCGTCGGTGGACAATTCCTGCGGCACCAGCCCGATCTTTGAGCGAGCGGCGCGGTATTCGGCGGCGATGTCGTGGCCGTCGGCGACGACGCTACCTTCGCTGGCGTTGACGATGCCGCAGACGATGCTGATCAGCGTAGTCTTGCCGGCGCCGTTCGGGCCGAGCAGCGCGAAGATCTCGCCGCGGCGGATGTCCAGGCTCACGTTCTTCAGCGCGTGGAAGCCGGATTTATAGGTCTTGCTGAGGTTCTTGATCGAAATGACGGGGGATTGCACGGCGTCTCCTGGCGGCTTCGTCGGTGCTGCGACCTGTAGAGTCGAGCCTGCTCGACTGCTCTTGATCTTGACGAAAGCAGTCGAGCAGGCTCGACTCTACAAAGTCCGAGGCCCCATTGTCGCAGCCATCGGACCGCTGCCAACCCCTGAAAGTTGGGATTCTGTGGCCAAGATTCCCGAACCGGCGTCGCGGCCAGTACACTCGCCCGACATTCCGGGAGGACGTCATGCGCAAGACCTTGCTGACCGCCGCGTTGCTGCTTGCTTTCGCACCGATGCTGCAAGCGCAGCAAAAGGAGGAGAAGCCGAAGGTGAAATCGGCCAAGGAGATCGTCGACGCCGCGCCCGCGTCGGCCTGGCGCACGCTCGACCCGGCGAACACCTTGTACATGGACCTGAAATCCGGCCGCGTGATCATCGAATTGGCTCCGGATTTCGCGCCCGAGCATGTCGCCAACATCAAGGCCTTGGCCCGCGGCGGCTATTGGAACGGGCTCAGCATCTATCGCTCGCAAGACAATTTCGTCGTCCAGTTCGGCGATCCGGCCGAGGACGAAAAGCAGCGCAAGCCGCTCTCCGCGGGCACGAAAGCGAAGCTGCCCGCCGAGTTCGAACGCGCCAGCGCCGGGCTAACTTTCGATGCCCTGCCCGACAGCGACGGCTGGGCGCCGCAAGTCGGGTTTTCGCAGGGATTTCCCGCAGGCCGCGATCCGAAAGACGGCAAGACTTGGCTGGCGCATTGCTACGGCACGCTCGGCGCCGGCCGCGACGTGGCCGCGGACAGCAGCAACGGCACCGAGCTCTACGTCGCCACCGGCCAATCGCCGCGCGCGCTGGATCGCAATATCACCGTGGTCGGCCGCGTCGTGCAAGGCATGGAATTGCTGAGCGTGATCCCGCGCGGTCCCGAACCGATGGGGTTCTACGAAAAGGAGGCGCAGCGCGTGCCGATCGTGTCGATCATGCTGGCCTCCGAAGTGCCGGAGGCCGAGCGCGCACCGCTCCAATTGCTCAAGACCGATAGCGACGCTTTCAAGGAAGCGACCGAAGCGCGCCGCAATCGCCGCGACGAGTGGTACAAGCATCCGGCCGGGCATATCGACTTGTGCAATGTGCCGTTGCCGGTGCGGCCAGCGAAATAACACCGCTCTTGTAGAGTCGAGCCTTGCTCGACTGCTTTTTCCGCAGAATCCCGGGGATCGTGACGAAAAGCAGTCGAGCAAGGCTCGACTCTACAAAAAAGAGGGCCGCCGGGATGCGGCCCTCTGCGTTCCGGTCTGCCGTCAGAACTCCCGCGAGAACCTCACCCCGATCGTCCGCGGCGGCGTGCTGACCGTATACGGCTGGTTGCCGCAAGTCAGCGTCGCGCATTGCGCGAACCGGGTCAGTTCGGTGCGCTTGTCGAAGACGTTCTTGATGAAGACATCCAACGACCAGCTGCCGCGCTTCACGCCACCCGACAGATCGACCGTGGTGTAAGCGTCCAGATCCCCCATCAGCGCATGTTCGGCGGTGCGGAAATCGGTGATGCGATCGCCTTGGTGGAAAACCGATGCCTGGAAATAAGGCTCGTACTGGCCCGCATCCCAGGTATAGCGGCCAATCAGGCTGCCCTTGAATTCCGGCGTCAACGGCAAGCGCGTGCCCGATTCCGCCTGCGGCCCGTCCACCGGATCGCCGGTCTGCGGATTGATCGTGCCCGGCGGACACACGCTGATCGCGTTACCGGACAAATCGGTGAAGCCGCAGTAGGTTTCGGTGAGCTTGGCGTCGTACCAGGCGAAACCGCCGGTGAGGGTGAGGTTGTAGTTCACCGCCCAATTCAGATCGACTTCGATGCCGTCGATGCGCGCCTGGCCCGCGTTGCGGATTTCGGTGAGGCCGTTCTGGCCGAGATAGGAGAATTGGAAATCCTCCCAATCCTCGCGGAAGATCGCGCCGTTGAAGGACAACCGATTGTCCGCCCAAGTAGTCTTCCAACCGACTTCGTAGTTGGTGAGGAAGTCGGACAGATACGGCGGCAGCGTGCCGCGGCGGTTGATGCCGCCAGGGCGATAACCTTCCGACCAGGTCGCATAGATCAACTTGGTGTCGCTGATGTCGTAAGTGATGTTGAAGCGGCCAAGCGAGCCGTCCTCCTTCACCTGCTTGTTGAAGTTCTCGCAGGGCGCGCCCTCGTACTTCACCCAGTTTTCCGGGTCGCCGTAACGCGCGCGGCAGCCCGCCTCGCCGTAACGGAATGCCGGATCCACCGAACCTTGCGAGGAATAGCCTTCGGCGAAACCGAAATAGCCGCGCAAGCTGTTGTTGGCGCGGAACCAGCGCCCGCCGCCGGTGATCGAAAGCTTGTCTGTGATGTCGAAGGTGAGTTCGCCGAATACGGCTTCATCGCGGTCCTTGCGGTCCTGTTCGGTCAGCCAGATGGTGTCCTCGTAACCGGACACCGACAGGAGCGAAGCCAGGTCGTCGACGCGATAGCGCTGGTGGATGTCGTGCTTCTGCTCCTGCCAGAATACGCCCGCCACCAGGCGCAACCTATTTTCCGCCGGCGAGGTCAGCCGCAATTCGTGGCTGGTCATGCGATAGCCATCGGTCGCCTGGATGTACTGCGACGGATTGATGAGTTCGCCGGCGTCGTTGTAGAAGTAAGCGCCGTAACCGGCCAGCGTGTCGTACCAGAAACCGTAGTCGTTGTAGTCGGATTCCGAATCGACATTGCGGGTCAGCCGCGAAAAGGCGTAGACCAGATCGAAGTTGCCGATCTTGCCTTCCACGGTCAGCGCGGCCTGGCCCCAGCGGTCTTTCGACGATTCATTGTAGAAGTGCTTCACCTTCATATCGCCGACGCTGGGGTCGTAGCCGGTGCTGCCGCTGGCGACCATCTTCTGGCCCATGATCTGCGGCATGATCGACCAGTTCTCGTTCAAGTCGACCTTCAGCGCGGCGCGCGCGCCCATGGTTTCGGCGTCGTTGTAGTCGTCGTCGGCGCGGTTGGCGTTGTCGATGGTGATGCCCGACGTCGGGAACGTGCGCGTGCCGCGCACGTTGTCGACGTAGCCGGCGTCGTACTTCTGCCAGCCGACCAGGCGCACCGCCGCGTTGCTGCTGATCGGCAGGTTGGCGAAGCCCTCGAAGATGTGGCCGATGCCGCCGTCCTTGATCGACGTGCCTTCGATGCCATAACCGGCCGCGAAACCGGAAGGATCCGGCTTGTTGGTGATGATCTTGACCGTGCCGGCCTGCGAACTGGCGCCGTACAGCGTGCCTTGCGGGCCGGCGAGCGCTTCCACGCGCTCGATGTCGTACATGTGGATATCGAGCGCGCCCTGGTTGGTGGTGATCGGCTGCTCGTCCAGGTACATGCCCACGCTCGGCTTGGAACCGGAATGGTTGCCGTCGCCGCCGCTGGCCACGCCGCGCATGTACACCTGCACGAAGCCCGGGCCCGAGAACACACCGCCGCCAGCGGTGCCGTAGGACAGGCTGGGGATCATCTTCGCGTAATCGTCGAAGTCGGCGACTTGCTGCTGCTCCAGTTGCGCATTGCCGATCGCCTGGATGCTGATCGGCACCTTCTGCAGGTTCTCCACGCGTTTCTGCGCGGTCACCGTCACCGTGTCCAACGTTCTCGCACGGGTTTCCGGCGTGGCCGGCGCAGGCTGCGTCTGGGTCTGGCTGTCTTGCGCCCAAACCGGTGCGCAGGCCATGCAGATCGCAGCCGCCAAGGGCAATCGGTGCAACGTCTTGGGATCGATCCGCCTGCTCGTTCTTCTTCTGATGTCTCGCACGCTGGTCTCCTCGGTGGATGCCTAGGACTTCTGGTTATGTGGCTTGCAGCTCTCGGGGTACGGACGGATAAACATCCAGCACGGGACCTAGCGCTTGTTTCAGCGGCCCTAGCCAGGATTCGTAATGGCGCCAATGGTCGACGCCTTCGCGGTAGATCGGTTGGCGCACCTGCTCGGAACTGGCAGTGCGCACTGGGCGCTCGTTCTCGAAGAAGCGCAGGCATTGCGCCTCGAACGGCAATCCGCAGTAGTCCAGCAGCCGGCGCACTTCGGCTTCGGTATCTTCGACCATGTTTTCGTAGATCACCCGATGCACGCGGCCCGGCAGCACCGCGTCGAAATGCGCCATCAGGTCCACGTAATCGCGGTAATAGCGGCCGATGTCGTCCAGGCCGTAGGTGAAACTTTGGCCGCGAGCGAAATGCTGCTTGAAGCCGGAAAACCCGCAGGCCAGCGGATGCCGCCGCGCATCGACGATGCGCGCGTTCGGCAACGCCAGATGGATCAGGCCCAGGTGCGCGAAATTGTTCGGCATCTTGTCGATGAAGAACGGCGCGCCGCGCTTGCGGTGGATGCGGGTGCGCTCCATATAACGCTCGCCCAGTTCGCGCAATTCCTCGGCCGTGAGCTCGGCCAGCACCTCGTGGTAGGCGGTGCTGCGCGGCGTCGCGGTGCGCTTGCGCAATTCTCGGGTCAGCGACAGGATCTCCGGCAACTCCATCGTGCCTTCGACGGCCGAATGGCTGGACAGGATCTGCTCGATCAGGGTCGAGCCGGCGCGCGGCAGGCCGACGATGAAGATCGGGTCGGACGCCTTCGCGCCCCAACCCTCGCGTTCGCGGAAGAAACCGCGCGTGTACAGCGCTTTCGAGCGACGCACGCGGGCGGAATGGTCGTCGGCGCTGTAAGGCACGCGCTCCAGCCGCAGTGCATTGCCGTTTTGGTAATGCGCGAAAGATTCGGCGTATTCGGCCGCGTCTTCCAGCGCCTTGCCCAGCGCGAATTCGAAGTGCAGGCGATGTTCGTCATCGAGGTCGGCGCGCTCCAATTGGCGGCGCATCGCGGCCAAATCCTGCGAATCGAAGCGAAACGTCTTCAGGTTGGCCAAGCTCCAATACGCTTCGCCGAAACCGGGATCCAGTTCGATGCTGCGACGATAGGCGCGGATCGCACGCTCGCGGCGGCCGGCGGTCTTCAGCGCATGGCCGTAGCTCATCCAGATCTTGGCGTTGCGCGGATACTCGGTCAGCACGCCGTCGTAGAGTTCGATCGCCGGTTCGTAATCGCCCACCCGGCACAGGATCACCGCCTTCAGATTGCGATAGCCGGGATGCGCCGGATCCTTGCCCAGCAACGCGTCGATTTCGGCCAACGCCTCGGCGTGCTTGTTGGCGCGGTTCAGCACCAGCGCATAGTTCTGCCGAGCGGCGTCGAAGCTCGGCGCCAATTCCAGGCAACGCGCGAGCAGATGCTCGGCATCGTCGTCGCGACCCAGGCGAGCGGCGATCTCGGCCAGCATGCGGATCGCGGCCACGTCGGTCGGCGCTTGCTTCAAATGCTCGCGCAGCAGCGCTTCGGCCTCGGGGATCCGGTTCTCGCACAGCGCGGTGGCGGCGGCGAGCAGGCCCGGGTCGCGGGTCGAATAGCGGACATGGCGGGCGTAGGCATCGTCGGCGCCTTGCGTGTCGCCGCCGGCGAACAATAGATCGCCCAGCGCGCGCCAAGCCTGAGGCAGCTCCGGTTTCAACCCGACGGCGCGCTTCAAGGCCCCGATCGCTTCGTCGCCGCGTCCGGCACGGCCCAGCGCCATGCCCAGTTCGAACTGGGTCATCGCCGAACGCGGCTGCTCGCGCGCCAGCGGGTCCAGGATATCGATCGCGTTTTCGGTATCGCCCAAGGCCGAGCGCGAGGCGCCAAGCAGCAACCGGGCTACGGGGTGGCCGGCTGCGACTTTCAGGATTTCGCCGGCCTGTTCGCCGGCCAGGGCCGGGTCGGTAGCGAGCAGTCGGGAAGCGTGGGCGAGCGCGGTCTCAAGCGAAGCCATTGGCTCGGGTGCGCTCATTCAGCCCTCTTCAGCGATCGGTGGACGCCAGGTCCCACAGGTCGCCTCTCCCCCTAGAGACGGCGCCCTTACCCCAACAGGCACCGTCACAATCTACGCCGGACCGAATTGCGCCGTCCAGAGCCGCCGGCACCAGGGCCAGCTCAGGCGTCCCGCCTCACCTGCTCCTGGCCCAGCGCCTGGTGCTGGAACAGGCACATGCGGATCACACTGCGATAGCGGCCGTCGCTGAAGAATTCGTCCACCAGCACGCCTTCGCGTTGGAAGCCGCAGCCTTCGTAGATGCGGATGGCGCGGGTGTTGTCGACGTCGACCAGCAGATAGAGCTTGTACAGATTGAGCACGCGGAAGGCGTAGCTGATCGCCAGCCGCGTCGCTGCGCGGGCGTAGCCGCGGCCCTGGCGCTCGGGCGCGATCATGATCAGGAATTCGGCGCGGCGGTGCAGATGGTCGATCTCCACCAGCTCGACCAGCCCCACCGGTTCGCCGCCGCCGTCCTCGACGATGAAGCGGCGCTCGCTCTGATCATGGATGTGCTTGCTGTACAGCTGTTCCAGTTCGACGAAGGACTCGTAAGGCTCCTCGAACCAATAACCCATCACGCTGCGGTTGTTGTTCAGCAGATGGACGAAATGCAGATCGCTGCGTTCGAGCGGGCGCAGGGTGACGGCAACGGGCATGGGCGCTTCGGCGGACATGCCCCATACACTACTCCACGCCGAAGTCCGCGATGTGTCGGCGCCGTTCTTCGCCGAGGCTTCAATCGGCCAGGCGGCGAAACCGGTCGGTGGCGGCGACCAGGCGGCTGCGGATGCCAGGCTCCATGGCCGAGTGGCCCGCGTCGGGCACGATTTCCAGTTGCGCCTCGGGCCAAGCCTGGGCCAGCGCGAGCGCGGCGTCCACCGGGCACAGCATGTCGTAGCGTCCGTGCACGATGATGCCGGGCACATGACGGAACCGCGGCACCGAGGCGAGCAGTTCGCCCTCGCCCATGAAGATGGCGTGGCGCATGTAGTACGCCTCGATCCGGGCCATCGACAAGCGCGGCGGCTCGGCCAACTCCGACGGATCGGGCGGCAGCAGCGTCGAGCAACGGGTTTCGTAGACATCCCATGCCTTCGCCGCGGCCAAGTGGATGTCCGGGTCCGGATCGGTGAGTCGGCGCAGATAAGCGCCGAGCAGATCGCTGCGTTCCTCTTCCGGGATGTGCGCTGCGAAGTCGCGCCAATATTCGGGGAAGAAAGTGCGGATGCCGTCGAACCACCAGGTTTCGTCTTCGGGACGGCACAGCCAGATGCCGCGTAGGATCAACGCCAGGCAAGCTTGCGGATGCGCGCCGGCATAGGCCAGCCCCAAGGTGGAACCCCACGATCCGCCGAACACCACCCAGCGTTCGATGCCCAAATGCGCGCGCAGCAGCTCGATGTCCTCCACCAGCTTGGGCGTCGTGTTGTGCGCGATGCCGGCGTAAGGCGTGGAGCGCCCGGCGCCGCGCTGGTCGAACAGCACGATCTTGTAGCGTTGCGGATCGAAATAACGGCGATGCGTGGCCGTGCATCCCGCTCCCGGCCCGCCGTGGAAAACGACGGCCGGCAGGCCGTCCGGATTGCCGCAAAGCTCGTAGGGCATGGTGTAGCCGTCGCTCAGCGGCAGTACGCCGGTGGCATAAGGTTCGATCGGCGGATAGAGATCGGGCGCATCGGCATTGGCGGCCGTCGTCCGGGTATCGGCCGGAGACGACGAGACATTCGTGTCGGCCAGAGCATCGTGCAGCTGGTGGGTCGATGGGTTCATTCTGTTTCTTCCTCCAGTTTCGTAGTCCGGTTGTTTTTTCGTGCGCGCAGCGTTCAGGCCGCATGCCTGCGCAAGGCATCGGTCAGCCGCCGCAGGTCCGCTTCGTCGTTGTGCAGGTGCGGAGAGATGCGAACGCAGCCGTCGCGCACCGAAACGTGGATGCCTTCCGCGCGCAACCGTTCGACCAGGCCCTCGGTGAGCGCGCTGCGCGGCGGACGCAGGCCGACCATGTGGCCGACGCGTTGTTCGGGTTGCGGGCATTCGTATCCGATCGCCGCTGCCCGCGCGCACAAGGCATCCGTCCATTCGCGCAGACGGCGCTGGATGAACGCCGGATGCCACTGCGAAATCTGCGCCAGCGCTGCGATCGCCATCGGTTGCAGATAGAACTGCGGCGATTCGCCCTGACCGAACCGGGCGGCGCCGGGCTGGTAATCGTCCGGGTAGTCCGCGAGCGCGGCGAAATTCTCGCTGCCCGCGCGGTGCAGCCACGATTCTTCCAGCGGCACGCCCTCGGCCTGCCAACGTTCGTCCACATACAGATAACCCAGGCCGTAGGGCCCGAGCAGCCATTTGTAGCCGACAGTGACCAGAAAATCCGGCTTGCACTCGGCGATGTCCAGCGGATAGGCGCCCAAGGATTGGCTGGCATCGACCACCAAAGCGGCCCCGCGTTTTCGCGCCGCTTCGCCGATGCGGGCCGCATCGACGAATGCGCCATCGGTCCAGCGGCATTGCGGAATCGAAACCACGGCCGTGCGCGAATCGATCGCTTCCGTCACCGCTTGCGCGATCGGAACGTCCCCCGTCGCCCTGACCAAGCGGATATGTGCCCCGCTGCGCGCGGCGGCCCGCGCCCAGCTGTAGTAGTTGGAAGGGAATTCGCGATCGAGCAGGACGACGTTGTCGCCCTGGCGCAAGGGGATATTGCGCGCCGCCAACGCGATGCCATAGCTCACCGACGGCACCAGCGCCACATCGCGCTCGAGCGCGCCGATCAAACCGGCGAACAAGCCCTTGAGCGCCGCGGTACCGGCGAACCAATCAGCGGCCGCGACCGACCACGGCGCGGCCAATGCATCGATCGCCGCATGGCCGGCGGCGGATACCGATTTCAATCGGGGCGCCATGTTGGCGCAATTGAAATAAGCCACACCGTCTGGGATATCGAACGCGTCGCGCGGATCGCCGGCCTGCTCCGCCACGTTGGCGGCCCTGGCGGGTGCCGCACTCCGCTCCTGCCTATCCATCGCCGGCTCCTCTTTAGAACACGGCATCAATATTTCATACGGATGGGCCTGTTTGAATGCCTATACAAAGGATGTATAGTCAATTTACCTTCTAAATGAAGGAATTATTCGCCATGAACCTTTACCCCTCCGATTCACTGCTGGACGAGCGCAACCTGCAGCTGCTGGAACTGCTGCGCGGCGATCCGCGCATGTCCGTTTCGGAAATGGCGCGCCGCGTGGGCATGTCCGCGCCCGCCGTGCGCGAGCGCATCCAGCGCTTGGAAGAAAGCGGCGTGATTCGCGGCTATCGCGTCGACATCGACCCGCGCGCGCTCGGCTACGCGATCTCAGCATTCGTGCGCATCAAACCGATGCCCGGCCAGTTGCCGAACATCGTCGACTTGGCCCAGCGCCTGCCGCAGGTCAGCGAATGCCATCGCGTCACCGGAGAGGACTGCTTCCTGGTCAAGATCCACCTGGAAAGCCTGGATACGCTGGATCGCATCCTCGACCAGTTTTTGGTTTTCGGAAATACCGCGACCATGCTCGTGCAATCGACGCCAGTGGCGCCGCGCGGCCTGCCGCTACCCGGCAGGACCTGAACCACCCGTACGGATCGATCAATCGGATTCGATCCGCGAATGCGTTCGCGTATCGCGCATGAACGCGTACACCAGCAGCGAGCAGGCGATGCAGGCGGTGACGTACCAATAGAAGCCGCTCTCGCGGCCGATCTCCTTGAACCACAAGGCCACGTATTCGGCGGTGCCGCCGAACACGGCCACGGTCAGCGCGTACGGCAGGCCCACGCCCAGCGCGCGCACCTCGACCGGGAACAATTCGGCCTTCACCACCGCATTGATGGCGGTGTAGCCCGACACGATCGTCAGCGCCGCCATGACCAGCCAGAACGCGGTCGCCGGCGAATCGACCTGCTGCAGACGGCTCAGAATCGGCACCGTCAGTAGCGTGCCCAGCACGCCGAACGCGATCAGCACCGGGCGCCGCCCGATCCGGTCCGACAACGCGCCGACCAGCGGCTGCATCAGCATGTATACGAACAAAGTGCCGGCGTTGATCAAGGACGCGGTGGATTTGTCGATGCCGGCACTGTTGACCAGGAATTTATGGATATAGGTCGTATAGGTGTAGAACGCCAGCGTACCGCCCATGGTCAAGCCGATCACGGTCAGCACCGCGCGCGGATGGCGCATCAGCTCGCGCAGCGTGCCCTCGCCGCGAGCCTGCGCGGGATCGCGATCGTGCTGGCGCGAGAACGCGCCGGTTTCGTCCATGTTGCGGCGCAGATACAAAGCCGTGGCGGCGGCCAGCGCACCGATCACGAACGGAATCCGCCAGCCCCAGCTTTCCAATTGCTCCTGGGTCAGGAACACGCGCTGCAGCGCGATCAGCACGCCCAACGCCAGCAGGTGCCCCATCACCAGCGTGACGTACTGGAAACTGGACCAGAAACCGCGATGCTCGCGGGTCGCCATTTCGCTGAGATAGGTGGCCGACGTGCCGTATTCGCCGCCTACGCTCAAGCCCTGCAGCAACCGGGCCAGCAGCAACAACGCCGGTGCGGCGACGCCGATGCTGGCATAGCCCGGCGTCAACGCGATCATCAGCGAACCGGCGCACATCATCAGTACCGACAGCATCAGGGCCGCTTTGCGCCCGCGGCGATCGGCGTAGCGCCCCAGCAGCCAACCGCCGAGCGGCCGCATCAGAAAACCGACCGCGAAGATCGCCGCCGTATTCAGCAAGCGCGCGGTCTGGTCGCCTTCCGGAAAGAAGACCTTGGCGAAATACAGCGAGAACGCGGCGTAGGCGTACCAGTCGTACCACTCGACCAGATTGCCGACCGAGCCGCTGAATATCGACTTGAGGCGCTGCATCGGCGCGATCGCGGGAGATCCGGGATTGGACAAGCGGCGTTCCGTTTCGATGGCCCGTCCCGATTCTATCGGCATCCCCGCTTCACGGTCGCTTAGCTATTTCCCGCCTAGCCTGTGGCCACCTCCCCCACGCCGGTACCGCCATGCCCACTCTGCGTTTGCGTCTGACCGGCAGCGACGACGCTGCCCGCGCGATGATCAACCTGATGCAGAGCCTGGAAGGCATCGAGCACGTGGAGGAAGTCGACGATTTGATGCCGCACATGGACGACGACGATTCCAGTTCGGCCGGCCTGCCGGACGACAAGAGCCCGGGCATGCACGAGTTGGAGATCGAAGCGCCGAACGAAGCGACCGCGCGCAAAGTGCGCGAGGCGGCAGAAGCTCTGGCCTTCGACCTGGATGCATTGGTCGAATTCGAAGAAGACGAAGGCTGACCTGCCGCTTTTCGTAGGAGCGGCTTTAGCCGCGAGCTCTTCTCTAAAACCGCAGGGATGCCGCGATTTCGAAGAAAAAGCTCGCGGCTAAAGCCGCTCCTACGAAGAGCAAAAGCCGCAGCTACGATAGTCGCTTGTGAGCTTCGGCAATGATGCGCTTGTTGCTGATTCGCACGCTGCCGACCATCAACAAGCGTAGGTCGCGCACGACGTACTCGGCCAGGGCCGCATCGGAAATATCGCCGCCGTCGATGTCCAAGCGGAAGTCGCGGCCGCTCAAGCCGCCGCCGTTGCTGAAGTCGATCTCGAAATCGAACACGACGCGATGCTGCGAGGAATCCGCAGCGGTCTGCCCGGCGACGGGCGCGGGATCCCGCGGATTCCATCCGAGCAACCGCAGCCCGGTCTCGGTACGCGGCCGATGCGACGAACCCGGCGAGAAATGCAGATAACTGCCCGCGGCGAAACGGCGATCGCCTTCGATCATCTCGCCTTCCAACACGTAGACGTCTTCGCCGTCCGGGTGCTCGTCCACCCGCGGCCATACGCTGCCCGGCGCCATCTCGACGATCCAGGCGCGCACGCCGGCCACGCTGGGCAGGTCGCGGCGCCAGCAGCCTTCGCCGACTTCGATGCGCGCGACTTCGTCGCTGCGCAGGGATTCCACTTGTCCGACGATTCCGTCCATTCCGTCCTCAACGATTGGGCGACCAGGCGAGCCATTCGCCCGGCCTTGCGATTTCGACGCCGATACCGCGGCGCGCCGCGGCTGCGATCAGCGCCGCTTCGACATCGGGAAGCTCCTCGTAGCCTTCTGCATTTTTCATTCCGTAGTGGATCGGCACGATCTGGCGCGCGCCGAGGACTTCAGCGGCCGCCACCGCCTGCTCGGGCGTGAGCACGGCGCTGACGTCGGCGGCGGGCTTGCGCCACGAAAATTTGGCGCCGTTGATCGGCAGAAACGCGGCGTCGAAAGGTCCGAACTGGCGCCCGATCTGCCACCACGCGCCGTGCCAGAGCGTGTCGCCGCAATGGATGACGCGACGGCCGCCGCCGGACACGATCCACGAGACTTGCGGATCGCCGTAACCGTCGCTGGCCGGCACCGCGGTCGCGGTGAAATCGCCCAATATCTGCGGTTCGTACAAGGCCGCGGTGCGGAAGCGGAAATCTCCGGCGAACGGAATGCCTGCCGCGGCCGCCATCAACAATGTGCCGGTGCTTCCAAGTGCTTGGCGGATGGCGAGCGGATCGCAATGGTCCGGATGCCGATGCGTCGCCAGCACGTAACGCGCGCCTTTTTCCACCGCGACCGGCACCAACTTGTCGCGCAGCGCATCGCCCCAGACATTGCGATCGATCAGTGGATCAAGAAACAGCGTCGCCTCGGGCAATTGCAGACGCACACCGGCCCAGGCCAGGCGCTGCGCGCGCAATGCCGGCGTTGCGTCCTTCGCCCGTGCCTGCGGCAGGGCCGCGAGCGCGCTCGCGGCGAGCGCCGCCTGCAGGAAATTTCGGCGCGAGTATGCCTCTGCCATGCGCTGGCCCTTATCGTCGAGTGAGGGTGAACGCCGCGCGGAATGCACGGCGCGGTGTTATTTCGGTGCGCGCTGGCTGATCGCCACGCTGCCCAGGATCATCGCGCCGGCGATGCCCATGCTCAGCGTCAACGGTTCGCCCAGCAGCATCCACGCCCAGGCCACGCCGAACAGCGGTACTAGATAGGTCACGGTCGAGGCGCGGCTGGCGCCGATCCGGGCGATCAAGCGGTAGTACATGACGAAGGCCACGCCGGTGCACAACACGCCAAGCGTCGCCGCCGACAGCCACGAGGCCAGGCCGATCGAATGCTGCGGCCAATTCGCGGCTGCGAACGGCAAGGTCATGAGCGCGGAAACGCCGAGCGTTGCGGACGCCACCGCCGCCGGCGGCAGGCCGGTCAGATGACGGCGCACCAGATTGATGCCGATCCCGTACAGGAACGCGGCGCTGGCGCCCGCCACCACCGCCCAACCGATGCTGGCGCCTGCGGTCTTGCCGCTGGCCAGCACCACCACGCCGGCGAAGCCGGCGAACAGCGCCACCGCGCGTCGGGTGCCGATCTTCTCGCCGAAGAACAGGAAACCGACCAGGGCCGTGAACAACACGGTCATCGCGTTCGCGATCGCGCCGATGCCGGCCGGCGCGCGCTGCGCGGCCCAGGCGAACAGGATGAAGGGAATCGCCGAATTGATCGCGCCGATGATCGCCAACTTCGGCCATAGGCTGCGCCCGAACTGGGCGCGCGCGCGCCACAGGAACGGCAGCAGCACCAGCGAGCCGAGCGCCAGCCGCACTTCGACCAACGGAATCGCGCCGAAATCCTTGGCCGAGACGCGCATGAACAGGAACGAGGCGCCCCAGATCGCGCCCAGCACGGCGAGTTCCAAAGGCGTCATCCAGTCGCGGGTCCGGGCCTGCGCCAGGGGCGCAGCGGCGGCGGGAGTGCAATTCGCGGTCGACATGCCGGCAAATCCAACGAGGGGCTGGCGCCTATTTTCCGTTCCTTCCCAAGCCCCACAAGCGCATACTTTGCGCCCGAGCCACAAATTATATTTGGGTCTTGTATGAGCCTCAGACCGAGCGTTTTGCCCGCCCTGGGCGTGTTCGCCGCCGCGGCCCGCCACCAGAATTTCGCGCATGCGGCCGAGGAGCTGCATCTCACCGCCAGCGCGGTCAGCCATCACGTGCGCAAGCTGGAAACTTCGCTGGGCGTATCGCTGTTCCAGCGCCACGCCCGAGGCGTGACTTTGACCGGCGAAGGGCGCCTATTGGCGGACGCCGCCGCCGCGGCGGTCACCGATTTGGAAGCCGTTGCCGCTTCGCTGGGCAATACCCGCGACGGCGGCCGGCTGCGGATCAATACGCTGCATTCTTTCGCCTACTGCTGGCTGCTGCCGCGATTGCCGCGCTTCCTCGCCGCGCATCCGCAGATCCGGCTGAGCATCGACACGGAGCCCGCGCTGACGCGTTTCGACGAAGGCGGACCCGACCTGGCCATCCGCCACGGCCCGGGCCACTGGCAAGGCCTGCGCGCCTATCACCTGATGGACGACGAACTGTTCCCCGTCGCCTCGCCCGCGTTGCGCGGCATCGACGCCATCCAGGAGCCGCGCCAGATCGCCTCCCTGCCCTTGCTTTCCGACAACGCGCTGCAAGGCTGGCGCGACTGGTTCCGCGCCGGCGGCCTGCGCGGCCTGCGCCTGCCTGACATGCACCTGTTCAGCGACAGCACCGACGTGATGCGCGCCGCGGTCTACGGCATCGGCGCGGCCTTGGCGCGCAAGCACATCGCGATGCCGTACCTGCAGCGCTACGAACTGGTGCGCCTGCCCGGCCATGCGCTGAAGACGCGCTTCGCCTACTACGCCGTGCATCCGGCGCACCGGCCGCTACCGGCCAATGCGGCGCTGTTCGTCGAATGGCTGAAGCACGAGGCGCAGGACGAGAATACGCCGTTGCCGCCCGGGGCTTGACGCAGCTTTTGTAGAGTCGAGCCTTGCTCGACTGCTTTTTGATCTTGATCTTGATTGCGAAAAAAAAAAACAGTCGAGCAGGCTCGACTCTACGAAAGCGGGGTCAAGGCACCTGCTTCAACGCCGCCACGATCGCCGGCTTCAGCTTCTTGATCCCCGCATCCTCGCTCTGGTCCGCAGTCAGATACAAACTGGTGAAGAACGCCATCAGATCGTGCCGGCGCGCGAGCCAGTTCGCGTAGTCGTCGCGCTTGAGCTTGCCGACTTTCGCCTCCAAGGCCACGAACCAGGCTTCCCATTCCGCATCCGACAGCAATCCGCGCTTGGCCGTGTACATCACCGGCTGCGCAAGCCGGCCTGGCTCGCCGAACACGTACGCGTGGCCGCCTTCGGCGACGGCCTGCGAGGCCACCGCCGTCAGGATGCGATCGTATTGCGCGCGCTCCAGCGCCGGATTCAGCGACAACTGCATCAGCCAATCCGCGCCGTGGGCGACGCCGTGGCGCCAGCCTTCGCCTTCGATATAGCCGCGGTAATCGCGCACCGATTCGACATAGCCTGCCGCGCGGTCGACCATCGCGACGCGTTCCTCCGGCGTCATCCAAGGCTTGATCCGGTCGGTGCGCGCCACTTCCGACAGCACCAGCGCCGCGAACGGCTTGCGAAAGCCGTTCTTGTCGTCGCCGTCCAGTAATGCGAAGAGCTTATCGCGCAGTCCGCGCAGCGCATCGGCGTCGAAATCGCCGGCGCGCATCCATTGGGTCAGGGCTTCGTAGGCGATGCCGTCGCGGATTTCCGGATCCGGATCGCTCAGGCAGCCGAGCAGGCCGTCGGCCAGCTTTTGTTTCTCGGCGGCGTCCGGCAAGGCGAATTGCAGAGCCTTTAATGCCTGCAGCGATGTCTTGGTCTGGCCGGCGGGCGGGCATTCCTGTGCGAAGGCCGGTGCGGCCAGCAGGCAAATCGACAGAAGCAATATGCGGCGCATGACCTTCCCCTTCCCGAAGGGTCTAGCGTAGGTGGGCGCGTCGCAGCCGCGCAAGAGCCAAACAGATCGAGCCTTTGCATTTCGTAGGAGCGGCTTTAGCCGCGAGCTCTTTCCTCCAAATCGTGACATCGCGGCGATTTCGGAGAGAAACTCGCGGCTAAAGCCGCTCCTACGAAATGCGGATCGTCGCTTAAAAACTGGCGCCGTCGACCTGGGTGATCTTGATCGCGGACAAATCCACATCCGGCAAACAGCGCACGTTCACCGCCGCCGTCGCCTGCCCGGTCTTCGGATTCACGCCCTCGCTGAACGGCGCAATGCCGCAATTCGGGCAGAAATGGTGCGCCAGCTTTTCCTTGTTGAAGAAGTAGGTCCGGTATTCGGACTCCGGCGTCTTCAAGGTCAGTGCTTCTCGCGGAAAGAAAGCGAGCAAGCCGCCGCGGCGCCGGCACATCGAACAATTGCAGTCGATGGCGTCGGTGACGTCCGCATTCAATTCGAAGGCGATCTGGCCGCAATGGCAACTGCCTTGATGCTTCATGCCGCGCTCGGTGCTGGGAAGAGGACAAAGATAACGCGAACTGCGCCGGGCCGCATCGGCCGAGGGTCCTGCTTGCCCAGGCGCGGGGGATGGCCCAGGCTCAGGGGTTGCTCTCCTGGGGAACCCGCACTATGCCGAGATTCCGAGCCTTGCCGGCGTTGGGCCTACTGCTTTGCCTGCCCATCGCCACCGCCGTCGCCAAGCAAGCCGCGCCCGCTGCGCAGGCCAGCGGTTGCGCCGACATCCCGTTCGCCGCGGCGAATGCCGCGGCCGTGTCCGTGCCCAGCGCGCCCGAGGCCTGGGGCGGGCCGCGCAAAGGCGACGAAGCAACCTTGTCCGATCGCGTGGTCCGCTACGAAATCCAGGCGGCGCTGGATCCGGTCAAGCACACCATCGACGGCAAGCAGAAACTCACCTGGCGCAACCGCAGCGCGCAGCCGGTATGCGCGGTGTACCTGCACCTGTACCTCAACGCGTTCGAGAGCGCGAACAGCACGTTCATGACCGAACAGCGCAATCTGAGCTTCGCGTTCCGCAGCGACGTGCCGATCGAAGATGGCGACTGGGGCTACAGCCGCCTGCAGAAAGTGCAGCAGAGCGGCCAGCCGGTGAAATGGCGTTACGTGCAGCCCGACGGCGGTCCGTCCACCGATCGCACCGTGGTGCGGCTCGACCTGCCGCAACCGGTCGCGCCCGGCGCCAGCACCACGCTGGACATCGATTTCTTCAACCAGTTGCCGCGAGTGACCGCGCGCACCGGCTACTACGGCACCTTCCACCTGGTCGCGCAGTGGTTCCCGAAAATCGGCGTGCTGGAACTGCCCGGCGAGCGCGGCGCGGCCGCACCGCGCTGGAACGTGCACGAATTCCACATGCACAGCGAGTTCTACGCCGATTTCGGCGAATACGACGTGCGCATCACCGTGCCCAAGGGCTACACCGTGGGCGCCACCGGTGAAGAGACCGGCGCCCCGGTCGAACGCGACGGCAAAGTCACCCATCGCTTCGTCCAGGGCGACGTGCACGATTTCGCCTGGACCGCCGACAACCGCTACGCCAAACCATTGGACGGCACCTACGAAGGCCCGGGCAGCCCGAAGGTGAAGGTGCGGGTGCTGTACCACCCCGAATACGAAAACAACGCGCAGCCCGCACTGCAGGCGACGATCGATTCGCTGGCCTATTTCTCGCGCACCTTGGGGCCGTATCCGTACAAGACCGTGACCGTGGTGATCCCGCCGTTCAATGCGCAGGAAGCCGGCGGCATGGAGTATCCGACCTTCTTCACCGCATCCAGCTACAAGAACGTCGATCCGGGCACCCTGGCCCGCTTCGGCCTGGATTTCGTCACCATCCACGAATTCGGCCACGGCTATTTCTACGGCATCCTGGCTTCGAACGAATTCGAAGAGCCGATGCTCGACGAAGGCCTGAACGAATACTGGGACCAGCGCATGCTGCGCGAACGCAAGCAGGGCCTGGATCTGACCACGCCGTTCCTGAAGAAGATCGGCTTCGCGCCGAGCCTGCACGGTTTCGACATGGAACGACTGGGCGCGATGAACGACGCACCGGGCGATGCGCTCGGCCAGAATTCCTGGAACCGCATGTCCAGCCGCAGCTACGGCACGGTCTATTCGCGCACCGCCACCACGATGCACGATCTGGAACAGGCGGTCGGCAAAGAAGCGCTGGAACGCGCGTTCAAGCTGTACTACGCGCGCTGGAAGTTCCGCCATCCCAGCATCGCCGATTTCCGCGAGGCGCTGATCGAAGGCACGGGCCAGCGCGCGACGGTCGAACGCATCTTCGCGCAGCAGGTGTATTCCACGCGCAAGGTCGACGACAGCATCGCCCAATTCTCCAGCATGGAAGCGTTGCCGGTGCCGGGCTATGTCGAACGCGGCGGCAAGCGCGTCGAACTGACCAGCAAGGCTCTGGACAAGGCGATCGCCGACAAGCGCAATGCCTGGAAAGAGAAGAATCCGAAGGCGAAGGAAGGCGAAGGCCCGTTCCCGTACCGCACCACCGTGCTGGTCAAGCGCGACGGCGCCGACGTGCCGCAAGTGCTGCGCGTGACCTTCGCCGACGGCAGTTCGGAAACCGTGCGCTTCAGCGGCACCCAACCCTGGCAACGCTTCAGTTGGGTCAAGCGCAGCAAGGCCGTGTCCGCGCAACTGGATCCGGACGGCAACATCAACCTGGACCGCAACAAGTTGGATAACGGCCGCACGCTCGACGGCGACCGTTCCGCCACCCGGCGCTGGACCGGCGACATCGCCGCCGCGCTGCAGACCCTCTTCGCGATGCTGGTGAGCCTATGAATGCTTCCGTACGCCGCGGCGGCATCGCCGCATTGATCTCGGGCCTGCGCAACGCCGCGCAGTGGCGCTTGCTGCTGTGGTGGCTGCTGGCCTTGTGGCTGCCGACATTGCTGGTGGCCTTGCCGATGTGGAGCGCGCTGCAAGGCCTGTGGGGCCAGTCGCCGCAAGCCGCGGCGATCGCCTCCGGCAAGGATTTGCCGCTGTTCGCCGATGCGCTGATGGGTTTGGACGAGGCGCTGGGCGGCATCAGCGTCGCCGGCCTGTTCGCCTTCGCCGTGACCGTGCTGTTGTCGCCCTGGTTGGCCGGCATGGTGGTGGCTTCGATCCGCGCCGGCCGCAAGCTGCGCATGGGCGAACTGCTGCACGGCGGTTTCGCCGAATACGGCCGCATGTTCCGCACGCTGCTGTGGTCGATCCTGCCGCTGGCGGTCGCGATCGGCCTGGGCATGGCCGCGATCCATCTGGGCACGCGCCACGAAGACAAAGCGATCCTCGAATCGGAAGTCGAGAGCGGCCGGACGATCGGCCTGATCGTTCTGGCGGTGCTGTTCGTGATCGGGCACATGACCGTCGAAGCCGGCCGCGGATGTTTCGGCGCCGACGGCGGACTGCGCTCGGCGATCAAAGCCTGGTGGCGCGGCACCAAGCTCGTCTTCCGCCGTCCGCTGGCCAGCCTGATCGTGTATCTGGGCACCAGCCTGTTCGCCTACGTCATCGCATCGCTGCTGGCGCTGTGGCGCATCAACGTCGACGGCGCGGGCATGGGCGGTTTCCTATTGGGATTGCTGCTGGCGCAGTTGGCGATCGTGTTCCTGGCTTGGGGGCGGATCGCGCGCTTGTACGGCTTCGCCGATCTGGCCGGCGCCGCACCGTTGGCGTCCGCCGCCACGAGCGCGCCGGCCGCGACCAACACCGACGCTTTCCTTTCCATGCAGCAAACCGAACCTGCGAGCACCTGACATGCGCCACACCCGCCCTCTCCTGCTCGCCGCCGCGTTGACTGCGGCCCTCGCCGCCTGCCAAGGCCAATCGCCGACGCCGACCGCCACCGATGCGAAACCGGCGACCGGTACGCAAACCGCTTCCGAACAGGATGCGAAATTCGCCGACCTGTCCAAGCGTTGGCTCGACGGCTGGCTGCAGCTCAATCCGGTCGGCGCCACGCAGGCCGGCGATCATCGTTTCGATGCCGAGCTCGACGACCTGAGCGCAGCCGGCCGACAGAAAGGCGTGGACTTCAGCAAGAAGATGCTGGCCGAACTCGACGCGATCGACGCTTCCAAGCTTTCGCGCGACAATCAGGTCGACGCGATGATCCTGCGCAACCAGTTGCGCGGCGACATCTGGGGCGCTGAAACCTTGCAGAGCTGGGCTTGGGATCCGCAGGCCTACAGCGGCCTGGCCGGCGGCGCCATCTACAGCCTAATGGCTCGCGAATTCGCGCCCATGCCGGAACGGTTGAAATCGGCGACTGCGCGCATGGAAAAAATCCCCGCGCTGTTCGCGCAGGCCCGCGAGAACTTGGATCCGGCGCGCGTGCCGAAAATCCATGCCGAGACCGTCGCCAAGCAGAATGCGGGCGTCCTCGACCTGATCGATCAGTTCATCGCGCCGAACGCGTCCCAGCTCAGCGGCGAGGACCGGAAGCGGCTCGATGCTGCGGTCGAAGGCCTGCGCAAAGCCGTCGCCGAACAGCAGACGTGGCTGGACAAGACTTTGGTGCCCAACGCGAAGGGCGATTTCCGCATCGGCGCCAAGCTGTACGACGAGAAGCTGCAGTTCTCATTGAATTCGGCGCTGTCGCGCGCCGAGATCAAACAGCGCGCCGAGGCCGAGTTGAAGCGCGTTCGCGACGAGATGTACGCCGTCGCGCGAACCGTGCTGAAAGACAAGCCGAACGCACCGGCGATGCCGGATGCGCCCAGCGACGAGCAGCGTCAGAAAGCGATCGAGGCCGCGCTGGAACTGGCTTATGCCGACCGCCCCGCGCGCGACCAGGTGGTCGATTTCGCCAAGAAGACGCTGGCCGATGCCACTGCCTTCACCCGCGCCAAGAATCTGGTCACGGTGCCGGACGATCCGGTGAAGATCATCCTGATGCCCGAATTCCAGCGCGGCGTGGCGGTCGCGTATTGCGATTCGCCGGGCCCGCTCGACAAGGGCCTGGACACTTATTACGCGATCTCGCCGATTCCGGACGACTGGAGCCAGGAACAGGTCGATTCGTTCCTGCGCGAATACAACAGCCGGATGATCCATCTGCTATCGATCCACGAAGCGATGCCGGGCCATTACCTGGAAGGTGCGCATTCGGTGAAAGCCGGTTCCACCCTGCGCGCGGTGCTGCGCTCGGGCCTGTTCGCCGAAGGCTGGGCGGTCTACACCGAGGACGTGATGGCCGACGCCGGTTATCTGGACAACGACCCGCTGTTCCGTCTGGTGCAGCTGAAGTTCTATCTGCGCACCATCGCCAACGCGATCCTGGACCAAGGCGTACACGTAGACGGCTGGAGCCGCGAACAGGCGATGGAGCTGATGACCAAACAAGCCTTCCAACAGGAACGCGAAGCGGCCGGCAAATGGGTGCGCGCGCAACTGACTTCTGCGCAGCTGCCCACCTACTTCGTCGGCGCGCAGGAGCAGTTCGACATGCGCAAGGCGGTCGAAGCCAAACAGGGTAAGGATTTCGACTTGAAGGCCTACCACGACAAGGTGCTGTCCTATGGCGCCCCGCCGCCGCGGTTCGTGCGGGAGTTGATGTTGGATGAGCCGATCAAGTAGGTGGAGCGAGTGGGGTCGTTTCGCAGCCCTCGATCCATCCAAGCTGACGGGCTTCGCACGTCGGCTTTCAGGCATTAGCGTCCAATGGATATTTTCAAGATCCTTGCCATCTTGACGTTCGCTTCGGGAATATTTGGCATCTTTGTCATGTGGCATGAGGCCGCCTGGAAACTCTCGTCAGAGACTACCGACAGCCCAAAATTGCTGACTCGCTGGAGCTACCGTTACTTCATAAAGATTCCCGCGGTCCAGGCCTTTGGTCGAGAGCATGCATGGCTGATATTTGCCATCACTGCTCCGCCTGCCTTTCTCCTCTATTATTTGCACCGCCGGTTTGTACGCTGGACTGACCCCCGAAAGATTGAGGGCCGCAAAAAGCTAGCCGCTCGCGCTCCTTGGCTAGGCCGCTAACAATTCAACCAAGCCGACACCGCTTCGCGGCGACTTCTTTCAGGCGTTAGGGGGCATATGACCGCACTACGACTCAAGCGACCAAAACGTCTCTGGTTGGCCGCACTCATGAACATTCTGGTCGGCCTCATCAGCTTGACCGCACTGGTTTTTATTTCCACTTCTTCGCGCGTTCCTGACGCGGCACGGTTTGACGCGGGTACGGCTACGCTGGCCGCTTTCACCGCTGGCCTTCTAGTCGTTTCATCTGTGCTGGCCTTACTTGGCAAACCTCGCGGGCGCTGGCTAATGCTGGCGGCGGCTTTGGCGTTTTATGGAAGCATTCTTGTCCAAAACGCCATTATTCTCGGCCAGGTTCAGGACAGCTTGGTTCCTGCCAATAAGTTGATCGCCAATGTCGTGCGCAGCGGTCTAGAGATCGCGATCAATCTGTGGGCTCTGCTTAGTGCAAAAACGCGCAGTTACTTTAGCGGTGCATTGGCTGCGCCCTAATATTTCATTTAAGCCAACCCACTTCTCGGCTCGGCTTAATTCAGGCGTTAGGCCCACAAGAGCCGGTCTATGTTTCCCTACACCATCGATGACGCAATTGAGCTGCCTCTGATGTCCTCGGTCGAGGTCACGATTGACTTCCCAAGCGGGAAACGCTGGCTATTCTTTGTCACACCCGACCTTCTCTCGCGCGTCGGCGACTACGTCAATGGATCGCAATCGCGCCTACATTTAGGGGAAAGGCATATGATTGTAGTCAGCGACCTCAACGCCGAAATAATTGACAAAGTACTCCGGCAACTGGCTGATGCTGGCGACCTGGAGAGTAGGACAGTTCCTCTTTCGGGCGAGGGCTGACAATTCATTCAAGCCAAATCCGCTTCGTGGCTAGGCATAATTCAGCTCGTAGGTTGGGGTGAAACCCTAACAACCCTATCTGCCAGAATGCTGCCGTTCGACGGCATACGATGTTGGGGTTTTACCCCAACCTACGAGATTATTCAGCGTAGACGGAAAACACGTCAGGCCTCATTGGAGATAGTCGATGTCGTTCATAGACGTAGCCATTCCTGGAATCATCGGTCTCGTCCTGCTGGCATGGCCGCAAGCAGTATTCGCCGGATCAAAGGTAATTCCAGATGCAACAAAAATCCGGACCCTGCGTGTGATTGGCCTGGTGTTACTGGCGGTAACCGCCATCTATCTGGCAATCAAACTTTTTGGCTCATAGCTCTGGCGCAATCGTAGTTAGGCCTTCAGGAGGCGCCCAGTGATTGTTCAAAAAGCTCCATCCTTGGAGGATTGGCTCGAAAACTGCGGTGGCTGGAGTCCACGGCTCGACCTGGACGAGTTACGCCGCGGAATCCAGACGGGGTTGGTCAATAAGCAGGACGAATACGGGACGACGGCCCTGCACGCGGCTGTATCGTCAGGCTGGCTGGAAGGCATCGAGGAGTTGCTCCGCGCCGGCGCGGACACGGAGCTACGGTACTTCCGTACGGGCGCGACGCCGCTTCTCACCGCCACGAGCGACCTGGGCACTGGAAACGGCGAGAGGCTGAACAGCAAGGGGATGGTCGCAGCACTGCTCAAGGCTGGGGCGAACCCGGACGCGGCGAACCATTTCGGCGAGACGCCTCGGAAGATCGCCAACTTCCGCGAGTCGGAAGTGTTCGACCACGTTCCGGAGCAGCCGGTGCAGATGCCAGAGCCGCGGATTCAGAACGCGGAGCACCTAGCCGATCATCACCCGCGGTTCAAGATTCCAGACCGGGAGGAGCGGGAAACGATGCAGGTGGGTCAAGCTGTGGTTTTGTACGTGTATGGCCCAAATACCGGAGACAAGCAGGAAAAGGTCAAAGTGCGGATCACCGCAAGCGATGGCGCGCGACCGCATGTGCGTTACAAGGCGACCGTGGAAATGCCCATCGAACACACCCATTTGCCGCCAAATACGACCGAGCTGGAGTTTGCTCCGGAGAACATCGCATCCGTGTATGTGCCCCGGTCCACCAAGAGAAAGGTTTGAAAGCTACTCGCCACGCAGCCAACTATCCCCTATCGATTCGCCCTTCAACCCTGCTTCGCGGTTCGACTTAATTAGACGCCAGTCAGTACATGCACGCTTCGAAACCTCGCATCGATAGCAAGCCATTACTGGTCTCAGGTCGCATCTGGCTGCTTGGGTGGTTGGTCGTAATCGCCGCCATCGTTCTAGGCGATGTTGGCGTAGGTATCGGGCTGATTGCCTTCCTGCCGTTCCACTGGCTTGCTTGCTGGTTTCTTTCGCGGGCGGCGCTAGAGTTTGGGCGCAATCCATGGCGGTTTGGTGCAATTCCAGCGATCCTGCCGCCGCTATATCTAAACCTGCTCAATGCGTTACGCCAAGAAGCTTGGCAAGCAGCACGTACCAGGGTCGCCTGAAGCGGGCGCCTGAGGGCGACACCAAGACGCGAAGGCACTTATCGATCGTCGTCCCCGGAAAACAGCTCAAAACGGCAGCATTCCCGCCCAGGACTCGGCTTGGCCACCGCCAGAACAAATGTGCCGAAGCCGGTACCGACCAGCTCGTAGGTTGGGGTGAAACCCCAACACCGCCATCTGCTAGAACGCTACCGTTTCGAAGGCACACGACGCTGGGGTTTACCCCAACCTACGAGCTGCATACGTATTCGGTAGCCACGACCTGCTTCGGCTTTGCAGAGCGGAGCTTGCTCCGCTCTGCGACGGTCGACAGACCGCCGGCACTCTTGCCCTGGCCGAACAGAGAGGAGCGGCGTGAGCTTCGCTCTACAGACTTGCGCAGGACGGAACCCGCGCGGTGGATTCCGCCGGTATGTGCAGTGATGTCGGATTTCCTGGCGGAAACGCCCGCGGCGGTTCCGCCCTACGGCCCTAGCCGCTCATTTGCCGGCTTGCGGCAATACCGCCTCACGGCGGTTAGCGTGCATCGGTCCACATCCTGCCGAAAGAATAGCTTGACGCGCGTAGCTGCGTCGATGTGACTTGGCGTAAACGCCCGCGGAGTTTCCGCCCTGCCGCCCTCTTCGGCGGCCAAGAAGCCGACCTCAATATTCATTGGGATCCCCAGGCTGACGGCCCTGCTGGAAATGATTACCGATGATCTGCCTACCTGTCGTCAACATGCTCCACTGGAAAGCACGCCCTTGAAAGGCCTCTCCCATCGTGACTTCGAAATACGTCTCCACTATTGCCGCCTGCTGTTCGGTTCCGTAGGACAAAAAACTTTTCCCGGGAATTAAATTGAAATGATAGATATCTTTACCGACCGCACCTAAATTATTGCTCTCGAAACCACGAACATCCTGCCACGCATGCACTTGTTCATGTAGTAGCTGCTTCATCCCCCATATGTTTCCTTGCTTCACCGGGCCAGTTATTTCATCCGAGTAGTGAAGCACCAAAATAACGCCAAAAATATGCGTACCGCCGACTTCAAAGCCTCTAGGCGTACCATACTTGACGCTATCGAGCTTACCTACCCGTTCCGAACCGTAATTGACTGAGTCGCCCATAAAGACTTTCAGAAAACCCACCTCGTTTTCGGTCAACCGCCTTAATGGGACGGACGTATCACGAATAGAATCCACTCTCTTAAGAAGAGCCGCAGCCAACTTTGGTCTGCCCGCGCCCTGCAGATTCGCCACCGACTCGACGCCGTTGTTTATCGTGCGATGGACGTAACGATCCATAGAATCGAACGATTTTGTGCTTAGTCGCCGGTTGGTATGGTTGCCGCTTATGAATGCGATCAAGTCTCGGGCGTAATGGATGCGCCAGAGCATGGCATAGTCGCCATTGGATAAGGCCTCGAACTCATTCATGGCGGCATCGTCCATGATTTTTCGGTAAGTTCCTGATCCCGGCTGCATGTCAAGTTTCTGGATCAGAATGGCTGACCTCATGCTGCTGAGCAGCGCCCCAACTCCTACGCCGGTCGCTGCGGTCCCGAGCCCGCCGCTATTGCTGAGGTAAGCGTCTCCACCAGCGGCCTCTTGAAGTTCTTTCGCCTTGCGTTCGACGAAGGCCTCCCCATCCTCAGCCAATCCCGAGTCGTTCTGCGGCGCATGTCCGGTCGGATCGGAGAAGGCCACCGGACTGTTGTTGACGTAGGTGCGGCGGTTCCAGCTGAGCGGATTGGCCGGATCCGGCACCACGCTGTCCGGCTGCAGGAACTGCATCGCCGCCGGATCGTAATAGCGCGCCTGCATGTCGATGATGCCGCTGATGCCCGGCGCGGTGGCGCCGCGCTGGCGGCGTTCGTGGGTGCCGGTGTAGCCGGTGTTGGGCAACTTCAACTCGTCCTGGGGCGCGGTCTTGAACGCCAGCCAGTCCTTCGGATCGCGCTCGTCGCCCCACACGCCATAGCTGCGGCGGTCCTTGACCTTGCCGGTAGCATCGGTCACCAAGGTGACCGACCCCAGATGGTCGGCCGGCGGCAGATAGCTCAGTTCGTCCTTGTATTCCAGGTTCGCTGTCCACGTCCGCGTCAGATGCGCCGGGCCGAAGCTATAGCGGCCGATCACCAGCGCGCCCAGCACGCCGCCGCGCTCTTCCTGATAATCGCCCAAATAGAAGGTTTCCCGGCCCGTGTAGGCATCGCGCACGTGCACCTTCGCGCCGTCGGCGTTGTAGGTGATGACCAGGTTGGCTTTCGGGTCCTTGATCTGACGGACTCGATCCAGGGCGTCGTACGACAAGACGGTCGTGCCGCCCTTGTGCTTGCGCGTGGTGACGTTGCCGTTGCCGTTGAGCAAGCCGTTGTCGTAACCGTAGCTGATCTCGCCCAGCGGACCTTCGATCTTGGCCAGGCGCTCGTTCTGGTAGGTGTAGTGACCGCTCGGACTGTCGGTGATGTTGCCGAAACCGTCGGTGACCATCGCATGTTGCTTCATGCCCAGATTGGCGCCCAGCGTCGCCCAGCCCGACAACTCGCCACGCGGGGTGTAGTAGAACTCGTCCACCTGATCGTCGGTCTCATTGGTCAGCGCTTTTTGCGTTCGCAAACGGATGAGCCCGTTGGCGTACCAATCGTAAGCGAAGTGTTCGAGCGGCTCGTCGACGTACAAGTCGTCGGTCACCCAACCCTTGCGATGGACTTGCGATTCCTTCAGCCGCCCGGTCTTGGGATCGTATTGCGAAGTCGCGGTCAGGTACTTGCCGTACGACTGCTCGGTGGTATGGCCCCACACGTCGGCTTGGACCGGTTGCCATAACAGCTGCACCGCCCAGGACAAGCCGATCGGCTGATCCAGATCGTTGTACTGCATCCAGGTCTGCACTGGCGCCAACAAGCTCAAGGTCGGATAACTTCGACCCGTGATCCGGCCCCAGCCATCGTAGCTGTGGCGCCGGGTAAAGCTGCGGCCGTGGATGGTGCTCGTGCCGCCGACCAGACGCTGGTACCCGTCCAGAATCGGCACCTCGACCACCGTGCCCTCAGCGTTGGTCGCCTGGGACAGCACGCCCGGAGCCAAAGTGTCGTACAGCCAGGTCGCGCTCTTGGCCTCCGGCGTGCCGTAGGCTTCGATCCGTTCGATCAGGCGACCCAGCACGTCGTACCGGTGCTTGGTGATGCGCCCTTGCGCGTCTTCGGCTTCGTCCACGCGACCGAACGGATCGTAGCGCGTGATCCGCATGCCGGCCTGGGCATCGTGGCTGCTGGTCAAGCGGCCATAGTCGTCGTAGGCCAGCGTAGTCGGCCCTTTGCCGGCATTGGGCACGCAAGGCTTGGCCTCCACCAACACGCCGAAGGCGCCGTAGGCATAGCACATCGACAAGTCGGGACTGGCTTGATTGCCCAGCTGGTTCGGATCGGCATCCTCCGGCTCGGGCGGCATCACCTTGACTACCTGACCCAGGGCATTGACCTCACTGCGGCCGCTGTGGCCCAACTCGTCCGTCGCGGTGGTGAGGTAGCGCGCGTACTGCGCCGTTTTGATCGTGCCGTCGGGTTTTTCCAACCGCACCAGGCGTCCTTGCGCATCGTAGGTGGTCGTCGTCCAGCCGCTAGGTTGTTCGCCCACCTTGGTAGGCAAGCTGACTTGCCTCGCACGGCCCAGCGCGTCGTAGCGCGTTTGCGTATACGCCTCGAACCCGAACCCCGGCGCTTGGCTCACCAGCACCTGCCCCACGCGATTGGCGATGGTGTGCGTCTTTGCGCCGCCATCCACCGTGGTCTGCACGTGCACCTCGTGATCCGGATACGGCTCGTTGGGATTGGGGTCCCACTCCCAATAATCGATCCGGGTTTTGCGCCCCAGCGGTTCGGCGCCGAAGAAGTTCTGGGAACCGCGGTCGCGGCACATCTGGTCGATATCCCTCACCACCGTCTGGCCCAGCTCATTGGTTTGCTGCTCGGGCAACCCGCAGCCTTCGTACCAGCGCGTGGTTTGCGTATGCCCCAGCGCATTGGTCGCGCTGGCCAGATAGGCACCCGAAGACGTGTAGCCGTAAGTGGTGACGTTGTCGGGGCTGCCCGCGGCGCTGATCGTCTTGGTCTTGAGATTGCCGAACGGGCCGTAGGCGTAGCTTTCTTTGACGCGATACTGCGGCTGATCCGGCTCGACCGTCGTGGACTCGAGCAAGCCGTTGGAATAGTAGCTGTTGGATACCGTGCGCAAGGTAAAAGCGACCCCAGGCTTGGGCTTGTGGGCCGTCCATTGCAAGGTCGGCAGTCCCAGCACATAGCCGCCCGGACCATTCGGATTTGCCGCATCATGATGCTCGAACGTGCGTTCGTTGACGGTCGTGGATCCCGACGCGACGACGATTTCGGTTTTCGGCAACCCGTAGTTGTCCGGATCGTAAGCGATCGATGTCGCGCTGTGGCTCAGCGGCTGGTAGCTTTCGCCCTGCCCCCCGCATTCCTGCGGGCCGTCGTAGGCCTGCGTCAGGCAAGCGAACAAGGTCCCGGCCGTGGCCGCCGGCGCATCGCCGCCCACCTCGTAAATCGTCGCCGTGCTGGCGTCCAACTGCCTGCGCCATGTGCCGGGCGCCTTGCCGGCGTGCGCGCTGTAGCGCTGTCCGGCATGGCTGATCCTCACGGCCTCGCCAGGTTCGCCCCACACCATCGTGGTCGAACCCAGGGACGTTCCCGCCAACGGATAGGCTTTGAACGTCGCATCGTAAGCCGGCGTGGTGTCGTAACGCTCCACCTGCAAGCTGTTGACCATGCCGCTGGGCGTGGGCGTCGAACTCTTGACGACGTGCCGATCGATACCCAGCGAGGCGCCATGGCGCACATCCACCGTCGATTTGCCGTACAGGTAATGCGTGGTGGCGTACAGCGGCGCATTGCCCGCATCCTGGCCGGTGTCGTTGCGCAAGCGCGCCACCGCCGCCGCCGAACGGGGTCGGCGCCATAGCGGATAGGGCAAGTCGATGTCCGCCTGCGTCCACGGATGGTCGGGCGAGTTCAGACTGGACTGCGGCGCGTAATCCAACTCGGTGCGGGCGCCCAGCCCGTCGGTCACCGCCGCCAACAGGTTCGGCTGCGGCTCGTCGGCCGCATCGGGTTCGGCCATCAGCCAACGGCCGCCGACATGATCGTAGATCATCATCTCGTCGCGACCGTCGCGGTCCACGTCCATCTGCATCAAACGCGCCGCCAGCCCGTACTCGTGCTGCGCATACGGATCGAGCAAGGCCGGCGATTGCTCCGGTTTCTCCCATTGGGTGTGGTTGAGGCTGGCATAGTTCGCTTCCCAGCCCGGCCAACCGGCGAGCATGGCCGACGGCAACAGCTTGTCGATGTTGATCCCCATCGGCGTCTCGGCTTCGGACAAGCCGCCGCCATGACGCCCCAACCGCCACACCGGCGTCATCGCATAACTGCCGGCCATGCTGTCGCCGATCCAACCGCCATTGGGCGCGAAGGCCATACGTAAGTAGCCCAGGTCCGCCAAGCCGTCGCCATTGCCATCGCCGATCAGACTGTTGGCGAACTCCATACGCCAGCCGCGCGTGGCCGCTGTCGCCTTGGTCCAGGCCGACCGGAACAAGGCGTCCTGTGCGATTCCCGACAGGCCCGCCACATAGCCCTTCTCCAGCAATTGTTTTTCGGCCGGCTCCAAGTCCGTATCCCACAACCGGTGCGTGCTGCCCAAGTCGAAGGTGCCGTCGCCGCGGTTGAGATACACGAACACCGCCAACTTCTCGTAGGTTTGTTCGATCAACTCGATACCGAACTCGGTCACATCCTGGAACGAGCAGCCGCGCGCGGGGAACATCACTTCTCCGTTCGACACCTGGCCGTAATGGCAGGCCTGCAGATCCACCATCAACACATCCGTCAAACCGTCGCCATCAACATCGCCGGTGCGCATCTCGCTGGGCCCGCCGCCGACCATCAACGCGTCCGGACTGCCCCAGTCGGTCAGTCGTCCATCGCGCTTGGCCAACCCGTCGGCGACCATGCCGCCGTCCGGGTCCGAGGCGCTGGAACGCTGATGCGCGCTGTAGCGCGCCCGCCGATTGCCGCTGTGCTGCCAACGCATGAAGTATTCGTACGGCAAGCCGGTCGCGTGATACGTCAGACCGATACCGGTCTCGTAGCTGAAAGCCTGATAGGTCGACTCGCCGATGGGCGTTTCCGCCCACACTTTTTCGTGCAGCTTGGGCCAATAGCCGGCCAGCTTCGCGTTGTTGGGGTCGCGAGGATACGGATCGTCCACCACTGCGTCCGGCACGCTAGGCTCCAGCCCACCCAATGTGATCTGCGCCACGTGCGGGTGCGTGCGGTGCAGGAACGACTGCCGGCCGTCGCCGTGCAGATCCAGCACCAGATAACTGTCCTTGGCATGGCACGGGATGGGGTCGCCTTTCAGCAGCCCGTCCTGGGTGGCCGGGTAACCGCCCTGGCTCAGATCGATGCCCTGGCCCGGCGCGTTCAACGCGTAATACAGATGGCCGCTGACCCAACTCATCGCATCGGCCTGGCTGTCGTAGTACATCGGCATCGCCTGCCCGGCCGCGGCGGCGTAGTTCGCATCGGATTTGCAGAACATCACATCCGTCAAGCCATCGCCGTTGAAGTCCAGCGTCTGTGCGTAAAACAGCACCTGACCTTCGGGCAATTGCAAGGACGTCTCCTGGAACGTGCCTGCTTCGGCCGAACGCAGCCGCAACACCTTCAGGCCGCGCATGAAGCCCGGATGCTCGGTGTAGTCGGCCTTGCTCTGGCCCAAGTACTTATTCATGCAGTCCAGATAATCGGCCTTCGTGTAGTTGGGGTATTCGCTCTGACACCAGTCCGGCGCCTTGCTGTCGAACTTGCGCTCAGGACTGGTCTTGGAGCCAATCCCCCACGGCGTATCCATGCCCGAGCCGGCCAACTCGCGCACCGGCTCGCCTACCAACACGTCGGTGCCGCCGGTGCCGTCGTAGTTCATCGCCCAAGCGCCCGGCGCTGCCTTCTGATCGCGTCGGTAGCCCAACCTGGCGGGGTCGGGGAACCGGATCTTGTCGGCCAGCGTCGGATTCTGCGGCCATGCGCCTTTGGGGAGCTGCATCGACTCCTCGCTCACGGGCACCACCGTTCCGGCCCGATTGATCCAGGGACCTTGCGCGAACCAGGTCGGAATATTCGTCGCTGTCGGTTCGTGCACCTGCGGATCGGTGCGCCACAGCATCCAACGCGCCTGCGGGTTTTCCGCAGCATTCATCCGCTCGGGCATGACCAGGAAATCCTCGTCGCCGTCGCCGTCGAAGTCGCCCACCACCTGCATCCCCACCCGATCGTAGACCGCCGTGTCCAACTCGCTGGCCGGCGGCATCGGATAAAACGGCACGCCATACAGTCCAAAGCCGGTCTTGGGTCCCATGCCCGCAGCCGCCTTGGACCACTCGAAGCGCGTAGGCCGAAAGCACGGCGTCTTGTCGCCCACATCGCCGCCGCCAGCCACCAATTTCGTCGGCGCGCACTCTTTCAACGTCGCCAGCCGCACGCGATCGGGCGAACCAGCATCGGCCACGCCATCGGGCACCGGCTCGTATCCCAATCGATATTGCCGCACGAATGCCCACTGGCCCTCATCGCGCACCTGCATCTCCACGCGCGTGAGCACCAACCGCCGCTCGTAGGCCATGCCCGCCACGTAGCCTTGATGCACCCAAGCCTCGCTCTCCCAAGGCATCGGCTTACCCAAGACGTCCTGCACCGGCGCGTACTCGAACAGCACCTGGCGCGTTACGTCCGTCACTCCGGCCGGCGCATTGAAGCCGTAACCGATCGAGGCCAGGCGATGGTCGCCCGGCGTCATCACGTCCTCGCCGGCCACCGCCTCGCCCGCGTACCGGTACAGCATCATGTTCTGCGTCTTGCGGTCGATCACGCGCGCGATGTGCCACGAAAACGGCACCAACGCCCCGCCGGTCCGCGCCCACTGCACCGGCGCTTGCGAGGCAAACACGCCCGAACCCAGCCCGTAGTGCGTCACCCGGTTGTCGGGCGTGTACACCTCGAACCCGGACACCTCGTCGGTCGACGCCCCTACCGCGATCACCCGCACGTTCGGCGCGTTCTGCACCCGATACTCGGTTCCCGCCGCGCCATGAGCGCCTGCGACGGCGACCAGTCGCGCCCCGTTCAAACATAAGGGATCGGCTTGCGTCCAACCCACCGGCGCATGCCCGCCGTCCTGGCCCAAGGTCGGTCGGCAACGGCCGATCGCACCGCCCGCGCTTAGCGAAAAGCCCACCCCCAGGCCACCGTAGCCGTTGCCGTCGTAGCTCACGCTCAGTGCCGGCTGCAGACCGCCCGCGCCCGGCACCACCTTCAGATCGGTCCTCCAGTGCGCGCTGCCCGAGGGACCGACCGATACCGTACCGGCCAGGGTACCGATCACCGCGACGCCCTTCACTTCCAACACCTCACCCGACGGCGGCGCGCCAGCGGGCGGATCTTCGGCCCATGCCGAAAAAACTCCCCAGGCGATGCACAAGGCGGCCAGCGAGCCTGCTCCTATCTTTACTGCCTTGCCACGCTTATCTCGCGTCCAACCTACGGCCCCTTCCATTGCATCCGGCAGACTGCTCGTCGCTCCGAAACGGGGCCAGGCCGAGGCGATTTTGTTTTCCATGGAGGGGCGTCTTGTTGGAGATCCCAAGAAGACGAAAAACATAGAACGTGATGGCCATCACGGGTCGAGCGCACTCCCAAAGCGGGTCTCGCATGCGGCGGGCGTTCGCTGACGGCGACCGCCCCCCCTCGCCGCTCAGCAAACCAGCCCGGGCGGCAAGACCGGCACGGCCTACGGCTACTTTTTATGCGGGGGCCGGATGGGTTCCATCGCACGGAAACGACGGCCGTATTCATCGGTCAAATCGCGTGATTCCTGCGGATTGCGCACCAGCGTAGGCGTCAGCAGGATGATCGTTTCGTTGCGCGTATCCGACGTTGTTTGCCGACCGAACAAACCACCAATCACCGGGATCCGGCTCAAGCCCGGAAAACCGGAAGAGCCGCGGGTGCGTCCGTCCTGGATCAAGCCCGCCATGATCACGGTCTCGCCGCTTTGCACCATCGCATTGGTCTTCAGCCGGCGTGTGTCGATGCGCACGTTGGCGTCGGGATTGCCGGAAGGCGCAAACCCAATTTGCCAAGCTCTCCACCGATCCTAATCGCCGTTACACCGAGCAAGATATTCGGACCCACATCCGCGAGACGGCTCTAGCCGTAAACGCTCGCTTTCCGTTTGTTCTAGCCACTGGCATCTCAATGCTGGCTGGCAGCTTGCTGCTAGCCTTTGCACGCAGGCGGCCTCATTCTCACAATGCCACTTAACAATTCATTCAAGTCGAAGCCGTTTCGCGGCTCGGTTTAATTTCAGGCGTCGGACCTTCAGGAGGCGCTCGATGATCTTTCGAAAAGCTCCATCCTTGGAGGAATGGTTCGACAACTGTGGTGGCTGGAGCTCGCTGGGGCGAAACCCCAACCTACGGGCTAAACATACCGATCAACGCTCGAAACTGTGTCACTCGTTTCGACCGTCATCGCCGGAAACGGCTCAAAACGGCAGCATCTCCGCCCAGGAACCCGGCTTGGCCACCATCAGATAGAAGACCGCCAGCATCGCTATGAAAGCCGGATATCCCAGCCGCTCCCACCAACGGGCATAGCGCCAGTAGGCATCGGGCAGGATGCCGGAACCCCCGACGGCCGCAGAAGCCATTGCCGCCATGCGCAGCTGCAGCCACACCACCGGCAGCCATAACAGGCCCGTCACCAAGAAAAGGGCGATCGACAGCGCAAGCCATGGTGTCGTAAGCGGCCAGCCTGCCATGTGCGCCAAAAGCAAACCGCTGGCGGGCTGGATCAGGACCGCTGGCGTGGTGAACCACCAATCGGCGCGAACCACCAGCCGCGCCACGACGGCCTGCGCTTCCAGCTTCCCACTGCGGTTGGCGAAGAACAAATAGAACGCTGTGCCGAAGCCCGTACCGACCAGCACGGCGCTGGATAGGACATGTATCCATTTCACTAATAGGTAAGCAGTCATCTCGCCACCCGGGTCAAGATCCGATCACCAAGTCCATGCACAGCGCTTCGACATCTCTTGCATTCATGGCGAGTTCCCGGGCAAAGCGGCAGCCAGCATCGCCTTGGGCTTATCGGGAGTTTCTTCGACCACGTCTGTCATCATTCCCCACTTGGCGAACTCCGGCTGGAATTCGCCCAACGACAGCAATCCCGCCGCCGTGAAGGCGCCCGGCTCCATCGCATCGCCGGAAGCGAGTTTCCGCGCCAGCACAATGGCGGCCATGCACGGAATTTCGGGACCATGATCATGGTCCGCCGCGATGTGCCAGGAACGCCGCGCGGGCCGTCCGGTTTCGTCGAGCCCTTCGACACGAACCACCATCCCGCCCAGCGACGTGCCCAGCCGGTCGAACATGCCGGCGGCGCGATTCAGGGCGCGAGCCCAACGTTCCGGCCGCGTCAACAACCCTATCCTGCGCAGCGCCGCAAGCATCGCGAAGGCACGCTGCGTCGCGGCCACTTCGAGCGCGGCGCGAAACATCACGCGATCGCGTACGCCGTATCGCTCAGGGAACAATTCAAGGTCGGGAATATCGCACAAGGCGCCGATGCGCGGGCGCAGCCGCTTGAACTCGACGCGCTCGGGCACGGCCCAACCCGCAGCGCGCACCCATTGTCCACCGCGCCAGATCGAAATCGACTCGCCGCAGTAACTCAGCACCGCAGCCATCGTGGCCTCGCCCCGCGGCGCCGTCTGCGCGGGTGCGATGCAGATATCCACGGCATCGATGGCCCGCCAACCGGCGCATAAGCGCTCGACGACAGCCGATGACAAGGCCGGTACGGTACTCGCACCGCTGATGGCCGTATGCCCGGCCTGCCGGAAGGAATCGTTTAGCGCATGCGGGAAGTCGCAGACGAAACGGCGGCCATCGGCCAGATCGATGTAGTGCGCGCCGGCATGCGCCGCCGCGCGCGCCACGGCATACGACTGTTGCTGGAAAGGGCCGGCGACGTGGATCACCAGGCCGATGCCCAGTTCGCTGAGCGATCGGCTGAATTCCGGGCTATTGCAATCGATCGAGAGGGCCTTCGCACGCCCGCCTAGCGAATCGGCGAACTGTTGCGCTCGATCGAGATCGCGTCCCGCCACCCACAGTTCGATATTGGAATCCGACGCCAAGGCGCGGCAGATGCGGGCGCCGAAGTTTCCGTATCCCCCTAATACCAACGTCTTCATTCAGCCCACTGATGCCCATCGGTCACAGGCAGTATCACCGAGGAGTCCGCCAGGTGCTCGGGCAGATCGTCGTACAAAAAGATGGCGATGGTGGGCCAAGGCCCACCCTACGGTTTGGCGGTCTTCTCCACCGGCGTCAGGCGCAAATCCTGGAAATCGAAACTGAAATCGGTCAGCGGCGACACCGGTTCCATCCGCACTTCGCGAATCGCGCCGTCCGGCGTCAGGTCAAAGCTTAGGAAGGCGTCGGCGTTGAGCGCGCGGTCGCGCCATTTCACCAGGAACACGTCGTGCTGCCAGTGTTCGATATCGCCGATCAGCTGGGCGGTCTTCGAGAACTGGATCTGCAGGCCCTTGCCGCCTTGGCTGACGACGACATCGCCGTACCACGGATCGCGATAGGTGCCGGCGTACTTCGCCAGCGGCAGCGACGGTTTGGATGAAGCGTCGCGCGCGGCGACGTGCTTCTTCCAATCTTCGTCGGCATTGCCCTGTTGCTTGGCCACCGCCTTCGCGTAGGCGCCAACCCAGTCGGTCTTCGGCGCGCCGAGCATCGCGTCCAGCGCGCGCAAGGTCACTGCATTGAACGCGGCGCCGATTTCCTGGCTGGTCAGCACGATCACGCCGATTTTCTTGCTGGGCACCAGAGTCAGCCTCGAGACCATGCCCGGCCAGCCGCCGGTGTGCCAGGCCAGCTTCTGGCCGCGGTAGTCGGACAGGTTCCAACCCTCGCCATAGCCCAGGAAATTCGGCATGGCAGGCGCCAATTCCGGCACCGAGGCTTCGCCGATCGGGATCGGCGTGACGATCGACCACATCTCCTTCTGCCGCTTGGCGCTGAACAGACGCTTGGCGTTGTCGCCTTCGCCGGAGATCACGCCGCCGTTCAACTGCACGTTCATCCACTTGGTCAGATCGTGCACGCTGGAATAGATGCCGCCGGCGGCCGCGACGTTCGACCACGACATCATCGGCACCGGCTTGAGGTCCTTGAAATCGGACTTGGCGTGGCCGATGGCGACGTTGTCGCCGGGCTTGATCGAATCGCTGTTGAAGCGCGTGTCTTCCATGCCCAGCGGCCCGAAAATGCGGCTGCGCAGGAATTGTTCGTAGCTCTGGCCGCTGGCTTTCTCGATCACCAGTTGGGCCACGCCGTACAGGATGTTGTCGTAGGCGTACTGGCTGCGGAAATTTCCGGTGAGCGGCACGTAGCGCAGGCGTTCGGCGATCTCGCGCGTGCTGTAGGTGGTCGCCGGCCAGAACAGCAGGTCGCCGGCGCCCAGGCTCAGGCCGCTGCGGTGGACCAGCAGGTCGCGAATGCGCATTTCGCGGGTGACATAAGGATCCGACATCTGGAACCAGGGCAGATGATCGATGACCCGGTCGTCCAGGCTCAGTTTCTTCTCGTCGGCGAGGATGGACAGCGAGGCCGCGGTGAAGGCTTTGGTGTTCGATGCGATCGCGAACAGTGTGTTCGCGTCCACCTGCGCGTTCTTGCCGAGCTCGCGCACGCCGTAGCCGCGTTCGAGCACGATCTTGCCGTCCTGGACGATCGCCACCGCGATACCCGGCACGTCGAACTGCTTGCGCACACTTTCCACATAAGCGTCGAAATCGTCGAGGTTCGCGACGGCTTGCGCGGTTTCCGGCGCCGGAGTTTGTTGCGCCGCAGCGGCGCCGCAGAACGCGAGGGCGAGAAGAGCGAGGCAGGCGCCGCGCAGCGGCGTCGGTGCGAGGGTCATGCGGATTCCCGGGGTAGGCGTCCGGAGCATTGTAGACAGCCGCACGCCCCCGGCCTATGCCATCGGTTGGGTACTGCGCCCGGCGGTGCGTTACCCTGGCCGCCTGCCCGCCGCAGGAACCGGCATGGGATTCGCGGTCCTCGCTCCGCCCGCCCCGCTCTCGGACTGGATCGAAACGATCTGGGACTGGGACATGCCGCCGCAGGCGCACCGCCTGGAGCGGATGCTGCCTTCGGCCTGCGCGCAACTGACCATCAACCTGGCCGAAGACGAAACCCGCGTCTACGACGATGCATTGCAGTGCGTGCGCCGCAGCGGCGCGGCGCTGGATGCGCCTTCGCACCGGAGCTTCGTGATCGACACCGCCGAGCAGGTCGCGGTCTGCGGCGTCGTGTTCAAACCCGGCGGCGCCGCGTCGCTGTTCCGCCAGCGAATGGATAGTCTGGTCAACAGTCAGGTCGACCTATGCGATCTGGTTCCGGGCAGCCTGCGTGGCTTGCGCGAGCGGCTGTTGGAAGCCGGCGGCGCGATCGAACGGCTGGCGATCCTGCAACGCTGGCTTTCGGCATTGGCCCGCGATGCGAAGCCGCAACCCGAGATCGGCCATGCCCTCTCCCTGCTTGATGCCGCACCGGAAGTCCGGCGCATCGGCGCGATCGCCGCGGATTGCGGCAGCTCGCCGCGCCGATTCGGCGAAATGTTCCGCGAACGCGTCGGCATGTCGCCCAAGCGTTATGCGCGGCTGCAGCGGTTCCACCGTGTCGTGGCGGTGGCGCAGCACCAACGCCGGATCGAATGGGCCGGCGTGGCGGCCGACTGCGGCTTCCACGATCAACCGCATCTAGTCCGCGAGTTCCGCGCGTTCTCGGGATTCACGCCGACCGCCTACCTGGCGCAGCGCGGCCCCTGGCCCGGACACATCCCGCTCTTGTAGAGTCGAGCCTGCTCGACTGCTTTTCGCCTGTCGTGAATTGCCGGAAGAGCAGTCGAGCAGGCTCGACTCTACAAGATCATGCAAGGAGGCTAGGCCATGAATTTAAGCACGAACATCCGCGTCGGCATCGGCGGCTGGACCTTCGCCCCGTGGCGCGACAATTTCTATCCCAAAGGCCTGGTGCAGAGGCGCGAACTGGAATTCGCCAGCCGCCACGTCACCGCGATCGAAATCAACGGCACGTACTACGGCACGCAGAAGCCCGCGACTTACGCCAAATGGCGCGACGAAACGCCAGAAGGCTTCGTGTTCTCGGCCAAGGCGCCGAAACGGATCATGGCCACGCGCACGCTGGCCAAGACCGGTCCGCAGATCGAGGATTTCGTCGGCGGCATCGTCGAATTGGGCGACAAGCTCGGGCCGCTGGTATGGCAGTTCGAACAAGGGCGCAAACTCGACGCCGGCGATTTCGACGAATTCCTGGAGCTGCTGCCGCAGCAGGCCGGAGACCGCACATTGCGGCACGTGCTGGATGTGCGCGATCCGTCTTTCATCGACGCGCGCTTCCTGGATGCGGTGCGCCGGCGCGGCATGGCGACCGTATTCACCGATTCGCCCGATTACCCCTCTTTCGCCGACGTCACCGCTGATTTCGTCTACGCAAGGCTGATGCGGACGCGTTCGTCCATTCCAGCCGGCTATCCCGACGCGGAATTGCAGGCCTGGGCCGAACGCGCGCGGCAATGGGCCACAGGCGGCGAGCCGGCCGATTTGCCGAGGATCGGCTCGCCAGCGGCCGTCGTCCCGGCGCGCGACGTGTATCTGTACTTCATCAGCGCGGCCAAGGAGCGCAATCCCGCCGCCGCGATGAAGCTGCTGGAGCGGCTGGGGCTGCATCCCGCCGAGTCTTTCCAGCCATAGCGCGGGCGCGTTCGCGCCGCCCTGCCGTCCGGCACTGGCAACTCACGCCGCGTTACCGAAAATGGGCGCAGGATCGGCCGACGCCCCGCAGGAGTTAGCCATGCCCACGCGCCGCGAATTCATCGCCAGCACCGCTCTGACCGCAACCGCCGCCGCATTGATGCCGCTCGCGGCTTGCAGCCAGGAAAAAACGGCGGCGCCTGCCGCACCGGAAGCCGCCGAAAAGCCGTTTTCAGGCAAATTGATCGAACGCGCCATCCCGGCCACCGGCGAACGGATTCCCGTGATCGGCATGGGCACGTCCGGCAGCTTCGAAGTCGGCGCCGATGCGGCCGAACGCGATCCTCTCCGCGAAGTGCTGAAACGTTTCGTCGCCGCGGGCGCCATGGTGATCGACACCGCGCCGACTTACGGCACCGCCGAAGACGTGCTCGGCGAACTGGTCGCCGAATCCGGCGCACGCGGCAAGCTGTTCCTGGCGACCAAGCTGTCCGGCGTGACCGGACGCGACGAAGGCCTGACGCAATTCAACGACTCCTTGCGCCGGCTGAAAACCGACAAAGTCGAACTGCTGCAGGTGCACAACCTGCGCGACACCGAAACCCAGCTCGCCTTGGCTCGCGAGCTGAAACAGCAAGGCAAGGTGAAATACGTGGGCCTGACCCATTACGTCGAGCGCGCGCAGCAGGAACTGGCCGATGCGATGCGCAAACTCAAGCCGGATTTCGTGCAGATCAACTATTCGCCGGTCTCGCGTGGCGCCGAGCGCGACATTTTTCCGCTGGCGAAAGACCTGGGCATCGCGGTGATGATCAATCGCGCCTTCGAAGACGGCAAATTGTTCGCGCAAGTCAAAGGCAAACCGGTCCCGGATTGGGCCAAGGACGTCGGCGCGGATTCTTGGGCGCAGCTGTTCCTGAAATTCGCGATCAGCGAACCGGCGGTGACGGTGGTGATCCCGGCCACGTCCAAGCCCAAGAATCAGACCGACAATTTGAAGGCGGGCGTAGGCGCGCTGCTCGACGCCAACCAGCGCGCCGGTCTGATCGCTGCGTTGGGCTGAGCCTCGGCTACCCGGCGCGGCCTGCGCCGGAACGTGCGGAAAGCGCGCCGGCATGAGCGAACCGGGCCGCGGGCCTGTTTATGCTTATGTGTCGAACCCTTCGCACGACCATGACTCCGGACCGCACCGACATCGCTCAAGACCCGAACCCGCCTTCAGGCCTTCCGCGCCGGAAAGAGTTGCGCTCGGGCATCCTGTTCTGGGCGCTGCACGTCGGCGGCTGGGGCGGCTTCTTCCTGGTCGGCTACCTTTCCGCCATCGCCAACGGCAAGCCTTGCGAAATATGGAAGCTCTTGTTCGTCGTCGCCGCGACCGGCTTCGTCGGCACGCTTGGTCTGCGCTATCTGTTGCGGTCCTGCCGCGATCTGCCGCCGCTGCGCGTGGCCATGCTGATGATCGCGCCGGTGCTGGTAGTCGCAGCCGCGATGGGGCTGACCTTCATCGGCGGCCTGGCGCAGGGCTGGTGCGACATCTGCCAACCCATGTCGCGGGCGAGTTATGTCGCCTACGTATTCAACCAACTCAACGTGGTGGTGGGCTGGACCAGCCTGTACCTGGTGATGACCACTTGGCGCAAGCTGCGCATGCAGACCGAAGCGGCATTGGCCGCGACGGCGATGGCGCACCAGGCGCAATTGAAGATGCTGCGCTACCAGCTGAATCCGCATTTCCTGTTCAACACGCTGAACGCCATTTCCACCTTGGTGCTGGATCGCGACAACGCCACCGCGAACCGCATGGTGCAAGGTCTTAGCGCCTTCCTGCGCCACTCGCTGGACGCGGATCCGATGCAGCGGGTCACGCTGAAGCAGGAAATCGACGCGATCGGCTTGTATCTGGACATCGAAAAGACGCGCTTCGCCGAACGCCTGCGGGTGAGCATCGATGTCGAACCCGTTTGCTGGTCGGCGCTGATGCCTAGCCTGCTGTTGCAGCCGCTGGTGGAGAACGCGATCAAGTATGCGGTGGCCAAGCGCGTCGAAGGCGGCGCGATCGTCCTGCGCGCCTCGCTCGAAGGGGATCGCCTGCGGCTTTCCGTGATCGACGATGGCCCAGGCTGGCCGGCGCTCGACGCTGGCGGCGCGTTGCCGAATCAAAGCCCGCAGGGCAACCGGGTCGGCTTGGCTAATACCCGCGAGCGACTGCATGTGCTGTACGGCGAGCGGCAAAGCTTCGAAGTGCGCAACCGCGCCGAAGGCGGTTTTGCGGTGACGATAACGCTGCCGTTCGAAACCAGAGGCGTGCCGAGGGAATGAGCAAGATTCGCGACAGAACCATTCGCGCATTGATCGCCGACGACGAGCCCTTGGCGCGGCGCGGCTTGGAATTGCGCCTCGCCGGCGAGGCCGATGTCGACATCGTCGGCCAGGTCGGCGACGGCGAAGCGACGATCCGCGCGATCGCCGAACTCGCGCCCGACTTGCTGTTCCTGGACGTGCAGATGCCGGGGCTGGACGGCTTCGCGACCTTGCGCGCCATTCCCGCGCAGCAGATGCCGCTGGTGGTGTTCGTCACCGCCTACGACCATTACGCGATCAGCGCCTTCGAAGCCAGCGCGGTGGACTATCTGCTCAAGCCGGTCGACGAAAGCCGGCTGCACCAGGCCTTGTTCCGGGTGCGCGAGGCGCTGGATCGGCGCGAGGCCAGTGATCATCGCGGCAAACTGCTGGGTCTGCTCGGCGCGCTTAGCGGCCGGCCGGCGCTGACCTTGGAAGAAGCGCTGCAAGTGGACGAAACGCAGCCGCTGCGCAGCCCCGATACGCCGCTGGCGATCCGCGACGGCGGACGCACCGTGCGCATCCAGCAGCAGAACCTGCGCTGGGTCGACGCCGCGGGCGATTACATCTGCATCCACACCGACGGCGAAACCTATGTGCTGCGGGCAACGCTGGGCCAGCTCGAAAAACGCCTGGATCCGGCGCGTTTTCCGCGCATCCACCGTTCTGCCCTGGTCAATGCGGCGCGGGTGAAGTCGCTGCGCCCGCATCTGAACGGGGAATATTTCCTGATGCTCGATTGCGGGCAGGAGCTTAAGCTCTCCCGCAGCTATCGCGATCGTCTCGCATTGTTCAAATGACATTTTTCGGTCGGCGCGCAAAGATGCGCCGATGCGTGGCAAACCTGCGGTGAGCGGCATTGTCCGGAAACGCTTCGCTGGTCAGCATGTGGCTTCGGTCGCATGCCGATCTTTCGAGGACTTCCCCATGCTCACTCGTCGCGATTTCATCGCAGGCGCCGCTTCGGCCGCCGCCATTAGCCTGATGCCGTTCGGTGCGCACGCCCAAAGAACGCGGCGCTCTTCCGCAAACTTGATCAAACGCGCCATCCCCTCCACCGGCGAACAGATTCCGGTCATGGGCATGGGCTCTTCCGGCACCTTCGGCGTATTCGAAGCGGGAGCGGCTCCGCCCGACATGGCCGCGCTGCGCGAAGTATTCAAGCTGTTCGTCGAATCCGGCTGCACGGTAGTGGACACCGCCCCGTTCTACGGCGATGCCGAAAGCATCCTGGGAACCTTGATCGAAGACTTCGGCGTGCGCGAAAAGCTGTTCCTGGCGACCAAGCTCGCGCTCGTCGCCGGCCGCGACGCCGGCCTGGCGCAATTCCAGACTTCGCTGCAGCGCCTGAAGACCGACAAGGTCGAACTGCTGCAAATCCACGACATGCGCGATCTGGATACGCAATTCGCCTTGGCCCGCGAACTCAAGCAACAAGGCAAAGTGAAATACGTCGGCCTCACCCATTCCAACAGTCAGGCCCAGGAGCGCATGGCCGACACCATGCAGAAGCTCAAACCCGATTTCGTGCAGATCAACTACTCACCCGTCTCGCGCGGTGCCGAGCAGCGCATCTTCCCGCTGGCCAAGGATTTGGGCATCGCGGTGATGCTCAATCGCACGTTCGAGGACGGCAAGCTGTTCGGGCAGGTCAAGGGCAAACCGTTGCCGGAATGGGCCAAGGACGTCGACGCGGATTCCTGGGCCCAGTTGTTCCTGAAGTTCGCGATCAGCGAACCGGCGGTGACGGCGGTGATCCCGGCCACGTCCAAGCCCAAGAACCAGGCCGACAACCTCAAGGCCGGCTTCGGCAGGCTCATGAACGCGCAGCAGCGCGCTGCCTTGGTCGCCGCGCTCGGCTGACCCGCAGGGCAGCGGTCACACCACCATCGGCACATGCGCGGCGCGCCCTGGCCGGAAACACTCCCACCCATCACTCGTCTCGACGAGGAGAAAAATGCCATGAATACAAGCATCTCGAAGGTTGTGCTCGGATACGGCCTGAGCCTGTTGGCCGGCATCGCCTTCTTCGCGGCCCCGGCTGCGGCGCAAACCGCCCCGGCCCAAAACAGCCAAGCGTCGCCGCAGGACGAATCGGCCATCCGGGCCACGATCCAGCACTATTTCCAAGGCCACGCCACCGGCGATCCATCGCACTTCCGCAAGGCTTTTCTTCCCACCGCCCACGTCGAGATCATCCGCGAAGGCAAATTCATCTCCTGGACGCTCGACGAGTACTGCGCGCTTTTCAAGGGAACGCCGGCTGCCGACGAAAGCTCGCGCAAGCGCACGGTCGATTTCGTGGACGTTTCGAACAACACCGCGATCGCGAAAGTGACGCTCGATTACCCCAAGCTCGTGTTCACCGACTATTTTCTGCTGCTGAAAGTCGGCGACGACTGGAAGATCGCGAACAAGGTCGCCAGCAACCGGCCGAAGGATGCGGCCACGCAATGACCTTCGGCCTCGCGTCCTCACGCCGCCGCCACGATAGCCGCGAGACAGTGCCCCAGGAGGCCGCATGCTCCAGCGTTGGTTAGCCCGCCTGTTCAACCTCGAGCAAGACGAAGCCGGCGCGGTGGCGGCCGGTTTCGTGCTGTTCTTTTTGCTGTTCGCCGGCTATTTCATGCTGCGCCCGGTGCGCGAGACCATGGGCATCACCGGCGGCGTGGACAATCTGCAGTGGCTGTTCACCGGCACGTTCGTCGCCACGCTGGCGGCGATGCCGTTGTTCGGCTGGATCGCGGCGAAAGTGCGGCGGCGGCGAATCCTGTACTGGGTGTTCGGTTTCTTCGCGGCGAACCTGATCGGCTTCGGCGTCGGCTTTCTGGTGCAGCCCGACAGCGTGTGGATGGCGCGCACATTCTACATCTGGATATCGGTGTTCAACATGATCGCCATCTCGGTGGCCTGGAGCGTGCTGGTCGATCTGTTCGCGGTCGCGCAGGCCAAACGCCTGTTCGGGCTGATGGCCGCCGGCGCCAGTCTCGGCGGTCTGACCGGCCCGCTCCTCTCGCTGTTGCTGGTCGAACCGATCGGACACGCGGGGCTGTTGTTCCTGTCCGCCGCTTTCTTGTTGGGCGCGGCCGGCGCCGCGCATTGGGCACAGCGCTGGCGCGATGCGCGCCCGCTCACCGCCGAAGAATTGGCACAGCGGCAGCGGCCGCTCGGCGGCAGCCCGCTGGCCGGTGCGACCGAAGTGCTGCGCTCGCCCTTCATGCTCGGCATCGCGCTGTTCGTGCTGCTCTTGGCCAGTGTCACCACCTTCCTTTATTTCGAACAGGCGCGGTTGGTCGAGATCCGTTTCCCGGACAGTACCGAACAGACTCGCGTGTTCAGCCTGATGGACACGATCGTGCAAAGCTTGGCGATCCTGTCGCAGCTGTTCCTGACCGGACGGATCGCGCAGCGATTGGGCATCGGCGTGCTGCTGGTCGCCGTACCGGTGGTGGCCATGTTCGGCTTCTTGTGGCTGGCGCTGGCGCCCACGTTCGCCGTGCTGGCGGTGGTGATGGTCGTGCGCCGCGCCGGCGAATACGCCTTCGTCCGGCCGGGGCGCGAAATGCTATGGACCGCGACGGATCCGGAAGCCAAATACAAGGCCAAGAATTTCGTCGATTCGGTGGTCTATCGCGGCGCCGACGCGGTGAGCGCCTGGGTCAAGGCCGGCGTGGACATGCTGGCGCAGCAACCGGCGATCGCCGCCCTGCTCGGCGCGGCGCTGGCTCTGGTGTGGGCCTTCAATGGCGCCGCGCTGGCGCGGGCGCATAAGCGCATGGTGTCGCCGTAGCGTCGGTCTGCTTTTTTTGTAGGAGCGGCTTTAGCCGCTCCTACAAAAGCCTAAGCTAGGGCGGCGGCAACGGGCGCCTGATCAGATACAAGGCGACCAGCACGCCGACGACGCAAGTCAAACCGACATAATGCGCCGGCGCCAAACCGCCCATCGATTTGGACAGATAACCGATCAGCGGCGGCGTCAATCCGCCGAAAATCGCGTAAGCGATGTTGTAGGAAAACGACAAGCCCGAGAATCTCACCGGCGCGGGGAAGGCGGCCACCATGATCGAAGGCACCACCGCAACCACGCCGGTGAAGAAACCGGCGAGCGCATACAAAGCGACGAAATGCCCGGTGCCGCCGCCGACCAGATGCGCATACAGCGCATAAGTCGAAGCGGCCAATCCCAGCGCCCCGACCAGCAAAGTCGCAGCCGCGCCGAAGCGGTCCACGCTCCAGCCGAACACCAGGCAACCGATCACCAGGCAGAACGTCGCCACGCTATTGCCGTGGAAGGCCTGCGCCGCGGGCAGTTGGAAAACCGTCTGCACCAGCGTCGGCGTCATCAGGATCACGACCACGATCGCCGCCGTGAGCATCCACGTGGCTAGCATCGACACCGCCACGCCGCCGCCGTGATGCGCCAAGGCCCGGCCCACCGGCAAGCCGCTGGCCAGTTGCTTGCGTTCTCGCATCTCGGCGAACACCGGCGTCTCCTCCAGCCAGCGCCGCAGATAGACCGCGATGAAGCCGAACACGCCGCCGATCACGAACGGAATGCGCCAGGCGTAGGCGGCGACTTCTTCCGCCGGGTAGTGCGTATTTATCCACGCCGCCAGCAGCGAGCCGATCAGGATGCCGGCGGTGAGCCCCGCGGTCAGGCTGGCGCAGGCGAAACCGACCCGTCGCGACGGCACGTGTTCGGCGACGAAGACCCAAGCACCCGGCACTTCGCCGCCGACGGCGATGCCCTGCACCACCCGCAATAGCAGCAACAGAAGCGGCGCCAGCATGCCGATCTGGGCGTAGGTCGGCAGCAGGCCGATCAGCAACGTCGGCACCGACATCAAAAACACGCTCAAAGTGAACATGCGCTTGCGGCCGACCAGATCGCCGAAATGCGCCATCACGATGCCGCCCAGCGGCCGCGCCAAGTAGCCTGCGGCGAAAATGCCGTAGGTCTGCAGTTGGGCCAGCCACGGCGCGGTATCCGGCGGAAAGAACAGCTGGCTCAGGATCTTGGTGAAGAACACGAAGACGACGAAATCGTAAAACTCCAGCGCGCCGCCCAGCGCAGCCAGCGCCAGGGTCTTGGCGTCGCGGCGGTCGAACGGCCGTTGACGGGCGGTAGGCACCGCGTCGATCGCGCTCATCTGCTGTTATTTCCTCGGTTGGATCCGTCGGCGGGCGAACATCGCATGTCCGCCCCGGCTGCGTCCAGCCGCACGAGCCGCTTCTTTGTAGGAGCGGCTTTAGCCGCGAGCTCTTCCTTCAAATCGCGGCAGCCTAGCGATTTCATAGAAAAGAGCTCGCGGCTAAAGCCGCTCCTACAAAAGCGAAAGCCGGAGGGCGGCGCATTCCGCGAACGCTCGGCCTGCGCCCATAATGCTCGAGATGCCGATGACGCCCGCCGCCAAAGCCCAATTTCAAATCCACGCCTGCGTGCTGCTTTGGGGCTTCACCGCCATCCTCGGCAAGCTGATCACCCTACCCGCCTTGCCTTTGGTGTGGTGGCGGATGCTGATCGTGGTGGCGGCGCTGGCGCTGCTGCCGCGGGTCTGGCGCGGGCTGCGCAAGATGCCGCCGCGGCTGATCCTGGCCTATGCCGGCATCGGCGCGCTGGTCGCGCTGCACTGGCTCACTTTCTACGGTTCGATCAAGCTGTCCAACGCTTCGGTCGGCGCCACCTGCATCGCGCTGGCGACGCCGATGACGGCCTTGCTGGAACCCTGGCTGGCGCGCAGGCCATTCTCGTGGCGCGACGTGCTGCTCGGCGTCGCGGTGCTGCCCGGCGTGGTGCTGGTGGTCGGCGGCGTACCGGACGGCATGCGCCTGGGCATCGCGGTCGGCGCGATGTCGGCGCTGTTCGTCGCCTTGTTCAGTTCGCTCAACAAGCGCTTCGTCGAACACGGCGATCCGTTGACCGTGACCGCATTGGAACTGGGCGCCGGCGTGCTGTTGCTGACCTTGATCGCGCCGCTGATGCCGCGTGTGTTCCCGGCCTTCGCCGGCAGTCTGTTCGCCTTCCCCGGTCCGCACGACGCGGGCTATCTGCTGGTGCTGTCGCTGGCCTGCACGCTACTGCCGTTCGCGCTGTCGCTGGTGGCGCTGCCGCATATGAGCGCGTTCGCCGCGCAGTTGGCGGTGAACCTGGAACCGATCTACGCCATCGTGCTGGCGATCCTGCTGCTCAACGAGCAGCGCGAACTGACGCCGCAGTTCTACCTGGGCGTGGCGATCATCCTGGCGGCGGTGCTGGTGTATCCGTTCCTGGGCCGGCCGAAGCGGATCGGGCATCCGGAAGTGCTGGGCACTTCGGAAGCGAAGGGCATCGCGGACTGATGCAATTCCTTCTCCCATCGGGAGAAGATGGCGTACTGCGCCGGATGAGGGTTCGGCGAAGGTCATCTCGGTCCGTTCGCAGCGTCGCCTTAATGCTTACCCGTTCGCAACTACGTGAAGCAACTTCGCTTCGCCTCTCCCCAACCCCTCTCCCCGCGGGAGAGGGGCTTTATTCGCTTGACGTCCGGCCAGAATGTATTTATATATTTAGCTAATTCGTTAATTGTTGAATTGCTTATGAGCGTCAACTCCGTTTTCGAAGCCCTGGCCTCGCAGCCTCGGCGCGAGATCCTGGCCTATCTGTCCGAGCAGGAGTTGACCGCCGGCGAAATCGCCGCGCGCTTCGAGATGAGCGCGCCCGCCATTTCCCGGCATCTGTCGACGCTGGAGAGCGCGGGATTGGTCAGCAGCGAGCGCCGCGGCCAGTACGTGGTCTATCGGCTCAACAAGGACAATCTGGTCAACACCATCACCGGTTTCGCCTTCGAGATCTGCCCCACCGCCGGACCGTTGAAGCGCGAATCGCGGGCCATGAAGAAGCTGGCCGCCAAGAAGTAATCCCACCGCTGCCGAGGAATCGACGATGTCGACGGATCGCGTTACGGAAGCCCTGATCGACGGCCTTCCGGCGACTGGTAAAGCGAACGATCCCGCTATCGACCGCACGCTGGCGGACGTCGCCAGCTATTACGCGACCGCCACCGAAGACTACCGGCAATGGAGCCGCGGGCTGAACATGCATTTCGGCTATTGGCAGTGGCCGCTTTCGCCGTTCGACCGCGAAGCGATGCTGGAAGCGCTGAATCGGCAAGCGATCGCGCGCATGGCCATACCGGCCGATGCGCCGACCGACGCCGTCGACCTGGGCTGCGGCGCCGGCGCCGTGGCGCGCGCCCTGGCGCGGTTGCATCCGCAGGCGCGCATCACCTGCGTCACCATCGCCCCGGTGCAGATCCAATACGGCCGCGAACTCAACGCCGATGCCGGCGTCGGCGATCGCATCGGCATGCACCTGTCCGATTACCGCGACACCGGCTTGCCCAGCGAGAGCTTCGACCGCGCCTGGTTCGTCGAAAGCGCCTGCCATGCCGACGGACCCGACAAACGCGCGCCGCTGGCCGAAGCGCATCGCCTGTTGAAGCCGGGCGGGCGCCTGCTGATCGCGGACGGCTTCAAGCGCGACAGTCGTCCGCTGCCGCGCTGGCTGCGAAACACCTACCGCAGCTGGTGCCGCGGCTGGGCCATCCCGGAGATGGCGCAGTTGGACGCGATGACCGCAGCGTTGGCCGACCTGGGCTTCGTCGACATCCGCGTCGAGGACGTGTCCTGGCGCATGGCGCCTTCCTTCGCCCACATCCCTTGGGTCGCCACGCGTTACGTGCTCAACGAATGGGCTGGCGGTCATCGCCTGTCGGCATGGCGCCGTCACCATGCGCGAGCTTCGTTCTTGTCGATACCGCTCGGGTTGGCGCTACGCCATTTCCGCTATTGCTTCGTGAGCGCAAGCAAGGCCGGCTGAAACCGCGTTCGTTCGGAACGCTGCAACGGGGAGCACGCCGATGTCCGAAAACCTGAAATCGCATCGCGTCCGCACGTCGGCGCAACGCGACGTGGTCGAAGGCGACGTGGCCTGGGAACCGGTGCGCTCGTTGTGGCTGGGCGCGATGCTGGCCAGCGCAGGCGTCGGCGGCGCACTGACCTTCAGCTGGACGGCTTTTGCGATCTTCGTCTTCTCCACCGCCGCGGTGCTGTTGCTGGGGCATTCGCTGGGCATGCACCGCAAGCTGATCCACGACAGCTACGGCTGCCCGAAATGGCTGGAGTATTTCCTGGTGTATTGCGGCGTGCTGGTCGGTCTGTCCGGGCCGTTGGGCCTGCTGCGCACGCACGATCTACGCGACTACGCCCAGCGCTTGCCCGACTGCCACGATTTCCTCGCCCATCGCCGCCCGTTCTGGCAGGACGCCTGGTGGCAACTGCATTGCGAATTGCGGCTGCGGCGGCCGCCGGACATCAGCATCGAAGCGCGTATCGCCTACGATCCGGTCTACCGCTTCCTGCAACGCACATGGATGCTGCAGCAACTGCCCTGGGCGCTGCTGTTGTTCTGGCTGGGCGGCTGGGGCTTCGTGTTCTGGGGCGTGTGCGCGCGCGTAGCCGCGGGCGTGTGCGGGCATTGGCTGGTCGGCTATTTCGCCCACAACCGCGGCGGCATGCATCACGAAGTGCGGGGCGCCTGCGTACAAGGCCGCAACGTGCGTTTCGTATCGCTGCTGACGATGGGCGAATCCTGGCACAACAACCATCATGCGTTTCCGGGTTCGGCCAAACTAGGGCTGCATCCGGGCGAATGGGATCCGGGCTGGTGGGTGTTGAAGGCGCTCGAACGCTTCGGGCTGGTTTGGGATTTGCGTTTGCCCGAACATTTGCCGCATCGGCCCGAATTGACGGCCGTTTCTCCTCCGCATGCGTCCCGGTGCGCGCTTGCGAAATGCTTGCGCATCGCGCCGCTGCGCTAATTCCGCCAGGAACCGAAATCAATGGACCGACCCAACGCCTCCGCGCCCGCCGATCCGCGCTGGATCCCGTTCAACATGGGCTGGCCGATCCTCGCCGGCGTGTTGGCCGGCCTGGCCATCCGGCTGACGTTCATGGGAAAGCCGGGCCATGCCTTCGCGCCGATGATGGGCGCTTTCATCTATCTGTCGCCGATCCTGGTCGGCGCGGTCACGGTGTACATCGCCGAACGGCATTCGCGCCGCGGCGCCTGGTTCTATTTCTGGGCGCCATTCCTGGCCAATGTGTTGTACGTGCTGGGCGCGCTGGCGATCAATGTCGAAGGCTGGATCTGCGCGATCCTGATCGTACCGCTGTTCGCCACGCTGGGCGGCATCGGCGGGTTGGTGATGGGCCTGATCTGCCGGGTGACCAACTGGCCCAAACAAGCCACCTACAGCATCGTCGCCCTGCCCTTGCTGCTGGGCGCCTTCGAACACCGCATGCCGCTGCCAGAACGTATCGCCGACGTGGAGCGCAGCGTCACGATCCAGGCGCCGGCCGCCGAAGTGTGGGAAAGGATCCATCGCGCCGACGGGATCCGCCCGGACGAAGTGCGGAACGCTTGGATGTACCGCATCGGCGTGCCGCTGCCGCACGCCGGCCTCACCGAGAGCACGCCGCAAGGCCGCGTGCGCCGGATCACGATGGGCAAAGGCATCCATTTCGACCAATGGGTGACCGATTGGCAGCCCGATCGGTACGTTCGCTTCGAATACCGTTTCGCCGACGATTCCTTCCCGCCGCGCGCGCTGGACGATCACGTCCGCATCGGCGGCCTCTACTTCGACTTGGTCGACACTTCGTACGCGTTGACGCCGCGGGGCGAAGCCACCGAACTGAAAGTGCGGATGCGCTACCGCGTCAGCACCCAGTTCAACTGGTACGCCGAGCCGATCGCGCGCTGGCTGATCGGCGATTTCGAAGAGAACATACTCGGCTTTTACCGCCATCGCGCCGAAAGCGGGCGGACGGCGGCTTTGTAGAGTCGAGCCTGCTCGACTGCTCTTCCTTCGACAGGAAGCGTTATCGCCGCGCGGAAAGCAGTCGAGCAGGCTCGACTCTACAAAAGCCGACCGAAGCGCGAGCCGTTATTCCATGAACACGGCTTCGACGTTGTTGCCGTCGGGATCGAGCAGGAAAGCGGCGTAATAATTGGGACTGTAGTCGGTGCGCAAACCCGGCTTGCCGTTGTCCTGGCCGCCGGCCTTCAATCCCGCCTGATGGAAGCGGTCCACCGCTTTCCGGTCAGCCGCGCGGAAGGCCAGATGGGTGCTGCCTTTGGCGCGGGCGCCGCCGTAGAGCCAGAGACCGGGTTCTCCGGGCGGGCCGAATCCGGTGCCGGAACTATCGATCTCGTGACCCAGCGGCGCCAACGCTGCTTTATAGAAGCGGGCGCTGACGTCGAAATCCTTCACTTTCAAACCGATGTGGTCGTACATGGCTGCCTCCTGGATGGAAGCCTCATGCTCGCGCAACGGCGGTCAGGCGTTCTTGGAGAATCTTGCGGTCGCCCTTCGCGGCCTGGCGGAAGCGGCGCGGCGAGGCGCCCGCGGCGCGATGGAACGTGCGCACGAAATTGGACAGGTCGGCGAAACCGGCTTCCAAAGCCACGTCGGTGATCGCACGGCCATCGTCGGCCAGCAGTTTCGCCGCTCGGCGCAGCCGGGCGCGCACCAGGTATTGGTGCGGCGTCACGCCGGTGACATCGGCGAACAGACGCAGGAAGTGGAACGGACTCAGACCGGCGACGGCGGCGGTGCGTTCGAGATCGATCTCCTGCGCGCAGTGCGCATCCAGCCACATCGCCGTTTCCACCGCACGGCGGCGATCGCGGCTGCGCGCCTGCGCGGAACGCGAGCGCCAGCGCTCACGCGTCTGGCCGGAAGCCAGGTCCACGAACCGCGCTGCGAAGGCCAGCGCCGCTTCGTCCAAGCCGATGTCGCTATCGCCGTCGGCGACGCTCTGCGCCAGCTCGCCCCAGACCATCAGCTCGGGCAACGGCGGCAGGCAACCCAACTGCCAGATCGCACGGCCGTCGCCTAGGCTTTCGACCAAAGCCGGCGCGAAGTGGAAGGACAAGCACTCGTCGCCGCAGGCATGGTGCTCGTGGGTGCACATGAATTCGTCGCCCGGATGCCCGATCAGCACGGCGCCCGCCACCAGCTCGTGGGCGCGGCCGCGCGAACGCAGGCCGAAACTGCCCTGGCGCACGAAGGACACCGAATGGCTGCCGTGCGCTTCGACGTAGGGCCGATCCTGCGGGCCCGCGCTGCAACGGTAATCGAGCACCGCCAGCGAGTCGTTGCGGAGAAGGGTCTGCAGGGCCATGCCTGCAGCCTACACCCATTGCATTCACGGACGCAGGCCCAAAATCGGCCTTGAAAGCGGATTCGGCGGACCGAACTGAATCGCTGCTTAGGATGCGGGCCGGAACCGGCACCGATCCGCACCGATTGGCCCTATCCCATCCTCGTTGTTGGGAGCAGGCGATCCGGAAACCGCATCCGTCCGCCGCGGCCCTACGTATCTGCGGAACCTCGAACAACGCCAGGAGCGTTCCATGAATCGATCTTCCCTAATTTCGGCCTCGCTGACCCGCCGTGGTTTCGTCACCGCTTCGACCTTGGCCACGGCCGGGTTGATCTTCGGCTGCGGCAAGCAGAGTCCGGCGGCGGCCTCTCCGGCGAAGGCGCCGAGCGGCCCGGTGACGCTGGTCGAATTTTCCGACGACGGCAAGCGTCTGCGCACGGTCACCGTGCCGAAAGTCGTGAAAACGGAAGCCGAATGGCGCAAGCAGCTGTCGCCCGATTCGTTCGTAGTCACCCGCCAGGAAGGCACCGAGCGCGCCTACACCGGATCGCTGTTGAAGGTGCACGACAAGGGCGTGTTCCGCTGCATCTGCTGCGGCACCGCGCTGTTCGATTCGGCGACGAAATTCGAATCCGGCACCGGCTGGCCCAGCTTCTGGCAGCCGATCGCGCGCGAGAACGTGCGCGAGTACGAGGACCGTTCCTACGGCATGGTCCGCACCGGCGTTTCCTGCATGCGCTGCGACGCGCACCTGGGCCATGTGTTCGACGACGGCCCGCGTCCCACCGGTCTGCGTTACTGCATGAATTCGGTGGCGATGAAGTTCGCCAAGGCCGCTTGATCCTCTTTACTGGAGCCGCACCATGACTTCCCCCGCCTCTATTTTCCTCCGCGTCGCACTGACCGCCTCGCTCGCCGCTGGTCTGCTGGCTTGCAACGCAGGCGTCGCCAGCAGCAAGCCGGCCGCCCTGCCCGATCCTAAAACCGACACGCCGCTGGCTCCCGCCAAAGGCAGCGCCACCGCGATATTCGCCGGCGGCTGCTTCTGGGGGGTCGAAGCCGTGTTCGAGCACGTCAAAGGCGTGAAGCAAGTGTCGTCGGGCTATTCCGGCGGCGACGCGGACGAAGCCAAGTACTACGACGTCAGCTCCGGCCGCACCGCGCACGCCGAGTCGGTGAAGGTGGTCTACGACCCGTCGCAGATCAGTTACGGCCAATTGCTGAAAGTCTTTTTCTCGGTGGCGCACGATCCGACTCAGCTCAACCGTCAGGGTCCGGATCGCGGCCCGCAATACCGCTCGGCCATCTTCTACGGCAACGCCGACCAGCAGCGGGTGGCCAAGGCCTACATCGCGCAGCTCGACGCAGCGAAAACATTTCCCGCGCCGATCGTCACCCAACTGGCTCCGTTGAAGGCTTTCTATCCAGCCGAGGCCTATCACCAGGATTACGCCCGGTTGCATCCGAACGATCCCTACATCGTCTACAACGACGCGCCGAAGGTAGTGGCGCTGAAGAAGTTCTTCCCTACCCTGTACCGGGACGAGGCGATCGCGGTGAGCGTGCGCTAAGCGCTTCTGTAGAGTCGAGCTTGCTCGACTGCCTTTCGCCCAAAAGCAAGGCAAGAGCAGTCGAGCAGGCTCGACTCTACGTTCGCCGATTACGGTTTTTTCGCCGGCTCAGCCTTGCGGCTGTCGAAGATCAACTCGTTCATCCGCCCGCGCGGCGCGCTGTCGACCGTCGGCCGCGCATCGCATCCGGGGTCCGGCGCGAACGCGTACCAGTGGAAATGCGTGCGCTGCACCAGCTTGCGCGCGACCTTGCCGGTCGCGGTTTCCACCATGATCGCTTCCAGCCGGCCGTCGGTGGAAGCCAACGCATGCCAGCTCATCGCCGGATCGCGCAAGCCGGCCTTGGCGGCGTCGGTGTAGTTGGTCTGGATCATCGCGCCGTCGAGCTGCGCGACCACGTCGCGTCCGCCCATCAAATTGGTGAATCGCGCGTCGGCGAATTCCTCGACTTTCCATTTGCCGTCGGCATCCGCCTCTCCCCAACCCACCCGCAGCGGACTGCCGCGGCGCAATGCATAGATCAGCGCTTGACGGTTGCCGCCGGCGTCTTTTCCCTGCGGATCGCTGGTGAAGACGTGCCGCCAGGCGGACACATCGCATTCGCGGAATTTTTCCGCCGCGAAGGCGGGTGACGTGGACAGCGCCAGCAGCATCAATCCCGTCAACGTCTTCATTGGAAACTCTCGATGAGGTTCAGCGTTTCGGCTTGAAATTTCGCGGCTTGGCCGCTGCGGGGCCTTTCCGGTGCGCCGCTTTCGGCGGGCGCGGCTTGCCATGCGGCGGCAGCGACGGGCCATCGTCGGCGTCGCCGACCCGATGCAGCCGCAGCGCCTGCCCGGCCACGCGCACTTTCTTCAGATGCATCAGCAGATCGCGCGGCATGCCTTCGGGAAGATCGAGCACGGAATGGTCTTCGTGGATGTCGATCCGGCCGATGTACTTGGCTTCCAGATCGGCCTCGTTCGCGATCGCGCCGACGATGTTGCCCGGCTTGACGCCGTGCGCGTGGCCGACTTCGATCCGGTAGGTCTCCATGCCCGGTTCCGGTGCGCCGCGCGGTGGTTTTTCGATGCGCGGGCGCGGTGCGCGTTCTTCGCGAACCGGACGTTCGCTGCGCGTCGGCCGTTCCCGCTCCGCTCGCGCCGGACGTTCGGTTTCCCGCAATTCCCGCGCCCGCTCGGGCGCGAGCAGCAGCGGCGTCTTGCCCTGCAGCAGCTTGGCCAACGCAGCGGCGACTTCTACGGCCGGGACGTCGTGTTCGTTCTCGTAGCGCTGGACCAGATCGCGGTACAGATCTAATTCGCCCGCTTCCAACGTCTCGGTGATGCGGCCCAGGAACTTCGCGACGCGTTTGTCGTTCACCGCATCGACGCTGGGCAACTGCATTTCCTGGATCGGCTGGCGCGTGGCGCGCTCGATCGCGCGCAGCATGCCCTTCTCGCGCGGCGTGACGAACAGGATCGCCTCGCCGCTGCGGCCGGCCCGGCCCGTGCGGCCGATGCGGTGGACGTAGCTTTCGGTGTCGTAGGGAATGTCGTAATTCAGCACGTGGCTGATCCGCTCCACGTCCAGGCCGCGCGCCGCGACATCGGTGGCGACCAGCACGTCCAGCTTGCCTTCCTTCAGCTGCTGGATGGTGCGTTCGCGCTGCGCCTGCTGGATGTCGCCGTTGATCGCGGCCGCGGCAAGGCCGCGCGCCTGCAGCTTTTCGGCCAATTCCTCGGTGCCGGATTTGGTCCGCGCGAACACGATCATCGCGTCGAACGGCTCGGCTTCCAGAATCCGGGTCAGCGCATCCAGCTTGTGCAGGCCGCTGACGAACCAGTAGCGCTGGCGGATGTTGGTGGCGGTGGTCGTCTTCGCGGCGATGGTGACTTCGGCCGGATCGCGCAGATAGGTCTGCGCGATGCGCCGGATCTGCACCGGCATGGTCGCCGAGAACAGCGCGACGCGGCGCGATTCCGGCGTGCTTTTCAGCACCGTTTCGACGTCGTCGATGAAGCCCATCCGCAGCATCTCGTCCGCTTCGTCCAGCACCAGCCATTCCAGTTGCGACAGATCCAGCGAACCGCGCTGCAGATGGTCGATCACCCGCCCCGGCGTGCCGACCACCACGTGCACACCGCGACGCAGCGCCGCCAACTGCGGGCCGTAGCTCTGGCCGCCGTAGATCGGCAGCACATGGAAGCCGGGAATGCGTGCGGCGTAGCGTTGGAAGGCTTCTGCCACCTGGATCGCGAGTTCGCGCGTGGGCGCCAGCACCAGGCATTGCGGCTTGGTCCGGGTCAGATCGAGGCGCGACAGGATGGGCAGCGCGAACGCTGCGGTCTTGCCGGTGCCGGTCTGCGCCTGGCCCAGCACGTCGCGGCCTTGCAGCAGGGCCGGAATGGTGGCGGCCTGGATCGGCGACGGCGATTCGTAGCCCACTTCGGCCACGGCCGCCATGACGGGCTCGGCCAGGCCGAGATCGGCGAAACGCAGCGGGGCGGGATCGGTGGGCGGCATCGGCTTGGGCTTCCAAACCGTTATTGTGCGCCCAATCGCCGTTTCCTGCCTCTGTTGGCGCTTTTCGTAGGAGCGGCTTCAGCCGCGAGCTTTCCCTTCAAAATCGCGGCATCACAGCGGTTTTGAGAGAAAGAGCTCGCGGCTGAAGCCGCTCCTACGAAGAGCGAAAGCCCTCAAAAGGCTAGCAGGACCAAGCCCGGCAACGGCGCCAGCCAACCTAGCCAACGCGCGCCCCGCGGATCGGCATTGCGGCACAGCACCCAGGCTACCGCGCCGACGCTCAGCAGGACGGCCCACATCACCGGGCCGAATTCCCAACCCATCGCGACCACGCAAACCGCGAACGAACACGCCAGTGCCAGCCATCCTGCGATGCGATGCAGGCGCAGCCGCTGCACGGCCGGCGCATTGCCGAACGCTTCCTGATGATGGCGCGGCATCGCATGCGAAAGCGCGGCCCAACCGGACAAGGTAAGGCCCGCGGCGAACAGCCACGCGTTCATGCCGGCTCTCCTTCCGCAACATCCGCGACCTCGGCTTTCGAGCCGGCGCCTGCCGCGCGCCGCGCCAGCCACGCGAAACCGGCGCCCAAAGCCAACAAAGTCAAATCGACCGACGCCATCCGCCAGTCGCCGTCCATCAGCGTGCGCGGCAACGCGCCCTGCCCGGCCAGGCCCATCGATGCGAAAGGCAATCCAATCATCAATACGGACGTCGCCGCGAACAGATCGCGCCACGACTTGCCGCGCCTGAGCCGTGCGATCGCCCATATCGCCGCAAGCACCCAAGCGATGCAGAACGCGCGGATCTCCCAACCGCTGCGTTCGGCGATGCCGGCAGGCAGCATGCGGTTCGCCCACAACATCGAAACCGCCGCGAACGGCATGCCCGCGACCACGCCGACGTTCAGCGCGCGCACCAAGCCGTAGCCGGACAGCGCGCCCGCCGCGGCTACCTGCTTGGCACGCTTCTCCACCCACACTTGCATGCCGCAGGCCAGCATCACGCAACCGCTCAAGCCCAACACGAAATACAGCCAGCGGAACGCCATGCCGCCGAACTGCACCATGTGCAACCCGCCCAGGAAGTTGTAGGTGTGGTAGGCCGCGCCCGGCGGCGCACTTTCGCCCAGCGACCCGCCGGTGACGCCGTCGTAATAGGCTGTGCGCCAGTTCCAGGCCACGTGGCGGCTGTGGTCCAGGCCCACGCCGACGATCGTGGAAGCATCGGCAGGGTGTTCGACGCTGACCAGCCACGGCTCGGCCCGCAGACGCCGCCGCGCATCCTCGATCATCGGCCACAAGGCCGCGCGCGCCGGCGGCGGACGATGCACTTCCTCGCGATGCGGCGAAGGCGCGACTTCCTTGTAGAACTTCTCGACGTCGCCGCCGTAACCCGTCTGCAGACCCGCGGCCATGTAGGAAGCGACGAAGATCGCCACGCCGGTGTAGGCGATCATCAAATGGAACGGCAGGCCGAGCACGCCGGTCAGATTGTGGCCGTCGAGCCAGGCGCGTTGGCCGCCGGCGCGGAAACGGAAGAGGAAGAAATCCTTGAAGATCCGTTTGTGGATGACCACGCCGGTGACGATCGCCACCAGCATCATCATTCCCGCCAAACCCACCAGATACATGCCGATCGTGCCGGCATGCAGGTTGTAGTGGAGCGTGAAGAAGAACTCTCCGCCCGCCGTGTCCTGCAAGCGCGTGCCGGTGGCGTCGTAGGCGTGGACTTCGTAGCGTCCGTCGTCGTGGTAGGCGCCGCCTTTCAGCGCCGGAAATCGCTGCGTGGGCAGATAGACGTACCAGGCGTGCGCGTCGCCGTGTTCCTGCTGCAGCGATTCCAGCACTTTCTCCACCGCCGGCCGCGCCGGCGCCTGCGCGGCCATGCCTGGACGCATCCAGCGATCGAGCTCGGTGTCGAAACAGGCGATGGTGCCGCCGACGAAGATCACGAACAGCAGCCAGCCGACGATCAATCCAGCCCAGGTGTGCAGCCACGCCATGCTTTGCGAGAAGCTGTTCTTCACGGCCGCATCGCCTCGGCGGAAAAGATCAGCGCCGGCACGTACAGCGCTGCGCCCGTCAGCAGTAGCCGCCACCAGGCACGCCACGCACTGCGCGCCGCGAAGGCGTACATCGCCGCGGCGGTCCACACCGCGAAACAGAGCAGGCTGGCGGTAGTGACCCGATTCGCGCGCGATACCGGCAGAACCAGGGTCAGGAATGCGGTGCTGCCCCAAGCCACCCAATAGCCGGCGAACAGCGCGGCCAGCGTGCGGGACGTGGCGGTCCACGGAGATACGCCGCGACGCTTGCGCTGGGCGGGACGAACGGGAAGAGGAATGGCAGGCACGGCAGTCCGGGTCGAGAGAACGCTGGGCCACCGGAGTGGCGAGTCGGCTGGCGTTGACCGCGGGCTGGGCGGAATCTTATCGAGAGCGGTTCTCGTTGGCAAACCTTGGCCGCGTGACAAATCGCCCCGCCCTGCGAATCACCCTTCCGAACGAGCACAATCGCTCATGAATGCGCAGGGACGATGGAACAGGCCACCACCATGCCAGCGGATACGAAGGAAAGCTTCGGCGTTCTGCTCGAACAGCACCGGGGCATCGTGCTCAAGGTGGCGCGTACCTACGCCTACGACGCCGACGACCGCGCCGATCTGGCCCAGGAAATCGCCGCGCAACTGTGGCGCGCCTATCCGCGCTACGACCCGGAGCGGACGTTTTCGACCTGGATGTACCGCATCGCCTTGAACGTGGCGATCTCCTTCGTCCGCGGCGACGGCCGCCGCGAACGGCAGTCGGTGCCGCTGGACGATGAACTGCACGATCTGGCCGGCGACGGCGTCGACCACGAAAAAGAGCAGCAGATCCGCGCCTTGCGCCGCTTCATCGCGCAACTGCCGCCGCTCGACCGCGCGTTGATGCTGCTCTATCTGGAAGACCGCAGCGGCCGCGAGATCGCCGAAGTGCTCGGCATCAGCGAAAGCAACGTCACCACCAAGCTCGGGCGGATGAAACAACGCATCCGCAACGAGATCTGACCGAACGCACACGGAACCGCCATGGAACTCGACGAACTCAAATCCGCATGGCAGGCGCTCGACCGGCGCCTGGAGCAGCACAACGCGATCCACCTGCAGCTGCTGAAGGACAACAAACGGCAAAAAGTGCGCGCCAGCCTGCGTCCGCTGTTCTGGGGCCAGTTCGCGCAGATCCTGTTCGGCATTCCCTTCATCCTGCTGGGCGTAGCGGTCTGGACGGAGAACCGCGATGCCCTGCCCCTGCTGCTGTCCGGCCTCGCCGTGCATCTGTACGGCGTGCTGTCCGTCGCTTCCGGCGGCATCACCATGGGCTTGCTCAGCCGCGTCGACGATTCCCTGCCGGTCCTGCAAATCCAGAAGCGGCTGGCGAAACTGCGCCGGTTCTATGTCGTCAGCGGCCTGTCGCTGGGCATGAGCTGGTGGTTCTTTCCGGTTCCCTTGGCGATGGCGATCTTCGGTCTGCTCGGCGTGAACCTGTATGCCGTCGTGCCGACGGCGATAACGACAGCGCTGGTCTGCGGCTTCGCCGGTTTAGCGCTGACGTGGGTCGCCCTTTGGGGTCTGCGCCGCTGGGCGCTGCGCACCGGGCGCTTGCCCGCACTCAAGAATTGCGGAGAAAGCGCCGCAGGCGAAAGCATCCGCAAGGCGCAACGGAATCTCGACGAGATCCTGCAGTTCGAGCGGGAGTAAGTTCCCGCTTTCGTAGAGTCGAGCCTGCTCGACTGCCCTTGATCTTCGCTCGAAACGAAACAAGCGCCAAAGCAGTCGAGCAGGCTCGACTCTACAAAAACAAAACCGGCAATAAAAACGGAGTCGGCAATGCCGACTCCGTTTCGATTCCGAACGCGACCGCAATCAGCGCAGGCTGTAGCCCGACACGCGCCAGGTCTTGTCGTCGTCCAGATGGAACGACACCAACTCGCGCACCTGCTGCGGCGCCTTCGCGAACTTGGTCGGGAAGCTGACGTTGATGTACAGGCCGGCCGGCACCTGGCCGCCCGCCGCGAACTGGGAGCGGCTCACGCCCGCTTGACCGCGCCCGGCCGGTGCGCCGAGACGGTTGCGATCGATCGTGACCTGCTTCACGAATTCGTCTTTCGAAACCAAACGCTTCATGGTCGGCGATGCGCCGTCCCACACCTCGCCGATGCGGTTGGCGTCGACCAGGGCGATCACCTGCTGCGCGCCGCGCGTCATGTCGGCGTCCTGTTTGGCCAGCGCGGCGCGCTGTTCCGGCGTCAGCTGCGGCTGCTGCGCGGCGGGTCGCGCGGGCTGGGTTTGCGCGGCCGGTCGCGCCGTCTGCTGGGCAGGCGCACGGGCCGGCTGCGATTGCTGGGCCATGACGGAAGCGCTGGCGCAAGCCAGCAGGGCGGCAGACAGGAACAGGCTGCGGTTGTTCATCTTTGTATACCTTCGGCTGGATATGCGCGGGAAGCGGGAGTCTACGACAAAAAACAGGGCCGACACCCGCAATAGCCAGCCTTGCGCCCCCGCCTCGCGGCTGCGACCCTGCGCGCAAGACCCGGGGATGCCGATGCCGCAGATCGATTTCGTCTTGGACCGAGAGTTCGTTGAACTCAATCAATTGCTGAAACTGGTCGGCGTATGCGATAGCGGCGGCGCCGGCAAAGCCCTCGTCGCCAGCGGCGCGGTATCGGTGGACGGCGCGGTCGAACTGCGCAAGACCTGCAAGATCAGGGCCGGGCAGCGCGTGACCGTGGGCGATATCGCGATCGACGTGATCGCCGGCCGCTGATCGGTGCCCTTCTCGTTTTGACGAGCCTGGCTAGGCCCACTTGATATATTTCCATATTTCCGGAAATATAGAATAATGAAAACACCGCAAGCTCTCGCCGCCCTGCGCGCCCTGGGACAACCGCATCGCTTGGCGGCATTCCGTGCCTTGGTAGTGGCCGGCCCGGAGGGATTGTCCGTCGGCGAGCTGCGCGATCGCGTGGATCTGCCCGCGGCCACGCTCACCGCCCACCTGAATGTCATGCGCGGCGCGGGCCTCGTGACCGACACCCGCGAAGGCCGGGTGATCCGCGTTCGCGCGGAATACGAACGGATGAATGCGCTGATCGGCTATCTGACCGACAACTGCTGCGGCGGCAAGTCCTGCGCGCCGAATCGCAAATCCGGCCGCGCAAACACCGCTGCAACAAAACCGCGCTAAGCATCCGTTCCCGACCGAATCGGAACCGAACCCATGGAAAACCGCATCTACAACGTGCTGTTCCTCTGCACCGGCAATTCGGCGCGCAGCATCATGGCCGAGGCTTTGCTCAACACTCTCGGTGCGGACCGCTTCCGTGCGTTCAGCGCCGGCAGCCATCCCAGCGGACAGGTACAGCCGATCGCCGCCGAATTGGCGCAATCGCTGGGCTACGCCGCCGAACGCCTGCGCAGCAAGAGCTGGGACGAATTCGCCGGCGCCGATGCGCCGGAAATGGACCTGGTGATTACGGTCTGCGACAACGCCGCCGGAGAAACCTGTCCGGTGTGGCTCGGACAGCCCACGCTGGCGCATTGGGGCGTGCCCGACCCCGTCGCGGAGAAAGACGACGACGCGCGCAGGCGCGCCTTCGTCGGCGCGTTCGCCACTTTGCGCAAGCGCATCGAACTGCTGCTGGCGCTGCCGCTGGAGAAACTGGATCGGCTGGCCGCGCAAGCCAAGCTGCAGGCGATCGGCCAAGTCGGCAAAGAATGACGATGCGCGCGCGCCGGTGGCTAGCGGAGTTCGTCGCTACAGCCTTGCTGCTGACGGCGGTGATTGGCTCCGGGATCATGGCCGAGCGCTTGTCGGGCGGCAACGCCGGCATCGCTCTGCTGGCCAATACGCTCGCCACCGTCGGCGCGCTGTACGTGCTGATCGAGGTGTTCGGTCCCATCAGCGGCGCGCATATGAATCCCGCCGTCAGCGCGGCGATGGCGCTGCGCGGACAATTGCCTTGGCCGGCGCTGCCCGCCTACGTCGCCGCGCAGCTGATCGGCGCGGCCTGCGGCGCCTGGCTCGCGCATGCGATGTTCGATCTGCCGATCCTGCAGTGGTCGGCCAAACTGCGCAGCGGTCCGGGCCAGTGGATCGCCGAAGCGGTGGCCACGGCGGGCCTGTTGCTGGTGGTGCTACGCGCGCCGGCACCGCGCGTCGCGGCGATGGTCGCCGCCTACATCGGCGCCGCGTACTGGTTCACCGCATCGACCTCTTTCGCCAATCCGGCCGCAGCCTTCGGCCGCATGTTCAGCGACAGCTTCGCCGGCATCGCGCCGGTCAGCGTGCCTGCTTTCATGTTGGCGCAACTGATCGGCGCCGGCATCGGCTTGGGCCTGCATGCCCTGCTCGGCGAAACCACTTCTGAAAACATGACAGAAACCGCATGAACACGACTTACGATCCGCAATTCGTCATCTACCACAACCCGGCTTGCGGCACGTCACGCAACACGCTCGCGCTGATCCGCAACAGCGGTGTCGAGCCTCAGGTCATCGAATACCTGAAGACGCCGCCGGATCGCGCCACGCTGAAGGCGCTGATCGGTGCGATGGGCATTCGGGCGCGCGATGTCCTACGCGAGAAAGGCACGCCTTACGCGGAACTGGGGTTGGACGATCCTTCGCTGTCCGACGAAGCCCTGATCGACGCGATGCTCGCGCACCCGATCCTGATCCAGCGCCCGATCGTCGCCACGCCGTTGGGTACGAAACTGTGCCGCCCCTCGGAAGCGGTGCTGGACCTGCTTCCCTCGCCGCAGCTCGGGCCGTTCGTGAAGGAAGACGGCGAAGTGGTGATCGACGAAAGCGGACGTCGGGTCGTCTGACGTGTTCGACGCCCTGCCGAACCTGGAAGGCACGCCGTTCGAATCGCCTTCGCTCGAACGCTTGCAGGGCATAGGCGCGGCCAGGCATAAGCCGCGCTTCCTGTTGCTGTACGGTTCGCTTCGCAAACGCTCCTACAGCAAGCTGCTGGCGATGGAAGCCGCGCGTCTGCTGGCGGCTATGGGCGGAGAGACGCGGTTGTACGACCCGTCCGGACTACCCTTGCCCGACGATGCGCCGGACACCCATCCCAAAGTGCGCGAGCTGCGCGAACTGGCGCGCTGGGCCGAAGGCATGGTGTGGTGCTCGCCGGAACGGCACGGCGCGATGACCGGCATCATGAAAGCGCAGATCGACTGGATCCCGCTCAGCCAGGGCGCGATCCGGCCCACCCAAGGCAAGACGTTGGCGGTGATGCAGGTCTCGGGCGGCTCGCAATCGTTCAATGCCGTGAACCAGTTGCGCGTGCTGGGCCGTTGGATGCGGATGCTCACCATCCCGAACCAATCGTCCGTGGCCAAGGCCTACCTCGAGTTCGACGACGCCGGCCGCATGAAGCCTTCGGCCTACTACGACCGGGTCGTGGACGTGATCGAAGAGCTGATGAAATTCACCCTGCTGACCCGCGACGTCGCACCCTATCTCGTCGACCGCTACAGCGAGCGCAAGGCTGCGGAACTCGGCTGATCACTGCCCCGGATCCCGCGTCACCTCGAACTGCTCCACATCGCCCGCGCTCAACTCCGAGGTGCGCGGCGCAGCCACCAACGCTGTCGGCGGATGGTTCTCGTCCCAAGTGCAGGGATTGAACGTCTGCCCGCCGGTCGAAGTCGGCAGTGCTCGCGCCACCGTCGCCGACAGTTGCAGCGAATAGTCCGCGGCGGTGAGCGTCATGCCCGGCGATGCGGTATTGCAGGTCTGTCCCGTAGGCTGGAATCGCCCGAATGCGGTCGTGCCCTTCAGATTACGGAACCACTTGTCGCGGAACGGCGGTTGGTTGCAGGCACCGGTGGGCAGCATCGGCGCGACCGACGGCGCTTGCGCCGTGCTGTGGCAGCTCATGCACGCCGAAGCGGGATTGTCGACCGGCCCGTTCAAACGGCCGTCCACGCCCAAATGCGCCAACGCGTACGCGGGCGCGGCGGAATTGATCCACGATTGCTCGATCGGCGTGCCGTTCGGATCGTTGCCCCACATCAAACCGACCGGCTTCATCTTTCGCCACGGCGAATTGCCCGAAGCCGACGCGTCGTAGGCATAGGTGGCGAAATACCAACCGGTGGCGCCTGCGCGCTTGTCCTTCACCGCGATGTCGATCTGCATCAGCCGCACGGACACTTTCGGTCCGTCCGGATTCGGCAGGATGTCCAGCTTCAACGAACCGGCCAGCAGATCCTGCGGGAAATCGGAAGGCTTGGCCGCGCTGTACAGCAGCTTGAATACGAAGCTGCCCTCGGTGAAGCGCATCTTGTCGAGCCGCGGCTCGTCGATGCCGGGCGTGCCGGTCTTCCATAACTGCTGGAACACGCGGCCGCCGCGAGCGTCGTAATAAGCGACCGCATAATTCTGGAACGCGGCCGTGTTGCCGCCTAGTTCGCCGACGCGCACGGTGCGTTCGAGCGTCATGCCGTGAGCCGCCTCGCGCGTGCCCGGCGAATTGGTCGGACCGTAGAACATACGCGGCGCGGGATACCAAGCCTGGTTGCGCTGCGCGGCCGGCACGCTGCCGCCAGCCGGATCGCGGTAATTCGAATCGGTGGTAAGTTGCGGCGTCAGGCTTTTGGCGATCTTGCTGGAAAACGCGTAATTGCGCAGCGCCAGCGCGTATTTCAGCTTCTGCTCGGGTTTGCGCGGGTCGAACGCCTGCCAAGGACGCGATCCACTCGGCACGCCCGTGGCGGCTTGTTCCAGCAGCGGCGGCTGGAACCAGGGGCCGTCGTAAGAGGACGGGATCGTGTCCTTGGGCACGATGAAGTCGGCGAACTTGCCGCGGCATTGCGCGACGTAATTGCCTGTGGCGCTGGGCCGCCCGCTGCTGGTGACGGACAGGCAACGCGCGCCGGGCGCGCAACCCGTGGCGGGGGGCAGCAATGCCGCACTCGATTCCGTGCGCTCCATCGCAGTTTCGGCCGTTGCGGTTGCGGATGCCGGCAGTTCCGGCGTGGCGTCCGCGCGTGGAGGGGAATCACTGCTGCAGCCGAACACCGCCAAAGGCACCAACCACACCGCTGCAAACCGCAAATGATGCGTTTTCATGGGTCCTTCCTCGAATCGATCCCCTGTTACGCACCGTTATCGCGGCGAAGCGAGACGCGGCGCGCTAAACCGTCCAACGCGGCCCGTTGCCGCTACCGGACAGGCGACACGCGCGATCGCGCCATGCGCGGGTTAAGCGTTTCCACGATCCAGTGCCGCAGCGCCCTGTCCGATCCCATTCCGGAAGCGCGTTCGCCTTGGACGGATGGCCAGCGAATCGGCCGTTCCGAGCTTCCCCCGAGGATGGACCCATGAGCCACCGCGTTTCGCGCCCGCCGGCATGGCTTGCCGCCGGATTGCCGCTGTTGCTGGCCGTTCCCCTGCCCGCCTTCGCGCAGGACGCGCCCAAGAACCAGCGCATCAGCACCGACGAATTGAAGCAGCGCGTCCGCGCGCGTCCGCAAGGCGCGGTCGTGCCCGCGCAGATCACCAAGCAAGGCGGCAACATGGTGCTGCAGACCGCCGATTCGGCGGTGAAGGTGAACAACGCCGATTATCTCGGCCAGCAGGTGCGGCAGATGCCGGTGCAGGCCGTGGTCGGCGCCGGACCCGGCGACACGGTCGAACTGAAAGACGTCGAACTGCAGGCCACCAAGCGCTGGAACGATCGCAGTCCGGCCTGGCGCGCACGCTACGGCAAGGTCGACGCGGCGCAGAAGAAATTGGGCGAGGCCGCGCAATCCGCGCTCACCGCCGAAGCCAGCGAGTCCGATCTCAAAATCCTGAAACAAAGCGTCGACGAAACCCAGAAAGAGCTGGTGCAGGCGTACCAGAACTTGCCTTCCGATCAGCGCCGGGAACAGCGCGCGCTGGTGGAGCAGCACGCCGAATTGCGGCGCCTGGACAAGTCGCTATACGGCATCGACCGCGACGACCGTTATCCGCCGCAAGCCTACGAAAAGATCTACGCCAATTCGCGCGGCGCCTTCGCCTTGCGGGTCAGAGGACAGGACAAGCCGCGCTGCAGCGCGGTGCTGATCGGAGAAAAACTGGCGCTGACCAACAATCATTGCATCCTGGAGGAAGCGCCGGACGAGATGGAGGCCGTCTTCGACTACGAAGACGACCTGACCGGGCAGCACATGGCCGCCAAATCGTTCCCGCTGGTCGACATCCGCCTCACCGCGGAGGAAGAGCGCGGCAACCTGGACTTCGCCCTGCTGGAACTGGGACCGAACGCCGACGGCGCATTGCCGGGCAAAGTCTATCCGGTGCAATGCCTGTCGATGCGGATGGTGAAGCGCGACGATCCGCTGTACGTGGTCGGCTTCCCGCTCGGCGAGCCGCGCACGGTGCACGACAACGCCTTCGTCTATTTCCCGTTCCGGGTCACGCCAGACGAATACGCCGAAATCAAGATGCTGGTCAGCGCCGAATTCGACTCGATCGAGGCCGAGGATGCGTCCTACCGCGAAGGAAAGCTGAAGGAGTTCGTCGACAGCTACCAGCTGCGCGACGACGGCAACGGCAAGCAGCACTACGAATACATCAGCCAGCGCTTCGGCGAGCAGCCGACCATCGGCGCCGACAGCGATACCTACCATGGCAATTCCGGATCGCCCGTCTACAACCGGCGCACGCACGCCGTGATCGGTCTGCTGTTCGACGGCCAGGAAGACCTGAGCGAACCCTGGGCCGCCGGCTGGCGCGCGCACGAAGCGGTGTTGCCGATCACCCAGATCGTCGAACGCATGGACAACGTCGCGCCTGCCTGGCGCGAGGATCCGCGCGTTTGCGTCCTTCCCGCCAACTGAGGCGAGCGCATGTCACGCCACCGCACGCTGTACCTGTCGCTGTCGTTGTTGTGCCTGGCCGGCTGCCAGCGCCAAACGCCGCCGGAACCCGCTGCGCCGCCTGCGCAGCCCGCGGCGCAAACGCCCGCGATGCCTGCGCCAGCGGATCCATACGCGCAAGGCTTCGTGGTCGAACTGGCGACGGGGCAGACGCAAGCCGATCTGCGCAGCGCGGCCGAGGACGTATTCGACCGCGTCGTATCGGTGGAGCCCCTGTTCGGCGATGTGGATCCCGCGGACGATCCGGAAGGCTTGGCCCGCATCTATCGCGTCCGTGTCGCCGATCCTGTCGACGGCAGCACTTGGGACGACGCCTACGCGCTGCGCGACCGCGGCGGTTTCGTGCAAGTGGAACCCGACACCGACGACACGCTGGTGGAAGCGCAGAAACGCTCCGCCGTCACCGCCTGTTTCGGCGACGATGGCGTGCCCGCGCCAGCCGATCCGGCCTGGTCGCTCGACGCGCGGCACATGAACGTGATCGCCGCGCGCCAGCTCTTGCCGCCGCCGGGAGGAAAAGCATTAGGCGAAGGCGTGCGCATCTGCCATCCAGACAGCGGCTGGACCGACCACATCGATCTGGACGGCGCGCGCATCGACCGCACCGCCACGCTCAACCTGATGGAAGGCGGCAACGACGCGCACGATCCGCTCGGCTATTCCGGCAATCCCGGCCACGGCACCAAAACCGGCAGCGTGCTGATCAGCGACGGCGGTTTCGGAACGAGCGGCGGCACGACCGCGCCGGGCACCGTGACCGGGCTGGCGCCGAAAGCGACGCTGGTGCCGATCCGCACCTTCAACAGCGTGGTGCGCATCCTGGATTCCAACGTCGCCCGCGCGGTGCGCCACGCCGCCGTCGCCAAATGCGACGTGCTTTCGATGAGTCTGGGCGGGCGCATGTTCTTCGGCCTGGAACGCGCGATCAACGACGCGGTGCGCCGCGACGTGATCGTGGTCAACGCGGCCGGCAACTGCATCGGCATCGTGGTCGCGCCGGCCAGTTACGACAATGCGATCGCGGTGGCCGCGACCAACGCCGACAACAAGCCGTGGAAAGGCTCGTCGAAAGGCAGAGCCGTCGATATCGCCGCGCCGGGCGAGGACGTGTACGTCGCCGAGGCGATCGCAGGCGGGCAAGGGACGAAAGCCGTGCCCGGCAACGGCACCTCGTTCGCTACCGCGGCGGTGGCCGGCGCCGCGGCGGATTGGATCGCCTTTCATGGCCCAGCCAAGATCAAGGCCGCGCAGGGCAGCCGCACCCGCCGCGATGTATTCCTGAAAGCGATGCAGGCCAGCGCGCGCGCTCCCGCGGGTTGGGACAAGCAACGTTACGGCGCCGGCATCCTCGATCTGGACGCTTTGCTGCGGCAGCCGCTGGGCACGCCGACGAACCAGTTGCGCCCGCCGCCGCGCGACGACACGATCGACTTGTTGTCGCGTACGTTGGATCGCGACCCGGCCGAACTGCGCGCCGGCTTGCAGCGCATGCTCAAGCAACCGGCGGATTTCGACGCGGCACTGGCGCGCTTCGGGCCGGAATTGCTGGACTTGGCCGCGCGCGATTCGGAAGCCTTCCTGCGTGCGATGCAGCCACCGCAGCCCGGCGCGTTGCAGGTTCCCGAAGCGGCGTTGAAGCCGCAAGCTTCTCGCGCGCTCAACGCGCGCATGGAGGGCGCGCCGTGAGCGTACGCGACCTGCGTCCGTTGCAATGGGCTGCCTTCGCTTTCGGCGCAGCCGGTTCCTTGGCGGCTTGCGGCGCGGCGAACACGCCCGAATCGGCTTCGCCCACCGTAGAACAAAATGCGCCTGCGGCGCCGCAACCCGAAGCGGCTGCCGAGCCGCCGCCTGCGCAAACATCCGTGCCTGAGCCTGTTCCGTCGCCACCACAGGCAGAAGCGCCAGCATCTCCGCCCGCGAACGATGCGCAAACGGCGCCGGAAAAAGGCCAATCGGAATCGACCACCGTCGTGATCACCACGATGTCCAAGGGTCGCGGCGTCCCCGCGCCGACCCGCGACGCCTACAAGCAGATCCGCGGCCTGCTGGAAGAACAGAAGAGCCAATCCGCCGTCACCGATATCGACACCCAGCGCATCGGCCTGGAAGGCGAAATGCGCATGTGTGCGCAATTCCGCGATCGCGCACAGGCCGAATACACGCTGGAACAAATCCGCAAACTCTCCGCCGACGTGGAATTGATCAACGTCGCCGAGGGCCCCTGCCCGACCACCAAGGGAGACACCCCATGAACGCCCTCTCGCCGAAGAAATCCCATCTCTGGCTGGCGCTGGCCATCCCGCTGGCGCTCGCGGCCTGCAAACAACCATCGCAGGAAACCGCCGAAACAACGGCGCCTCCGCCTGCGCCCTCTACCGAACAGCCGCCGCCGGCGCAACCGCCTGACGCGATCAAGCCCGCGACGGACGCGGCCGAAGCGACCGACCAGAACGTCGAAGCCGCTCGTACGCGCATCGCCGAAGCCGCCAAGGCCGCGCGCGCGAAATGGAAGAACAAGACTTTCGAGGAATTCGAAGCCGAGGTGTTCAAGGAACCCGGTGAGAACGGCAAGTACATCGTCGACGGCGACATCGCCATCGCCGACCGCAAACAGTTGCGCGAATTCTTCGACACGATGAAGGCGACCGTCGACGGCACCGCCCATGGCAAGCTGGTGATCAACGAGCGCAACGGCGTGATCGACGCCTGGACCAGCGCCAAGAAGAAACAGCTGACCTACTGCATCAGCAACAATTTCGGCGCGCGCAAGGCGCAGGTGACGGCCGACATGCAAGCGGCCACCCAGGAATGGGAAAAGGCCGCCAGCGTGGACTTCATCCACGTCGCCGCTCAGGACGCCGCCTGCAACGCGGCCAACAACAACGTCGTCTTCGATGTGAATCCGGTCGATGTCGACGGCGAATACCTGGCCCGCGCCTTCTTCCCCGGCGACCAACGCGCCGACCGGAACGTCCTGATCGACCAGTCCTCATTCGGACTGGAACCAGACGAGAAGCTGCAACTGGTCGGCATCCTGCGCCACGAGTTGGGCCACACCCTCGGCTGGCGGCACGAGCACACGCGTCCCGAAGCGGGCGCCTGCTTCGAGGACAGCGAATACAAGCCGATCACGTCCTACGACAAGTTCTCGGTGATGCATTATCCCCAGTGCAACGGCGGCGGCGATTGGTCGCTGACCCTGACCGCGTTGGACCGCGTCGGCGCAGCCTGCATCTACGGCAAAGGCACTCACAACACCGAAGACCTGGGCCAGTGCGTGTTCCTTGTGCCCGATGCCCCCGCAAGCGGCGCTGAAGCCACTGAAACTTTCGATAACCAGACCGTGGCCAAGGGCCAGAATAAGTATTACGGACCGTATTCGGTGAAGCCGGGTTCGATCTTCGAAGCGAAGATGAGCGGTGTAGGCGCCAATGCCGGGGATCCCGACCTGTATACGCGCTACGTGCTCAAACCCGACCTGACCCACTGGATCTGCCGGCCGTATCTGAGCCATGCGAACGAAACCTGCGAGATGGAAGTGCCGATGGACCGGAGCAAGGTGCACGTGATGGTGCGCGGCTATGCGGCCGGCTCGTACAAGCTGGATATCCGCTACACCAAGCCCTGAACTTCGCTCACCTGCTTCTTAAGCCGCCGTCCCGGCGCATGCCGGGATGGCGGTCAGGTTCACGGCCGATGTCTTCGCCGAAGCTATCTCTCGGGCCAATGCCAGGCCGGCGCATCGAGCAGCCCCTGCCCCGCGATCGCCGTTTGGCTCAGCTCCTTCTCCAGCCGGACCGCATTGCACTCCGGCTCCTGCTCCAATGCCGCGATGAGACGCGACGCATGCGACACCACCCACACCTGTCCTCGGCGCGAAGCCGCAGCGATCAGCCGCGCCAGTGCCGGCAACAAGTCCGGATGCAGGCTGTTCTCCGGCTCGTTGAGCACCATCAGCGGCGGCGGCCGCGGCGTGTGCAGCGCCGCGATCCACAGCAGATAGCGCAAAGTGCCGTCGGACAGTTCGGCCGCGGACAAGGGCCGGAGCAAACCGGGCTGCGCGAAAGCGAGCGAAAAACGCCCGTCGCTTTCGGTCACCGATACCGAAGCGCCAGGGAAAGCGTCTGCCACCGCCGCCGCCAACGCCTTTGCGTCGCCGATTTCGAGGATGGTTTGCCAAGCGGCGGCCAGGTCGCGCCCGTCGTGGCTCAACACGGGCGTGCGCGTACCCAATTGCGGCAAACGCGCCGGCGCTTCGCCGTCGCTGCGGAACTGATCGTAGAAGCGCCAGCCGCGGATCTTCTCGCGCAGGCTGAACACTTCCGGCGCGCGCTGCGGATCGGCGATCTGGCCGAACATGCTTTCGTATGCGCTCAGATGTTCGGCTGCGACGCGCCAGCTTCGCCCGTCCCGCACCCGCGCCATCGGGCCGCGGCGCTCGACCAGCGCGTTGGTGCCGCGCAGGAACGGACCGCTCCAGATGACCTCGCTCTTGATCTCCGGGTCCAACGCGAACGCCGACAGCGATGGCATGGGCAGCCCCAGATCGATCGCATAACCGAATTCCTCGCCCGCGAAGCCCATCCGCAACGACACCGGCGACTGGCGCGGCCCGCCCTGCACCGGCACCTCGCCGCGACGCATGCGCCGGCTGATGTTCTCGGGGCCCGCCCACAGCGCAGAACGCAATCCGCCCTCGCGTGCCAGCGCCGGCACCACGCCGCCCTGTGCGGTTTCAGCCAACAACCTCAGCGCCCGGTAAAGATTGGATTTGCCGCTGCCGTTGGCTCCGGCGACCAGATTCAGACGCCCCATCGGCACGACCAGCTCGCGCAACGAACGGTAATTGGCGACGGCGAGCGTAGTCAGCATCTCGGAGCACCGAATGGCGGAGGCCGCAGTCTATCCGCCGTCCGTCGCGAATCCCGCGACGCAGGCAACCTTGTCCGGAAACGGCGAGCAGCCGGGCCCTCGCATCTCTAGTCTACGGATGCGGCTTTCGCCGCGTGCCGTCGGGCGATCCGGCTACGCCCGGCGGCACTTCCATTTCCGGGAGGGAGTCGAACAATGTCCGCCGTTCCCCTGCCTTCGCATCATTCCGAAATCAAACTGCGGCGCCTGAACGCCGAATACGTGGAAGCGTTCCTAAATTCCGACGTCGATTGGTACGAGCGTCATCTGGCCAGCGATTTCCGCTGCATCCTGTCCGACGGCAGCCTGATCGACCGCACGCGCTTCCTCGCCGAAACGCGGCATCCGACCGGCATGAAATCCTTCGACGTGGAAGACGTGACCGTGCAGTTCGAAGGCGACACCGCGATCGTGCAGGCGCGCACCGTGTACGAGAAGGACGACGGCGGTCGCGGCCAGAACCTCTACACCGATGTGTGGATCGGCCGCGACGGCCGCTGGCAGGCGCTGCTGGCACATATCACCGCGGTGTCCGCAGGCGCCTGACTACGGCGCGGCCTGCCTTTCGTAGGAGCGGCTTTAGCCGCGAGATTTCTCCTGCAAAATCCGACTATTTCCGCGATTTGCTGAAAGAGCTCGCGGCTAAAGCCGCTCCTACGAAAATCCTGGAACCGAATTCTGCAGTTGGCTACGCGGCTTGATTCTCTTCGCGCTCGGCCAGCACCGCCGCGGCTTCAGCGTCGGAGATGACGCGATGGTGCAGCGATTTGCAGCGTTCGATGCCCGCATCGGTCAGCCGCAGCTCGCCGTCTTCGACCGACACCAGGCCATTGTCGAGCAGGCGTTGGCGCAGCGCGCCGGAATTGAGCGCGGGCTCGTGGTATTGGTCGATCCGATCCAGCACGTCGAGCAGAGCCAGTTCTTCCAGGCTGATCGGATCCATCGCGATTCCCCCAATGACGTTGCGCCGATCATGCCACGCGCGCGGACAGGCGAAGCTGAATAGGCAGGTTAACCCGACGCCGGCTGCGGGCCGTCGGCGGGGCATTTCGCGTCCGGGAATCCGTAGCGCTCGTCGAGCGTGGCGGCGCAGGCCACCGCCGTTTCGGTTTTCTTCGCCGCGCATTCGGCTTCGTAAGCGCGCGCGTAATCATCCTTGCGCTTGACGAATTCCTCGCCGCATTTGCGGCTCAGCACGATCCGTTCCAAATCGTCCTGCGCGGCATTGGTGCCGTCCAAACCGTATTCCTTCAGCTCGGCTTCTCCCAGCAGGCGCAGGCTGCGGTTGGGGACGGTCATCATCAGGTCCGCGACTGCGACCGAAGCGCCGTTGCGTTCCAGATAGGCCTTCATCTGCTGATAGACCTGCTGCAGTTCTTCGCTCAACTCGGCGCGCGAAGTCGCCTTGGATCCGATCCGTACCATGCGGTGGATGCCGACTTTGCCGGCGATGGCGCGATCGTCGCCCGCGGCCAGGACCAGCACGCAGGCGCTGTGGCAGATCGCCGCTTCGCCCACGCGGATGCTCCAGTGCGATCCGGCGATGATGTCGCCCGCCTTCATCGCGTCCTCCACCCGTCCGCCGCTCGAATCCAGATCCAAGACCCGGGTGCGGATGTCCATGCGATCGGCCATCGCGCCGACGCGCTCGACCAGGTCGGTGAAATCGGCGGCGATCTTGCCTTTGTAGCTCAGCCGGATCGCGCCGGCTTCCTGGCAGGGGCTCATCGCGTCGACCACGCTGAAGAATTCCAGGTTCGTGAGCGGCCGGCCGGCGTCCTTGCCCGCGGGATCGACATCGCAGCTCACGATGGCCGTGCCCGAAACGACTTCGGCGGGCGGCCATTTCGTGCTTTTGCGCACGTCCACCGGCTTTTCGGCACGCTTGGCCTCGGGCGTCGCCGTACTGACGGCGCCGCTGCCATCGCCGTTGGAGACCGGCACGGTTTCGGGCTGGGCTTCTTCGTCGCCGGCGGATTTCTGCGCCTGGCAGGCCGCCAGCGTCAGGCAAAGCGGCAGCCACCACCAGGACTTGGGTTTGCGATGCATCGGTTCTTGCAGGGAAAGCGGCCTTCTAGTTTAAGGTCCTCTTCGCAGTCAGGTTCAATCGGCACTGAACGCGGTCGCGGTGAACGGGAGCGTTATCCGGAATCGGCCTGCGACGCGTTCCCGGGTATCGCCTTCGGCTCCACCCTGGCTACGGCTCCGGTGCGGCGTAGTCGTCCAGCCACACCGGCGGCAGGCTTTCGGCTTGCGCCATCCATTCGGCGACCGCGGGACGGGACATCAAACGCTGCATCCAGGCCGCGGCCAAAGGCCAGGACGACGTATCGGCCTGGTGCGCCTGCAACCGGCGCACGACAGGCACGAAGCCGAGATCGGCAAGCGACAGGTCGCCGGCAAGATAGGGCCCGCTGCCGCCGCTGGCGAGTTCGTCATTCCAGACCTTGAGGATGCGATCGGCTTCCCGTGTTTCCGCTGCCGTCATCGCCCGCCGCTGCGGATAGAACGAACTCTCGAACGACAATCGCCCGCACAGGCCCGACAAGCCGCTGTGCATCCAAGCCAGCAACGAACGCGCACGCGCGCGCTTGCGCGGATCGGCCGGCAACAGCGGCCGCTCGCCGATGTCGCTGGCGTATTCCATGATCGCCAAGGAATCGAAGATGACCGTGTCGCCATCCACCAATACCGGCACCGCCGCGGGCGGCGAGAATTCGCCGACCTTGGCCAAATCCAACGCGCGCTGCGGCGGGCGCAGATCGACCAGGCGCTCTTCGAAATCGATGCCTTGCTCGCGCAGGGCCAGCCAAGCGCGCAAGGCCCAGCTGGAAGCGTTTTGGGTGCCGATGTAGAGGATGCGGCTCATGGTTATCCCGGCGGAAGCTCCGCGGCACATTATCCGCAAGCGCCGTGCAACGGTTTTGCGATTCCGGCGCGTCCACGGGAAATAAACCCGTTTCAGCCGCACCCCGCGCTTTCGTAGAGTCGAGCCTGCTCGACTGCTCTTGTTTCGAGCGATGCTGGTCCGCGACGAAAGGCAGTCGAGCAGGCTCGACTCTACGAGTTCTCGCCGGATCGGCCGCGCGAAATCGACCAGAAGCCGATATCGCGCCGATGCCGGTAGCCGAGCTGTTCGTAAAGGTGCAGCGCGCGCGGATTCTCGCGGCTGACATGCAGAAACGGGATGCGGCCCCGCTGCAGGTTGTCGTTGCTCAGCATGGCCGTGAGCCGGCGCGCATAGCCGCGGCCGTTGAAATCCGGGTGCGTGCAAATGGCGCTGATTTCCTGGAAGTCGTCGGTGCCCAGGCGCTCGCCCGCCATCGCCGCGAGCCGGCCTTCCTGATAGATGCCGAAATAGCGGCCCATTTCCATCGTCCGCGCGCGGAAATAGTGTGGGTAGACCAAGGCGGTCAGCGCCAGGACGTCGTCGCGGTGCGCTTGCGACAGTTCGATCGTTTCGGGTCCATCGATCACTTCCAGCGGCTGTTCGCAGATCATCTGCGCCAGCGGCTTGAAAGCTTGCAGGCGCCAACCATCCGGCGCTTCCGGAGCGATGCCGAGCATGTACACGCTCTCGCCAGGGGAGACCAGCGCTTCGAGCGCAGGCGCGGCCTCAATTTCGGCGCCGGCCACACCCAGGAACGGCGCGAAATCGGCCGGGTAACGCGCGGCATCGCCGACGCTCACCGCGATGTTGCGATGGCGGGTCCGCAACGAACTCCAGAACGGATTGTCGAGTTCGGAACTCTCCATGCTCTGCGTTCGCCTAACGTTTGCGCTTGGCCGTGGCATCGAACCGATCCCGCGCCGAATCGATTCGCGGACTGTTCTCCTGCGCCCATCGTCCGAGCGCGCTCACCGGCCCGCACAACGATTCTCCCAGCGGCGTCAGCGCGTATTCCACGCTCGGCGGCACCGTCGGATAGACGGTGCGCGTGACCAGTCCGTCGCGTTCGAGATTGCGCAAAGTCAAGGTCAGCATGCGTTGCGACATGCCCTCGATCGAACGCTTCAGCTCGTTGAAGCGCCAGGCGCGTTCGCTCAGCAGCATGATCACCAGGATGCTCCATTTGTCGCCGACCCGCGAAAGGATCTCGCGAACCGGCGTGCAGGACTCCCGGGTGTGCCTTGGTTTCACGAATGTGCCTTCTTGTGCGGCGGGCCGGCGGTCACTAACTTAGCCCTGGTTCCCTTTTGTAACCTATGAAGGACGGAAAGTCATGCTCAAGATCGCTCTTATCGTCGGCAGCACTCGCCCGCAGCGGTTCGCGGACGTGCCGGCGCGCTGGATCGCGCAAGGCGCCGCGGCGCGGCCGGACCTGCGCCTGGAAACGCTGGACCTGCGCGACTACGCCCTGCCGTTCTATCGGGAGCCCGCATCGCCGCTGGCCACCGGCGGCGTCTACACCGATCCCGCGGCGGAAGCCTGGCGAAGCAAGGTCGGCGAATTCGACGGCTATATCGCCACGGTCGCCGAATACAACCACGGCCCCACCGCCGTGCTGAAGAACGCGTTCGACTCCGCGTTCTACGAATGGAACCGCAAGCCCATCGCTTTCGTCGGCTACGGCGGCGCCGGCGGCGTGCGCGCGATCGAACAATTGCGTGGCGTGGCGATTGAGCTGCAGATGGCCCCTGTGAAGGCCGAAGTAAACATCGCGATGGAACCCTTCGTCGGCATGTTGATGCACGGGAAGACGCCCGACGACTACGAACACTTGGTCAAAGCGCGCGAGGCTGTGTTCGATCAACTGGTTTGGTGGGGCCATGCGCTCAAGGCGGCGCGCGAGCGGCTGGCACAGGCAGCGTAAGCCAGCGATGTCTTGTGGGAGCGGCTTCAGCCGCGAGCTTTTTGGAAAGCGAAGGCAAAGCAAGAGTTCGCGGCTGAAGCCGCTCCCACAAAAGCAAGCGACCGTTCACTTGGTTGTGATGTTAGCGATACCTGAATCGCCATCGCGGGCGCACATCCGCCGACGACCGCCGCTTAACGGCATACGTCTCATGCTGGGCGCACTCCACGGCAAGCGAGGTTAACGATGCCTTACGTCGACGGCAGCGTCATGGCGGTGCCTACCGCCAACAAGCAGAAGTTTATCGATTTCGCCAATCAGGTCGATCCGCTGTTCCTGGAACATGGCGCCCTCAGCGTGCGCGAATGCTGGGGCGACGACGTCCCGCCGGGCAAGCAGACCGACTTCCAACGCGCCGTTCAAGCGAAGGACGACGAAACGATCGTGTTTTCCTGGGTCGAATGGCCGGACAAGGCCACCCGCGATGCGGGCATGAAGAAGGTGATGGACGATCCGCGCATGCAGCCGGACAAAGTCTCCATGCCTTTCGACGGCGCGCGCATGATCTTCGGCGGCTTCTCGCCCGTGCTCGAACTCAGCGGCAAATCCTGACGAAATCGTAGAGTCGAGCCTGCTCGACTGCTTTTCGATCAGTAGCGGAGAAAAAGCAGTCGAGCAGGCTCGACTCTACCAAAGCGGTTAGCCGCCCTTTCCGACGCTCACCTGCGCCGGATCGCCGCCGCCCGGCACCACGGTCACCGTGATCTGCGACGGGTGCTGCGCATCGTGATGCACGGCATTGTTGGCGATCACGCCTGCGGTTTCGTCGTAGTTGTTGCCGCCGGTATTCATATTGCGGTCGAAGCGCGGGAAGTTGCTGCTGGAAACCGCCACCCGCAGCTTGTGACCCGGCTTGAAGTAGTTGCTGGTGTCGATCGGCTGGAACGCCACCTTGTAGACGTTGTCCGGCTGCATCCAAGCCAGCGGCTGGTTGTAACCGTCGCGGTAACGCATGCGCTGGATGTTCTCGGTGACGTTGTAGGCCTTGCCGTCCGGGTGGACGTCCATCACCTGGAAAGTGAAATCGGTGTCCTTGGCGCTCGAAGATACGTACAGCGTGACCGTGATCGGCCCGCTGACCTCCACGCCTTCGGCGAAAGGTTCGGTGTCGTAGATCAGCAGATCGTTGCGGCTCTCCTGCGCGCGCTGGTCGTAGGCGCCGAACTTGACCGCATTGCCTTGGCAGCAACCGCCGCCGCCGAACGTCGGCACCGGGTTGGCCGGATCGTAGATGAAACGGTCGGGCCGGTCTTCGGCATCGGGAGCGGCGGCCAACTTGCCGTCGCCGTACAGCGTATTGGCCTTGCCGCCGCTGCTCAAATGGAAGGTGCGCGTCACTGCGCCTTTCGGCGGCCATACCGGCGACTGCCGCCATTTGTTCTCGCCCATCACGTAGTACAGCACCTTCGGCTGTTTCTTCAGCAGTCCGTTGTCTTCGCCCTTCAGGAAATGATCGAACCAGCCGTAGACCAGGCTTTCATAGTCCAGGCGCGCATCGCCCAGGCTCAAGTCCCCGATCGGCGTGTCCTTCTTGTCGCGCCTGAAGCCGCAATGCAGCGACGGCGAGATCACCAGATATTGTTGGTCGGCGACCGCCTTGGACGCGGTGCGGCGCACCCAGTTGTACGCTTCGATGTTCGGAGACACCGATACGTCGTACCAGCTGACGAACCACAGGCCGGGTCGATCGATCTTCATGCCTTCGTGCCACAGGCCGCCTTTTCGCCAAGCCGGATCGTTCGGCGCGCGGGCGATCATATTGCCGCCGGTGGGAATCGGCATGGCATCGGCGAACATGCCCGCCGGCCCGTCCACCGATTTCATGATGTCCTTCAACGGCAGGTGCCGGAAGGCTTTATCCCAATCGACCGGCGGCATCTGCGGCTGCAGATCGAACATCTTCGACGCGCGGATCAGATCGGCCTGCGAAGTGCCGGGCGGGAACATCGGCCGCACCTGGTTCTGCTCGCCGTACAGCCACGACAGGAACAGCAATTGCACCGCACCGCCGCGGTACCAATTGCCCTGTTCCCAATACGGACCTATCTGCCCTACCCCGGCGCCGAAACCTTGCACGTTGAACGTGGCGAAAGCGGGATCGTCCTGCGACACCACGGCCAACTGCCACTCCGCCGTCGACGAGCATCCGGTCGTGCCGACTTTGCCGTTCGACCACGGCTGCGAAGCCATCCAGCGGATCGCATCGACGCCGTCGCTGACCGGCGCGCCGAGGATCTCGTAATTGCCTTCGGAGAAGAAATGCCCGCGCTCGTTCATTTCCACATAGGCGTAGCCGCGCTTGACCGCTTCCAATTCGCGGCTCATATCGCGCGGCGCGCCCAGTTTCACGTCCCAGAAATTGAAGTTGTAGGGCGTGCGCGAGAAGATGATCGGCACCTTGCCCTTGGCGTTCTTCGGCCGATAGACGTCGGCGGCCATGCGTTTGCCGTCGCGCATCGGCACCATGACCTTGCGGTCGACGACGGCGATTTCCTGCAGCTGCTTTTCGATGTCGTTGCGCTGGGCGATGAGCCGGGCGTCGGGATCGCGTTGCTGGGCCAAAGCAGGCGCGGCAGCCAATAGCGTGACCGCGGCCGCAACGGCGTGGACGAGCACAGGGCGCAGGAGCGCGGTTCGCATGCCGGATTCCCCTCTCAGGCTGGAACCGTCGAGTATCCGCTTACTCGGACGAGGGGGAAACGTGACTTCTTACCTATACGGGCTGTTATCCCGCCAACGCTACCAAGTCTTCAAGAGGACCACCGCGAAATGGTCGCCCGCGACGCGGTAACGGCCCAGCGTATACAGCGCATCGTCCGCCGTGGTCCAGGTCTGTTCGAACGAAAGCGAGAAATCGCGCGGCAGCGAACGGGTCAATCCGATCTTGTAGGCGTCGTAGGCGTTGATGTCGTTCGGAACGCCGGTCTGCGGATTGCGTCCGCGCGGCTGCTTGCGCGCGGCGTGCGCGGAGGCGTACCACTTCTCGCCCAACGCCGTGCCGGCGCCCAGGTCGAAGTACCAGGAACCGCGCGAATCCGGCGTGCCGAACGAATCGCTGACGCTGTAATTCAATTTCGCGCTCAAGCCGCGCCACCCGACGAAGCCGACCAGTTCGTTGGTGTCCGGGCGTTTGGTGCCGCTCGGATAGTGGCCCGGGAATTCGAGCCGCATCGCATAGCCCTTCACGGTCCAGTCGCCGCGAATCCATCGGTAGCCGGCGTATGCGTCCAATTCCAGGCGGCCGTTGCTGCCGGGATACACCTTCTCCACCCAGTTGATCGTGGTCACGTCCAAGCCCGCGTACCAGCCGCTGGAGGCGTAGTAGTTCACCTCCACCTGCACCGACGGATTGCCCACGCTTTGCGCCAAGCCGCGGCCGACGTAATTGCTCATCAGGGCCACGTAGCCGCTGGGCCGGTCCAGGTCCGAAGCGGCACGCGCATGCGGCGCCATCGTGCTGACGACGGCAACGCATAGCCACGCCACCGCGCGGCGCGCAGCTCCGGAACGCAGATCCAAACCCAGTAACGCCATGCTCGCCCCCAATGGAATAGCCAACGCGCAAACAGGCCCCACTCGGCCGATAAGCCATTGTTTGGACCCCTTCAAACCGAATCCAGGACCACTATGGCCGGGCCAATCGGGCCATTCTTGGAGAAACTTGCGGGCGCGTGCGCCGCACCGGTCTCTCGGTGTCCGGCTCTCATGCCGAATCCGCTCGCAAACCGCCGAAGAAGTACCCTTAGCGACCCATCGCATGGAAACCTAGGAAACTTATGATCCAGACCCGGCACGGCAGCTGCCATTGCGGCGCGGTCCGCTTCGCCTGCGACATCGATCTGGCGCCGCCCGGCCAGCGTTCGCCGCAACTGCGCCCCGGCGAATGGTTCGCCTCCACATTGCGCTGCAACTGCTCGTTCTGCCGCAAGACCCGCATGTGGAAGAACCACGTCCCGGCCGAGGCTTTCCGCCTGCTGCAGGGCGAGGAGAATCTGAACCATTACCGCTTCGGCGAGGGCTCCATCGACCACACCTTCTGCAAGACCTGCGGCGTCTACGCCTTCGTCAGCGCCAGCGAACCGGTCATGGGCGGCGACTTCTACTGCGTCAACATCGCCTGCCTGGACGATGTGAGCGACGAGGAATACGCCGCCGCGCCGATCCGCTACGAAAATGGCGCGAACGACGATTGGGGCCATCCGCCGCGGACAACCAGTCATATGTGACCGGCTTTTCGTAGAGTCGAGCCTTGCTCGACTGCTCTTCGACCAGAAGATCGGATTTGCTTTGTCCCTCTCCCTTTTACGGGGTGAAGGGGCATTGCTTGCGAAGCATCGCTTCGCATGCCCCTGAACGCCCTCGCGCAAGCGAGGGCCGGGGCGCGGAGCGGGGAAAGACGCGCAGCGCCAGGGAGAGGGTTCGGCTTTAGCTAGACTTGCGCGGTTTTCCACTTGCCCCGCGAGAACAGCCACAAGGTAAACAACCCCACCGACGTCTCCGACACGAACACCGCCCAGAACACGCCCGTGTGCTGCCAACCCATCGAGATCGCCAAGGCATACGACAACGGGATCTGGATCATCCAGAAGAACACCAGATTGATCTTGGTCGGCGTGACCGTATCGCCCGCGCCGTTGAAGGCCTGCACCGCCACCATCCACCAGCCGTAGACGAAGTAGGAATACGACAGGATCCGCAGCCATTCCCCGCCGATGTCGATCACCTTCCGATCGTCGGTGAACAACGCGATCAACTCGTGGTGGAAGAAGAAGAACACCACCGACACGATCAAGGTGAAGGCCATGTTGTACCAGCCGATGTGCCACACCGAAGCCTCGGCGCGCTCGGGCTGGCTGGCGCCCAGGTTCTGTCCGACCAGCGTCGCCGCCGCGTTGGACATGCCCCAGGCCGGCATCAGCGTGAACATCATGATGCGCAGCGCGATCGTCGCGCCGGCCACCGCCTCGCTGCCGATGCTGGCCAGGATCCGCATCACGAAGATCCACGACGTCATGCCGATGATCATCTGGCCCACGCCGCCCAGCGAAGTGCGCACGATGTTCCACAGGATCGTCCCTTGCAAAACCAATTGCGAAGGCGCGATGCGGATGTGCTGGCTACGCCGGAAAATCGCCCACAGCTGGTAAAGCACGCCCGTGCCGCGGCCGATGACGGTGGCGATGGCGGCGCCTTCGATGCCCAATTCCGGGAATGGGCCGTAGCCGAAGATCAGCAGCGGGCACAGCACGATGTTCAGGCCGTTGGCCAACCACAGCACGCGCATCGCGATGGCCGCATCGCCCGCGCCGCGGAAGATCGCGTTGATCACGAACAACAGCATGATCACCGCGTTGGCGCCCAGCATCCATTGCAGGTAGCGGTAGCCGTGTTCGAGCGTCCAGGCGTCCGCGCCCATCAGCCGCAACAGGTCTTTGGCGAAGAAGATGCCGGCCAGAGCGAACGGCACCGAGATCAGCAATGCCAGGAAGATCGCCTGCACCGCGGTGGAGGCGGCCTCTTCGCGCTTGCCTTCGCCGATCCGCCGCGCGACCACGGCCGTCACCGCCATCGCCAGGCCCATGCCGATCGCATACAGCAGGAACAGCAGGCTCTCGGTCAAGCCGACCGTCGCCACCGCGGAAGGCCCGAGTTTGGCGACGAAGAAAATGTCCACCACCGCGAAGGTGGATTCAAGCACCAGTTCCAGCACCATCGGCACCGCCAGCAGCAGCACGGCCCGGCGCATCGGGATCTTGGTGTAGTCCGCGTTGGTGCCGCGGATGGCATCGCGCAGCGCGGCCCAAGTGGAGCCTGCGGGCGCCGCCGCGGCGGCGTCTGTGGGTTGAGGTCCGGAAGTCATGGTCGGTGATCCCAGGATTTGAGGGGAGTGTAACGGCCGAGCGTGGCTTACGCCGGTCGCTCTACCTGAGACGAACCAGGATCGGCCGGATCGACATCGATCCGGGACGATCTGCATCCTTTTTTAGCTCGATCCAAGCGGAGAGCGGCCCGCCCTACTTCGCCGACATCTCGATAAGCTTCATTACGGTATTCAGATTGCGCCCCGTGCCGGCCTTGGCCGCCGGAATCTTGAGCTTGGAATCGCGCATGCCGCTGCCGTAATCGATATAGATCTCGCGGCGACCGAGGGCGATGCGCTCGTCGGTCCGATGGCTGACGTGGTCCAGCGCGTCCGTCGGCGGCGGCGCATCCAAGAAGACGATCACCAAACGATTGCCGGCCGCATCCGGGAACGGATTGCCCGCTGCCACCGCCACCAATTCGTCGTGCGTGCGCACCGCCACGCCGACCGGCTTGCCGGCGTATTCCGCCAACGCCTTCTCCAAGGCCGCCTTCGCCTTGTCCGCGCTGCCTTTGGCGCGAAACACGACATTGCCGCTGGCGATGTAGGTACGCACGTCGGCGAAGCCGACCGCTTCGCACATCTTGCGCAGATCGGCCATCGGCAGTTTGCCGGTGCCGCCGACATTCACGGCGCGGAGCAAGGCTACATAGGTCGTCGTCGCCACGTCGGTACCGCGTTTCGTCGGATGCGGGACATCCTACCGTAGCCCGGGTAAACGCAGCGCACCGGGAATGCGCGCGACTCAGTTTCCGGTTGCGCTGCGCTTTCCCGGGCTACGCGACCAGGGATATTCCAACGTCAAGGCGACGTAACGCGCAGTGCGCGGATCGAACTCGGATTCGATGCGCGCCAGTACTTGTTGCGGCGTGCCCCCCGGCCGCTCCATCGGCAACGCCACCGGGTGCGGCAAGGCGGAGACATCGCCCACCCGCCCAGGCAGCAGCAGCAAGCCGCGCTTGCTGCGGACCTCGGGCGCATCCGCGACCGACACGACCGATACGCGCTCGGTGCGGGAATACGCGTCGACCGCGATGCCCAGCGCGATTTCGTCGGCACCTTGCACCGCCACTTCGCGTTCCTGCTGCGCCCAGAATTGCAGCTTGTTGCGCAGGAAAGTCCAGCGATGCGCATTGTTCAGCGTGAACGCGTTGGAGACGTGCCGCGCATCCCAATGGTCGATGCCGAGTTCCGCAGCCGTTTTCGCCGCGGCGTCTTGTCCGCCGATCGCTTCGACCAAGGCCAACATCAGCGGCAGCGAGGCGGTGATGCCGGTCGCGGTAGTGATGTCGCCGTCGGTCACGTAGCGCCGGTTCTGCACCCGGCGCATGCTCGGGTGGCGTGATTCCAATTCGCCGACCGTGCTCCAGTGGCTGGTGGCGCTGCGCCCGTCCAGCAAACCCGCCGCGCCCAAGGTCAGCGAACCGTTGCAGACGGAAACGATCCGGGCGCCGGATTGCCGTTGCGCCAGCAGCCAGTCGATCGCGGCGTGATCGTCGTAGGGATCCATCGCCGGTACCACCACGATATCGGCGCCGCGCGGATAACGGTGCGCGAATTCGTCGAAGCTCGCATCCGGCATCGCGCGCAAATCGCCGGGGTACAGGCGCAGCGGCGCTTTGTGTTCGGCCACCACCACCACGTCCGCCACGTCGGCCTGACGCAGCACGCCGTACGGATTGAGCAGGTCGGCGATTTCGGTGCCCGCGTTCTGGGCGAGGATGGCGATCACCGGACGCGCGGCGCTCTTGGGGCGCAGCGCCTGGATCGCGCGCGCGCGTTCGGCTTCGTCGATCGGCGATGCGACCGCCTGCGGCGTATTGTCCGGCGCCTGCGACAAGAAGATCGCCGCGCCAGCCGTCGCCAGCACCAATGCAAGGAAAGCCAGGGTTGCCGCTCTTTTCATGGGCGCAGTCTAATGGCCGCCACAGTTCACGCCATGTGGATTCGCCTCATGACCTGTGACGCGAATCACGCGCTGGCCGCCGGACCGGGGCGCCTCCGTCCTTAACGCATCTCTCCGCGAGCGACGCGCTTGGACGCCGAACAACTGAAGCAGCTCAGCCTGAGGCTGGCCCATCTGTCCACCCTGCTCGAAGACCAGGCGCACAACGCAGCGCGCAAGATCGCCGCCAGCGCCGAAGCCCTGCTCCGCGGCGTCGAATACCAGGCGCAAACCACGATGGCCCACGCCGCCGAACGCGCCGTGGCGCCCTGCGCCGACCAGCTTCGGCGCGGCGCCGAATCGGCGAAATGGGCGGCCGACGCCCTGCGCGAACAGCGCCGCGTCCTCAGCGGCACCCAGCGGAGCCTGGTCTACCTGAGCCTGGCCAGCCTGGGCATCGGCTCCCTGCTGGCCCTGGCCGCGACCGTCTATTGGGTCAAGACCGCCCGGGAGGAGGTGGCGCGGTACCGGGTCGAGGCGGCCCTGCTGCGGGCGGTCAATGAGGCCGATGTCCGGGTCTGTGAGGGGCGGTTGTGCGCGAGTGTAGAGACGAAGGGGAAACGATTTGGGGAGACGAAGCAATATCGACTAGTGGAGCTTCGGCCAAGCAAGGTGATACCAATGCAGGAGAACAAACAATGAAGCTAAAAACCGCTTTGGTATGCGGCGTTGCAACAATCACACCAGCTATTTTTCCAATCGCTTGCGCGAGCAACGCCGACAGGTCGCTTAGCGAAAGATCAACAGAAATAATTAATAGGGATCAAGAATCTGAGCAAAAAGCTAATCCGACAGTAATCCAGCGGCCTGCTGACGACGACGATCAAGGTTCACTGAAAATAACAAGACGGCTGCTATCGAACCTACTAGCCCTGATTAGACAAAGCCGCTCAATCGAAGACTTTACTGTCGAAAACCTTTCGCATCACTTCGGCGCAGAGGTAATTAAAACGAGCGAAGCCCGGTACGGGCTTCAACAGAGGCTCAGCGATCGCTGGCTGGTTTCATACGGCGTAGATAAAACCAGCCTGCACGGGCCCAGGTTCGAAATGTATTTCCAAGATGACCCGCTTAGCTCCGTCCCGCCAATGACGGGCATCTGTGGAATGGATTTCAACGAATTCAACGCGCACCTAGAAGAAATGGGCTTCACTCGCCACAGAATGTGGGGCTCACACGGGGCTCGTGGTTGGGATTGGTACGACGACAGCCAAAACAAAAGTTTCGTCGTAGAGGTGTACACGCGCGGGGAGGCAAATTACCCGGCACACCTAATTACTCACGATTGCATAAAGAACATAATAATCAAATAACTACATATCATGCATATCTCCTCGCAAGCAGACTCATTAATCGGCACGTTTTCCGAGCTAGATGACGTCACACCTGAAATGGTGATGAATCTTCGATCCGCCATTGCTAGCTCACCGCTGCTTGTCGATGCAATTAACCAATCCGTCTCCGAAGGGCATTTACGAAGCCTAAGCCCTGCCCATCACAGCATGCACGCGGGTGCGCAGTATGACGGGCAAAGTAAGAGCGTGAGGATTTCACCCTCCCTTCTTTCTGCCGACAAGAACGGTACGTTTTCAAAGGAAGAGGTGATCTTTGTCCTCGCTCATGAGGTGCAGCACGGCTTCAACTATCCCGCCAAAGCTAAAGCACTAAGCGAGTTTGAGCACAGGGCAAAATCAGAGGCAAAAAGCAAGGTTTTGACTCATGACTACACTGCAATAATTGGCGACCTTCTCGCGGCCAATCGTCGCGACGAGGCCATCGCTGAGATTGCCGGATGGAATGCGGTCGTTTCTAGCATCAGAAGCAAAAATCCGGGAGCCGATCTAAAGGATATATTTGAATCGGCCGTCTACCGGATACAGGATTTTGTCGATAAGTCGAGCTCTCGCGATGGCACTCATTCGTATTCATTGAAGCCAAACTTAGTGTTGAAACAAGACATGAGCATGGAATTCACCCCGAGCAACGTCGAGGCCATGTCCAAAAACTTTTTCGACAGACCTCCGGAGCAAAGCAATCTAGGTGATCTTGGCAATTCCAACTACGCGACATACTACGGCGTTCATGCCATCGAGTTCTGCATCGCCCAAGAGCGCTCGAACACACGGCTGTTTGGTGAGTCGACTAAAATGCGAATAGATCTTGAAGCGCTTGGGCTATCCGAGAAACTGCTAGAGGAAGAAGGTATCAATTTAGGCCGGGACAAGAGGCCGCAACCCTACATTGATGGTAGACAAGAACAATCACTTTTTCGTTATTTCGATCATACCCAAGGCGGCTCCAACGACCATCGGTATGTCCCACCTCCCGTCCAGGAGCCGAATGCAAATCCGCAGGTTGATCTCTTTAATCGCTACCTAGACGCATTAGCGAACGGAGATCGCGACGCACTGAATCACCTGCGGGCAGAGTACATATCGTCAAGGGACGGTCAGCAACTGGCCCAGGAAGCCGCTGCCTTTATCCAAGCGCGGCATCATGAGGCGACGACCTACGTGGAGTATCGGGGCTTAGCCATGAATCCCGACGGCCCAAGCTTCGGCACCCTCACCGGCCGCCGCGATCCGCGCGACTGGGACCATCCCGATCACGCGCTCTACTCCGCGATCCGGCGCGAGCTGCCGCTGCAGGTTCCGGACGAAGCGGCTGCGCACGTGATGCTGCAGGCCAAGCAAGCGCGCATCCTGGCGCCGCACGACCTGGACAGCGTCGCGGTCCGCGACGGCCGCGCCTTCGTGGCGGGCAAGCATCTGCAGTTCGCCCATGCGGATCTATCGCAAGATCCGCCGCCGATGCGCGAGACCGTTCGCCAGTCCGAAATGTTGGACCAGCAAATGGCCCAAGAACGCGTCCAATGGCTGGCCCAGCAGCAGGAACTCGCCCGCAGCGGGCCGTCGATGAGCCGTTGACACGCGTTTCGGTAGGTTAAGGCGGTTATCCGGGGCGCCGAACGCGCCCGCTGAATGTTTCAGATCGCGCTTGTCGATTTCCCGCGGCCCCGCTCGTCGCGGTAATGAGGGCTGATCCTCCACTACAGGAAATCCACCATGACCGCGAACGCCAACACCGTCCGTCTCCACCGCGTCCTGGCCGCGCCGCCGGAGCGCGTCTACAAGGCTTTCCTCGACGGCGCCGCCCTGTCCAAGTGGCTGCCGCCGAACGGCTTCACCTGCACCGTGCACGAAATCGACGCGAAAGTCGGCGGCAAGTACCGGATGAGCTTCACCAATTTCTCCACCGGCAACGGCCACAGCTTCGGCGGCAAGTACCTGGAATTGGTGCCGAACGAAAAGATCGTCCACAACGACATCTTCGAAGACGCCAACCTGCCGGGCGAGATGATCACCACCATCGTCCTGAAGAAAGTGTCCGTCGGCACCGAGATCCACATCACCCAGGAAAACGTGCCGAGTGCGATTCCGATCGAAGGCTGCTATTTGGGCTGGCAGGAATCGCTGACCCTGCTCGGCCTGCTGGTGACGCCAGAAATTCCGGACAATTGATAAGCGAGATCATCCATTTGTAGGCTGAATTGGCTTCATCAGCCCAGCAGGCGTCGGCGGGTGTAGCTGGGTTGATGAAGCCAACCCAGCCTACGCCTCGCCCATTTGCGGCTCAATCGTAGCCGGCCCAGCCCAGGCTTTCGGGCTCGCCGTCCGGCCGCGCGTACCACTTGACGTTGTTCACGCCGCCCGGGCATGCGGCGCCGCGGATAACCTCGACTGTGCCCTGCTCCGAAATGAGCGCGGCGTCGTAGCAACTGCCGCGATTGTCGGTGTAACCGTACTCGGAAGCGAGCCGGCGATCCGAAACCGAAGTGTTCTGGTCGAACTTACGATAGGCATAGTCTTCAAAACGCTCCGCCAGCTGCGCGCCGAAATGCGCGATGCGCGAACGGTCGTATTCGCCGCGCCGATGGATGCCCTGCGACATTTGCGTGCGCTCTTCGAAAACCGTATCGGCGAGCACGCCGGTGCGCGCCGCCAGATCGGACATCGTCAGCGGGTAGCTCACATACTCGTAATCGCGGCGCAATTGCCGGCCGGCCAGCGTGGCGTAACTGGTTCGCCAAGTCCTGTAAACCATGGCCGTATCCTGAGAATAACGATATTCGACCGAGTTGGGGCGCCGAACGTCGAACTGCTGCCGGTTGTCCAGGTGCGTATCCTGCACCACGCGATGCCATAGCCGACCGCGCGCGGTGTCGATATAGCCTTCGATCAGGAAATGGCGATCGAACATCGTACGCACAGGGCCGGACACGTGGTCGCCCGTTTGGACCAGACCATGGGTGACGACCGGCGCGGCCGTCGTGTCTTGCAGCGTGTTGCGCACGACCGCGCCGGCGACCGTCGCCGAATGCGGATCCCGATACACCAGCAGCGCGCCCGAGATCTGCACACCGCTTGCCGGTTCGTCGCTGAAACCCGACGTGAACCGCAGCACGTGGGGCGTTCCGTCGCTCAGCACACCCGCGAACGGCGACAGGTCTACGCGATAAGGCAGCGGATGCAGCGTCCGCGGCGCGGCAGGGTGCAACTCCGCGCGCGATTCTATCGGTGCGACGCCAGCGATCTGTCCGTCGACATACACCCGAACCTCATCGAGCGGAACATCGCCGCAGCGTCCGCCGGAGACGCCCGGCTCGGGATAGCGCTTGACTACATCCGGCACAGCATCCGCCACTGTGCGCGGCACGCAGGTCGCCCCGCCCAGGCCGGTGCCTTTCGCAAGGACGTCGGCGTAGACGTATTCGATGTCGCGCGGCAGCGTCACGCGCGCGGAGCCGTCGCCCAGATCCGAATCGATCGGCGTCTGGCCGCCGGCGTCGGGCCCGAGCGCATACACACGATCCGGCTTGCGCGGCGCCGCGGCGCCCGTGCCCTGCGGATAGAAAACGATGCGCAGGGTGACGCGCATCTGCACGCTGGGTTCGTCCCACAAAGCATAAGGGTCCAGACGGATGCGCCCTTGCGCGTTCGGTCTGCGGAACACGGCGGCGTAGTCGCTGAGATCGCGCTCCACGTACCACGGCGACGGCGGGTCGTCGCCGACCAGGGCTTTGGCGAACGCTAGATTGACGCCGTCCACCCATACGCCCAGCGCCATCGGGCGCGGAAGCATACCTTCGAATTCGTGACCCAGCTCCAGCACAATCTTCGAGATCGCACCCGTGCAGCCAACTGGTGCGGTTGCAGGAAAATCGATCGCCGGCTCGGAATCGGTGATCGGTAGATCGATCGCTTCGATCGTGCCGCAGGGCGCGACCGGCGGGCGCGGAATGGACGGTTTCGTGGTGGGCAAGTCGGGCGGGATGGCCAACATTGCCGACGACACGATCTGCGTTACCGGCGATGAGCTTCGGCTTACCGAAGGTGCGCTAGCGACCGCGAACGCTTTCGTGCTTCTCGGCAATGCATGAGGCGCATCTTGGAGCGTGGCGGCGGTGACAGCGGCGGTCGCCAACGCCACAAAAATGGGCAGCGAAAATGAATGCGCGCGCACGCGGAGACCTCGCGGCTATCGGGTCCCCCAAGCGGCTTCTACGCTTGGGTTCGTGCACGCGGCGTGTACCAATGCTGTATACGGGCGGCGGCATCCTGTAGCCCGGGAAAGCGCACTTGAGTCGAAGCGGCGCGGGCACGTCCGGTACTTTGTCAACACAGGATTTTACTGGCTTCGACCGGCAAACGGCGGGCTGAAGCCCACTCTACAAATTGCCATAAAACGTAGGGCGGGCTTCAGCCCGCCGTATGCGAGGACCGTTGGTCTCGCCAACCAGTGGAGGAACGTTCGGACTACGCGGGCTGAGCCTGCATCGGAGCTCGCTTCGCGTAGGGCGGAACCGCCGCAGGCGATTCCGCCTAGCGGTCGCCGATCCGTCGCAACCACGGCGGAATCTGCTTCGCAGGTTCCCCTACGGTCCCGACTTCGACTGGTAAACGTCTCACTCCGCCATCAACGCCGCCCTTACATCCCCCGGCAACTTGATGTAATCCGCCAACGTCACCGCATGCTCGTTGAACAACGCGCACGCCTTATCGACCGGCACGCCGGCGCCGGCGCTCACGTCCTTCATGTCCTGCTCGACGGCTTTCGCCAGCGCCGGGCGGATCATGGCCAGCATGTCTTCCGGTTGAGTGTTCGCTTTGGCGAAGATGGCCTGCGCGCGGGCGGCTTCGGCGCGGTTGTTGGCTTCGAAGCGATTGACGAAGGGCGATATGTCGGCGCCGCGGGTGTTGCAGTATTCGACGCGGATTTTAGTGTTGAGGAAGTAGTAGCCATAGAACATCTGCGCGGCGCGCAGGTTCTTCTGGGCGGGGTTGGATTCGGCGCTCAGCATCGCGCTGGCGCGTTCCTCGCCGACTTTCTTCACCGCATCGGAAAGCGGCAGGTTCGGATATTTCTTGGCCGCCTCCGCCTGCAGATCGTCCATCTTTTGCCCGGCGTACTGCTCCACACCCTTCTTCGCCAATTTCTCCAGGCCCACATAGGCCAGCAACGCGAACACCACCAGCAGAATCGCGATCCACACCCGGTTCATGCAGCCCCCTCCCCTTCGTTGTCGATACGGCCGCCTGGCGACGGCCGGCACATCAGACCATAGGCAATTTCAAGCCTTGTTCCTTCGCGCATTGCTGCGCGATCTCGTAACCCGCATCCGCATGCCGCATCACGCCCGTGCCCGGATCGTTCCACAGCACGCGCGCGATGCGCTTGTCCGCGGCATCGGTGCCGTCGCAAACGATCACCACGCCCGAATGCTGCGAATAGCCCATGCCCACACCGCCGCCGTGGTGCAGCGACACCCAGGTCGCGCCGCCGGCGACGTTGAGCATCGCGTTCAACAGCGGCCAATCGGACACCGCATCCGACCCGTCCTTCATCGACTCGGTCTCGCGGTTCGGCGAAGCCACGCTGCCGCTGTCCAGATGGTCGCGGCCGATCACCACCGGCGCCTTCAATTCGCCCTTGCGGACCATTTCGTTGAACGCCAGGCCCAGTTTGTGGCGCTGGCCCAGGCCGACCCAGCAGATGCGCGCCGGCAGGCCCTGGAAGCTGATCCGCTCGCGCGCCATGTCCAGCCAGCGGTGCAGGTGTTTGTCGTCCGGGATCAGTTCCTTCACTTTCGCATCGGTCTTGTAGATGTCTTCCGGATCGCCGCTCAACGCGACCCAACGGAACGGGCCGACGCCGCGGCAGAACAGCGGACGCACGTAGGCCGGCACGAAACCCGGGAAATCGAATGCGTTCGTGCAGCCTTCGTCCTTGGCCATCTGGCGGATGTTGTTGCCGTAATCGAAAGTCGGCACGCCCATCTTTTGGAACGCGAGCATCGCCTCGACGTGCACGCGCATCGACTTCTTGGCCGCGTCGCGCACTTTTTCAGGATGCTGCTTCTGCTCGGCCAGCCACTGCTCGACGGTCCAGCCGATCGGCAGATAGCCGTGGACCGGATCGTGCGCACTGGTCTGGTCGGTGACCGCGTCCGGACGCACGCCGCGCTGCACCAGCTGCGGCAGGATCTCCGCCGCGTTGCCGAGCAAAGCGATCGATTTCGCCTGGCCGGCCTTCGTGTACTTTTCAATGCGGGCGAGCGCGTCGTCCAGATCGCTCGCCTGCTCGTCCACGTAGCGCGTGCGCAGGCGCATGTCGATGCGCGACTGCTGGCATTCGATGTTCAAGCTGCAAGCGCCGGTCAGCGACGCGGCCAGCGGCTGCGCGCCGCCCATGCCGCCCAGGCCGGCGGTGAGGATCCATTTTCCGGCGAGATCGCCGCCGTAATGCTGGCGGCCCATTTCGACGAAGGTTTCGTACGTGCCTTGCACGATGCCCTGGCTGCCGATGTAGATCCAGCTGCCGGCCGTCATCTGGCCGTACATCATCAGGCCTTTCTTATCGAGCTCGTTGAAATGCTCCCAGGTGGACCAGTGCGGCACCAGGTTGGAATTGGCGAGCAGCACGCGCGGCGCATCCGCATGCGTGGGGAAGATGCCGACCGGCTTGCCGGATTGCACCAGCAGGGTTTCGTTGTCGTCCAGCTCCTTCAGCGACTTCAAAATCGCATCGAAGCATTCCCAATCGCGCGCCGCACGGCCGATGCCGCCGTAGACCACCAATTCCGCCGGATTCTCGGCCACGTCCGGATCCAGGTTGTTCTGGATCATGCGGAACGGCGCCTCGGTCAGCCAGCTCTTGCAGCTGAGTTCGCTGCCGTGCGGGGCGCGGATGGTGCGGGACGGGTCTTTGCGGGTGGACATGCCGGTTCGGGTCCAAAGTGCGGGAAGACGCGATTATCTCCCAGGGCGCGCTAGGATGCAGGGATGCGCTTTTTCGCGGCTTTTCTGCTGGTTTTCCTGCTCTTCGGCATAGCGCTCGCGGATGGCCAGGCGCCTGTGCGCGCTTCGGAGCAAAAGAGCTCGCGGCTGAAGCCGCTCCCACAAGAGCCGCTTCAGCGAGGAGCGCCTGTGCGGATGCTGGTGTTCACGCGCACTCAGGGGTTTCGTCACGACTCGATACCGGCCGCAGTAACGGCGCTGCGCGAGCTCGGCGCCGGACTGGGATGGCAGATAGATCACAGCGAGGATGCCGCCGCGTTTTCGGCCGAAAACTTGTCGCGGTACCGCGTGGTGGCGTTCGCGAACACCACCGGCGATGTGCTGGGTAATGCCCAACAGGCCGCTCTGCGCGCCTTCGTCGAGAACGGCGGCGGTTTCGTCGGGCTGCATTCGGCGGCGGACACTGAATACGGCTGGCCGTGGTACGGCGAATTGGTCGGCGCTTGGTTCGCGAGCCATCCGCCGGGTTTGCAAACAACGAAGGTAGTTTTTGAAGGTGCGCGTCCGTTACGTTCGACGCCGTGGCGGATCACGGACGAGCTGTACAACTATCGCAGCAATCCGCGCGGACGCGTACGCGTGGTCGCGACGGTGGACGAACGCGGCTATACCGGCGGAACGAGGGGGGAGGATCATCCGATCGCGTGGTGCCATCGTGTGCGCGAAGGCCGCAGTTGGTACACCGGCTTGGGACACTCGCAAGCGAAGTATGGCGATGCGACATTCCGGGCGCACGTGCTGCGCGGACTGCGGTTCGCTGCGCGATCGTCCGAAGACTGCTGAGCCTGCTTGTGCTTGGCTCCCTTTCCCCCGCTTGCGGGGGAGAGGGTTGAGGTGAGGAGGACGCTTTGATCCTGCCGATAAAATCAAAAGCATTCGCGCCTGCGGCGCTCACCCCCTCACCCTAGCCCTCTCCCCCGCAAGCGGGGGAGAGGAGATAAAGCGCAGAAATGGCTCTGTCCGAAAACGGCTAGTCGCCCCCATCGAAGGGCCTAAAATAGCCCCATGCACGGCATGCCCTCCCCCGAAATCTGCGACCGCGCGCGGATCGCCCACGACCCGCGCTTCGACGGTCTGTTCTTTATCGCAGTGCGCAGCACCGGCATCTATTGCCGGCCGGTGTGCCCGGCGCCGACAGCGAAGCGCAAAAACGTCGTATTCATGCCCACCGCGGCCGCCGCGGTCGCGGCAGGCTATCGGCCATGCCTTCGCTGCCGACCGGAGTTGTCGCCCGAAGCTTATGCCCGGATCGGCGAAGAGACCGTGCAGCGCGCGTTGGAACTGATCGCAGAAGGCGCACTGCAAGACGGATCGGTGGAAGATTTAGCGCTGCGCGTCGGCGTCAGCAGCCGCCAATTGCGGCGCCTGTTCCTGGTGCGCACCGGCGCGACGCCGATCGTGGTGCATAGCACGCGTCGAATGCTGCTGGCGAAGCAGTTGCTGACGGAAACCTCGCTGCCGGTGACGCAAATCGCGCTCGCCGCGGGCTTCAACAGCTTGCGCCGCTTCAACGCCGCGTTCCTGGAAGGTTGCGGGATGGCGCCGACCGCGATCCGCCGTCAGAACGCGAACGCCCCGGCAGGCGCGCTGACGCTGCGCTTCGGATATCGGCCGCCGTTCGATTTCCCGTTGATGCTCGCGTTCCTGGCCAAGCGCGCGATTCCCGGCATCGAACGCGTCAATGCGGACAGTTACGAACGCGTGGTCGGCCCCGCGGACACGCCCACGCTGATCCAAGTGAGCGCGGATCCGAAGCGGCCGGAATTGCTGTTGCGTATCGAAGGCCAGGATCCGCGCGTCATTCCGGACATCGTGCGACGCGTGCGGCGCGTGTTCGACCTGGATGCGGACTTGCGCGCCGTGCATGCGGTGCTGCGCGACGAACCGCTGCTGGCGCAGGCGATCAAGAAGCGTCCCGGTTTGCGTGTGCCCGGCGGCTGGGACGGTTTCGAACTCGCGGTGCGCGCAGTGCTCGGCCAACAGGTGAGCGTGGCCGGTGCGACGACGCTGGCGCGGCGCCTGGTCGAAGCTTACGGCGAACCTTGCAAGGGCGCGCCCGCTGGGTTGGACCGCGTATTCCCGGCGCCGGAACGCCTGATCGGCGCGCCGCTGGAATTGCTGGGCCTGCCAAAGACGCGCGCGGCGACGCTTCGCTCGCTGGCGCGCGCGGTGGCCGAAGGCCGCATCGATTTCGGCGCCGGCCAGAAGCTGGACGATTTCATCGAGCGTTTCACCGCCTTGCCCGGCATCGGCCCGTGGACCGCGCAATACGTGGCGATGCGCGCCCTGAGCCAGCCGGACGCGTTTCCGGCCGGCGATCTGGTCCTGCAACAGGTGCTGGGCGGCGCCACGACCGGCGACGGCTCGCGCCTGAGCGAACGCGCCACCGCTGCGCGTGCGGAAAGCTGGCGCCCATGGCGGGCCTACGCGGTATTGCAGTTGTGGCACCTGGCCGGCGACCATGCGGTGGCGCGCTCGGAACAAAGGAAACGGGAACGTGTGGTTCGATGAATTCAAGACGCCGATCGGCAAACTGGTCGTAGCCGCGGACGAAGGCGGTCTGCGCCACATCCTGTTCGAACGCAACCGGCATCCGGTGCCCGGCGGCCGCAGCGCGTGGCTGCGCTCGCCGCCGCGCGTAGCGCATGCGCGCAAGCAGTTGGAAGAATATTTCGAAGGCGAACGCCAAGAATTCGATCTGCCGCTCGCTCCCGCCGGCACGCCGTTCCAGGTGCTGGTGTGGAACACGCTGGCGGAGATCCCGTACGGCGTCACCTGGAGCTACGGCCAATTGGCCAAGCTGATCGGCGAACCGGAATCCGCTCGTGCCGTGGGCGCGGCGAACGGGCGTAATCCGATTCCGATCATCCTGCCCTGCCATCGCGTGATCGGCGCGAACGGCGCGCTGACAGGCTTCGGCGGCGGTTTGGACGTGAAAGAGAAATTGCTGCGCATGGAAGGCGCGTTGAAATTGCCTGAAACCAAACCCGTCACCGGCGATCTGTTCGGATGACGGCCGTTTTTTTCCCTCTCCCCTCCGCGGGAGAGGGAAAGGCGCGAAGCGCCAGGGAGAGGGTTCGGCTTTTGGCGGATGTCCACATGCAAAAGCACTCGCTTCGCTCGCCCCCTCTCCTGCCCTTCGGGCATCCTCTCCCACGAGGGGAGAGGAAAAAGCTACACCTTCGGACAAACCTCGAGTCGGCCCTTCCTGAAACCCTCGACCTGCGCATCGCTCGCCGGCACCGGCTGCACGCCATCATCGAACAGCACCCGCCACACGCCGTCGGCATCCTTGTGCCAGATCGATTGGAATCCACCGATCGAATAACGTTGCTTCGCATCCGGCACCAAGCTTTCGTACAACGCCGGCCCGCTGGAATAGGCGATGTCGCCTTCGCCGCCGATCGCGACCATGGTCGGGTACCAGGAGAGCTTCACTCGCTTGCCTTCGACGATGCCCTGCCAGGCCCTGGCGATGTCGTCGCGCCCGCGCTGCGGCTGCGGGCTCTTGGCGCCGAACACCGCGCCCGGATGCAGATGGGCGGCGAACGCGACGGGATCGTGGTCGGCGACGGACCGGGCGAAGCTCAACTCGCGCGCCCAGACTTCGCATTCGGCCGCGCTCAGGCGGGGCGCGGACGCCTGCGATTCCGCCGCAAAAGCGGCCGGTATCGGTAGCGCCGCGAGCCATGCAGCAGCGCAATGGATCAGAAGTCTTGCGGCCGTCATGAAAATCCCCTCCACCTGCGGCATGCTTGGCACAAGCTAAAACGTCCCGTAAACGCATGCGCCTGCCGTTCGTCATTCTTCGCACCCTGCTGTTGTGCTTGCTCCTGGCCGGTTGCGCCGGGAACGGAACCCGATCCGGGCCATCCGACCCCCGCACGGTCTTGTTGATCTCGATCGACGCCTTCCGTCCCGATTACCTGGACCGCGGCCTGACGCCGAACCTGTCCCGGATTGCAGCCGAAGGCGTGCGCGCCGAGTGGATGAATCCCTCTTATCCCTCGTTGACGTTCCCGAACCACTACACCATCGTCACCGGGTTGCGTCCCGACCATCACGGCATCGTCCACAACACGATGCGCGATCCGGTCTTGGGCGATTTCAAACTGTCCAATCGCAACGCGGTCGGCGACGGACGCTGGTGGGATGGCGAACCGGTCTGGGTCGGCGCGGAAAAAGCGGGCCTGCGCACCGCCACCATGTTCTGGCCGGGCAGCGAGGCCGCGATCGGCGGCGTGCGGCCGACGCATTGGAAAGAATTCGATTACGCCGTCAGCTACGAAACGCGCGTCGATCAAGTCCTGGCTTGGCTGGACGCGCCGCTCGCGCAGCGGCCGCGGTTGGTCACGCTGTACTTCGAAAAAGTGGATAAGAGCGCACACGATTTCGGCCCCGATTCGGCACAAGCGCGCAATGCGATCGCGGAAGCCGACGCCGCGGTGGGTCGCCTGTTGCAAGGCTTGGCGGCGCGCGGATTATCGCGCAGCACCGATTTGATCGTGGTGTCCGATCATGGCATGGCCGAAGTCGGGCCGGGGCATGCGATAGCGACCGAGGACATGGTGTCGCCCGCCGACGCCGCAGTCGTGTCGGACGGGCAATCCGTCGGCTTCGCACCGAAACCGGGCCGCGAGCGCCGCGCCGAATCGCGCCTGCTCGGCGCGCATCCGCATTACGAATGTTGGCGCAAAGGCGAATTGCCGGCGCGCTGGAAATATGGGACGAATCCGCGGGTTCCGCCGATCGTCTGCCAGATGCGCGAAGGCTGGGATGCGGTGTCGCGCAAGAAACTGAACGAACGCCCGAAGAACGCGACGCGCGGCTCGCACGGCTTCGATCCGGCGCTACCGTCGATGCGCGCCTTGTTCATCGCGCGCGGCCCCTCGTTCCGCAGCGGCGCGACGCTGCCGCCGTTCGACAACGTCGACGTGTATCCCTTGCTGACGCGGTTGCTCGGCATTCCCGCCGCGCCGAACGACAGCGATCCCGGGCGGCTGCTGCCGGCGTTGCGCGCGCCGGTGGCCGAAGCGGGCACGCGCTGACGTTGATACAGGGCATCCCCCGAGGAGCAAGCCCATGCGTACTTTTTTCACCCTCGCCATCGCCCTGGCCGCGGCCGCTTTCTGTACGACCGCCCTGGCTCAAACCGCCCCGGCTCCGGCCGCCAAGCCCGCCGCGGAGCGCAAGGACCCGCGCGACCTGGACGGCGATCATCGCGCCAGCTGGGACGAATACCGCAAAGCGATGTCCGACAACTTCACGCGCCTGGACAAGAATGGCGACGGCGTGCTGGAAAGCGCCGAATTGCCGCAGCAACCGGCGCCGAAGCCGGGACAGAAACTGACCCGCGCGCAGTTCGAAGGCGGATTGCGCGCCAGCTTCGATCATATGGACAAAGACAAGGACGGCTTCCTGGCGGGCGCCGAGTTCCCGGAAACCGGGAAGAAATGAAACGTAGCCCGGTGGAGCGTAGCGATACCCGGGTACATGCCGCGGCTCGACCCGGGTATCGCTGCACTCCACCCGGGCTACATCAATCGCCCATCAAAGCTCGCATCGTGCGGCGATAGTTCTTGGCGATGCGCTCGGCATCGACATGCCGGCCGCTTTCGACCACGGCACGGCCGGCGACTTCGACCCGGTCGACGAGATTGCGGTTGCCGCTGAAGATCCAGCGATCGATCACGTCGTCCGCTGCGGCGCCGGCCAATTGCGGCGCCTTTTCGTCCAACGTCACCGCATCCTCATGCGTATCGGCGAACCCGGTGGCGTCCGCAGCGCTCGACACGGCGTCTCGCAACAAGGTTTCGCCGACGCTCGGCGAATCCTCGCGCACGGCGATGTTGCGATGACGCGTGTGCAGTCGCTGGCCGTATTCCAGCCAGCGCAGCTCTTCCACCGGCGACACCGAGATGTGCGAGTCCGAACCGATGCCCCAGGCGCCGTTCGCGTGGAGGTATTCGCGCAACGGGAACAGGCCGTCGCCGAGATTGGCTTCGGTGGTCGGGCAGATCGCCACGGTGGCGCCGCTGCGGGCGATGCCGCGGATCTCGGCCGGCGTCAAATGGGTGGCGTGGACCAGCGTCCAGCGCCGGTCCACCGGCGCATTCGCCAACAGCCATTCCACCGGACGCGCGCCGCGTATCGCCGCGCAATCCTGCACTTCGCCGATCTGTTCGGCGATGTGGATGTGGACGCGGGCATCGTCGGGCAGCGCGGCCAGCGTTTCGCGCATCGCTTCCGGCGGCACCGCGCGCAAGCTGTGCAAGGCGCAGCCGATCTTGAGTGTTTCGTCTTCTTCGGCGCGCAAAGATTCGAGCAGGCGCAAATAGGCGTCCACGCCATGGCCGAAACGGCGCTGCCGTTCGCCGAGCGCGCGTCCGTCGAAGCCGCCGGTCATGTACAGCACCGGCAACAGCGTCATGCGGATGCCGGTGCTGCGCGACGCGGCGATCAACGCGCGCGACATCGCCGCCGGGTCGGCATAGGACCGTCCATCCGTCGCATGGTGCAGGTAATGGAATTCGCAAACGGTGGTGTAGCCGGTTTCCAGCATCTCCACGTACAACTGCTCGGCCACGGCCTGCAGCGATTCTGGATCGAAGCGCGCCGCCATCCGGTACATGGTTTCGCGCCAGGTCCAGAACGAATCCTCGGGATTCGTCTGGCGTTCGGCCATGCCGGCCATGGCGCGCTGGAACGCATGCGAATGAAGATTCGCGATGCCCGGAAGGATCCAGCCCGCCGCTCCGCGTTGCTGCCAGCCGTCGGTCGTCCAGGTCATGCCTTCGTTCATGCGCCCATTCTCGCCCATATCGCGACCCGTCGTAGCCCGGGTGGAGCGAAGCGATACCCGGGAATCCAGCCGCGACGTGCCCCCGGGTATCGCTTCGCTCCACCCGGGCTACAATTCAGCATGCCTGTCTCCGCCGATAAGCCCTGGGATGGACTGATCGTCGGCGCGAGCCTGGCGACGCTGGATGCGGATGCCGGTTACGGCGCAATCCACGACGGGGCGGTCGGCTGGCGGGACGGCCTTCTGACCTACGTCGGCCCGCGCGCTGCCCTGCCCGGCGATCCCGCTGTTTTGGCGCGGCAGACCATAGAAGCGGGCGGCGGTTGGATCACGCCCGCCCTGATCGACTGCCACACGCATCTGGTCTTCGCCGGCGATCGCGCCGGCGAATTCGAGCAGCGTCTGCAAGGCGCCAGCTACGAACAGATCGCACGCGCGGGCGGGGGCATCGTCTCCACCGTCCGCGCCACCCGCGCCGCGGACGAAGTGGAACTGCTGGCGCAATCCCTGCCCCGGGCCCGCGCTCTGCTGGCCGATGGCGTGGCCACGGTCGAGATCAAATCCGGCTACGGCCTGGACTACGACAACGAACGCAAGATGCTGCGCGTGGCGCGGCGCATCGGCGACGAACTCGGCATCGGCGTGCGCACGACTTTCCTGGGCGCGCATGCGCTGCCGCCGGAGTTCGCGGGCGATCCGGACGGCTACATCGACCGCGTCTGCGAATGGCTGCCGCGGCTGCACGCGGAAGGCCTGGTCGATGCGGTCGATGCGTTCTGCGAGCGGATCGGTTTCGATGCGGCGCAGACGCGGCGCGTGTTCGACGCGGCGCGCTCGCTGGGCCTGCCGGTTAAATTGCACGCGGACCAGCTGAGCGACGGCGACGGCGCGGCGCTGGTCGCCGAGTTCGGTGGGCTGTCGGCCGACCATGTCGAACACACTTCGGTCGCCGGCGTGCGTGCGATGGCCGAACACGGCACCGTCGCCGTGCTGCTGCCAGGCGCCTTCCACGTGTTGCGCGAAACAAAATTGCCGCCACTGGACGAATTCCGCGCCCGGCACGTGCCGATGGCGGTGGCGACCGATTGCAACCCCGGCACCTCGCCGCTGCAGTCGCTGCGGCTGGCGATGGCGCTGGCCTGCACGCATTTCAAGTTGACGCCGGAGGAAGCGCTGCGCGGCGCGACCGTCAATGCGGCTCGCGCCCTGGGATTGGAGGATCGCGGCGCGCTGCGCGTCGGCCTGCGCGCGGACCTGGCGCACTGGAAGGCCGGACAGCCGGCCGAACTGTGCTATTGGCTGGGGGGAAGCTTGCTCCAATCCGTCTACACTGGAGGAAAGAGGCTTTCCGTCTGACGTAGCCCGGGTGGAGCGAAGCGATACCCGGGGGCGCCATCTTCCAAAAACAAACCAGGCCGGAATGCGAATGCCTTGCCGCGTGGTTTATTTCTTGAAGATGGCGCTCCCGGGTATCGCTTCGCTCCACCCGGTCTACGAAAACCATTCGAGGAGATGATGATGATGCGTTTGACTCTGTTAGCCACGGCCCTGCTCGCCGCCGCTCCGGCTTTCGCGGCGGATGAGGCCGCGAACAAGCTCGCCCAAGACGCCGTCATCGTCGATACCCACATCGATGCGCCCGGCGGATTGATGAGCCATTGGGCGGAACTGGGCTCAAGCGCATCCAAGTTCGAATTCGATTACCCGAAAGCGCGCCAGGGCGGCCTGGACGTGGCCTTCATGTCGATCTACACCTCGGCCAGGCAGGACAGCGAAGGCACGGCCTGGCAGACGGCGAACGAGATGATCGATGCGGTCGAAGCGCTGGCCGCGCGCAATCCCGACAAGTTCGCGCTGCTGCGCTCGCCCAAGGATGTCGAAAAGCTTCGGCAAGGCGGACGCGTGCTGCTGCCGCTGGGCATGGAGAACGGCGCGCCGATCGGCGACGACTTGTCGCAGGTGAAATTCTTCTTCGACCGCGGCGTGCGCTACATCACTTTAGCCCACAGCGCGGCGAACCGGATCGCCGATTCGTCCTACGGCATCGAGCGCAAATGGCACGGATTGAGCCCGTTCGGCAAGAAGGTGGTCGCCGAGATGAACCGCCTGGGCATCATGGTCGACGTTTCGCACATCTCCGACGAATCGGCCAAGGAAACGATCGCGCTGAGCAAGGCGCCGGTGATCGCCAGCCATTCCGCGTTCCGCCATTTCACCCCGGATTTCGAGCGCAACATCAGCGACGAGCTGGCCAAGGCGGTCGCCGCGAAAGGCGGCGTGGTGCAGATCCCGTTCGGCATCGCGTTCGTGAACCCGATCTCGGCGGCGAACACGCAGGCGCATTTCCGCGCGATCAACGACTTCAACAAACGCAACGCCGAATTGAAGGCCGCCGGCAAGCCGACCGAAAGCCAGGACGCTTTCGAGGAAGCCTGGGCCAAGGCGCATCCGGCGCCGCCGACCAAGATCGATGCGGTGCTGGACCAGATCGACTACGCAGTGAAGCTGATCGGCGTGAACCATGTCGGCATCGGTTCCGACTTCGACGGCGTGGACGGCGAATTGCCGGACGGATTGCGCACGGTCGCCGACTTCCCGAACTTCATCGCAGGGCTGCAGGCCCGCGGCTACAAGGATGAGGACATCCGCAAGATCCTCGGCGGGAATCTGCTGCGGGTTTGGGCGGCGGTGGAAGCCGCCGCGGCGCACTGACGATTTTTCTTGTGGGAGCGGCTTCAGCCGCGAGCTCTTCGGATAGCGAAAGAGTTCGCGGCTGAAGCAGCTCCCACAAAGCACTGAAGCGTTACTGTTTTACCGTGGATTCCGGCGTCACACTGCCCTGCACCTTGCCGTCTGCGTCCAGGAATTCGATCTTGGCCGCACCATCGGCCGCGACCTGCAGGCGAAGCCGCGTCCTGCCTTTGTCGTCCTTGAGCGTGACTATCGAACTGCGCTCGGCATTCTTGCCGATGAACAGGCGCTGCTTTCCGTAATAACCGCTTTCGTAGCGCCCCTGCATCAGCTTCTCGCGATCGCCCGCCGCCATCGCATCCAGCTCGGGCATTTCTTCTAGGTCCTGCACGATCGGGCGCAGCGGGCGGTCATTGACAATCATGCCCGCCTGCTCTTTGCCGTCCTCCTGGACGCCGAGCAACTGCACCACTTGGTCGTGTTCGAACTGATCGAAGGTGAGGCTGCCGCCTGCGTTGACGACTTTGCCGTCCACGCGTTTGCCGCTGAAGATCAGCCCGCCGTTTTCTGTGCCTTCGTCATTGTAGAAGATCATGCCCGCATTGGCGCGCGGATGCTTGTATTCCTTGCCTTTGAAGATCAGACCGGGGAAACGGTCGCGATTGGAGATCACCATCCGCAGCGTGCCGTCGGCTTCGCGCAGGTTGATACGTTGCACATCGATCTGGTCGAAGTTCTCGCTGCGCGCCGTGCTGGCGCCGGTCAGCACGACTGCGGCGAAAGCGAGCGTCAGCACGCCCGAGTAGCAAGCCAGATAGCGTTCCGATTTCGACACGTCCATCTCCTTCGGCGGATGCACGCGCATTCTGCAACTTTGCGTACGCGGACGAAGTGCCGATCGTCACCATGAAAACAGGCCACGTCGAAAAGTGGCCTTTCGCATGGCGCATGGCCGCATTGGCCTTGCCGCAACGACTTATTGGCCGCGGCTTCTGCGGCGCGATCGCGGCCTATCTTCCCCCATCATGAAAAAGCCCCGCATCGAGCGGGGCTTTTTCGCATCGCGCATCGCTGCGCTTTATTCCTTGGCGGCCTTCTTCGCCACGACCTTCTTGGCCGGCGCTTTGGCGGCGGTCTTGGTCGCGGTCTTCTTTACGGCCGGCGCCGCGCCGGTGCCGGCGGCCTTGGCGGTGGCGTGCGAACGCGCATTGCCGTAGCTGGAGTTGTAGCGCTTGCCTTTGGCGGTCTTGCGGTCGCCCTTGCCCATCGTCTTGCTCCTGATCTCGTTGGTTTCGCGTGCGCCGGACGCGGCGCAAGCCGCAAATCCTAGCACGCGCGGCCCTTCAGGCGCTTTCCGCGGCGGCGCTCGCGGCGTGGGTCAGGCGCAGATTGACGAAATGCGCGGCCGCCAGCATCAGGCCGCCGATCGTCATCAGCACGGCATGGGTCAGATTGTGGTGGTGCAGCGGGCTGAACGTCGCCAGCCACACCAAGCCCAGCGCCGGCAGCAGCAAGGCCCAGGCGCGGAACACGCGATGGCGCCGGTAGCCCAGGGTCAGCGTGGTGGCCGCCAGCAGCGTGGCGAAGATCACGAAGGCCTGGTCCAGGTCGATCCAGCCGCTGATGTTCAGGCCGAAAGCCGGCAGCAGCGCCACCAGGATCGGCAGCAGGGCGCAGTGGATCGCGCAGAGGAAGGAAGCGGCGAAGCCGAAGCGGTCGGCTCGGCGAAGGGTGGATTCGGTGCTGGACATGACTTTCGAGGGATGGCGCCGGTTTTGGTACATTATAACATCCTAATCCTGGCCCATCCAACCCGATCTTAATAATGACCAAGTCCTCATTGCGCCGCACCCCGCTGTTCCTGGCTCTGGCCCTGGTTTCCGTCGCCGCCTGGGCGGCCGATCCCCCGATCCAGAACGACCCGCGCCATAACGAGCCCAAGACCCTGGATGCGGTGGAAGTGAAGGCCACGCCATTGGCCGACACCGCCGAATCCCTGGCCCAGCCGGTGGAAGTGCTGGCCGGCGAGAAACTGGACGAGGCCAAAGCCAGCTCGCTCGGCGAAACCGTCGGCAAGCTGCCCGGCGTCCAGTCGTCCTATTTCGGACCGGGCGTGGGCCGCCCGATCGTACGTGGTTTCGATGGCGCCCGAGTTCAAGTGCTCAGCGACGGCCTGAGTTCCGGCGACGTGTCCACGGTCAGCGTCGACCACGCGGTCACCATCGAACCCTTCCTGGCCGACCAGATCGAAGTGCTGAAAGGCCCCGCCACCCTGCTCTACGGCAGCGGCGCGATCGGCGGCGCGGTCAACGTGGTCGACGGCCGCATTCCGGAAACCGCGCCGGACGAGCCGTTCCAAGGCCGCGCCGAACTGCGCGCGGACAGCGTCAACGACGGCCGCACCGGCATGCTGCGGTTGGATGGCGCGACCGGCAACGGCTTCGTCTTCCATTTCGATGGTTTGCATCGCGAAACCGACAATTACGAGATCCCGGGCTACGCCGAAAGCGCGCGCCACCTGGCCGAAGAAGGCGAGACGCCCGACCCGGCCGAGCGCGGCATCCTGCCCAACAGCGACCTGCGCACCGACAGCGCCGCGCTGGGCCTGTCCTGGATCGGCGACAAAGGCTTCTTCGGCGCCGGCTACAGCCTGTATTCGACCCGCTATGGCGTGCCCGGCCATTCGCACGAGCACGGCGATGAGCACGAACACGAGGGCGAGGAAGAAGAAGCGCATGAGGAAGAAGGACCGGTCCACATCGTCATGGACCAGCGCCGCGGCGAAGTACGCGCGGGCTTGAACGACATCGGTCCGTTCAAATCGCTGCGCGCCAAAGTCGCGCACACCGAATACACCCACACCGAGTTCGAAGGACAGGAAGTGGGCACGGTGTTCGACAACGACAGCACCGAAGGCCGGATCGAGCTGGTCCACCAGCCATTCGGCGGCTTCGACGGCGCGTTCGGCCTGCAATGGGCGCAGCGCGACTTCAAGGCGATCGGCGACGAGGCTTTCGTGCCGGCATCCAAATCGCGCGACGCCGGCCTGTTCTGGATCGGCAGCCGCCAATTCGGCGCGGTGAAGCTGGAACTGGGCGCGCGCCACGACAAGAACAAGATCGATGTGGATGAAGCGGTGGCGATCGGCCCGAATCGCGATTTCGGCACCACCAGCGTGTCGGCGGCGTTGAAGTGGGACATCGACGAAGCTTTCCACGTGTCGTTCGGATTGGACCGCGCGCAGCGCTCGCCGACGGCCGAAGAGTTGTATTCCAACGGCTTGCACGTGGCCACGGGCAGCGTCGAGCTGGGCCGGCCGGATCTGGACGTGGAAACCGCCAACCGCGCCGAAATCGGCCTGCATTGGCATAACGGCCCGCTGAAGCTGGGCGCGTCGATCTACCACGTGCGCTACGACGATTTCATCTACTTGGCCGATACCGGTATCGAAGAACACGACGGTCCGGTGCGGATATGGACGCAGGATGACGCGCGCTTCAACGGCGCCGAGGCAGAAGCCGACTGGAATTTCCTGCAGAACGGCAGCGGCAACTGGAATGTGCGCCTGTTCGGCGACGTCGTCCGCGCCGAGCTCAGCGGCAGCGGCACGCGTCCGGTCGATTTTTCGGTACCGCACGGCGATCACACCCACGACTACAGCATCGACCTGGCGCGCGGCGGCAATCTGCCGCGGATCGCACCCTGGCGCGTTGGCGGCGAATTGCGCTGGGAACGCGGCCCGCTGCGCGCGTCGCTGGGCGCGGTGCGCTACGCCGAGCAGGATCACGTGGCCCAGTTCGAAACCGAAACGCCGGGCTACACCCTGGTCGACGCGCATATCGCCTGGCACGGCGACACCTCCGGCGGCAATGCGTGGGAGCTGTTCGTCGACGGCAACAACCTGCTGGATAAGGAAGCGCGCGCGCATACCTCGTTCTTGAAGGATGTCGCGCCCTTGCCGGGCCGCAACGTCGCTGCGGGCGTGCGCATCTTCTTCTGACCTTCCCCCCGCCGCAGCGGCTCCGGCTTCGTGACCTCATGCACGACCGGGGTCGCTGCGGATCTTCCAGCCGGGCCCCGCCCGGCTTTTCTTTTGCTTTGTAGAGTCGAGCCTGCTCGACTGCTTTTTCTCCCACGGCTGACCGACCCGCTAAAAAGCAGTCGAGCAGGCTCGACTCTACAAAAGCCGGCGGACCTGCCACAGAGTCGCAAAACGGCGTCGCTTGCATTTCGGCGGAAGATATGTGCATATGCACCTATAGCCACGCCGAGCGCATGGATATGGCCAAACCCGCCCCGATCGCCACGCCCTGCACCTGCTTCCGCTTGCGCAAGCTGAGCCGGCTGATGTCGCAACGCTACGACCGCCGCCTGGCCGAAGCGGGACTCAACATCAACCAGTACTCGTTGTTGCGCCGCGCCGGGCTCGAGTCGCGCGGCATCGGCGAATTGGCCAAGGAGATGGGCATGGATCGCACCACCCTCACCCGCGATTTGAAGCCGCTGGTCGCCTCGGGCTGGGTCGCCGTCGCCCCGGGCGAAGACGCGCGCCGCCGCGTCGTCACCGTTACCGCCGCCGGCAGGCGCGCGATCGAACGCGCCAAGCCGCTTTGGCGGCTGGCGCAGGACGAAATCGAGAACGCGATCGGCGATACCGCTACCCAGCGCCTGCACGCCCAACTCGACGCCGCGATGCTGCGCCTGCAAGCGGAGGACGGCCGATGAACAACGCCGCCGCGCAGCACAAAACCCACCTGTGGCCGCTGATCCTGGCCGCTTCGGCGATGTTGATGATCACGATGGGCGTGCGCCAGTCGCTCGGTTTATTCGTCAAACCGATCGGCGCCAGCACCGGGCTGAGCATCGTCGACATCAGTTTCGCCCTGGCGGTGGGCCAATTCGTCTGGGGCGCGGTGCAGCCGCTGTTCGGCGCGATCGCCGATCAGCGCGGCTCGGGCCGCGTGCTGGTGGCCGGCGGCATTTTGTTGGCGGCGGGCATGGCGCTGACGCCCGTGCTCGGTTCGTCGTGGGGCTTGCTGGTCACGCTCGGCTTGCTGGTCGCCGCGGGCGCGGGCGCCGGCAGTTTCTCGATTTTGATCGGCGCCACCGCGCAGCGCCTGCCCGTCGAGAAACGTTCGATGGCGGCGGGCGTCATCAACGCTGGCGGCTCGTTCGGCCAGTTCCTGTTCGCGCCGTTCGCGCAGGCGGTGATCAGCGCCGCTGGCTGGGTCGCCGGTATGTGGGCGCTGGCCGTGGCTGCGCTGGCGACGCTGCCCTTGGCTTGGCCCTTGCGCAGCCGGAACGAGGCGTCAAACGCAAGCAGGCCTGTCATCGCGAACGCAGCGGTTCCGGGCGAGATGAGCCTGCGCGAACAGCTGCGGATCGCCGCGCGCGACCGCAGTTATTGGCTGCTGCACCTGGGTTTCTTCACCTGCGGCTTCCACATCGCATTCCTGGTGACGCATCTGCCCAGCGAAATCGCGCTGTGCGGATTGCCGGAAAGCGTATCGGCCACCGCCTTGGCGCTGATCGGCCTGTTCAACGTCGGCGGCAGCCTGGCCGCAGGCTGGTTGGGCCAGCGTTACCGGATGAAATCCTTGTTGGCCCTGATGTATGCGAGCCGCGCGGTCATGGTGGCGCTATATCTGGTGTCGCCGCCGACGCCGATCGTGTTCTACGTCTTCGCCGCCGGTTTGGGCCTGACCTGGCTGGCGACGGTGCCGCCGACCGCCGGACTGGTGGGCAAACTGTTCGGCCCGCGCTATCTGGGCACGCTGTTCGGGCTCACCTTGTTCTCGCACCAGATCGGCGGCTTCTTCGGCGCCTGGGTCGGCGGCTTGGTGATCTCGCGCTTCGGCGACTACAGCTGGATGTGGTATGCCGACATCGCGCTGGCGCTGCTGGCCGCTGTGGCGAATTTGCCGATACGGGAAACGCGGATCGTGCGCAGCGCTGCGGCGACCGCGTGAACCGCTCTTCGTAGGAGCGGCTTTAGCCGCGAGCTCTTACCTTCAAATCGCAGCATTGCCGTAATTGAGGAAAAAGCTCGCGGCTAAAGCCGCTCCTACGAAAAGCAAAAACTCAAGCGGCGCGGGCGCAATCGGCGCAGAGGCCGTGCACTTCCAAGGTCTGCGCCTGCGGCATGAAGCCGAGCGCACGGGCGCGTTCGTCCAATTGCGCGACGACGTGCTCGTCTTCCAACTCCACCGCGTTATGGCAACGGTCGCAGATCAGGAACGGCACCGAATGCTGTTCGGTGTTCGGATGATGACAGGCGACGAAAGCGTTGACCGATTCGAGCTTGTGGATGAAGCCGTTCGCCAGCAGAAAATCCAGCGCGCGGTAGACGGTGGGCGGCGCGGCGGCACCGGCACCCTCGCCGCTGCGCACCTGATCGAGCAGGTCGTAGGCCTTGATCGGCTTGCCGCCATCGGCGATCAGGCCCAGCACCCGCGCCCGGATCGGGGTCAAACGCAGGCCGCGCTCGTGGCAGGCGCGCTCGACGGCGCTCACGAAGCCGTGGGCATCGTGAACGTGGTGCTTGGGGTCGGTGCAGGCGTTCCTGGCCATGTCGGAATGATGGTGCCGGGCAGGCTCGGACTCAAGCCGCCAAGCGTTGCAAAGCCCGATCGATGCGTTCCAGCGCCGCCCTCTGCCCCGCCAGATAGACCGTATGCGAGATATCCGGGCTCACTTGAGTGCCGGTGATCGCCACCCGCAGCGGCTGCGCGATCTTGCCCATGCCGATGCCCAGCGCTTCGGCGGTCTCGTGCAGGGCGGCGGAGACCGACTCGGCGGTCCAAGACGGCAACCTGGACAATCGCTCCCGCGCTTCGGCCAAAGGCATGCCTGCCGCCGCGGTGAGGTGCTTGGCGACTGCGGCTTCGTCGTAATGCTCCAGCGGGCGATACCAGACCGCCGCACGCGCCGCCATTTCTTTCAGCGTCTGCACGCGGTCGCGCAATGCGACGACGACGTCCGCGGGTTTCGGTCCGGCCGTCAAATCGTAGCCTTCGTTGCGCAGATGCCATTCCAGATGCTTGGCGACGTCGTTCGGGTCGTCGTTCTTCAGGTATTGCTGGTTCAGCCAACCCAGCTTGGCCGGATCCAAGCGCGAAGCCTTGGCGTTGACGTCCTTCAGGTCGAACAGGCGCTGCATCTCCTCGACACTGAATATCTCCTGGTCGCCGTGCGACCAGCCCAATCTCACCAGGTAGTTGAGCAGCGCATGCGGCAGATAGCCTTCGTCGCGGTACTGCATCACGTCGGCCGCGCCGGTTCGCTTGGACAATTTCGCGCCATCCGGATCCAGGATCATCGGCAAGTGCGCGAAATACGGCACCGGCGCACCGAGCGCCTGGTAGATGTTGATCTGGCGCGGCGTGTTATTGACGTGGTCGTCGCCGCGCACCACGTCAGTGATCCGCATGTCCAGATCGTCCACCACCACAGCGAAGTTGTAGGTGGGGTAGCCGTCGGAACGGAAGATCACCAAGTCGTCGAGTTCGTCGTTGCTCCACTCGATGCGGCCTTTGACCTTGTCGTCGAACACGACCGTGCCGCCCTGCGGGTTCTTGAAGCGGATGACCCGGTTAGGATCCTCGCGATACGGTTCGTTGCGGTCGCGATACGCGCCGCTGTAGCGCGGTTTCTCGCCGGCGGCCATGGCCGCTTCGCGCATCGCTTCCAGCTCTTCCTTGGTCTCGTAGGCGTAATAAGCATGGCCCGCGGTGACCAGCTGTTCGGCGACTTCGCGGTAGCGGTCCAGACGATGGGTCTGGTAGATCGGACCTTCGTCGTAATCCAGGCCCAGCCACTCCATCGCCTGCAGGATCGCGTCGATCGCGGCCTGGGTGCTGCGCTCGCGGTCGGTGTCCTCGATCCGCAGGATGAACTGACCGCCGCGGCGACGCGCTTCCAGCCAGCAGTACAGCGCCGTGCGGGCGCCGCCGATGTGCAGATAGCCGGTGGGACTGGGGGCGAAGCGGGTGCGGCAGGTCATGCGGGCGCCAAAGGCTGGAAAGGCGCCATTTTACCGGACCCTGCCGGGTCGGCGCTCTTGCTCTTCGTAGGAGCGGCTTTAGCCGCGAGCTTTTCCCTTCAACCCTTGCGATGCCCGCGATTTGACGGAAAGAGCTCGCGGCTAAAGCCGCTCCTACGAAGAGCAAAAGCAGCAGAGCAAGCTCCGCTCTACAATGGGTGGATGACGACGTTGTTCATCTCCGACCTGCACCTCGACCCCGCCCGCCCCGAGATCACCCGCCTCTTCGGCGAATTCGTCGATGGCGAGGCGCGCAGCGCCGATGCGCTGTATATCCTCGGCGATCTGTTCGAAGCCTGGGTCGGCGACGACGACCCTTCCGAAGCCGGCGCGTTCGTAGCGCAGAAGTTGCGCTCGTTGACTGACGCCGGCGTGCCGGTGAGTTTCATCCGCGGCAACCGCGATTTCCTGGTCGGCGAGGAGTACGCGCGTCGCGCCGGCATGGCGATCCTGCCGGACCCGGTGGTGGTCGTGCTCTACGGCCGCCCCACGCTGCTGATGCACGGCGATCTGCTCTGCACGGACGATGTGGTCTACCAGCAGTTCCGCGCGCAGACTCGCGATCCGGCCTGGCAGGCGCAATTCCTTGCACAGCCTTTGGCCGCACGCTTGGCGTTCGCCGAAAAAGCCCGCGCCGCCAGCAAGGCGCGCGCCGGCGAATTGCGCGATGCGGGGACAATGGAAACCATCACCGACGTGACGCCACGCACCGTCGCCGAAACGTTCAAGCGTTACGGGATCGATACTTTGATCCATGGCCATACGCATCGGCCGGCGGTGCATGAGATCTACGGGAATCGGCGCATCGTGCTGGGCGATTGGTACGAACAAGGTTCGGTGTTGCGCGTGACGCCCGAAGGCGCTCTGCTTTCCGCTTTGTAGAGCACGACTCGCTGACTGCTTTGCTATTAAGCCCTCCCCTTCAAGGGGAGGGTTGGGTGGAGATGGTTTCGTCGCGACTCCAAACCCATCCCCATCCCGGCCTTCCCCTTGAAGGGGAAGGAGACCATCAAAGCAGCGGAGCAAGCTCCGCTCTACAAAAGCCTCAGCCGGCGAGTTGTTGCAGCGCCTTGAGTTCTTCCTCGCCGAAGCCGGCCGCCGCGCGCGCTTCCAGGTTGAACGGGCCATGCAGCACCGCGCGCGCGTATTCGGCCAACAATTCGCGGAAACGCGGCTCAGGCTCGACACCGGCGCGATCGCAGAACCACCGGAACCAACGCGACCCGGCGGCGACGTGCGCGACTTCTTCGCGCAGGATGACTTCCAGGATATCGGCCGTGGCGTCGTCGCCCAACGCCCGCAGTTTCACGATCATGCCGGGCGTCACGTCCAGGCCGCGCGCTTCGAGTACGCGCGGCACCAAAGCCATTCGCGCCAAGCCATCGTGCGCGGTCTTCTCGGCCATTTCCCACAGGCCGTTGTGGGCGTCGAAATCGCCGTAGTCGTGACCCAGCGCATGCAAGCGTTCGCGCAGCATGACGAAGTGGCGCGCTTCGTCGTTCGCCACATTCACCCAATCGGCGTAGTACTCAGCCGGCATCCCGCGAAACCGATAGACCGCGTCCCAGGCCAGGTCGATGGCGTTGAATTCGATGTGGGCAATGGAGTGGACGAAGGCCGCGCGGCCTTCCGCCGTGCCGAAACCGCGTTTGGGCAATTCGCGCGGATGCACCAGCGCCGGTTTGAGTGGGCGGCCGGGCATGCGGATCGCTTCGGGCGGCGGCGCTGCGGGATCGATCGCGAGTTCGCCGCGGGCGAAGGCTTCGGCCGCGGCGAAAGTGGCCGCGACTTTGTCGTCGATGGCGGCGGCCTGCAGGCAGCGATGCGCAGCTTCGAAGAGGTTATTTGCGCCCAACACCATCGCCCCAGCGAAAAAGGCCCCATCGAACCGTAGAGTCGAGCCTGCTCGACTGCTTTTGCTCGCATCATGCAGGAAGAGCAGTCGAGCAGGCTCGACTCTACAAAAGCTAAGACGCCAAGCGGCGTTTCTTTTTCGCCTCGTCAGAGCGCAACTGCTGGATGCGTTCGAAATAGCCCGGCTCGATCCCGGTCACGTACTCGCCGCTGAAGCAGGAGCTGTCGAACTTGCGACCCGGGAATTTCGGCCCGGCCACCGCGTCTTCCAGGTCCTTCAGATCCTGGTAGATCAGCCAGTCGCAGCCCAGCAATTCCTCGATCTCCTTCTCGGTGCGGCCGTGCGCGACCAGTTCTTCCGAAGAAGGCATGTCGATGCCGTAGATATTCGGATAGCGCACCGGCGGCGCGGCCGAAGCCAGATAGACCTTGCGCGCACCGGCGTCGCGCGCCATCTGCACGATCTGCTTGGACGTGGTACCGCGGACGATGGAATCGTCGACCAGCAACACGACCCGGTTGCGGAATTCCAGCGGGATCGGGTTGAGCTTGCGCTTCACCGACTTCGCCCGCTCGCCCTGCCCCGGCATGATGAAGGTGCGGCCGACGTAGCGGTTCTTGATGAAGCCCTCGCGGTACTTCACGCCGAGCAGGTTGGCGATTTCCAGCGCCGCGTCGCGCGAGGTGTCGGGAATCGGGATCACCACATCGATGTCGTGCTGCGGGCGTTCGCGCAGGATCTTCTCGCCCAGGGTCACGCCCATCCGCATCCGCGCCTTGTGCACGGAGATCTCGTCCATCATCGAGTCCGGACGGGCGAAATAGACGTATTCGAAGATGCAGGGCGTGTGCTGCGGATCCTGCGCGCAGATCCGCGCGTGGATCTCGCCGCGGGCGGTAACCACGACGGCCTCGCCCGGCGCGACGTCGCGCATGCGTTCGAAGCCCAGGATATCCAGGGCCACCGATTCGGACGCCACCGCGTATTCCATGCCGGCCTCGGTCGAACGCCGGCCCAGCACCAGCGGCCGGATGCCGTGCGGATCGCGGAACGCGACCAGGCCGATGCCGAGCACCGTTGCGACCACCGCGTAGCCGCCTTTCGCGCGACGGTTGACGCCTTCGATGGCGCGGAATACGGCATCGGGCGTCAGCGACTTCTGCGTATCCAGCTCGTGCGCGAACACGTTCAGCAGCACTTCCGAATCCGATTCGGTGTTGACGTTGCGGCGGTCCTGTTCGAACACCTCGCGGCGCAGCGCGTCGGTGTTCACCAGATTGCCGTTGTGCGCCAGCGCGATGCCGTAGGGCGAATTCACGTAGAACGGCTGCGCTTCGTCGCTGCCTTCGCTGCCGGCGGTGGGATAGCGGCAATGGGCGATGCCCACCCGCCCTTCCAGCAGCGCCATCGCCTTGGCGTCGAACACGTCGCGCACCAGGCCGTTGCCCTTGTGCACGCGCAGTTGGGTGCCGTTGGCGGTGGCGATGCCGGCCGCGTCCTGGCCGCGGTGCTGGAGCACCGTCAAGCCGTCGTAGAGCGCGCCTGCGACTTCATGGGTGCCGACGATGCCGACGATGCCGCACATGATGCTTACTCCGCGCCGATACGGCGCCAGTTACGAACGACGGAATTACGGATGCGGGCGGACGATGCCGTCCATCCCGGTTTTAGCCTTCACTTGCGCCTTGAGCTGGTCCGCCTCGGCGCGGCCGACCACCGGCCCCACGCGCACGCGCGACAGCGCGCCCTTGTCGGTCTTCACTTGTTCGACGAACGCGCTGAAACCGGCCGCGCGCAGACGGTCGCGCAAGGCGCTAGCGTCCGCGGGCTTGCTGAAGGCCGCCAGTTGCACCGCGAAGCCGGTGCCGGAGGCCGCCGGCTTCGCCGTCGCGGGCGCCTGGACCGTAGATGGGGTCGCGGGCTTGGTTTCAACAGCGGGCTTGGGCGCGGCGGGCTTGGTTTCTGTGGGTTTGGGGGCGGCGGCGACCGGTTCGGCATCGAGCACGACCACGCTGCCGCGCAGGCCCTGCGGCAATTCCTGCGCGCGCAGCCGTGCGGCTTCCGCATCGGGGCGTGTGGCGTACGGGCCGACACGGACGCGATAGCCGCTGCGTCCGTTGACGGTGGCCGGTTCGCTATAGGCCGGCAACTTGGCTTGCTTGAGCGCACGCACGGCGCCCTCGGCATTCGCCGCGCTGGCGAAGCTGCCCAGGTTCACGGCGTAGTCGCCGCCGGCCGCCGGCGCCGGCAAGGGAGCGGCGGAAGCTGGCGTTTCAGCCGGCAGCGCGGCCGGCGCGGATACGCCGCCCTCGCCCAAGGGCACGGGCTGGCTGGCGGAAGCGGTGTC
>DATFFH010000030.1:0-11455 GCA_035250245.1 Luteimonas sp. | reverse complement strand
GACGGCGTCGGCAGCACCGCTTCGCATCTGGTTTGCGGTCACCACGCCGCGCACGAAGCGCTGGAGCGGGAAATCGCCGAATGGCTGGAATATCCGCGCGGCCTGCTGCTGGGCAGCGGTTTCCTGGCCAATCTGGCGGTGGTGCAATCGCTGCTCGGCAACGACGACATCTGCGTACAGGACCGCCTGAACCACGCCAGCCTGATCGACGCCGCGCGCCTGGCCGATTGCCGCCTGCGCCGCTATCCGCACGCCGACGCGGAAGGCGCGTTGCGCCAATTGCGCAGCGTGCCCGACGGCGCGGCGATGCTGGCGACCGATGGCGTATTCAGCATGGACGGCGATATCGCCCCGCTGCGCGCGCTGATGCTGGCCGCGCGCATGCAGCAGGCGCTGGTGTACGTGGACGATGCGCACGGCGTCGGCGTGCTCGGCCCGAGCGGGCGCGGCAGCGTCGCGTTCAGCGGCCTGGGGCCGGCCGACGTGCCGCTGCAGCTGGTCACGTTGGGCAAGGCGCTCGGCGGTTACGGCGCGGTACTGGTCGGCGACGACACCGTGATCGGCCATCTGTCCGAAACGGCGCGTCCTTATGTGTACAGCACCGCGATCCCGCCCGCGCAGGCGGCGGCGACGCTGGCTGCGGTGAAGATCGCGCGGCGCGAGGAATGGCGGCGGGTGAAATTGCGCGAATCGATCGTGCGCCTGCGCACTTCCGCCGCCGCGCATGGCCTGGAGTTGTTGCCTTCGGATACGCCGATCCAGCCTTTCGTGTGCGGCAGCGAAGCGCGTGCGCTGGCATACGCGCAAGCGCTGGAAGACGCCGGTTACTGGGTCGCCGCCATCCGCCCGCCGACCGTGCCGGAAGGCGGCGCGCGCTTGCGCATCACGTTGTCGACGCTGCACAGCGCGGCGGAAATCGATGGCTTGATCGACACTTTGTCGCGCGCGCGCGATCGACTCGAAAGCGCGTCCGTCGCGACCCCCGCCGTTTGAACGCCGGGCTGCACATTGAGGTCGCCGGCGACGGCCCGGCGCTGGTGCTCATCCACGGTTGGGCCATGCACGGTGGCGTGTTCGCGCCGCTGGTCGCGCGCTTGCGCGACCGCTACACGCTGCATTGCATCGATCTGCCCGGACACGGCTATAGCCGCGAAGACGCGACGCCGCTCGAATTGGACGTGAGTGTCGCCGAAATCGCCGCGCGCACGCCGCCGGCGATCTGGATCGGCTGGTCGCTCGGCGGCCTGTTCGCACTGCGCGCCGCAGCGACTTCGCCGCAGGTGCGCGGCCTGGTCATGATCAGCGCCACGCCGCGGTTCGTGGTCGACGACGGCGCCGACGGCCGGCCGTGGCCGCATGCGGTGTCGCCGCAGGTGTTTTCGCAGTTCGCCGACGATCTGGAAAGCGACTATCGCAGCACGCTCGACCGTTTTCTGGTGCTGGATACGATCGGTGCCGAACACGGCCGCGAGGAACTGCGCACCTTGCGCCAGCAACTGTTCGCGCGTGGCGAACCTGCGCCGAGGGTGCTGCAGCAGGGATTGACGCTGCTCGACGAAACCGATCTGCGCGAATCGCTTCCACAACTCCAAGTTCCGAGTCTGTGGATCTCCGGCCGACGCGACCGTCTGGTGCCGCCGGCCGGCATGCGCGCCGCTGCCGCGCTCGCGCCGCATTCGCAATTCCTGGAAATTCCCGGCGGCGGGCACGCGCCGTTCCTGGGCCATGCGGACGAAGTCGCGCAGGCGATCGACGCTTTTGCCGTTGCTTCAAGCCGTCATTCCCGCGAAACCGGGAATCCAGCGACTTGGCTTGAGCCCTCTCCCGCTGGCGGGAGAGGGTTGGGTGAGGGCGCGCCATCCAATGATCTCGCGTCGCCACTTTCTGGAGAGTCAAAGTCACTGGATTCCCGCTTTCGCGGAAATGACGGCTGAAAACGAAGCAACGGCATGAACGACGTATTCGATACCCGCCAAGTCCGCCGCGCCTTCTCGCGTTCCGCGCAGGGCTACGAAGCCGCCGCCGCGCTGCAGCGCGAGGTCGAGTCGCGACTGCTCGAATCGCTCGACTACCTGGAAGACAAGCAACCGCAAACCGTCGTCGATCTGGGCTGCGGCCCCGGCCACGCCTCGGCCGCGATGCGCAAGCGTTGGCCGAAGTCGCGCGTGCTCGCGCTGGACATCGCCTTGCCGATGTTGCGCGAGGCGAAAAAGCGCAGCGGATGGCTGCGCTCGTTCGACCGTATCTGCGCCGATGCGCGCGCGCTGCCGCTGGCCGACGCCAGCGTCGATGTGCTGTTCTCCAACCTGTGCGTGCAGTGGATCGACGACCTGCCCGCGCTGTTCGCCGAATTCCGCCGCGTGCTCAAGCCGGGCGCACGCCTGCTGGTGTCCAGTTTCGGGCCGGAAACGCTGATCGAATTGCGTGCCGCGTTCGCCCAGGCCGACGCGGCGCCGCACGTCAGCCCGTTCGCGTCGATCGCGCAGTTCGGCGATGCGATGGTGCAGGCCGGATTCCGCGATCCGGTGCTGGATCGCGATCTGTTCGTGCCGGGCTATTCCGATATGGCCGCGCTGATGCGCGAACTGCAAGCGCTCGGCGCGACCAACGCCTTGCGCACGCGCCGCCATACGCTGACCGGACGCGCGCGCTTCGCCGCCGCCTCGGCCGCTTACGAAGCCGAACGGCGCAGCGACGGCCTGCTGCCGGCGACTTGGGAGGTGGTCTACGCCCAGGCCTGGGCGCCGCCGCCGGGCGCGCCGATCCGGATCGGTGGCCATGATGTGACCGCGATACCGGTCGACCGTATCCCCATCCGCCGGCGCTGAACCGTTTTTGCTCTTGTGGGAGCGGCTTCAGCCGCGAGCTTTCTCTCCCAAATCGCTGCGACGCCGCGATTTGCAGGAAAGAGCTCGCGGCTAAAGCCGCTCCTACAAAGCCGCACCCAAAAAGCGGAGTGTGCGGTTCAGAAACGCTGCTCTAGACTCGCGGCACTGCGAGGAGCCTATGGGCAAACATCTTCCTGCGATCGTGCTGGGCATGGCGCTGACTCTGAATGCGTCGGCCGCGCAACGCTACGACGTGCAGGACATCCAGCAAGCGTTGTCCGAAATCGACGTCGACGCCCTGATCGGCGAAGCCGGCGGCGTGCTGATGCGCGCGCCGGACAGTTCCATCGACGGCCTGTTTCAGGCCGTGCACGCCTCGGCGCAGATTCCGCAGGAAGCGCAGACCATGTGCCGGTTGCTGGAACCGGACGCCGATCGCAGCCTGGAATCGATCGGCCGCGCTGCGAATCGATTAGGCCCGGCCAGCCGCGACCGCTTCGTCGCCGCGATCGCCGACATCGCAACCGCCGGCGTGCAGAGCCCGCCGCAACCTTACGATCCGGTCGCGGCGCGCCAGGTGCTGAAATCGGCCGGCGTCACCGCGACGCTGTTGCACGACGGCTTCCTCGCCGGCCTCACCGCTACCGGCAACGACCGCGCCAGCCGCGATGCGCGCTGTCGTTCGATGGGCTGGATGCTGGATGCGTTGAAAGACGTGCCGTTGCCGCAGCGCGCGGCGGCCACTCGCCTGTTGCTCAACGAGGGGCTGACGTTGCTGGCGCGCTCGCGTTGAGCGGTTCCACCCGAAAGATCACCCGGCGCTGATAAGGCGCGCCGAGCGCGATCGCGCGGAAGCCGCGCGAAGCGATCCGTTGCCGCAGCTGCGGCCACAAGTCCTGTTTGCAGACCCAGACCAGGCCGGTCTCGGCTTCCTGCAGTTCCACGTCCAGCGGCTCGTCGTATTCAGGATTGAAGCGCGGCTGCGGCACCGGATCCAAGGAAAGCTTCTCGATCTCGGTGGATACGCCCAGATGCAGATGCAGGCCGTAGCGCGCCATGTCTTCGACGAATACGACTTCGCGCACCGGGTCCGGTGCTCGTTCGCGGATCGCGTCCGCCCATTGCGCCGCATCCTTGTGCGTCGGCCACAGCGACGTCGCCAGTTTCAAGGCGAGCAACAAGGCCGCCCACGGCAGCAGCCAGCGCCACGACGGCGGTGCGCGCCCTTCGATGTCGCGTTGCCGCGCCGCGAGCAGCGCCAGCGGCACGAACAGCGGCAGGATGTACAGCGGCATCCGCGATTTCGACACGCAGAACACGAGCAGCGGCAGCAGCACCCACAGCAACAGCAGCAACGGCGCCGCCTCCGCGGACCGGGCCTGCGGATCGCGCCACCAGCGCTTGACCGATGCCGGCACGCCGCGGGCCCAGCGCAACAGCGGCAAGGTCCAAGGCAGCGTTCCGATCAACAAGGTCGGCAGGTAGATTTCCAGCCAGCCGTACCACTCGCCGTGGCGTCCGAATTCGTTGGTGGTGACGCGGTTCACCACTTCGTCGCCGATGAAATATTCGAACAGCCCCGGATTGCCGTGGATCACCGCCGCATACCAAGGCAAAGCCAACAGCGCGAACACCAGCAAACCCGAGACGCGGAAGACGCGGTGGCCGGCGCGTTGCGGCATCGCCTGATCGAAAGCCAGCACCACCAGCAGCGGCAACAGCCCGGGCGGGCCTTTGGTCAGGAACGCCAGGGCGAAGCCGACCCACATCAGCGTGATCCAGCGTTTGGACTTTCGGATATTGCCGAAGCGGGCTTCGACGAAGGCCCACAGCGCCAGCGTTTCGCAAGCGGCCAGCACGTAGTCGGTGGTGATCAGCTGCGAGGCGCCGACCGGCAGCAGCATGGTCGCGTAGAGCAGGGCCGCATGGCGTTCGGAGCCGGGCGTCAGCCGTCGTCCAATCCGCCATGCCAGCCAGACGCAGAGCAAGTAGGACAGCACTGTCGGCAGACGCGCGGCCCAGGGATTGCTGCCGAAGACCGCGACGCTGGAGGCGATCGCCCAATAAGTGAGCGGCGGCTTGGTCCAGTGGCCGACTTCGTCGTTGCGGCGCGGATTGAGCCAATCGCCGCTGTGCAACATGTTCAGCGCGACGTTGGTGTAGCGGCCTTCGTCCGGATCCCAGATGCCGCGCGTGCCCAGGAAGGCCAAGCCCAGGACCACGGCGAGCAGGGCGATGCGGAAAGCGGGGGAGCGGAACAGTGCGCGCATCGCGAGCGTCGGTTTCGGCGGCGGCGCAGCATAGCCCCCGCGCCTCATAAATTCGTTATGTCGAACCGGCTTTTGTAGAGTCGAGCCTGCTCGACTGCTTTTCATCCGGACATGAAGGCAAGAGCAGTCGAGCAAGCTCGACTCTACAGAAAGCGGTCAGGACACCTGGGCCAGCCATTCCTGCAGGTTGTAGTAATTGCTGACCCGGGCGATCTTGCCGCCGCGGACCTCGAAGAAGGCGCCGCCGGGCAATTCGTACTTCTGTCCGCGCGCCTTGGGCAGGCCTGCATCGTCGGCCAGGTACTCGCCGCGCACGACGTACTCGGCGGCGGCGCGGCGGCCGTCGGGCGAGCTCATCACCACGATGTCGTCCAACTGCTCGCGGTAGCTGGCGGCCATCCGCTGCAGGAAGACGGCGAACTGCGCGCGCCCGGTTTCGCGCGGACCCTGGTTGAGGTCGTGGACGACCTGGTCGTCCAGGCAGTCCAGCATCGCGGTCCAATCGCCGCGGTTGAATGCGGCGTAATAGGCCAGCACCAATTCGGTGGCGCGATCATTGGCGCGCGTCCCGTCGATCTTCATTCTGTTTATTCTCGGCTGTCGTTCGCGCGGCGATGATACGGCAGAGCCCGCTTCTGTAGGAGCGGCTTCAGCCGCGAGCTCTTTCGGCAAGCGCGAGCGAGTAGTCAAGCCCGCGCCGCCGAGAGCCGCATCTTCAGATCTGGACCATCGCACGCTGCCGCTGCCGCAACAGGCTCAGCGCCAGCATCGCAGCCAGCAGCACGGTGCTGACGGCGAACACGCCCATGCCCAGATTGGCCACGCTCAAGCCGCCGGCCAGGGCCGCTTCGCCGGCACCGTTGGGCACGAAGCTCGCCGCCTGCATGCCGGTGTAGTGCATGCCGCACACCGCCACGCCCATTACCAGCGCGCTGCCCAGCATCTGCAACCAGCCGCGCAGGTTGAAAGCCAGCCACAGCGCGACGATCGAAGCGACGATCGCGATCGCGCCAGAAGCCGCGACCAAAGTCATGTCGTAATGCGTATCGGCCGGCATCAGCATCGCCGCCATGCCCGTGTAGTGCATCCCGGTCACGCCCAGGCCCATGAATACGCCGGCGACGATCAGCTTGGACCAGCCGAACACGCCGGTGCCGGCGATCGCCAGCCCGGCCATGCAGGAGCCCATGCCGATCAAGGCCGACAGCACGGTCAAGCCCAGGCCGTAAGCCACCGGGATATCCATCTTGCAGGCCAGCATGGCGATGAAGTGCATGGCCCAGATCGCGCCGCCGCCCATCGCCGCGCCGGCGGCGACGATCGCGCGCCAGCGCTGCGCCGCGGTTTGCGCCGCCGGGATCGCGATCGCCAATTGCAAGGCGGTGAACGAGCCGAGCACCGAGACCAGGTAAGAAAGGATCACCAACAAAGGATCGTGGACGCATTGAATGGCGTGATCGTGCGGCATTGCGATTCCCCCAAGTATGGTCGGAAGGTCAGGCGCTGAATTCGAAACTGCAGGTTTCCGCGCCGGCGTTGCGGCAATGGGATTCGACGACGCGCACCCCGTCGTTGCCGTGCGGACCGGCGAGCAGGCCGCCGAGCATGCCGCGCAGGAAATGGCAGCACGCGCCGTGCTCGCCGCGATGGCAGAACGGGCTGTTCTTGACCCGCAGCACCTCGTCGTGCAGCTCGGCGTGCAGCAGCTGGCGCATCGCCGGCAGGGCTATGTGGCGCACCGCGTCGGCCAGTTGCAGGTGGCCGCCGAGCGCGTAATCGCGCTTGTAGACCCAGGCGCCGACCCGTTGGCCGACGTAGCGCAGAGTCGATTCGCGTTGCGGCGGCGGCAGGTCGTGTTCCAGCGCCAATAGCTGGATGAAGATGTTGGGATAGTTGCGCGCCAGTTGCGGCAGCAGAGTCTCCACGCGCTTCATGTCCATCGGCGTCGTGGCGCCTGAATCCGCGGCGGCCGGTTTGGCGGCCGCCGCGGGCCTGGACGCAGCAGGCGCGGGGTTGTCGGGTGCCTCTACGGGCGAAGCTTCGAAACTATTGACCAGATGATGCGTGCCCAGGCGTTCTTCCAGTTGCAGCAGCCCGTTTTCCGGGCCGCGCACCACCATGGTCAGCACCACGCCTTCCTCGCTGTTGACCATGCGCTGGCGCAACAAGCTGAAGCCGGCCGCGATCACGGTCTGGCCGAGTGCCAGCAGCAAACCGTCCCTGCGATCGGAGACCACGCGGAATTGGATATCCACCACCGGCACCGCCCCCCTGGCATGCATGGTCGGAATCGCGAGAGCCGGACTCCCCGTCCGGCGCGGCTCGTCGAAGCGAGCGAGCAGCGATGCAGCCTGCCAGCGGCTGCGGGAAAAAAACGGAAGCGGGATCACAAAAGTGAACAGGCTGGCGCTGGGCGGCGCATTCCGCACGACGATCGGATACGGCGATGTCCGGATGCACCGCGTTATCGCGTTGAAGCGGCGCGCGCTTTTGTAGAGTCGAGCCTGCTCGACTGCTTTTTTGTTGTTTCATCAGCGCCAAGCAAGAGCAGTCGAGCAGGCTCGACTCTACTGAACGCGTTCTTCCGAACGGTGCCGATTATTCCGTGAGCAAGGCCGACAAGTGGTCCAAGTCGACGTTGCCGCCTGACAGCACGATACCCACCCGTCGTCCTGCGAAGATCTCGCGATGCCCCAGCACCGCGGCCAGCGCGATCGCCGAAGAAGGCTCGATGGTTTGCTTGCACCGCTGCCAGAACAAGCGCAATGCGGCACGAGTGGCGCGGTCGTCCACGGTCAGCACTTGCACGCGCAGGTGCTGCAGCAGATCGAAATTGATCTGGCCCAAGGTGCCGCGCAAACCGTCGCAGATCGTGTCCGGCGTGAATTCGGTGACGCGCTCGCCGCGCTGCAGCGATGCGAAGGTTTCGGCCGCGCCGCTGGGTTCGGCGCCGATCACCCGGCAGTTCGGGGCCAGCGCCGACGCCGCCAGCGCGGTGCCGGAAGACAGGCCTCCGCCGCCGACCGGCGCCACCAGCAGATCGAGATCCGGAACGGCGTTGAGCAATTCCATCGCCGCCGTGCCTTGTCCGGCGATCACGCGCGGATCGGTGTAGGGATGCACCAGGGTCGCGCCGGTTTCGCGCTGCACCTCGGCGCATTTGGCCTCACGCGCGGCGATGGTCGGGGCGCATTCGTGCAAGCTCGCGCCATAGGCTTCGATCGCCGCCAGCTTCGATCGCACCGCACCCGCCGGTACCACCACGTGGCAGGGGATGCCGCGCAAGCGCGCGGCCAGCGCCAAAGCTGCGCCGTGGTTGCCGGAAGAGTGGGTGACCACGCCTGCGGCGGCCTGGCTTTCGTCCAAGGCGAACACGGCGTTGCAGGCGCCGCGGAATTTGAAGGCGCCGGCGCGCTGCAGATGCTCGGCCTTGAAGTGCAGTTCGCAGCCGGCGATTTCGTCCAGCCCGCGCGAACGCAGCACGGGCGTGACGTGGGCGTAGGGCGCGATGCGCGCGGCGGCGGCCAGGAGCTCGGCGAATTCGGGGCGAGGGGTCGTCATCCGTTCAGCGTAACGGATCGCACGCCGAACCGTTCAGCGTAGCGGCGGCCGGGGCGCGGGAAAATTAAGCGCGGATTCAACGCCCGGGTTCGATGCTGCCAACGTTATCCGGGGGATTCCGCCATGAAGCTCCGCCTGCTCCTTCCCGCACTCGCCACCGCCTTCTCGCTGACCGGATGCGTCGCGTACGAGGATTATTATGGTTACGGTCCGGGCTATTACCGCAGCAACGAACCTAGTGTCGTCTATCGCCGTTACGGCGGTTATCCGTATGGCTACTACGACGGCTATTACTACGGCGGCGGCTATTACGGCGGTTACCCGTACGGCTATCGCTACGACTATCCGTATTACGACCGCCATTACGTTTATCCGCGCTACTACCACCGGCCGCGCTATCCCGGACATGGCGGCTACCGGCCGCCCAGTGGCGGCGGTTCCGGCAAACCGCCGTGGCGCGACCTGAATAGGCTGCGCCAAGCCGAAGGCCAGCATCCGATGGTGCCGCCGCCGCGCGCTTCCCGGCCGTCTTCGCCAGCGCCGGCTTATCGACCCACGCCCGCGGCGCCGGCCTACCGTCCGCCATCGAGTTCGGGCAACGCCGAGCGGCGCGAGGAGGCGCGGCGTATCCGCGCCGAACGCAAGTCCGGGTCGTACCGGGAGGAACGGTGACGGCCAAAACCATTGACGGAAACGCGACGGCCGTCGCGGACTGCGAACCGCAAAGCGCTTGCACTGGGGGCCCTACGGCCGCAATCTAGCCAGGACCTGACCGCTTGCGTCGGTTTGCGACGTTGAATTGTTGCGGTTGACCTCTGTCGACGTCCGGTGGGGAATCACGGATCCCCCCTGTTCCGCCTCCGCCGGACGTCGGCGCCTAAAAAAATGGGGCCGGATGTCCCCCGACATCCGGCCCCTTGCGTCCCCAGTGTGCGCATGGCCGTCCCTGTTCCTGCCCGGCCAACGCCCCCGCGTCTTGCCACGCTGGGTGCCCGATAGGCAAAGCAGGAAGCGTGCCAACTTCTCCCGGTCCCGCTCGGCGATAATGCCGATCCCTTAAGCTCCCTCTCCCCTCGGGAGAGGGTTGGGGTGAGGGTTCGGCGAAACGACGGCGTTCCAGTTCGCGACGTACTCCGAACCCTCATCCGCCCTTCGGGCACCTTCTCCCGGAGGGAGAAGGAAAAACCGCGCCCCAATCGCCATGAGCCCTTCCTTCCATCGCTACGACGTCATCGTGATCGGCGGCGGCCACGCCGGCACCGAAGCCGCGCTCGCGTCCGCGCGCGCCGGCGCGCGCACGCTGCTGCTCACGCACAACATCGAGACGGTCGGCGCGATGAGCTGCAATCCGGCGATCGGCGGCATCGGCAAGGGACATCTGGTCAAGGAGATCGACGCGCTGGGCGGCGCGATGGCGCACGCCGCCGACCGCGCCGGCATCCAGTGGCGGACGTTGAACGCGTCGAAAGGTCCTGCGGTGCGTGCGACGCGCTGCCAGGCCGACCGTTCGCTGTACCGCAGCGCGATCCGCAAGATCGTCGAAGCGCAGCCGAACCTGACCGTGTTCCAGGCCGCGGTCGACGATCTGATCATCGACAACGAAAAGATCGGCGGCGCCATCACCCAGACCGGTTTGCGCTTCGAAGCGCCCGCGGTGGTGCTGACCGCCGGCACCTTCCTCGCCGGCAAGATCCACGTCGGCCAGACCCAATACGCCGCCGGCCGCGCCGGCGATCCGCCCGCGTCCACGCTCGCGCACCGTCTGCGCGAAGGTCCGTTCGTGGTCGATCGCCTGAAGACCGGCACCCCGCCGCGCATCGACGGCCGCACGCTCGATTATTCGGTGATGGAAGAACAGCCGGGCGATACGCCGCTGCCGGTGTTTTCCTATCTGGGCGACGTTTCCGAACATCCGCGCCAGGTGTCGTGCTGGATCACCCACACTTCCGAGCGCACCCACGAGATCATCCGCGGCGCGCTGGACCGCTCGCCGCTGTTCACCGGCGCCATCGAAGGCATCGGCCCGCGCTATTGCCCGTCGATCGAAGACAAGGTGGTGCGCTTCGCGGAAAAAACCAGCCACCAGATCTTCGTCGAGCCCGAAGGCCTGGACGTGGCGGAGATCTATCCGAACGGCATCTCCACTTCGCTGCCGTTCGACGTGCAGTTGGCGCTGGTGCGCAGCATCCGCGGCTTCGAGCACGCGCACATCACCCGGCCCGGCTATGCGATCGAATACGACTTCTTCGATCCGCGCGGTTTGAAGACTTCGCTGGAAACCAAGGCGGTCGCCGGCCTGTTCTTCGCCGGTCAGATCAACGGCACCACCGGCTACGAAGAAGCCGCCGCGCAAGGCCTGGTGGCCGGGTTGAACGCCGCGCGTTTCGTGCAGGAAAAAGAAGCCTGGTCGCCGCGCCGCGACGAAGCCTACATCGGCGTGCTGATCGACGATCTGATCACGCGCGGCACGACGGAGCCCTACCGCATGTTCACGAGCCGCGCGGAGTTCCGGTTGAGCCTGCGCGAGGACAACGCGGACCTGCGCCTGACGCCGGTCGGGCGCGAGCTCGGTGTCGTGCCCGACGAGCGCTGGCGGCAGTTCGAAGCGCGCCGCGCTTGGCTCGCGAGCGAAGCCGAGCGTCTGCAACGCATCGTCGTGCGACCGATGGACATCGCCGCCGGCGGCGTGTGCGCCGAGCCGCTGACGCGCGAGACGTCCGCGTATTCCCTGCTGCGCCGGCCCGGCGTCGAGTACGCGGACATCGCGGCCATCGCGCGCGTCGGCCGCTCGGCCGA
>DATFFH010000029.1:0-12676 GCA_035250245.1 Luteimonas sp. | reverse complement strand
GCGACCGGGCGGGCGATCAGCTTGCGCAACGACACCGGCTATCGGATGCGGGTGTTCCTGCGCCGGCATCGTTGGAGCGCCTCGGCCGCCGCGGTGGCGATCGTGGCGCTGCTGGGCACCACCGGCTGGGCCTTGTGGCAACAAAGACAGGCTGTCTATCAGGCTCAAGTAGCGAACAAAGAGACGCGCACGGCCAATAGCGTAAAAACGCTGGTAACGGATATGTTCGATTCGGTATCGCCGGAGGTTTCTCTGGGCGAAACGATCACGGTCCGGCAGATGCTGGACAAGAATCGAACAGCATTGTTCCGCGCATTGGAGGGGGAACCGACCGTCGCCGTCGAGATGCTCGTGGTCATGGCCAAGAGCTACGCTGCGCTAGGGGACCACAAACAGGCATGGGAGTTGCTCGACAGGGCCCTGCCGCTGCTCTCCGACGTCGACGCAGAACGGAAGGCCGAGGTCTTCTCGGCTCGATTGAGACTGGCTCAGCAACAGGGGTCTTTGATCAAGATCCGCAAGGAAGCCGCGGCGCTGGGCCCGTTGGTAGGCGGAATCAGACACTCCGGATCGAAGGTCACGGCATTGCTGGCGCTGTCGAATTATCTGGAATCCGAGGCGATCGACGGGAAGAACCTGGCCGCGGCGGCGCTCAAGATCGCGATGCGTTCTTTCCCGCCGGGCGATCTGCATCGCTTGCGGGCCATGCGCGCGCTTGCGGCTGCCGAAGGTTCCAAAGACAGTAGTGGCCGAAGCGAACGACTGCTGCTCGATGGTTTGAGTGAAGCCGAAAGACATCTGCCGCAAAACCATCCGGAAATTACATCCCAGCGCCGGCAGCTCATTGCGTACTATCGCGAGACGAACCAGTTCGAGAAAGCCGTTCCGCACGCGAACCGCGCATTGTCGGAAGGGATTTCCGTGTATGGCGAAAATGGCTTGCTGGTGGCCGCCGACAGGCTGTGGGTGAGCGGAATCATGATCCGGGCGGGCGACTACCTCGCCGCCAGAGAGCAGCTCGGCAAGGCCTTGGACACCTACGCGGCTTCGCCCGGCGAATTGTCCTTGCAGAGGGCCGGCACCGAAAAACTGCTCGGCGACGTGGAGGAGTATTTCGGGAACTACCCGCTTGCGCAGGTTCTGTACGAAAGAGCGCTCGAGCGCTACGTGAAGACATCCCGGGAGCGATACAGCATTCCCCACATGCGCATGAATGTGGCCAGGGCCATGCTGAAGCAGGGTAATACCGCGCAAGCCGCGGCGATCTATCGCAGTGTCCTGGAAGCGCAAGACGGTCAAACGGCCGCGTTGGCGGCGGCCAAGGCGGGGCTGGGAACGGTCGCCAGAATGTCGAACGATGCTCGCGGTGGCTTGGCGTTGCATCGGCAGGCACTGCTGGAGATGGGCGACCCGAAAACCATCCGGAGCAGATTCGACAAGATCCGATCCCTGGCGTTGCGATTGGAGATGGCCCGCGATCACGCGGCTTTGGAACAAAGGCGCGACAGCATGGAGGCGCTTAAAGCCGTAGTCGGCGAATTGAATGCCGAATTCCCGTTTGATAGCCCAGGCTTGGCTGATGCTTATCTTCTTTTGGGCGAACAACTACGTGCGGAAGGGCGAACGGAAGACAGCCGCCGCCTGATGGCGAAGCATGCCGAACTCATGGCCAGGATGAAAGGCATCAGGCCGCGCACGTACGAAATGGCGGCGCGATAGCGCCTTTCTCGTTGCGGCCTGCGCCGGCGATTCCGGCCGTTGGTTGAATATCTTGACGAATTCCTAATTCGGCTGGGGCAGAATCGCCGGTATGGGACCGGCGTACGCGTGAACGACGGTCGTGCCGAGGCTGGAGGATCTTCCATGTGCCGCAACATCAAAACCTTATTCAACTTCGAACCGCCCGCAACCGACCGCGAAGTGCGCGATGCCTCGCTGCAGTTCGTGCGCAAACTAAGTGGCTTCAACGCTCCGTCCAAGGCCAATCAGGCGGCGTTCGATCGGGCGGTGGAAGAAATCGCGGCGTCGGCGCGGAACCTGGTCGATTCGCTGGTGACGATCGCCGAGCCGCGCGATCGTGAAGTGGAGGCGGCCAAGGCGAAGGCGCGGTCGGCGCAGCGGTTCGCGCCGGTTCGCTAGTCGGGCCGGCTTTTTGTAGGGGCGGCTTTAGCCGCGAGCTCTTCAGGTCACAGTGATTTGATGGAAAGCTCGCGGCTAAAGCCGCTCCCACAAGAGCAACGGCAGCGGAGCAAGCTCCGCTCTACAAAGACGAAGCGAAAAAGACGAAGCGAATCGTCAGCCGGCTTCGACTTCGATGTTGTGCGCTTCCAGCCATTCGCGCACTTGTTCGCGCTCTCGCTTGCTCTTCAGGTTCAGCGAGGTTTCCGGCGTCATGAACAGATAGCGCTGGAAGGTGACGCCTTGCGCGTTCTTCGCGTTCGGGTCGGCGCCGGCTTCCAGCAACTGCAGCACGCGGCTGGTTTCGTTGATCTTGGCGGCCAGGTGCAGGGCCGTGTTGCCCTGGCGGTCGGCGGCGGCGATCTTGGCGCCGGCTTTCAGCAGCGTATCGGCATGGTCGGCGCGTTCGGCCATCAGTGCGGCCATCAGCGGCGTGGCGCCGGTGACGGTGTTCGGCGTGTCCGCGCTGGCGCCCTTTTCCAGCAGCTTGCGCAGGTAGTAATCGGTGTCGGCCATCGCGGCCAGGTGCACGGCGGTGACGCCGTTGTCGTTGCCGCGCGCAGGATCGGCGCCGGCGGCGAGCAGGGCGTCGAAGCCGGCCCGGCTCTGGTTGAGCATGGCCCACTGCAGCATGGTCAGGCCTTTCTCGCCTTGCGCATTGGGATTGGCGCCGCCGGCGACCAGTTCCTTGATCCGCGCGGCGTCTCCGGCCTTGACGGCCTCGGCCAGCACGGCGGAAGCGGAATCGTGGAAGGTCTTGGCGGTGTCCATCGGCGCGGAAGTTCCTTGGCGTGCGCAGGCGGCGCACGCCAGCAGCATAAGGGAGAAGAAGGACAGCGCGCGGAACACGCGGCGCGTGGCTTGGGGTCCGTTGGCGGTCAGCATGGTCGGTAGCCGGTGCGGGAACGGCGGCAGGCTAACGGGAACGTTGCGAAGGAATTGTAAGTCCGCGTGCCCTCACCCAACCCCGCTTCGCGCCCCGGCCAATGCGCTTGGGCGCATTGGCGTTCGGCGCCCTGCGAGCCATGGCTCGCAAGCAGGGCTTCTCACCCCGCTTCGCAGGAGAGGGCTAAAGCAAGCGGTAGAAGGCTGATCGTTGCTTACCAGTTCCAGGGCATCACGCTGTTGACGCCCTCGGCCACGTCGCCGGCGAAGTCCGTCACGCCTTGGGCCACGTCGCCGGTGAAGTCGACCACGCCTTCGGTCACGGTGCCCAGCGTGTCGGCGGTCCATTCGACGGCGTCGCCGCCGAATTCGATCACGTCGCCGACCAGCTCGCCGCCGCCTTCAAGCACGCCGGCCACGGCGTTGGCCGGGGTTTCCAGACCCAGGAAATCGCCCAGGTCGCGGATCGTGCTGCCGCCGTAGTTGGCGATCTCGCTCACCTGCGCGCTGGCGTAGTCGGCGCCGCCCGAGACCAGATCGCCGGTCACGTTGAACGCGCCTTCGGCCACGTCGCCCAGGATGTTGAACGAACCTTCGACGTAATCGCCCTGGGCGAAGTCGGTGTCGATCACGTTCTGCACGTCGTCGACCTTGCCGCTGACCGAATCGACCACGTCGGTGCCGGTGGTCCACAGGCCTTCGGCGATGTTGCCGACGCTGTTGATCGTGTATTCGGACGCGTTCTCGCGCACGTCGCCGGCCAGGCCGTCGACGTTCAGCACTTCGGACTCGGGCGCGCGCGGCGTGCCGGTGCGCAGGGCTTCGACGAAGGAGGTGCCGTTGCCGCTGCCGCCGTGGCTGTCGATGAACGGGGTCATGCCGGCGGGCAGAGCGACGCGCCATTCGGTGCCGACCGCGTCGGGCGTGCCGTTCAGGACGGGCACGTCCTGCTGCACGGTGTTCAGCGGATCGGTTTCGACGATGTAGCGGCGCACCTGGCCGCTGTCGGCGACGTTTTCGCGGGCGGCGTTCGGGCTGAAGCCCAGATCGGATAGCGTGTCGTCGCTCAGGCCCGCGGCGTTGAACGTCACGCCCGCGCTGCCGGTAGCCAGCGCGCCCGCGGTGGCCAAGCCGCCGCCCAGCGAGTGGCCGGTGAAGACCACGTTGCCGTCGCCGAACGCGACCTCGGCTTCCTTGGCCAGCGCCACTGCCTGGTTGTACTGCGCGGTCTCGAAGCCGAACGCCTGGCCGGCGTCGGCGCCGAGGTCAGCCATTTCCGACGGATCGGTGCCGGCGTAGGCGACCACGTACTGGCCCTGGTCGTTCTGGTAGATGCCGGCGCGGAAGCCGGTGTTGGAATCTTCCAGCATCGCCGGATCGATCGGGATGTGGTTGCCCTGCTTGTCGACCAGGAAATTGCCGCCGTTCGGGTCCGGCTGCAGGCGGTTCCAGCCGGCGGCTTCGAGTTCGGTTTCCGATTGCGTGCCCGTGCCATCCGGCCCAGTGGTCTTGTAGACGTCGTTGGACATCTGCGCGAACTGCAGATCGTTCTGCTGCTGCGGCTGCTGGCCGGCGATCTGGTCACTGAAGCTTTCGCCGTTGGTCTGCGTGGCGCGCGGATAACTCTGCTGCGTCGGCTGCGGTTGCACCGGCTGCATCAGGTAGCGCATCAACGCTTCGTTGGAGACGTTGGAGTTGACGCCGTCGAGCAGGGACATGCGGACCACCGGGGTTGACCGTACTAGGCCGTAGGTTGGCAATGGTCCGATCGGCTGAATAGCTAGTGCAGACCCTAGGGAGCACGGCGTAGGGTGGGCCTTGGCCCACCATTGCCGTCTTACAGTCGCGACGGACAATGAGCGAAGGGCCCGCGTTTCGACTTTTGTTCGCGGAGACTTGGGATATGGCAATGGTGGGCCAAGGCCCACCCTACGGGCCGAACAGGTAGTCGAACTCGCAGAGCAGGCCGATCAGCCCGTCGCAGTCCTCGCGGCCGTCCAGGTTGCGGATGGCATAGGTCCCCACCTGGCTGCGTGGCGGGAAATTGCCGCGCTCCGCCGCGATTTCCCGCACCCGGGGCAGCAGCACGAATTGCAGCCATTCTTCGAACGCCATGGTGTCGGCCGCGAAGGCTTTGCGGAAACCGTAGGCGGCCTCCGGGAGCGGATTGTCCCGCCAGGCGCCGATCCGGCGCAATTCCGCTTCGATCCTGTCGGCGCTGGCCAGCGCCTGGTCGTGCAATCCGGTCATGCATCGTCCTTGGCTTGTCCGCGGGGTGCGGCAAAACCATTGACGGGAAAAACGGAAGGCGGCGTCCAGCTAAGGCGAGGCGGGCGCCTCCAGCGCCACATCCTGCGCTTGCAGCCAGGCCACGACATCCTTGCGCTCCTGTCGCGCGGTTTCGCTCAACCGGGCTTCGGGCAGCTTGAAGTAGTAGGGCTGGAACGTTTCGCCCTGCGCGTTCTTGGCGCGCGGATCGGCGCCGGCCTTCAGCAAGGCCAGCACATGGGCGCCGGCGTTGATCATCGCCGCCGCATGCAGCGGGGTGTTGCCGGTGCGGTCGGCGCGATTCGGATCGGCGCCGGCCGAGAGCAGCAACTGGAATTGCTTGTCGGTGCGCGGGCCGGCCGCGGCCGACAGCGGCGGGGCACCGGTCTGGCCGTGCGGCGCGTCGGGATCGGCGCGATGGGCCAACAGGATTTCCAGATACACCGCATCGTTCGCGATCGCCGCGTTGTGGATCACGGTGCTGCCGCCCATCCCGGGTTTGGACGCATCCGCGCCATTGTCCAGCAGAGCTTTCAAGCCGTCCGGATTCTGTTCGGCCAAGGCGTACTGCAGCAGGTTCATGCCCTTATCGCCCTGCGCGTCCGGGTCCGCGCCCTCGCGTACCCGTTCGCGCACGCGCGGCGCATCGCCGTCCGCGGCGGCGGCGGCCAGGGAGGCGGTCTTGGGATCGGGGAAGACTTGCTTGGCGTCCATCGGGTCTCCGCGGCAGGCGGCGGCGCACAAAGCCAGCAATAGCACGAAAACCTGGATCGTCGCGGCGCGCATGCGGCGATTCTTGCACGGCGGCGTCAATGGTTTGCGAAAGACACCGACGGAACCGCTTCTGTAGAGTCGAGCCTGCTCGACTGCTTTCCAAGCGGGGATGGGATCGCGACGAAGAGCAGTCGAGCAGGCTCGACTCTACGAAAGCTCTACGAAGGCGAAAGCAGCGAAGCGCTCAACGCTCCCAAGGCCGCTGCTGCTCCAGCGCATCGATCATCGTCTGTTGCCGATGCAGATCGCCCACACGCTCGGCCTTGGCCTTCAAATAGTCGGCCGTGCGCTGGGCCATCTCGATCGGATTCCAGGTCCAGGACGGCGGATCGATCGGCGGCAGCGGGCTGTCCAACGTGATCTCGTGGCCCGGCGCGTCCGGCATGATCCGGTTCAAGCCTGGGGTGTCTTCCTGGGCCTCGGTCAGCGGATCGCCGTCGACGTTGTAGCGGCGGATCAGGCCGTTTTCGGCATCCTGCTTGGCTTGGCCGGGATCCAGGCCGAACTGCTCCATGGTGTCGTCGTGCACGCCGGAGGCATCGAAGGTCACCGCCGGGATGTCGGTGGCCAGCGAAGCGAGACCGCTCAAGCCGCCGCCGAGCGAATGGCCGGTGATGACCACGTTGCCTTCGCGTCCGAACTCGCTATTGGCCACTTGCTGGGCCAGCGCTACTGCCTGGTCGTACTGCTCGGTGCGCATCCCCAGGCCTTGCGGGAAATTGGCGCCGGTCCAGTCGATGCGTTCGTTCGATCCGGAGAAAGCCAGTACGTAATTGCCGTCGCCGTCGGTGTAGATGCCGGCGCGGAAGCCGGTGTCCGGCGTTTCAAGCGTGGCCGGGTCGATGCCTGCATCGCGCAGCTGCGCGTCGGTCAACCGGGTCCAATCGCCCACATTCTGTACGTTCGGATCGTAGACGGCGTTGGCGATCTGCATCAGCTCCAGATCGATCGCCTGGGCGTCGCGGCCGCGCACTTCGTCGGCGAACGAGGTGGCGCCGGCGGTCGGCCCCTGGCGCGGGGTCAACCCGAACAGCTGCGGGTGATAGCTGGGTTCGAGCTGGTAGCTGCCGGTGGGCGTGGCGGGCGCCTGCGCCTGCGGATCGGCCCGGAACGCGGCGGCCCGATCCTGCCAACTCTGCGGAGTGATGCCTAGCGGTTGCACGCCTGCCATCGCACGCCCTCCCACACGGGTGATCGCACGACGTTAGGCCTGCGGGAAGGCGTTCGCCAGCTAGGGCCGCCCCGAGGTCCGCCTGCTTTTGTAGGAGCGGCTTTAGCCGCGAGCTTTTTCATCAAATCGCGACAATGCGGCGATTTCAGGGAAAGAGCTCGCGGCTAAAGCCGCTCCTACAAAAAACCACGGCCGTTAGGCGTATTGGGCCAGTCCCAAGCCGAAGGACCAATTCTCTTTCGGCACCTCGACCAGGCTGATCAGCACGTCCTCCGGCCGCAGCCCGGGCGATGCGGACAGCCGCCGCGCCGCGTCGGCGAAGAACGCCTTTTTCTGTTCCAGCGTGCGGGTGTTGTTGGCGGTGATCTGCACGATCACCAGATCCTCGCTGCGGCGGACGCCCAGATAACCGGCGTCGTAGATGAACTCTTCGGCCGCGTGCTGGTGGATCAGCATGAAACGGTCGTCCTCAGGCACCGCGAAGGATTCGCGCATCGCGGCATATAGGCTGTCGGTGATGGCGCGAAGGTATTCCGGCGACTTGCCGGCGCGAAGGTCGATGCGGACCAGGGGCATGAGGATTCTCCGTGAGCTTGCTTGTGTAGAGCGGAGCTTGCTCCGCTGCTCTTGCTTTTTGTAGGAGCGGCTTCAGCCGCGAGCTCTTTGCGTCAAATCGCGACATCGCAGCAATTCAAGAAAAAGCTTGCGGCTGAAGCCGCTCCTACAAAAAAGCGGTCAGGCCGCCGGGGGTTTGAGGCCTGGCGGCGCCTTCCGGAACGGTATCGCCAACCGGTTCCAGGCATTGATCTCGATCGCGGCATAGTTCAACGCGACCAATTCCGCTTCGTCGAAATGCATGCGGGCTTCGGCGTACAGCGCGTCGTCAACGCCGCCATCCGCGATCCGCGTCACCGCTTCAGTCCAGGCCAGCGCCGCGCGTTCTCGCGGACTGAAAGCGTCCACTTCGCGCCACGCCGGCAGCACGTGCAGGCGCTCGGCGCGCTCGCCGTGCGCCAGCGCTTCGCGATGGTGCAGCCACAGGCAATAGCCGCAGCCGTTGATCTGCGAAGCGCGCACGTTGATCAAGTCCAGCAGCGAACGTTCCAGGCCGCTGTTCCCCACGTGTTCGTGCAGCGCCAGCAAGGCCTGGCGACCTTGCGGCGACAGCGCGTTGGCGTCGAGTCTTTGCATCGCGGCTCCTCTTTCTTCGAAAATCAGGACGAAGTCATTTTCAGGCCGACGATGCCGGCCACGATCAGCCCGATGAAGCCCAGCCGCACCGGCGTGATCGCCTCGCCGAACAGCCACACGCCCATCAGCACGCTGCCGACCGCGCCCACGCCGGTCCACACCGCGTAGGCGTTGCCCAGCGGCAACGCCTGCAACGCGCGTCCCAGCAGCCAGACGAAGGCGGCCAGCGTCGCCAGCGACAACAGGCTCCAGCCCGGCCGCGTATAGCCTTGCGAATATTTCATGCTCACCGCCCAGACCACGTCCAGCAGTCCGGAGACGATCAGCAATACCCAGGCCAGTCCCGTGCTCATCGTCGCTTCTCCTCAGAAATCGCGGGCCAGTTCGACCACGCGCCGCATGGCTTCATCGGTGGTCGCGCGCAGCAGATCGGGATTGCCGATGGTCGGCTGCACCGCCACCGTTTCGATGTCGTGGATGCCGATGAAGCGCAGCCAGGCTTCCACGAAAGGCTTCTGGTAATCCGGCCGCGGATTGGTGGTGCCGGGCAGGTAGTCGCCCGAACTGGCGTAGACCATCAGCGCGCGCTTGCCTTGCAGCAGGCCGCGATAACCTGCTTCAGGCGAGAAGCTGAAGGTCAGCGTCGGCTGGGTCACCACGTCGATGTAGTGCTTCAGCACGTAGGGCACGTTGAAGTTCCACATCGGCACCGAGAACAGCAGCCGGTCCGCGGCGTCGAAGCGGGCGACGGCGCGTTCGATCTCGCCCCAGGCCGCGCGCTGCACGTCGGTGTGCGGCTGTTTGGCCAGGATTGCGTACTTCGCGTCCAGGATCGCGCCGTCCATAGCGGGCAGCGGTTCCTGCCACAAGTCGAGCTTGTCGACGACGGCCTCTGGCTTGGCCTGGCGGTAGGCGTGCAGGAACGTCTCGGCCACGGCGATGGAATGCGAGCGCTGTTTGCGCGGCGATGCTTCGATGTACAGCAGGTCGGTCATGGCGGCGATGGATGCGGATGCGGTGACGGCAAGGTAGGATGTTCATTCGTGAAAATCACTTCGCCAAAACGGCAAGCGGTGTTTGCATGAATGAACAAGCCTTGGATTGGAACGACTATCGCCTGGTCTTGGCCGTGGGCCGCGCCGGCTCGCTCAACGGCGCGGCCAAAAGCCTGCGCGTCAGCCATCCCACCGTGTTCCGGCAGATCAACGCGATCGAACGCAAATTGGGCGTGCGCCTGTTCGAGCGTGCGCGCGACGGGTATTCGCCGACTGCGGCCGGCGAGGACGTGATCGCGGCGGCCGCCGAATTGGAAACGCGGATCGAAGCGGTGGAGCGGCGCCTGGCCGGCCGCGACGAGCGGCCCTCGGGCACGATCCGCGTCACCACCACCGACACCTTGCTGTTCGGGTTATTGCCGCCGGTGTTCGCCGCGTTCCGACGCGCGCATCCGCAGATCGTGCTGGAGGTGGTCGCCGACAACGCGGTCTACAACTTGAGCCGGCGCGAAGCGGACGTGGCGCTGCGGCCCAGCGGCGGGCCGCCGGACAATTTGGTCGGGCGCAAGATCGCGAACATCGCTTTCGCCGTCTATCGCCCGAAGCGGTGGCGCGTGCGCGACGGCGACGACCTGACCGCGCACGACTGGGTCGCACCCGACGACAGCCTGTCGCACCTCAACTCGTCGCGATGGCTGGCGCGCGAGGGTTACGACCGGCGCGCGACCTACCGCGCAAACAGCTTGCTCTCGTTGCGCGACGCCGCGGCGCAAGGCTTGGGGCTTGCGGTATTGCCTTGCTATCTCGGCGACCGCATGCCGGGCCTGGCCCGCGTCGGCGAACCGGTGGCCGAGCTGCGCAACGAACTGTGGCTGCTCACGCACCCCGATCTGCGCCGCGTCGCGCGCGTACGCGTGTTCATGGACGAGATGCGCGAGGCGATGCTGAAGCTCAAACCGGTGCTGGAAGGCGGTTGATTCGCCACGGGCCTCGGCTTTTGTAGGTGCGAATTCATTCGCACGCTTTTGCTTGATGGTGAAAAGCGTGCGAATGAATTCGCACCTACGAAAAGCGGCCTCAATCCGCCGGTACAGTCCGCTCGCGCGCCCATTCGCGCAGCGCTTGCACCTGCTCGCGCATCAGCACCGAAAGTGGGCGCGCCTGCTTAAGCTCGGCGTGCAGCTGGAATTCGGACAGCGGCGCGTTCTGCGCATGGGCCGCATACAGCGCGGCGACGATCGCCTGTTCGATCTCGGCGCCGGAAAAACCTTCGGACGCGCGCGCCAATGCAGGCAGATCGAAAGAAGCCGGATCGAGTTTGCGCTTGAGCAGGTGCAGCTTGAAGATATCTTCGCGCGCGGCCGGCGTCGGCAGATCGACGAAGAAGATTTCGTCGAAGCGGCCTTTGCGCAGCAATTCCGGCGGCAAGGCCTGCACTTGGTTGGCGGTGGCCACCAGGAACACCGGCGCTTTGCGTTCGGCCAGCCAAGTGAGGAAATAACCGAGTACGCGATGCGACAAGCCGCCGTCGGCCGCATCGTTCGAGCTGGCCAGCGCCTTCTCGATCTCGTCGATCCACAGCACGCACGGCGCCAGTTGTTCGGCCGAAGCCAGTGCGGCGCGCAGGTTCTTCTCGGTCTCGCCGTGGTACTTGTCGTACAGCGTGCCGAAATCCAGGCGCAGCAACGGCACGCCGAAGCCGCCGGCCACGGCCTTGGCCAGCATCGATTTGCCGCAGCCCTGCACGCCCAGCAGCAGCATGCCTTTGGGCGGATCTAAGCCCGGCGGCGGCTTGCCTTCGACGAAGGCGACCCGGCGTTGCTCGATCCAGCGCTTCGCGCGGGCGGCGCCGGCGACATCGGCGAAGCGCGCGGTGTCGTATTCGAAATGCAGATGGCCGCTGCGGTTGAGCAATTCGAACTTCAGCTTGGCCAGCTGCGCCAGATCGTTGGCGTCGATGACGCCGTCGTCGAAGATCAGGTGGCGGGCGATGCGGCGCGCATCGGTTTCGCTCAACCCCTGCAGGTTGCGCACGATCTGCGCGACCACAGCTTCGTCCGAACGCACCCGCTTGCCGCCGTTCTCGCGCGCGTAGGCGTCGGCCTGTTCGCGCACCAGCTTGAGCAGCGTGCCCGCGTCGGGCAGGCGAGGCGCGAAACGCACCGCGAACGGCTCCAGGTCGGCCGACAGTTCGATCTTGGTGCCGACCAGCACCAGCACGTGCGGCTGGCAATGCCGGCGCTGCACGATGTCGCGCACCATGCGCTGGGTGCCGGCGTATTCCAGGTAAGGATCGAAATCCAGCAGCAGATAGACGCCGCGCTGGGTCGCGTCGCGGATCGCCTGCAGCGTGTTCGAGGCGTCGGGCGCGACTTCCGATTCGTCCTCGCGGTCCATGTCCAGCCGGCGCAGGCCTTCGGTGATCGACCAGCGGTACAGCGCCCGCCAAACCTGGGCCAGGGTCTGCCGGAACATTTCGATCACGCGCTGTTCGTCCGGCGTTTCGATGACGATCAGCGGCGTGTCGGCGCGGATCAGCGCGACGAGGTCTTGCAATTGGCTCATCGGCTTCCCCCGCAAACGTCCTTCGCGGCGACTAGCCGAAGGCGGCGCACGATAGCAAATTGCGGTATTCGGCAACAACGGCCTGTTTTCGTTACGAAGGCGGGCGCCTTTCAATCGCCGAGCTTCGCCGGAAGACTGCAAGGCTCAGCGGACGCATGAAAAGCCCGATTCGCCGTGCAGAGGGCCGGCGCAAGGTCGGCCTATAGAAACAGTTCGCCGGCGATTTTCGCTGTCTGCGCCGATCGGCGCAGACAGCGGTAGGCTGCGATCAAAGATCAAGCCCAAAGCCCGCGGTGACGCCTTTGTCGCTGCCGCTGAACGCGCCGCCCAACGACAAGGTCGCGCGCGAGATGCGTTTGCCGTAGCCGACCGACACCGCATTTTTACCGCCCTGCGAGCCGATACCCAACGCGAAGCGGCCGCGGCCGGCGTCGGCCGCCACCGCATGCGCATTCATGCTGGAAGCGGCCAGGCCCATCGCGCCTACGCGGCTGATGCGCGTGTTTTGTTGGCCGAAGCGGCGATCGATGGCGTCGAAGCGGTCGTTGATGCCGGAGAAATCAACCTGGGCGAACTTCTGGTCGGTGTAGGCGTTGGCCGCAGACAGCGTCTGCGCATCTCCGGCGGCCATCTCGTCCTGTACATGGGC
>DATFFH010000028.1:0-2166 GCA_035250245.1 Luteimonas sp. | reverse complement strand
CGCGCTCGCGCCAGCCCGACGCCGCGCTGCGGCGCGTGTTGGCCTTGCTGCAGAACGTCCTGCGCCGCAGCAGTTATCTGGCCTTGCTCGACGAACAACCGGATGCGCTGCGCCGGTTGGTCGATGCAGTGTCGCGCAGCGCCTTGCTCGCCGAACGCGTGGCCGCGTATCCGCTATTGCTGGACGAATTGCTCGACGCACGCGCCGCCGGCCCGCTGCCGCAGCGCGAAGGCCTGCGCGCGGAATGCGAAACCGCGGTCGCCGCCGCCGGCGACGACACCGAAGCGGCGCTGCAAGCGCTCAACGAAAAGCGCCATGCACTGAGTTTCCGGATCGCGCTGGCCGCGCTGGATGCGCGCCAGCCGGCCAGCGAGAGCGCGCGCCAGCTCGCGTGGCTGGCCGATGCCGCGATCGCGATCGCGCTGCGTTTGGCCGTCGCCGAAACCGCCGCCGCGCACGGCGCCGTGCCGGGCGCGCGCTTCGCCGTGCTTGGCTATGGCAGTTTGGGCGGAGAGGAACTCGGCTTCGGTTCCGATCTGGATCTGGTGTTCCTGTACGACGCGCCGGCGGAAGCGGGGTCGGACGGCGCGCGGCCGTTGGATGCGCCGCGCTACTACGCGCGCCTGGCGCAGAAGCTGGTCGCCTTGCTCGGCGCGCCCACCGCGGCGGGCAAGCTGTACGAAGTCGACGTGCGCCTGCGTCCGGACGGCGCGAAAGGCTTGTTGGTATCGAGCCTGGCCAGCTTTTCGGACTACCAGCGCGAACGCGCCTGGACCTGGGAGCACCAGGCGCTGGTGCGCGCGCGCGGCGTGGCCGGCGATGCCACGCTGATCGCCGATTTCGAAACGGTGCGCGCGCAGACGTTGTCGCGCAGCCGCGATCCGCAGAAATTGCGCGACGACGTCGCCGCGATGCGGGCCAAGATGCGCAACGAACTCGACCGCTCCGATGCCGCGCTTTTCGACCTCAAGCAAGGCGAGGGCGGGCTGGTCGACTTGGAATTCCTGTTGCAGTACCTGGTGTTGCGCGATTCCGCGGCGCATCCCGAATTGCTCGCGCCGCGCAATACGCCCGGATTGATCGCCGCGGTGCGCGATGCCGGTTCGTTGGACGAGCAAGCCGCCACGCGGTCGTCGGAATCGCATTCGACGTTGCTGGCGCTGGGACTGGCTTGCACGCTCGACCGCAGGCCGCGGCGGATCGCCGAAAGCGAGGCGCTGATCGCTGCCCGCGAACCGATCCGCAGCGCTGTAGCCCTTGCCCGCTTGAGGCAGCCGTAGGGTGGGCCTTGGCCCACCGGCGCCATTCCGCAAATTCGCGACGAAGAATCGTCGAAACGATGCCGCGGATTCGTATCGACCCTGGCGTAGCCCGCGAACCGCTTCGATGTGCTCGTCTTGCGTGCGATAGGGCAATGGTGGGCCAAGGCCCACCCTACAGGCGGGCGCGGAGTTCGGCGGCGACCCGCGCGGTTTCGCGCAACGGTTCCGCATCGAACGGCGCCAGCGTCGCATCCATCGCCCGGATCCGCCCGCGCTGCAGCAGCGCATCGATGAAACGCCGCGGCCGCCCGCTCACGCGCGCCGGGTCGAACACGAACACCGGCGCCGCCGTCGCGCAGGCTTCGGAAATCATGTTCACCGAATCGGGCGAGCAGACGATGCGGTCCGCCCAGGCCAGCAATCCGGGATACGGGTTTTCGCCGTCCTCCGGCCCGCGCCAGACCACGCCCGGCGTTTCGCCGTAACGGTGGCGCAAGGCATCGCGCAGTTCCGCCGGGGTGCGCCGCGACGTCGTGACCAGTACGCTGCCGCCCTCGCGCGCCAGCACGGCCTCTAGTTTCGAAGCCAGCACTTCGAATGCCATCCGGTCGAAGCGTGCATGCGCGCTGCTGCCGCCCAGCAGCAAGGCGGTGCGCGGCCCGGGCAGATGCGCGAACGCCGCGAAACGATCGCGGGCTTGCGCCAGCCAAGCATCGTCGACGGGATTCAAGCTGCCGAGCAGGGTGATCACGTTCGCGCCGCGGATATCGTCGTGCCCCGGCGCGATCACCCAATCCCAATGCGCAGGGTCCAAGCGCGGATCCAGGATCTGCACCGTCTTCGCGCCGCGCTCGCGCAGCAGGCGCGTGGCCAGCGCGGCCTGGCGCCCGCAGCCGATCGCCAG
>DATFFH010000027.1:0-6877 GCA_035250245.1 Luteimonas sp. | reverse complement strand
GAGATGGTGCTGAGCTGGAACAACGCGCGCCTGATCTACAGCGGCGGCCGCTACAACATCGTGCCGGCCGACCAGGCCCTGGCCGGCGCCGTCGCGCCGCGCGCGGGCGCGCCCGGCATGGCCCGTGGCGGCTACCAGGTGCAGGTGGTGCCGCTGCGCTACATCTCGGCCACCGAGATGGAGAAGCTGCTCAAGCCGTACGCACGGCCGAATTCGATCGTCAATGTCGAACCTTCGCGCAATCTGATCACCCTGGCCGGCACGCGCAATGAACTGGCCAATTACCTGCGCACCATCGAGATCTTCGACGTCGATTGGCTGGCTGGCATGTCGGTGGGCGTGTTCCCGCTGCAGTCGAGCAACGCCACCAAGGTCGTCGCCGACCTGGAAAAGGTGTTCGGCGAGCAGAGCAAATCGCCAGTGGCGGGCATGTTCCGCTTCATGCCGCTGGAAGGCTCCAACGCGGTGCTGGCGATCACATCGCAGCCCGATTATTTGGACGACATCCAGGCCTGGATCGACCGCATCGACGGCACCGGCGATACGCCGCGCCTGTTCACCCACGAATTGAAGTACATCAAGGCCGACGAACTGGCCACGCGCCTGGCCGAAGTGTTCGGCAGCGGACGCGGAGGCAACAACGGCGGCGCCGACGGCGGCGCGTCGCTGATGTATCCGAATCCGGAGACCATCCGCGGCTTGGCCGACAACATGAGCTCCACCAGCGACGCTTACGGCGGCAGCAAGGACGGCTACAGCGGCACCGGCGGCGGTTCGAGCGGCGGCGCCGGCGGCGTCGGGCAACTCAGCCTCGATCCGCAACAGACCACGCGCAACACCACCGTCACCATCGACGTCAACGGCGACAAGGTCGGCGTGTCGGCCGTGCCGGAAACCAATTCGCTGCTGGTCCGCGCTTCGCCCGCGGCCTGGAAGTCGATCCGCGAAGTCGTGGAAAAGCTGGATGTGATGCCGATGCAGGTACACATCGAAGCGCAAGTGGTCGAGGTGCAGCTCAGCGGCGAACTCGCCTACGGCGTCAACTGGTTCTTCGAACGCGCCGTTACCGACAACGGTTTGCCGGACGCCGTGGGTCGCACCACCTGGAGCCAGCTCGCAGGCAGCATCAAGCCGGCCGGCACCAACGACGGCGGCATGCTGTGGACCTTCCTCGGCCCGAACGCGGCCGCGGTGATCAGCGCGCTGGACAAGGTCACCGACGTGCGCATGCTGCAGACGCCGTCGGTGTTCGTGCGCAACAACTACGAAGCCACCTTCAACGTCGGCAGCCGCATTCCGATCAATTCGGTGTCGGTGAACCCGAACCTGGGCAGCGAGAGCACGATCAGCCAGGTGCAGTACATCGATACCGGCACCATCCTGAAGGTGCGGCCGCGCGCCACCAAGGACGGCACCATCTTCATGGATGTCGTGCAGGAAGTGAGCGCGCCTTCCGGCAACCCCGACGCCAACGGCAACGTGCGCATCGACACACGCCGGCTGAAGACCAATGCGATGGTGCAAAGCGGCGAGACCGTGATCATGGCGGGCTTGATCCAGGACGGACGCACCCGCGGCTCTTCCGGTTTTCCGGGTTTGAGCCGGATCCCGGTGATCGGTGGTTTGTTCGGTCGGCAAACGACGTCGGATACGCGCAACGAAACGATCATCCTGCTGACGCCTACGCTGGTGCGCAATCCGCAGGAATCACGCGATTTGACCGATGAATACGGCCGTCGTTTCCGTGCGATGGAGCCGATCAAACCACCGGCGAAGCAAAGCAAGCAGAGATAATCCGCGCCCGGATAAGCAGAGGCGACCCTAACTGCCGCCTTGTTTGTAGAGCGGAGCTTGCTCCGCTGCTCTGAGCACGCGAGCGCGCTACCCAGACGAAAGCAGCGAATCAAACTCCGCTCCACAAGCAGGAGTATCCGTACCGAATACGTATGCAACGGCGCCTATGCCGCGTTCTCCGGCGATAAGCTGTAGATCGCGGCGTACGGGCGCCCGGTCGAGGCAGCGGAATGAGCGATACGCAATGGTGGCGGGGCGCCGTCATCTACCAGATCTATCCGCGCAGTTTCCTGGACACCGACGGCGACGGCGTGGGCGATCTGCCGGGCATCGTCGACCGCTTGGACTACGTGGCAGGCCTAGGCGTAGACGCGATCTGGGTATCTCCGTTCTTCAAGTCGCCGATGGCCGACTTCGGCTATGACATCGCCGATTACCGAGCGGTCGATCCCTTGTTCGGCGCGCTGGACGACTTCGACCGCCTGCTCGCCAAGGCACATTCGCTCGGGCTGAAAGTGATGATCGACCAGGTGCTCAGCCACACCTCGGCCGAGCACGCATGGTTCAAGGAAAGCCGGCAGAGCCGCGACAATCCCAAGGCCGACTGGTACGTGTGGGCCGACGCGCGCGAGGACGGCACGCCGCCCAACAACTGGCTGTCGCTGTTCGGCGGCGTGGCCTGGAAATGGGAGCCGCGCCGCGGCCAGTACTATCTGCACAATTTCCTGTCCTCGCAGCCGGATTTGAACTTCCACAATCCGCAAGTGCGCGCCGCGGTGCTGGATAACGTGGAGTTCTGGTTGAAGCGTGGCGTGGACGGATTGCGGTTGGACGCGATCAACTTCTGCTTCCACGACAAACATCTGCGCGACAATCCGCCCAAACCGCCGGAGAAGCGCGTAGGCCGCGGTTTCAGCCCGGACAATCCCTACGCGTTCCAATACCACTACTACAACAACACCCAACCCGAGAATCTGGCCTTCCTGGAAGATCTGCGCGCGCTGCTGGACCGCTATCCGGGTACGGCTGCACTGGGCGAGATCTCTTCGGAGGATTCGCTGGCGACCACAGCCGAATACACGCGCGAAGGCCGCTTGCACATGGGCTACAGCTTCGAGTTGCTGACCGACGACACCAGCGCCGCCTATGTCCGCGATACCGTGAACCGCCTGGAAGCGGGACTGGACGAAGGCTGGCCGTGCTGGGCCTTGTCCAATCACGATGTGCGCCGCGCGATCACGCGCTGGGGCGGCGCAGACGCCTCCCCAGCCCTGGCCAAACTCCTGAATGCGATGCTGTGCTCGCTGCGCGGATCGGTCTGCGTCTATCAGGGCGAAGAGTTGGGGTTGGGCGAAGCCGAGGTGCCGTTCGAAGCGCTACGCGATCCTTACGGCATCGCGTTCTGGCCGAATTTCAAGGGTCGCGACGGTTGCCGCACGCCGATGCCATGGACGGATGATGCGCACGGTGGATTCAGCGCTGGCGAACCTTGGCTGCCTTTGCCTGAATCGCATCTTCGAATGTCGGTGGCGGAACAAGAGCGTGGCTCCGATTCCCCGCTGAATGCGTTCAGGGATTTCCTGCGTTGGCGCAAAACGCAGCCCGCGCTGGTCCATGGATCGATCCGCATGCTGGATACGCCGGAACCGGTGCTTGCGTTCGTGCGCGAGCATGCGGGCGACAAGATCTTGGCGGCGTTCAATCTGTCTGGCGAGGCCGTGGATGTGGAGTTGCCGTCGTTGGAGATGCAACTGCTCGACGTGCATGGGCTGGCGTCCGGCGAATGCGCCGACGGCAGGCTGTCGTTGCCTGCGCATGCGGTCGTCTTTGCGTGCGTCGCTGTTTCCTCTCCCCTCGCGGGGGAGGATGCCCGAAGGGCAGGAGAGGGGGCGCGAGCGTAGCGAGCGTGCTGTTGTTGCTCTACGCCAAAAGCCGAACCCTCTCCCTGGCGCTGCGCGCCTGTCCCTCTCCCGCGAGGGGAGAGGGATTCATTGGCGTTCGCAAATCGATGCGGATGCTGCATTGCAGCGCGATTGCAAGGAGGCATCTGCCGCAATGAATACGTATGCATGCAATTGTTTCCACCGTCGCGCCCAACCACCATGGAGGCAAGCGAAAAATGCGCCGAACGAGCGCATCAGCCGCGAAACAGAGTCCGAAAAATCAACGACCCGGAGGGGGTGCGTCTGATGTCCAAGTCCGTTATCCAACGGCGCAGTTTGCTGGCGATCGCGCTGGCATCCGCATGCGCGAGCGTCGCCTTCGGCGCGGCCGCCCAGGAACAAGCCGCGCAGCAGCCGCAGACGACCGCAGCGACCCCGGCGCCCGCCGCCGACGCGACCACGCTGCAGACGGTGCAGGTAACGGGCAACCGCCGCGTGCAGTCGATCCAGGACTACGCCGGCACCATCCAGTCCTTCACCGGCGAAGAATTGGACAAGCTCGGTGTCAACACCGACATCCGCAATCTCTCGGCCGTGGTGCCCGCACTCCAGATCACCAAGCAGGAAGGCAAGTACGAAATGTACCTGCGCGGCATCGGCGCTTCGGATTCGGATTTCTCCTCCGATCCGGCCGTGGCCACCTACTACAACGGCATCTACCTGCCGCGGCCGCGATCGATCGGCCCGATGTTCTTCGACGTGCAGCGAGTGGAAGTCAACAAAGGTCCGCAGGGTACGGTGCGCGGCCGCAACGCCGCGGCCGGCTCGATCAACGTCATCCCGAACCAGCCCGAATTGGGCGCTTTCAACGGCAATCTGAAGATCGGCGCCGGCAACTACGATTTCCGCCAGTACGAAGGCGTGGTCAACATCCCGCTGGGCGAAACCGTGGCCGCACGCATTGCCCTGTTCAATGAGTCCCGCGATTCCTACATCAAGAACGGCTATCCCTTCGATCTGGAGGGCCCCGGCGCGATGGACAATTCGGCTGGCCGCGTGTCTTTCTTGTGGGAGCCGAACGAGCAGTTCTCCGCCTACGTGATGCTGGACAAGGTGAAGGAGGAGGGCACCGGCGATCCGGGCATGTTCACCGAGCGCGCGCAGGCCGCCGGTTACGACATCGACGACCTGGACGATCCGTTCCGCCAGTATTTCCGCACCCAGGGCAAGACCACCAACGACATCGAAGGCATCGCCGGTACCTTCACCTACCATTTCAACGATGCGGTGTCGGTGGAGTTCAACACTTCCTATCGCAAGTACGATTTCTACAACCGCAACGCTTCGCGCGAATGGCAGCTCGGGCCGGTGTATCCCGGTTCAGAGCGCGAGGCCTACCACAATCCGGAACGCCTGAACTGGTACGACACTTTCATGCAGGCCGACAAGTCCAAGACGCGCACCAACGAGCTGCGCTTCTTCGGCGATACCGGCCGCCTGGTTTGGTCGGCGGGCGTGTTCAACTACAACGAGAAGTACGACTACGTCTCCTGGGACGTGGGCAACGGCTATTTCGGCGATTGCGAATGGTTCGCGCCGGGCACCACCTGCGGCTGGCAGGACGGCCTGGGCGGCGAGAATCGCGGCAACGGCTCGGAAGTGGAATCCAACGCGGTTTACGCCGACCTGAGCTTCTCTGTGAGCGACAAGTTCCGCCTGCTGGGCGGCGCGCGCTACACCAAGGACAAGAAAACGGCGCGCGAGCACCACGTCAAATACCAGTTCGTGATACCTGACGGCTTGTTCGAAGAATTCTTCGGCCAGCCGCCGAACACCACGACCAATCCGTGGACGACCGGTCTGGTGATCCTGTCGCCGGGATTCCGCTTGCAGGGTCCGGGCAACCGGATGCCCACACCCACCGTTTGCACGAACAACGACTGGACGCCGGCCGCGACCGCGGGCTGCAACGACGGCATCGACTATTTCCTCAACGGCTTCAGCAGCCTGGGCTACAAGGACAATTGGGGCGCGTTCCTCGATACTTATCGCGACCAGATCGATGTGATCATGCGTTCGGACTACGGCCCGACCGCCACCAGCGTCAACGTCTACGAGGACAGCTTCGTCGATTGGCGTGCTGGCGCCGAGTACGACCTGGACGATGACAAGATGCTGTATGCGACGGTGTCCACCGGCACTCGTTCGGGCGGCCTGAACCGGCCGATGCGACTGGCTGATGGCACCAACTTATCGGTGACGTTCAAACCGGAACAGCTCACCTCCTACGAAGTGGGATTGAAGAGCGATTGGAAGTTCGGCGACACGCCGGTGCGCTTGAACGCGGCCTTGTTCTACTACGACTATCAGGACAAAGTCCTGCAGAACATGATCGACGTGCCGACGCCGACGCCGGACAATCCGAACGCGGTGACGCGCAACGTGCTGAACGACAACGCGGCGAACGCTAGCGTGCTGGGCCTGGAACTGGAAGGCCAGGTCGGCTTCGCGCACGGCCTGAACCTGGGTTACAACTTCACTTACCTGGATACCGAGTTCAAGGATTCGGACGTGCTGGACACCCGTGCGCGCGGTGTCGACGCGGGCCTGATCGTGCCGCTGGACGGCAACCGCCTGCCGAATACGTCCAAGTACAACGTCAACCTCAACCTGTCGCAGACGGTGGACGTGAGTTGGGGCTCGGTGAGTTCGTTCGATTGGACGGTGAACTTGGCCTACCGCTCCGAATATTTCCTCACCGCCTACAACAGCCGCGGCTTCAAGGGCGTGTACGACGGCGGCGGCAACCGGGTCGGCGTGGTCGAAGTTCCGCTGTCGGAAATGGGCTTCAACAACGGCTCCAACCCGGCCCAGATCGGCCCGCTGGCGAACGGCTTGGCGATGCGCGACACGGTCGACGGCTTCACCACGCTCAACGTGTCGGCCGGCTTGAACTTCGGCGAAGAGGAGCGGTTCCGGATCGACGGTTTCGTGTCCAACCTGACCGACGAAGTCTATTCGGGCAAGGGCTTCATCAACGAGTCGGTGAACATCCGCTACCTCAACACGCCGCGGATGTACGGCGTGCGGTTCAGCGCGAAGTTCTGAGCGCTGCCGCTTTCTGTAGGAGCGGCTTTAGCCGCGAGCTTTCCGGTTCAGAGTGCCCCCTGCGTGGATCGTCGAAAAGCTCGCGGCTAAAG
>DATFFH010000026.1:0-18939 GCA_035250245.1 Luteimonas sp. | reverse complement strand
TGTGGGAGGGGCTTCAGCCTCGACCGCCACGTCGGGGCTGAAGCCCCTCCCACAAGAGCAAGCAAAGCGCCGGATCCGTTTCATCGAGCTGATCCGTGCGTTACACATCGTTCCAAGACCGCCGGCAACGCGGCGATGCGCCTTGCGATAAGCTGCGCCCAGTGGGACATGCGGGGTTGGGCTGATGAAAGCCGATGTCGCGATACATCCTTTCCAGGATCGTCTGCAGGCCTTGCTGGACGACGCCGATGTGCGGATCGGTGGCGGCCGCGCCTGGGATATGCAACAGCACGATTCGCGCCTCGCCGCGCGCGTGCTGGCGGGAGGCTCGCTCGCCCTGGGCGAGTCGTACATGGACGGCTGGTGGGACGCCGAATCGTTGGACGGTTTCCTCTTCCACCTGCTCGACGCGCGCATCGACCAGCGCGCGCACGGCATCGCCGACATCTGGGACGCGCTGCGCGCGCAGTTCTTCAATCTGCAGAAAGGCCGCCGCAGTTTCGAAGTCGGCGAACGCCATTACGATCTGGGCAACGACTTGTACCAGGCGATGCTCGGCAAACGTCTTGTCTACAGCTGCGGCTACTGGCGCCAGGCCGACAACCTGGACGATGCGCAGGAAGCGAAACTCGACCTGATCTGCCGCAAGCTGGGCCTGAAGCCGGGCATGCGCGTGCTGGACATCGGCTGCGGCTGGGGCGAGGCGCTGAAATACGCGGCCGAGCGCTACGGCGTGAGCGGCGTAGGCGTGACCATCTCGCGCGAGCAGGCCGCGTTCGCGCAGGAGTTGTGCGCCGGCTTGCCGGTCGAAATCCGGGTGCAGGATTATCGCGAACTGGACGAGCCTTTCGACCGGATACTGTCGGTGGGCATGTTCGAACACGTCGGCGTCAAGAATTACCGCGCCTATTTCGAAGTCGCCAGGCGCTGCCTGCGCCAGGATGGCGAAGACGGCGGCCTGTTCCTGTTGCACAGCATCGGCGGCAACCAGTCGGTGACCCATACCGATCCGTGGATCGGCAAATACATCTTCCCCAATTCGATGTTGCCGTCCGCGGCGCAGATCGCCGACGCGGTCGAGGACGTGTTCGTGATCGAGGACTGGCACAACTTCGGCACCGACTACGACCGCACTCTGCAGGCCTGGCGCGCGAACGTCGAAGTGGCCTGGGATCGGCTGCCATCGCGCTACGACGAACGCTTCCGGCGGATGTGGCGGTATTACCTAGCCGCGTCCATGGCCAGCTTCCGCGCGCGGCGGATCCAACTGTGGCAATTGGTCCTGTCGCCGCGCGGCGTGAAAGGCGGCTACGTCGCCCCGCGTTGAGACGAACGCTTTGTAGAGTCGAGCCTCGCTCGACTGCTCTCGATCCTCAGCGGCGATCTGGCCGAAAGGCAGTCGAGCAGGCTCGACTACGAAAGCGAGGCCTCGCTTCACGATGGTCAATGCCTCACTATTGGCGCCTCGTCCGCCAGACATGAGGCTGTTATGCAGGCTTGGCTCCGCCGCAAGGACATCGACCGGGTCACGGTCCACGAAGAAGGACGGCGCCTGGTCCCAACACTAAGTTGGCCGCATCTGATCGCCCTGGGCATCGGCGCCATCGTCGGCACCGGCATCTATACCTTGATCGGCGTCGGCGCCAACTTGGCCGGACCGGCCGTACTGATTTCCTTCCTCGTAGCCGGCATCGTCTGCGCTTGCGCCGCGCTGGCCTACGCGGAGATGTCCACGCTGATGCCGGCGGCCGGCAGCGCCTATACCTACAGCTACACGATCTTGGGCGAAGGCATCGCCTGGATCGTGGGCTGGAGCCTGATCCTGGAATATTCGCTGGTGGTCAGCGCGGTGGCGGTGGGCTGGTCAGGGTCGGTGCTGGAATTCCTCAACGGGCTGGGCGTGCATATTCCGCAGGCTTTAGCGGCGGGGCCGCACGCCGGCGGCGTGATCAACCTGCCGGCGGTGCTGATCGTATTCGTGGTCGCAGGGCTTCTGATCGTCGGCACACGCGAGAGCGCCACGCTCAACGCGGCGCTGGTGGTGGTCAAGGTCGTCGCGCTGGGCGTGTTCGTGGCGATCGCCATGCCGCACTTCGACGCCAAGCACTTGGAGCCGTTCATGCCTTACGGCTTCGCCAAGCAGATGGGCGCCGACGGCGTCGAACGCGGGGTGATGGCGGCCGCGGCGATCATCTTCTTCGCTTTCTACGGCTTCGACGCGATTTCCACCGCCGCCGAAGAGACCAAGAACCCGAAGCGCGACCTGTCCATCGGCATCATCGGCTCGATGCTCGGCTGCACCTTGATCTACATCGTCGTGGCGCTGGCCGCGGTCGGCGCGCTGAGCTACACGGTGTTCGCGCAAAGCCCGGCGCCGTTGGCCTTGATCATGCGCGAGCTGGGGCAGGGCGCTGCCGCGAAGATCGTCGCCGGTGCGGCGGTGGTCGCATTGCCGACGGTGTTGCTCGCTTTCTTCTACGGCCAGAGCCGCATCTTCTTCGTCATGTCGCGCGACGGCCTGCTGCCGCGCGGCCTGTCCAAGGTGAACCCGCGCACCGGCACGCCGGTCGCGATCACCCTGTTCACCGCCGTGCTGGTGGCGGCGCTGGCCGGCGTGGCGCGCTTGGACGAAATCGCCGCTTTGGCCAACGCGGGCACCCTGGCCGCTTTCACCGCGGTGGCGGTCTGCCTGCTGGTGCTGCGCAAGCGCGATCCGGCGCGGCCGCGCGTGTTCCGCACGCCGATGGCCTGGCTGGTGGGGCCGGTCGCGATCCTCGGTTGCCTGTATTTGTTCCTGAGCCTGCCGCAGCGCACGCAGCTATGGTTCCTGGCCTGGAATGTCGTCGGCGTAATCGTGTACCTGCTCTACAGCCGCCGCACCAGCGTGCTCGCGCGCGGCCAAGACGCTTGATCGGCTCTTGCTACTCGTAGGTGCGCCGCACGCTCTTCAAAGTCATCGCAATCAATGAAAAGCGTGCGGCTGAAGCCGCACCTACGAGTAGCGAGATTATTGGAGTGCGGCGGCGAGGGTAGCGCCGGCTTCGGCATCGATCTTCAGCGTCGCCAGATCGTCGGCGCGGGTGCGCCCGCGATTGACGATCGCGATCGGCAACCCGGCTTCGTGTGCCGCGCGCACGAAGCGGTAGCCGGAATAGACCATCAGCGACGATCCGACCACCAGCACCGCATCGGAATCCAGCAACGCCTGCTGCGCTTGCAGATAGCGTGGCCGCGGCACGTTTTCGCCGAAGAACACCACGTCGGGCTTCAGCATGCCGCCGCAATGCGGGCAGGCGGGTACGCGGAACACTGAGAAGTCGCGATCTTCCAGATCCGCATCGCCGTCCGGGGCGGTCGCGGCTTCCAGTCCGGCCCACTCGGGATTGCGTTCGGCCAATAGGGCTTGCAGTTCGGCGCGCGGCTGCGTCGAGGCGCAGGCCAGGCAGACGACCGCATCGAGCCGGCCGTGTAGATCGATCACCGGATCGCTGCCGGCGCGCTGATGCAAGCCGTCGACGTTCTGGGTGACGAGAGCCGAAACGACGCCGCGTTCCTGCAAGCCGGCGAGAGCGTGATGCGCCGCGTTCGGCCGCGCTTCCGCGACGCGCGGCCAGCCGACGAAACTGCGCGCCCAATAGCGCGCATTCACGATCGGATCGCCGACGAAAGCCTGATACGTCACCGGCTGCGCGCGTTTCCATTGCCCGTCGCCGTCGCGGTAGTCGGGAATGCCCGACCCCGTGCTGCAGCCCGCGCCGGTCAGTACGAAAACGCGTCGGAAGGACGGCAGCCACTCGCGCAGTTCCGTTGCCGTTTCGGTGGCGATCATGCTCATGCGCTTATCGTAGCCGTAGGGTGGGCCTTGGCCCACCATCGCCCTGTACCCATCGCGACGAACAAACCAACGGAGCGAAGGCACAGACCAACCGCGCCGCACCGCATCCGACGATCGAACGGATGGCGACGGTGGGCCAAGGCCCACCCTACGTGAACGATTAACGTGGCGCCGGCCGCGTCTCAGACGACGAGACGCCAAGGGCGCACCATCGCGCGAACTTCGCTTGATTTCGGCCGATTCCGGCCCGATTTTCCAGGATTCCCATGCCCGACGCCGTCCAGCGCGATAATCTGCCGATGCCGCTGCAGGCCTTCCATCCCGCGGTCGCCGAATGGTTCCAAGGCGCCTTCCCGGGGCCAACCGAGGCCCAGGCCGCCGCCTGGCCGGCGATCCGCAGCGGCCGCAATACGCTGGTGGCCGCGCCGACCGGTTCGGGCAAGACGCTCACCGCGTTCATGACCGCGATCGACGAACTGATCCGGCAAGGCTTGGCGGGCGCCACCCACGACTTGCTCAGCGGCCAGGCCGCGCTGCCCGACGAAACCTTCGTCGTCTACGTATCGCCATTGAAGGCGCTGTCCAACGACATCCGCATCAACCTGGAAGCGCCGTTGGCCGGCATCCGTGCCGAGTTGGAAAAGATGGGCCTGCCGGACGTGGACATCCGCACCGCCGTGCGCACCGGCGACACGCCGCAGGCCGAACGCGCGCTGACCCGGCGCAAACCGCCGCACATCCTGGTGACCACGCCCGAATCGCTGTACGTGCTGCTGGGTTCGGATTCGGGCCGGATGATGCTGCGCACGGTACGCACGGTGATCGTCGACGAAATCCACGCGGTGGCCGGCAGCAAGCGCGGCAGCCATCTGGCTTTGTCGCTGGAGCGTTTGGAAGCCTTGTGCGGACGCCGCCTGACGCGCATTGGTTTGTCGGCGACGCAAAAGCCGATCGAGCAGGTGGCTAAATTCCTGGTCGGCGCATCCGGCTTGAAAGAAACCGCAGACGGCACGGTCGCTGATTGCGAAATCGTCGACATCGGCTACGCCAAAAAACGCGACCTGGCCCTGGAATTGCCGCCGACGCCGCTCAGCACGGTCATGTCCGGCGACCAATGGGCGCAGGTCTTCACCCGCATCGTCGAACTGATCGAACAGCACCGCACCACCTTGGTGTTCGTCAACACCCGGCGCATGGCCGAGCGTGCCGCGCGCGAACTGGGCGAACTGTTGGGCATGGAGCACGTGGCCGCGCATCATGGGAGCATGGCCAAGGAACTACGGCTGGAGGCCGAGCAGAAGCTCAAGCACGGCCAACTGAAAGTGTTGGTGGCGACCGCGTCGCTGGAACTGGGCATCGATATCGGCGACGTGGATCTGGTCTGCCAGCTCGGCTCGCCGCGTTCGATCGCGGCCTTCCTGCAGCGTGTCGGCCGTTCCGGCCACCATGTCGGCGGCGTGCCGAAGGGCCGCCTATTCCCGCAAACTCGCGACGAGTTGATCGAATGCGCCGCGTTGCTGGACGGCGTGCGCCGCGGCGAGCTGGATGCGCTGATCATGCCGGAAGCGCCGCTGGACGTGCTGGCCCAGCAGATCGTCGCCGAAGTCTCCTGCAGAGAGTGGGACGAGGACGCCCTATACGACTGGCTTCGCCGCGCCTGGCCTTACGCGAAGCTGGAGCGCAAGGATTACGACGCCATCGTGCGCATGCTGGCCGAAGGCTTCACCACCCGGCGCGGCCCGCGCGCCGGCTATCTGCATCGCGACGCGGTCAACCGCAAGCTGCGCGGCCGCAAGGGCGGGCGCATGACCGCGCTGATGTCCGGCGGCACGATTCCCGACACCGGCGACTACAGCGTCATTCTCGAACCGCAAGCACAGCAGATCGGCACCGTCAACGAGGATTTCGCGGTCGAGAGCATGGCCGGCGACATCTTCCAACTGGGCAATACGAGTTATCGCATCCTGCGCGTGGAGCCAGGCAGGGTTCGCGTCGAAGACGCCGAAGGCCAGCCGCCGAGCATCCCGTTCTGGCTGGGCGAGGCGCCGGGGCGGACGGACGAATTGTCTTTCGCGGTTTCGCGGCTGCGTGAAGAGGTGGTGGAGCGGTTGAGCGGGCGTGTTGCGGAAAGCAACAGCAACAGCAAATCCCCCCCAGCCCCCCTTTTTCAAAGGGGGGAGAACAGCGGCATTGAAGCAGCAGAAGCAGCAGAAGCAGCTTTTGATGTTCCCCCCTTTGAAAAAGGGGGGCAGGGGGGATTTGCTCTTGGCGAAACCTCTCAATGGCTAGTCGAAGAAGTCGGCCTGCCGCAAGAAGCCGCCCACCAGATCGTCGACTACCTGGCATCGACCGTCGCCATGCTCGGCGCCATGCCCACCCAGGGTGAGATCGTCCTGGAACGCTTCTTCGACGAATCCGGCGGTACCCAGTTGGTGATCCACACGCCCTACGGCAGCCGCATCAACCGCGCCTGGGGTTTGGCTCTGCGCAAGCGTTTCTGCCGCAAATTCAACTTCGAACTGCAGGCCGCGGCCACCGAGGACGCGATCGTGCTGTCGCTGTCCACCAGCCACAGTTTTCCGCTGATCGAAGTGGCCAGCTACCTGCATTCGGCCTCGGCCGAGCATGTGTTGATCCAGGCGCTGCTGGATGCGCCGCTGTTCGCGGTGCGCTGGCGCTGGAACGCGACCACGGCCCTGGCGCTGCCGCGCTTCGTCGGCGGAAAGAAAGTGCCTCCTCAGTTGCAGCGGATGAAATCGGAAGATCTGCTGGCGACGGTGTTCCCCGACCAGGTCGCTTGCCTGGAAAACATCGTCGGCGAGCGCCAGGTGCCGGACCATCCGTTGGTCGCGCAGACCATGCACGACTGTCTGCACGAAGCGATGGATGTCGATGGCTGGCTGGATCTGCTGCGCGCGCTCGAAAGCGGGCAGGTGAGAGTGACGGCGCGCGATCTCACCGCGCCGTCTCCGCTCGCCGCCGAAGCTTTGAACGCACGCCCTTACGCTTTCCTCGACGACGCACCGCTGGAGGAACGCCGCACCCAGGCCGTGCAGACGCGCCGCTACACCGATCCGCGCAATGCAGACGATCTCGGCCGCCTGGACGCTTCGGCGATCGATGCGGTCCGCGAAGAAGCCTGGCCCGAGGCGCGCGACGCCGACGAGATGCACGAAGCGCTGATGGGCTTGGGTTTCGTCACCGAAAGCGAAGCGCAGGAACGGCCGAATTGGGAGGCCTGGCTCGAACGCCTGGCGAAAGGCCATCGCGCGACCCTGGTTGCGCCTGCTTTTGTGGGAGGGGCTTCAGCGCCGACCGACCTGTCGGGGCTGAAGCCCCTCCCACAAAAGCTGTGGGTGACTGCCGAGCGGTTGCCCCAGTTGCTGGCTTTGCACCCGCAAGCACCGCTGCAGCCATCGATCGAAGCGCCGGCCGAGTACGCGCAACAGGCTTGGACCCGCGAAGACGCCGCACTTGAATTGCTGCGTTCGCGCTTGACCGGCCTGGGTCCGACGCCGGCCGCCGACCTGGCTGCAGCGCTTTCACTACCGGTCGCCGAAGCCGAAATGTCCCTGCTGCGCCTGCAAGGCGAGGGCTACGCCATGCAAGGTCGCTTCACGCCCGGCATCGGCGTCGACGAATGGTGCGAGCGGCATCTGCTGGCGCGCATCCATCGCTATACGCTGAAACGGCTGCGGCGCGAAATAGAACCGGTCGAGCCGCGCGATTTCATGCGTTTTCTGTTCGATTGGCAGCGAGTCGGCCGCGATGCGCGGGTCAGCGGTCCGGAGGCCTTGGCCGGGGTGCTGGCGCAGTTGGAAGGCTTCGAAGCGCCCGCAGCGTCCTGGGAAGCGGAGTTGCTGCCCAGCCGGGTGAAGGACTATTCGATTTCCTGGCTGGACGACCTGTGCACCGCCGGCCGCATGCAGTGGACCCGTCTGCGCGCCAGCGCCGGCGACACCAGCGGCACGCGCGGCAGCACGCCGGTGCGCGCCACGCCGATCGTGCTGCTGTCGCGGCGCAACGCGGCGTCGTGGACCCGGCTCGCGCCGGAAGCCGCGGCCGACGATACGCTGTCCTCGCGTCCGCAGCGTGTCGCCGATTATCTGGCCGAACACGGCGCTTCCTTCTTCGACGAGCTGACGGTCGGCGCCAATCTGCTGCGCACCGAACTGGAAGACGCGCTGGCCGAACTGGTTGCCCGCGGCCGCATCCATTGCGACAGTTACGCCGGCCTGCGCGCCTTGTTGGTGCCCGCGTCCAAGCGTCCGAGCGCGCATTCGCGGCATCGCCGCCGCGCGGCGTTGTTCGGCATCGAGGATGCGGGACGCTGGGCGCTCATCCGCCGAAATGCGGCCGCATTCGCAAAAAATCCGGCTGCGGATGGCCGGGCCGCCGCGGACGGATCCGCGCATGAGCACATTGCGCGCGTGCTGCTGCGCCGTTACGGCGTGGTCTGCTGGCGCTTGCTCGATCGCGAAGCATCCTGGCTGCCGCCGTGGCGGGAACTGCTGCGCGTCTACCATCGCTTGGAAGCGCGCGGCGAAATCCGCGGCGGGCGTTTCATCGCCGGTTTGTCGGGCGAACAGTTCGCGCTGCCGGAGGCGATCGGGTTGATGCGCCAAGTCCGCCAGCGCAAGCACGACGGCGCCTTGGTCTGCGTTTCAGCCGCCGATCCTTTGAATTTGATCGGTAGCGTGCTGCCCGGCAGCAAGGTGCCGCGGGTCACCGGTTCTCGCGTGTTGTACCGCGATGGTCTGCCGCTGGGCGCCTTGTCGGGCGGAGAGATCCAGTGGTATGCCGATCTGAGCCCGCAGGAAGAGACGGCGGCGCATAGGCTGTTGCTGCGCGAACCGGAGGCGATGCCGATCGCTATCGATATCGACGGCGCGCTCGTAGCGCGTCCGTAGAGTCGAGACTGCTCGGCTGCTGCATCCGAGCCCATGCGCGAAGAGCAATCGAGCAGGCTCGACTCTACGCCACACCCCTAACGCGAAAATAACGCGCGTGACAAGCGCATCACACCGGCCTGCCGATACTGGCGCGCATCCGCCAACGTCGGAGCTTCGCCATGGCACGTCCCATCTGGAACGGCACCATTTCATTCGGACTGCTCAATATCCCGGTCCAACTGATGTCCGGAGAGAAACGCACCGACATCCAGTTCCGCATGCTCGATTCGCGCGACAACTCGCCGATCCGCTACGAGCGGGTCAATGCGGATACCGGCGAAGAAGTGGCCTGGAAGGACGTAGTCAAGGCTTACGAATACGACAAGGGCAGCTATGTGGTGCTGGAGCAGGAGGACATCCGCTCCGCCGCGCCGGAAAGCCACGATTCGATCGATGTGGAGGCCTTCGTCGATGCGGCCGCCATCGGCCCGCAATACTTCGAAAAACCCTATGTGCTGGTGCCGGCCAAGCGCGCCGAGAAGGGCTATGTGCTGCTGCGCGACGCGCTGGCCAGCACCGGCAGGATCGGCGTGGCGCGGGTCGTGATCCGCACCCGCGAACATCTCTGCGCCTTGCTGCCGCAAGGCGATGCGCTGCTGTTGATGATGATGCGCTATCCGCAGGAATTGGTGGACGTGGAGGATTACAACATCCCCGAAGGCAAGCCGTCGGATTACCGGATCACGCCGAAAGAGAAGCAGTTCTCCGAGCAGCTGATCGAATCCATGTCGGCTGATTGGAAGCCGGACCAGTACAAGGACGAGTTCCGGGCCAAGCTGCACCAGGTCATCAAGAAGCGGATGAAGAGCAAGGGCGTGGTGAAGAAGGACGAGGAAGAGCCGGAGGTCGCCGAACACGCGGCCACCAACGTGGTCGATTTCATGTCGCTGCTGCAACAGAGCATAGACCGCAACAAGCGCACGCCGGCGAAGAAACGCGCGGCGGCCAAGAAAACCACGCGCAAGACGACCAAGAAAGCCGCCAAGGCGCGCAAAGCGCCGGCACGCAAGCGCAAGTCCGCCTGACGGCGCGGGCGGCCCATGAGCTTGCGCGAATACGCCCGCAAGCGCCGCTTCGGGCAGACGCCGGAACCGGCGGACGACGCCGGTTCCGGCCGGCGCGGGCATCGCCCGACCTTCGTCGTGCAACTGCACCATGCCCGAGCGCGCCATTACGATTTTCGGCTGGAAATGGACGGCGCGCTGAAAAGTTGGGCGGTGCCGAAAGGCCCTTCGTTCCGGGTCGGCGAAAAGCGGCTGGCGGTCGAAGTGGAAGACCACCCGCTCAGCTATGCCTCGTTCGAAGGCGATATACCGGAAGGCCATTACGGCGCCGGCCACGTGGACCGCTACGACCACGGCGTGTGGAGCGCGACCGGCGATCCGCTGGCCGCGTTGGCTTCGGGCAAACTAGATTTCGTCCTGCACGGCGAGAAATTGAATGGCGCCTGGAAACTGGTCCGTACCGCCAAACGCGCCCGCCAGCCGCAATGGCTGCTGATCAAGCGCCAGGACGAATACGCGCATGACGGCGAGGCCGACGACCTGCTGGATGCGAAGGGCAAGCCGCTATCGGCGAAAGCGCCGGCGGTGAAGCGCGCCGCCAAGAAGAAAGCCGTCGGCAAGCAGGCCAGGCCGGCACGACGTTCTCGCAAGACCGACTGGCGCGAAGAGGCGTCCGCGCTGGAGGGCGCGCGCGCCTTGCGCGACAAGTCTTTGCCGGCGCCGCAATTGGCCAAACTCGTATCCGAGCCGCCGAAAGGCGAGGATTGGCTGCATGAGTTGAAGTGGGACGGTTATCGCTTGCTGGTTCGCATCGAGCGTGGCAAGGCGAAGCTGCGCTCGCGCAAGAACCTCGACTGGACCGGCGACTATCCCGAGATCGTCGCCGCTTTGGAGGCGCTCGGCGTCGGGCAGGGTGATTTCGATGGAGAACTCATTGCGCTGGACGAAAAAGGACGCGACGATTTCTCCGCCTTGCAGCGCACGATCGAAGGTTCGGCCAATGCGACGTTGCGCTACGTGTTGTTCGATCTGCCTTCACTGGAGAACATCGATCTGAGCGATACCCGTCTGATCGACCGAAAGGCCTTGCTGGAACGCTTGATCGAAGACGCCGATCCCATTCTCGCCTTCAGCCGGCACATCGTCGATCATGGCGAGGAGGTGTTCGCCGCCAGCGCCAAGCAGGGCATGGAAGGCATCATCAGCAAGCACGTCGGCGGCGGTTATCGCAGCGGCCGCTCGGCTTCATGGCTCAAGGTGAAGCATGCGCAGAGCGACGAATTCGTCGTGGTGGGTTTCACGGCACCACGAAAATCGCGCACGGGGTTCGGCTCGCTGCTGTTGGCGACGCGCGAACGCGGCAAGCTGCGTTACGTAGGCCGTGTAGGCACCGGCTTCGACCATGCCATGTTGCTTAGCCTCGACAAGATTTTGCGCAGACTGGCCCGCAAGCAGGCGACGGTGGAATTGCCCGAGCATATTCCGCTCTCGCTCGGCCGGGTGACATGGGTCGAGCCCAAACTGATCGTCGAAATCCAATTCCGCGGCTGGGCCAAGGAAGGCTTGCTGCGCCAAGGCAGTTTCGTCAGGCTGCGGGAGGACAAGGCCATGAAAGACGTCGGCGGCGATACGCAGCCGCGGATCAGCAGTCCGGACAAGCGCGTGTATCCGGAAAGCGGGCTGACCAAGCAGGACGTAGCCGATTACTACGCGGCGATCGCGCCGCGCATCCTGCCCGAACTGGCGCGGCGCCCTTTGTCGCTGCTGCGCTGCCCGGACGGCATCGCCAAGCAATGTTTTTTCCAGAAGCACCACGCCGGCACGCTCGGCGCGAACGTGCACGCGGTCCCGATCAGGGAAAAGGACGGCGGCACCGACGATTATCTTTACGTCGAAGACGCCGAAGGCCTGCTCGACCTGGTGCAGATGAACGTGCTGGAGCTGCACCCGTGGGGCGCGCGCATCGAGGATGTGGAACGTCCCGATACCCTGGTCTTCGATCTGGATCCCGGTCCCGACGTGAAATGGCCGGCCGTGGCCGCGGCCGCGCGCGACGTGCGCGCCAGATTGAAGGAAGTCGGCATGGAAAGTTTCCTGCGCACCTCCGGCGGCAAGGGCCTGCACGTGGTCGTGCCGATCAAGCCCGGACCCGGCTGGGACGAAGCGAAGGACTTCTGCGAAGCCTTCGCGCTGGCGATGGCTACCCAGTCGCCGGACAAATACGTGGCCACCGCCAGCAAGGCCAAGCGCAAGGGCGTGATCTTCATCGATTGGCTGCGCAACGGCCGTGGCGCCACCAGCGTGGTCAGCTGGTCGCTGCGCGCCAGGCCCGGCGCGCCGGTGGCGATGCCGCTGCGCTGGGACGAGCTTTCCAAGATCAAATCCGGCGCCGATTTCGATATGAAAAAAGCCTTGGCCCGTTCGGCCAGGTTGCGCAAGCCGATCTGGGAAGGCTGGAACAAGGCGGCCAAGCAGAAGCTCGTGGCTTTGCGTTGACGGTTTTGCGACCGATTCGGCGCGCCGTCCCGCAATCGTCAAAAGGACGCAACCTGGATCGCCGACCCTGAGCGGGCCGGCTGCAGGGGAGTCGGCATCCCCCGACTTCCCGATGAGGTGTGCATCCATGAGTCCGCGTAGTCCCAAGCTTGCCTGGGCGCTCGGCGCCGCCGCGCTGATCGCCTTCAACGCCGCCTGCGCTCAAGATAGCGTCATGACCCGCGAATCCGCCCGCCACGACCATCAAGGCCTGATCGTGATCGGCCATCGCGGCGCCAGCGGTTACCGGCCCGAGCACACGTTGGAGTCCTATCGCCTGGCGATCCGCCAGGGCGCCGACTTCATCGAACCCGACCTGGTCGCGACCAAGGACGGCGTGCTGGTCGCCCGGCACGAAAACGAGATCTCCGGCACCACCGACGTGGCCAACCACCCCGAATTCGCCAACCGCCGGACCACCAAGACCATCGACGGCGTCGCGCTGACCGGCTGGTTCACCGAGGATTTCACACTCGCCGAGCTGCGTACCTTGCGCGCCAAGGAGCGCATTCCCGATATCCGTCCCGGCAACACCCGCTACGACGGCCTGTACCAAGTGCCGACTTTCGCCGAAGTGATCCAGCTCGCCAAGCGCGAAAGCCGCGGCCACCGCAAGATCGGCATCTACCCGGAAACCAAGCATCCCACCTATTTCGCCCGCGAAGGCATGCGCCTGGACGGCAGCCTCATCGCCACTTCGCTCGGCGCGAAGTTGATCGAAACTTTGGTCGCGCAAGGTTTCACCGATCCCAAGCGCGTCTACATCCAGAGTTTCGAAGTCGAGAACTTGATCGAGCTCAAGAAGAAGATCATGCCGATGGCCGGCGTGAACCTGCCGTTGACCCAGTTGTACGACGACGTCGATGCGGCCAAGCCTTACGACTTCGTCTACAACGTCGCCCACGGCAACGACTTGAACGCGATCTATGGCGGCCTGAACCAGAAGATCGAAGGCGGCATCGGCGCGGACACGGGCTACGGCGCGCTGGTCACGCAGCCGGTGCTCAATTGGATGAAAACCAACTACGCCGCCGGTATCGGCCCGTGGAAAGTGAATCTGCTGCCGCGCGTCGCGCTGGAGCCGAAGATCGACACCAACGGCGACGGCAAGGCCCAACTGGGCACACGCAACACCGGCATCGTGCATCCGTTGCTGGGACGCGCGCTGAAAGCGGGGTTGCAGGTGCATCCGTACACCTTGCGTGCCGAAGAGAATTTCCTGACCCAGACGCCGAACGGCGTGTCGCAGACGGCGTTGGCCGAAGCCGTGCAGCTCTACAGCATGGGCGTGCAGGGCTTCTTCATCGACCAGCCCGACGTGGGCGTGGCGGCGCGGGATATTTTCCTGGATATCAACCGCCACGGTCGCGGCGGTAGCGACGACTGATTCGCGTTAAAAGCCCCTCTCCTACGGGAGAGGGGTTGGGGGTGAGGGTTCGGCGGAGCGAGGCGCTTCCAAGTTCGCTGGAGTACTCGTCGGCTCACGATCTTGGCTGCGGAATGAAGTCGGTCGACTTCGCCGAACCCTCAACCGGCGCTTCGCGCCACCTTCTCCCGAAGGGAGAAGGAAGTGCGGCACTCCTCGACTTTATTGCCTACCGGCCGTCAACCCGCGCTTCACCAGCAACGGTTCGATCTTCGGCTCGTGCCCGGCGAAGTCGCGGAACAGCTGCAACGCATCCTTGCTGCCGCCCTGCGACAGCAGCGTCTTGCGGAAATGATCGCCGTTGGCGCGGCTCAGGCCGCCGTGCTGCTTGATCCATTCCACGCTGTTCGCGTCCAGCACTTCCGACCAGATGTAGGCGTAGTAGCCGGCCGCGTAACCGCCCATGATGTGGCTGAAGTAGGGCGTGCGGTAGCGGGGCGGTACCGGCGCGTAGTCGATGCCGTCCTTTTGCAGCGCGGCGGCTTCGAAGGCCATCACGCCCTTCGCGTCGGGCACCTGGCCCGGGTCGGCGATCTGGTGCCAGTTCTGGTCCAGCATCGCCGCGCCCAGGTATTCGGTGGTGGCGAAGCCCTGGTTGAACTTGTCGCTGGCCAGCACCTTGTCCAGCAGCGCCTTCGGCATCGCTTCGCCGGTCTGGTAGTGCTTGGCGTAGTTGGCCAGGATCGCCGGCCAGTCGGCCCACATCTCGTTGACCTGCGACGGATATTCGACGAAGTCGCGCGGCACGTTGGTGCCCGAGAAATACGGGTACTTCACGTTCGAGAACATGCCGTGCAGGGCGTGGCCGAACTCGTGGAACATGGTGGTCACTTCATCCCAGGTGAGCAAAGTCGGCTGACCCGCCGGCGGCTTGGGAATATTGAGATGGTTGGCCACGACCGGCTTGGTGCCGAACAGTTCATTCTGGTCGACATAGGAATTCATCCACGCACCGCCGCGCTTGGACGGGCGCGCGTACATGTCGGCGATGAAGATCGCCAGCTGCTTGCCGTCGGCGTCGAAAACGTCGTAGACCATCACATCGTCGTGATAGACGGGCAGGTCCGTGCGCTGCTTGAAGGTCAGGCCGTACAGTTGGTTGGCGGCGAAGAACACGCCGTTCTCCAGCACGTTCTTCATTTCCAGGTACGGCTTCAGCTGCGATTCGTCGAAGTCGTACTTTTCCTTGCGCACCTTTTCGGTGTAGAACGACCAATCCCAAGGCTGAAGATCGAACGCCGGCTCGCCCTTGGCGGCCTGTTCCTTGTCGATCATGGCCTGCAGATCGGCCGCTTCGCGCTTGGCGTTGGCCACTGCCGCGGGCGCGAGCTGGCCGAGCATCTTGTTGACCGCATCGGGCGATTTCGCGGTTTCGTCTTCGAGCACGAAGGCGGCGTAATTGGGATAGCCCATCATCTTCGCGCGCTCGGCGCGCAGCTTGACGACCTTGGCCACGATGGCGGTGTTGTCGAGCTTGTTGCCGCGGCTGCCGCGCGCGACCGAGGCTTTGTGCAGCTTCTCGCGGGTGGCGCGGACGGTCAGCTGCGCTTCTGGCGGCTGCCCCGTGGTGTTGAGCAAGGTCAGCACGTACTTGCCGTCGAGCTTGCGCTTCTTGGCTTCGTCGGCGGCGCCGGCGATCTGTTCGTCGGTCAGGCCGGCCAGTTCTTCCTTGGTGTCGATGGTCACGGCCGAATCGTTCACCTCGGCCAGCACGTTCTGGCTGAACTGGGTGCCCAGGCTGGCCAGTTCGGCGTTCATCGCCCTGAGCTTGGTCTTGTCGGCTTCGGACAGCTTGGCGCCGGCGCGGACGAAATCGCTGTAATAGCGTTCGATCAGACGCACGCCTTGCGCGTCCAGCCCCAGCGTCGCGCGCTGGTCGTACAGCGCCTGGATCCGGGCGAACAGTTTCGGATTGAGCCGGATCGCGTCGCGGTGGGCGGCGAACTTGGGCGCGTAATCGGCGTCGAGCTTGTCGCGCGCGTCATTGGTGTCGGCGCTGACCAGGTTGTCGAAGGCCACCCGCGCGCGGTACAGGATCCGGCCCGATTTCTCCATCGCCAGGATGGTGTTGTCGAAGCTGGGCTTTTCGGCATTGTTCGCGATCGCTTCCATTTCCTTCAGCTCGTCGGCCATGCCGCGATCGAAGGCGGGCGCGAAATCGCTGTCCTTGATCTTGTCGAAAGCCGGGTACTGCAGCGGCAGGGTGCTTTCGGCGAAGAAGGGATTGGTTTCGGCGGCGGGCGCGGGGGCGGTGGCGGGTGCGTTCACGGGGGCTTCGGTTTTGCTGCAGGCGGGGGCGGCGACGGCCAGGGCCGTGGCTAGGGCGAGGGTCAGCGGGTGTTTCATGGGCGATCCGGTCCGGGATGTGCCGGCCAGCCTAGCCTATGCGGCCGCATGCTTCCCGTGACTTTCGGCAGGGGCGACAGAGCTTGCTCTTTGTAGGAGCGGCTTTAGCCGCGAGCTTTCCTTCCCAATCCGGCAATGTCGCGATTTGAAAGGGAGAGCTCGCGGCTAAAGCCGCTCCTACGAAGAGCTAAAGCGTCTCGAACTGGCGCACGATCCAGGACAACTGGTACAGCAAGCTAGCCACCGCGAAGAACGCATGGAAGCGGCGGCTGTCGGTAGCGATCGCGACCAGACACATCGCCACGTATCCGAGACTGCGCAGTTCGAGCTCGGGACCGAAGCTGGCGAAGTATTCGCGTCCTTTGATGTAGGTATCGCCCAAGTCCGCGACGTAGGCCAGCGCCAGCAAGCCGAAGAACCATTTGCGGCGCGAATAGAAATAGTCTTCGTAACCCGAATAGCCTTCCAGGCTGTCGGGAAAGATGATCGCGCACAGCAGGTACAGCAGCAGCGCATACATCGCCACGTACAGGTAAAGCATGAAGGTCCAATGCACGCTGCCGGCCAGGCGGAATTCCCACCACCAGAAGTGCAGCAGGTACAGGAACATTGAGACCGCCCAGACCAGGTGCACCCAATAGGCGCGTTCGCGCACGGGCCGGTCGATGATCCGCGCGAAGTGGCGGATCAAGTGGGTCAAACCCAAGCCCACGACCATGCCCAGCAGAATGCGGACGTGCGTGAACAGGCTGGTCAGCGTTTCGGCGTGCGGGACGGGATCCATGCGGGGATTGTCCCCAGCGCGCCCAGCCGCCGCAAGCCGGCGGCGGACGCCGCCGGCTGGGCGAAAAGCGCGTGTTTCAGCGCACCTTGAACGACAGCAGATAGCCGGGGATCAGCTCCATGCCGGCCGGGCAGGGGCTGTCCAGAGGCACCTGCTGGCGCGCGCTGTTGTCGGCGTTCACGCAGACGTCGAACTGTTCGCCGGCGCCGGTTTGGGTGACGCTGTAATCGTTGTCGCTGCCCACCAGCGCGCTGCGGCCGCCGAAGATCAGGCGCGGGCCGATCGCCAGGCCTTCCAGCTTCTCGGGAATGTCCGAACCTACCGAATGCAGCGCGGCCAGCAGATCGACCTCGGGCTGCTTGGCTACCGGCACGACGCCGGTGGGCAGATCGTTGCTGCCGGCCAAGGAAACGTTCTTGATGTCGCTGGCGCCGCGCAGGTCGATGCGGTAGACGCGCTTGTGCAGCGGCGTGCCGGTGACTTCGACGCCGACGCCGCGGTTGTCGCGCTCCAGCACCAGGAATTCGTGGTCGCTCAACGCGGTGATCGCGCTCAAGCCGATGCTGCGGCCCTGGTTGGTGGCCGAGAAATCGTCGTCCGTGCTCGGGTCGATGGCGTTGAGCGCAGCGATGCTTTCCAGCGGATAGGCGTATTGCGCGGTGCTCTTGCCGGTGCTCGGATCGAATTCGACGATGCGCACCCAGCGGCTGCGGCGCCCGTCGTTGTTGGCGCCTTCGTTGACCAGCGGATCCTGCATCACCCCGTAGAGGCGGGTGCCGGAAGCATTGAAGGTCAAGCCTTCGAAACCGCGATTGTCCTGGCGGCCGGTGACGATGGCCGGACGCCCGTCGGTGTAGTTCGGCGTGCTGTCGGCCTGGCGCGGCAGCAAGTTTTCGGGCATCGCGAAAGCGCGTACGAACCGGCCGCTGCGATTGAATTCGTACAAGCTGGGCCCGTATTCGTCGGCGACGTAGAGATGGCCGTTGCGGCCGATCGCCAAGCCTTCGGGATCGAAACTGTTGCCCAGCACGGCGGGATTGCCGTTGAGCAAGGTCGGGTTGAGGCCGTTGAACGGGCGGCCTTGGCGATCGGTGAACAGGATCGTCCGCAACACGATGGGTTTGCCGATCAAATCGCCGCTCACCGGGTTGATCGGAATGATCATCTGCTGCAAGCGCGTCGAATAACCGATCACGCCGCCGCCCGGGCCGCGATCGGACAACGCGTACCAAGTGTGCGAAGACGCGTCGTAGCTCAGGTCGGAAAAGAAACCCAGCCGATTGACGTTGGCTGCGGGGTGGCGCGGCTGGATGCGGTCGACGCTGCGCGCCGAAATCGGCAGCACGTCGGCCAGGGTCCATTCGGCGGCGATGGCTTGCGCGGACGCGGCCAGGGCCAAGCAGCAAGCAAGGGTGCGCAACATGAGACGACTCCGGGGGAAGAGGGGCCCCGGCAAGGTAGGCGCGGCGTATTGCGTATTTGTGACGCGGCTCCAACCCCGTGCAGTAGACTGGAAGCCCGCTTCGGAGCCGCACCCATGACGACCGCCTACGATTTCAGCGCGAAGGACATCGACGGCCAGCCGCGCACGCTGGCCGACTACCGCGGCAAGGTGTTGTTGATCGTCAACGTGGCGTCGCAGTGCGGTTTCACTCCGCAGTACACGGGCTTGGAAAAGCTGTGGCGCGACTATCGCGACCGCGGCCTGGTGGTGCTCGGCTTCCCCTGCGACCAGTTCGGCCATCAGGAGCCCGGAAACGAGGCCGAAATCAAGGAATTCTGCTCGTTGACCTACGACGTCGATTTCCCGATGTTCGCCAAGATCGATGTCAATGGTGATCAGGCCCATCCGCTGTGGAAATGGCTGAAGGACGAGAAGGGCGGGCTGTTGGGGATCGATGCGATCAAGTGGAACTTCACCAAGTTCCTGGTCGGCCGCGACGGCGCGGTGCTGAAGCGTTATGCGCCGACCGACAAGCCGGAATCGTTGGTGAAGGACATCGAAGCCGCGTTGGCTTGAGCTTTTGCTTGTGTAGAGCGGAGCTTGCTCCGCTGCC
>DATFFH010000025.1:0-42374 GCA_035250245.1 Luteimonas sp. | reverse complement strand
GCTGGTCGGCGGCGCGGCGCTGGGTCCGGTGCTGATCCTGGCCGAATCGGCCAACCAATACGGCTACGGCTTCGCCGCCGCGACCAGCGCGATCTGCGCTGCCACCTGGCCGCGAATGGGCCGCTTCGGAAAGGTCGTGCTGGCGCTATTGGCGGTGCTGTGCCTGTGGCATGGCGCCAATATCGTCCGCCGCATGCATCAAGCCGGGGAAGTGCAGGCGGTGTTCTCGCCGGCCTTGGCTGACGCTGTCGCGCGCGACGGCCGCGCGACGCTGCGCCTGCGCAGTGCGGACCCGGGCCAACGCTGGCTGTTCGACCGGCTGACCCACGACATCCCGAGCTACCGCGGTGTGCCGATCGGCGACCGCGTGCGCTTGGTCCAGGCCGGCGAAGAGGCCGATTACGCGATCGAGACCGACGGCCGCATCGTTCCGCTGCCGTAGGGTGGGCCTTGGCCCACGATGCCAGCTTGACCCTCGCGTCAAAAAATCGGCGAAGCGAGCATCAATCGTTTCGACCGTTGTTCGTCGTCCGGGCGATAGGGCAATGGTGGGCCAAGGCCCACCCTACAGGTCCAGCGCCGGCGCACCGGCGTCGACCTGGTCCAGCCGGATCCGGTTGGCGAACAGCGAGAACGCCAGCATCCCGGCCAGGCCGTTCGCGCGCGAGATCCATTGCGGCAGCCAACGCGGCGGCGCCAGCACGCCTTCGTCGAACAGCGGTTCGAAGCGCTGCACGTCGACCAGGGTCATCTTGCCGGCGAACAGGCGCCGGCACAGCCCCAGCTTGCCCTGGCGCAGCGCCCAGCGGAAAAAAGTGTGCACGCCGACCAGGCCGCGCAGGTAGACCGTGTCCTTGGTGAAGGCGCCGCCGCCGGCCGGCGACACGCCGCGAAACACGCGCTGGGCCGAGGCGAAGCTTTCCACTTCGTTCTGGCCGGCATCTATGAAGTAGCGGAACACCTGGATGAAGTCCGCGCCTTCCAAGGCCCTGGCCACCGCTTCGATGCGCAGGCTGACCCGTTTCATCCGTTCGATGTCGATGCTGCCGGTGATCTGTTCTGCGAACGTCGCCAGACCTTCCTGGGTGGCAGTGGTGCGCGGCGACGACAGCGCCAGGCTGGGCAGCACCGGTTGCTGGCGGCCGTTGAGTGCGGTCAACGAATGGACGAAAGCTTCGTGCTGCAACAATTGATGCCGGTCGTAATCGCTGAACGCCGCGCCGGCGCGCAAGCGGATGCGGGTGGCGCCGGCCGCGGCCTTGGCGATCAGATCCGGGTCCAGCACCACTTCGATCACGCGCTGATCGAAGAAATCGTCCAGATCCGACTGCAGTTGCAGCTTCAGGGCGGTGGCGGAGATCGCCACCTGCTCGGACGGCGCCAGCAGCTCGCGGTCCAGCTCGTCGGAAATGGCGATGAAATGGCGCGCCGCTTCGCGCGTGGTCGGGCCGTTGCCGGGCAACGGCTCGTCCGGCCGGCCGAACAGGCGCACCGAATGCTCGGTGACGCGCGGCGTGCCCAGCGATTCCAGCAGCTCGGCGGCGATCGACCAGCTGCGTGCGGATTCGCCGACGTAATGGCCCAGCGGATGGTCCGGATCGGCCTCGGCGATGATGCGCTCCAGTTCGCGCCGGGCTTCGGCGAAATCCAGCTTCGGATATTCCACTTTCGGCAGCTCGGGCTTGCCGCGCGCGAACGATTCCAGGAACGGCTGTTGCAGCGCCGCCGGCCAGCTCACCAGTTGCAGCAGGCGCAATTCGCGCGCCGCGGCGACCATGCGCGCGTCGAGCGCGGCGTGGTGGGCGATGTCGGGGGCCGCATCCGTCATGCACGTCCGCTTTTCGTAGGTGCGAATTCATTCGCACGCTCTTTCGTTCGCCGTCTGGAAAAGCGTGCGAATGAATTCGCACCTACAAAAGCGGTTACCGAAAAGGCCGTGGCTTCGGCGGCAGGTTCAATGCTTGCCATATTTCTCGTCCAGCCGCTTGTTCAACGCCTTGCCCTGCACTTTCGCATTCGCCTTCTGCGCTATGCGCGTGGCCAGTTTGTTCGCGGCGCCGGCCACCTCGTCGCGCAGCTTCAGATAATTGGCGTAGCGGTCCGGATCCAGCTTTCCGGCTTCCAAAGCCGCGCGCACCGCGCAACCCGGCTCGCGTTGGTGCCGGCAATCGCGGAATTTGCACTGCTCGGCCAGGGCTTCGATGTCGGCGAAGCCGCCTTCTGCCAGGTCTTCCTCGCCGGTGGGCTTGAGTTCGCGCATGCCGGGCGTGTCGATCAAGCAGGCGCCCGACGGCAGCGGGATCAACGAGCGATAAGTCGTGGTATGGCGTCCGCGCGAATCCGACTCGCGCACCTCGCTCGTCTTCATCCGCTCGACGCCGAGCAGGGTGTTGGTCAGGGTCGACTTGCCGGCGCCGGATGAACCGACCAGCACCACGGTGCGACCCGGCTGCAGCCACGGATCCAGCGCGGCCACGCTGTCGCGGTCCTTGGCGTTGATCGCACGGATCGCCACGTCCTGCGCGGCCAGATCGACCAGCGAAGCCATCGCCGCGTCCACCGCGCCGGCGTCGGCGGCGATGGCGCGATCGATCTTGGTCAGCACCACCACCGGCTCGCTGCCGCCGCTGCGCACCAGCAACAGATAGCGTTCGATCCGGCGCGGATTGAAATCCGCGTCCAGCCCGCAAACGACGAAGGCCGTATCGACGTTGGCCGCGATCAGCTGCTGCTTGTAATGCTCGCCGGCCGCGCCGCGTTTGATCGCGCTATGCCGCGGCAATAGCGCGACGATGGCCGAACCGGCGACCAGCACCCAGTCGCCGACCGCCGCGCGCTGTTCGGGCGGGAATTTCGGCCGCTGCCATTCGGGCAGCGAATCCACTTTCACGGCCTGGCCCGGCCCTTCGGCGACCACGTAACCGGATCGGTGCTGCTCGACCACCCGCGCCGGCCGGGCCTGCGGGTGGGCCGCCAGGATCGGCCGCCAATCAGGATCGTCCGGCGGGCCTTCGAACGGCCAGCCGATCGCGCGCAGCGGGTTCATGTGGGGAAAATCGCCTGCATGGCCCGATTCTATGCGAGTCGAACGCGGCCGCGGTTTCGGCTAGTCTGGCGGACCCCTACTTTTTTCTGCTCCGATGTCCTCGTCCCTGACTACTCGCCAGCGCCTGTCCGAAGTCCGCTACGAAATCCGCGGCGAACTGGCCCGGCGCGCCCGCGAGCTCGAGGCCCAGGGCCGGAGCCTGATCAAGCTCAACATCGGCAACCCCGGCGCGTTCGGTTTTCGCGCGCCGGAGCATCTGCAGCGCGCGATCGCCGACCACATCGCGGGCACCGACCCGTACACCCACCAGCAGGGCCTGCCGCAGGCCCGCGAGGCCATCGCCGCCTTCCACAAGGCGCGCGGCACGCCGAACGCGTCGCCGGAGCGGGTGTTCGTCGGCAACGGCGTCAGCGAGCTGATCGATATTTCGCTGCGCGCCCTGCTCAACCCGGGCGACGAAGTGCTGCTGCCCTCGCCCGACTATCCGCTGTGGAGCGCGGCCACCATCCTCAACGACGGCCGCCCGGTCTATTACCGCTGCGATCCTGAAAACGGCTTCCTGCCCGATCCGGACCAGATGGAAGCGCTGGTGTCCTCGCGCACCCGCGCGATCGTGCTGATCAATCCGAACAACCCCACTGGCGCGGCGTATCCGCGTGCGCTGCTGGAGCGGATCGTGGCGATCGCGCAAAAGCACAAACTGCTGCTGATGGCCGACGAGATCTACGACGGCATCCTCTACGACGGCCATAAGTTCGAACCGATCGCGCCGCTGGCCGGCGACCTGCCCTGCCTGTCGTTCGGCGGGCTGTCGAAGGTGCACCGCGCCTGCGGCTGGCGCGTGGGTTGGGCGGTGCTGTCGGGCGATCCGCTGGCCAGCGGCGATTACCACCACGCGATGGACCTGCTCGGCGCGCTGCGCCTGTGCGCGAACGTGCCGGGCCAGTTCGCGATCGAAGCCGCGCTGCACGGCCAGGACACGATCACCCCGCTGTGCCAGCCCGGCGGCCGCCTGTACGAAGCGCGCCGCGCGCTGATCGAATGCTGCGCGGCCAGCGAGCATCTGCAACTTGTGGCGCCGCAGGGCGCGCTGTACGGCTTCCCGTCGGTGACGGGCGCCGCCGCAGTCGGCTTCGACGACCACGCTTTCGCTCTGGAGATGCTGGAGAACGAAGACGTGCTGATCGTGCCCGGTTCCAGCTTCAACGTGCCCTACCGCAACCATTTCCGCGTCACCCTGCTGCCCGAACCGGCGCAACTGCGCGAAGTGTTCGCGCGCATCGACCGCGTGCTGGCGCGGCGCGCGGCCGAAGCGGGCGAGCCTCAGGCGGCGGTGGCTTGAACGCCGTAGGGCGGAACCTGCGAAGCAGATTCCGCCGCGCTCGCCGCGAGATGGCACCGGCGGAAACGCCTTCGGCGGTTCCGTCCTACGATTCCTGAGCCTTTGATCAATCCCCCATGACCGACAGGCCGCAAGCCATTCCCTATCTCGCCCTCGGCGACAGCTACACCATCGGAGAAGGTGCGCCGGAATCCGGACGCTGGCCGATGCAATTGGCCGCGGCGCTGCGCGAACAAGGCGTCGACATAGCCGACCCGCGCATCGTCGCCACCACCGGCTGGACCACCGACGAACTCGATGCGGCGATCGACGACGCCGAGCCGCTCGGCGAATTCGGCTTCGTCAGCCTGCTGATCGGCGTCAACAACCAATACCGCGGCCGCAGCGTGGACGAATACCGCGAACAGTTCGCGGCGCTGCTGCGGCGCGCGATCGGTTTCGCCGGAGATCGCAGCGAGCGGGTGTTGGTGCTGTCGATTCCGGATTGGGGCGTCACCCGTTTCGGACGGGAATCCGGCCGCGATTCGGCGCGGATTTCGCGTGAGCTGGACGAATACAACGCCGCCGCGCGCGATGTTTGCGCGGCGCAGGGCATCGCGTTCGTCGACATCGCTCCGGTCAGCCGCGAGCGCGGCGCGGAAGCGGCGATGCAGGCCGACGACGGGCTGCATCCTTCCATGGCGTTGTACGCCGAATGGACGCGCCTGGCTTTTCCCGTCGCACATCGGTTGCTGGCGCGATGAACGCCATGCAGCCGTTCGCGCGACGCCAGGCCGACGGCATCGCCCGCGCCTTCCTGCCGGTGCGCTGGTGGGGCAACCGTTACGACTACTACTACACCCGGGAAAAGCTGGCGAGCGATCCGCTGTATCCCGGCGTGCTGCAAGCCTTGCGCGGCACCGAAGCGCCGCTGCTGGACCTGGGTTGCGGCCTGGGATTGCTGGCCCACGCGCTGCTCCGCGACGGGCAAACCTTGGCTTATTACGGCGTCGACAACGACGCGCCCAAGATCGAACGCGGCCGGCGCGCGGCCGAGCGCATCGGCTTGGCTAACGCACGTTTCGAAGTCGTCGACCTGGCCAACGAATTGCCTGTCCATCGCGGCAGCGTGGCGATCCTGGACGTGCTGCAGTATTTGCCGGATTCGGCGCAGCAACGGCTGTTGGACGCCACCGTCGCGATGTTGACGCCCGGCGCCAAGCTGGTGATCCGTGCCGCGCTGGATGACGGTGGCAAACGCGGCAGCGCCACCCGCCTGACCGACCGATTCGCGCATTTGATCGGTTGGATGCAATCGGCGCCGGCGCACTATCCGACCGAGGCCGGCTTGCGCAATACGCTGGAAGGCGCGGGCCTGTCGGTGGATTTCAAACCGCTGTACGGCAACACGCCGTTCAACCACTGGCTGATCGTGGCGGGACGGCTCGAATCTTGAAGCGACGAGTGTTTCTTCCTTCTCCCATCGGGAGAAGGTGCCCGAAGGCGAATGAGGGTTCGGAGTAAGACGCAAACTGGAACGCCGTCGCTTCGCCGGACGCTCACCCCAACCCCTCTCCCGGTGGGAGAGGGGCTCGAAGATTTTCCTTCCCCCGGGCTAAATCTAAAACGCGCAGGCGTCCCAACCGGGCGGCGTCGCTCGGGTCGAGTCGCCGGAAAAACGGTCGCGCCGCATTTCCTGTGCCCACTGATCCGCTTGCGCACGCTGAGCGGGCGCGAGATTCGCCGCGGCGACCCCCAATTGCCGATCGAGCGCCGCGGCGCGATGCGGTTCGGCGCCGAGCCGATAAAGTTTGAGATAGCGGTAGTGCTGCACCGGATCGGCGCCGACCAATCCCGCCAGCAGGTTCTGCGCGCCCGGTTCGTAGGCCTGCCGCAGCAGATCGACGACGCGCCAATCGCCCGCCGCGAGTCCCGACCGGATCATTTCCTGCGCCTGTTGTCGGTATGTCTGCAGCGACTGCGGCCTGGCGAGCAAGCCGCGAGCATCGTAAAGCGGTCCGCGATCCAGATAGCAGGCGCGCGCGTCCTTGTCGCCGAGCCGCGCGGCCTGCGCCAGGCTCGCGACCGTGGCGCCTAGCATCGCCTCGTCCACGCCTGCGCACAGATCCTGCACCGCGTGCGCGGATTGCTGGCGCAGTTCCATCGCCTCGAGCAGCATCTGGCGGGTGCGCAATTGCTCGGGACGCAAGTCCTCGGTGGGTGCGTTCGTCAATTCGTTCAATGCTGCGGCGTTGCGCCATTGCGATGCGCTCGAACGCTTGCATTGATCAAGGTCGCGGAACAGGCGCGCGGCCGCGGCGGCGTCTCCGGCCGCGGCACGCGCCTGCAGTTCGGCGAAGGTTTGGCGCAGCGGCGTGCCGGCGTTCGGCAACGACGCGCCTTTCTTCGCGGCCAGCCGGGATTCCTCGCCGGATGCCGCGAGCGGCGGGGCATCGGCCGCCACGCCGCCCGTGGGTTCCGCGCTTGCGCTCGACGCTGCGGCGAGCGGCGGCGGCGCATTCGCCCGACCCAGGAAATAAGCGCCCGCCAGCGCCGCCAACACGGCCGCGATGCAGGCGATGAACGCATCGCGCCGAATCATGCGCGAAACTTCCGAAAATTTTTCATCGTTTCGTCATTCGTAAGGAAAGGAACAGGGATCCCAACCGGACACCGTCGACTCGGTCGAATTGCCCGCGTCGAAGTCTCGCCGGAACGCGTTCTCCGCCCACGCATCCGCCTCGTTGCGCCGCTCCGGCGCCAGGCGCGCGGCGGCGGCGGCCAACTGCCGGTCCAGTTTGCGCGCCCGGTACGGTTCTGCGCCCAAACGATACAGTTTCAGGTAACGGTAATAGCGATCCGGATCCGCGCCCAGCGCGCCGGCGAGCAGGCCGTCCGCGCCCGGTTCGTAGGCGTTGCGCAGGATGTCGACGACTTTCCAATCGCCGGCGGCAAGGCCCGCGTCGATCAAGGCTGGAACGTTGCGCCGATAAGCCGCCAGACGTTCGGGATGGTCGATCAGGCTGCGCGCATCGTAGCCGGGCCCCCTCGCCAGATAGCAGGCGCGGGCGTTGGGTTCGCCCAGTTGCGCGGCGCGTTGCAGGTTGGGCACCAGCGAATCGAGCATCGCCGCATCGGCGCCGTCGCACATCGCATGCAGCCGCGCCACGTTGCGCTTGCGCGACTCGATCGCTTCGAGCTGGGCCTGGTAATTGTCCAGTTGCTCCGGGGGCATGCTGTCCACTCCCTCGCCCAACAGCTCGTCGGCCAATTGCGAGTTGGCCCAGTCGATGCCGAGAAAACGGCCGCAGAGGCTCAAGTCGCGATATAGCCGAGTCGCAGCTGCGACGTCGCCCGCGTTCGCGCGCGACTGCAGTTCGGCGAATACGTTCTGCAACGGCGCGCCGGGCGGCGGCAGCGAAACGGACGTGCGCGCTGCGCGTGGTTTCGGCGCCGAAGTGCTCGCGGTGGCGGCGCTTTCGCCGCCATCGACGACGACCGCTTTCGCGACATCGGTCGCCGCCGCGCCGGCCGGATGCGGCCCTTGCACGCGTCCCAGCTGATAGGCGCCGACGACGGCGATCAGACCAGCGCATGCGATGGCGAAATGCAGGCGGCGCATCGGCTTAGGCTAACGCAGAGCGGCCGCTCGGGGCCGCTCCGCGTCGCGCTTCGGAGCGAACGTTATTCCTCGCTGGCCAGGACGTAGGCGGACGAGGCGATGGACGTGTCGCCGGTCAGGATCGCGGTGTTCTTGCCCGCGGCGGACGGCAGTCCGACTTTCAGGTTCACCGCGCCCGAAACCAGCGCATCCAGCACCTGGGTCAGGATCGGCAGCCCCAACGCGACATTGCCGCAGCCCTGCGCGGCCGGCACCGCGAACGCGTTGTCGACCAGGGTCGCATCGTCGTTCTGAATGTAGCCGATGTAGTTGGGCTCGTCCGTCCATACCGTGTAGGTTTCTCCCGGATCGCCCGAAATCGGCAGGTTCGGCAACGGCGGCGCGGTGGTGCCGGTCTGCAGCTTGATCACGATCGGATTCTGCGCCGAGCCGATGTAGCAGGTGTCGCCCAGGAACGGATTTTGCAGCTTCACTCGCACGGCCATCCGCACTGCGGTGGGATCGGTGCCGTCGGTCGGCGGATACAGCGCGTTGATGAAATTGGTCTGCGCCGGAGCCACCGGTTCCATCGTCGCCGTCACGTCGTTGGCCACTGCGACGATCGCCCAGAACGCGGTCCACAACGGACCGGGCCAGTCGGGATTCGGATTCATGATGCCGAGCAATCCGCCCGGGACCTTGCCCGGCGGCGCGGACAACGTCGGCGCGCCGACTGCGGGATACAACGGCGAATCGCTGAGCCACTTGATGCCGCCTTGCAGCACGATCGGTTTATCGATCGGCAAGGTCGTACTGCCGATCTTGAAAAGGCCCGAACGGGTTGTGTTGAGCACGCAGCTGCCGCCGTCGGCGACGTCGGGATGCGTGTACGGGCAGTATTTGAATTTCGCGTACGGTCCCGAAGGCGTACCCGCGGCGGCATCCGGCGCGGCAAGGACGCCGGCCAGCGCCGCCGAGGCGAAGGCCAGGGAAAGCGTTGTCTTGAGCATGTCGATGGCTCCTGAAACGAATGGTGATGTGGCGATTCGCGATGACAATGCCGCGAGCGGAATCCGATTCTGTCAGGGTCTGGACCGATCGATCCTTGACGGCCGCTCCAAGCGCGTGTGCGCTTCGGAGCGACCGTACGCCGATCCGCACTTGAGGCGGACTCGCCGAATCCTTGGCGACGCGTGAGGGTTTACGCGCACTTCTTCCACGAATTTCCGATCACGGGAAATAGGCGCGAAGCGGCGTGTCCGCGGTCAGGCCCGGCGAGCGATGGCTGACGCTGCAACCGCCCGTGAGAGTACCGTTGAAGCCGATGTACTCGTTGTACGGGGAGGGATCGCCCGACCCGCCCGGCGGATTGGGCGAATACGGATTGGCGTTCGGCACCTGCGCGGTGACGCTGCCGGTGCAGGTCTGCGGGGGCGCCGGAAAGTGGATGTTGATGCCGCTGATCGTCAGAAGGACCGAGGGGTCGCTCAGAGCGCTCGGCGCCGACACGCTCCACGGCAGGACTTTGGTGATGCCTGTGCAGGCGCCGCTGCCGGTGAAGCTGGCGCCGGTAACCTGCGCCGTCTGCACGCCGGTGCCGGCATCGTACGTCAGCGTCAGCGTGAAAGCGGACGTGCAAGGCACGGTATTACCGAGATAGGTTGCGGTGGTCGGTCCGGAAAGGACCACCGTCCCGCTTCTCACCCACGACGAACCGTTCCAGATCTCGTAGCCCGCGGCGAAGGCCGAAGACGCACCGAACGAGCCCGCAATGGCCAGAGCGGCGAGGGCGGCGTATTTGAGCTTTAGCATGACGCTGTACTCCGATGTAGTTGAGGGCCCGGACGCCTCCGCGCCCGAGGGTTGCCACGGAGAACACGGCGCGTGGCGGCGCTGCCTTGCGGACAAGGCGTGTTGAACGGTCGAATCAGTAGAAGCCTTTGCGGATCGAAAGGCCGATGATCCGCGGATCCTGGATGAACGCGTTCGAAGTCAGGCCGGTGTCGTCGCTGTTGAGGAAGGTGCCGGTGATGGCTTTGCCGCCGAGCGCGTTCTTCACGTACAGCTGCACGGTCAGGTCGCTGTCGATGTGCTGGTAGGTCAAAGAGAGATTGACGTTGCCCCAGTCGTGCAGGCGGTCGATCTTGTCCTGGTAGATCCGTGCCCAACTCGGGCCCTGGTAGTACAGGTCGGCGCGCAAGGTGAGGTCGCCTTGCGCCAGCGCGAACCGGTATTGCGGGCTCAGGCTCACCGTGAGATGCGGCGCGTTCGGCAACTGGTTGCCGCCGACGTTCTTGGCGAAGCCGGCGCCGCCGTTCGGCGCATCGGTGAGCGGGTTGTAGTAGATGTCGGTGCCGAGCAGGTAGGCGCGGTCGCCGGGTCCGCCTTCGAAACCCTGGTCGCGGGTGAAGCCGCCGGCGGAAAGATAGTAGTTGTTGGTGCAGAAGCTGTTGAGGTTGTTGGCCGCGTTGTTGAACGGCGCCGGCTGGGTGTAGGTCGCCTGCAGCACCTTCTCCACCAGCTCTTTGGGCGCGATGCAGTTGGAAGCCAGCTGCAGCCATGGCCGCACCACCACCCAATCGTCGTTGCCGGCGGTGCGGTCCATCACGTCGATCGAATATTGGTTCTTGCCGATCTTGGTATCCAGCAAGCCCACGTTGCCGCTCAATTCGAAAGCTGGCGTCGGCCGCCACACCGCTTCGAATTCCGCGCCCCAGGTTTCGGCGTCGAAGTTCTCGTTGAGCGTCGCGCGGTCCTGGATCTGCGAGATCTGGTAATCCTGGTAGTCGTTGTAGAAGACCGTGGCGTTGAACAGGAACTTGCCGCCGCCCATCACGTTCTTCATGCCCATCTCGAAGGCGTTGACGTACTCGGCCTTGAATTCCGGATTGCGCTGTTCGAAGGTCAGGTATTGCGGATTGGAACCGATGCCCGGCGAATTGGTGCCGCCGGCCTTGTAGCCTCGCGAAGCCGAGGCGTAGAGCATCGTGCTGTCGGTGAACGAAAGATCCGGCGACCAGTCCAGTACCAAGCGCCCGGTCGGTTCGTTCCAGGTCTGGCGGATGTCCGGGTTGGCGGGATAGCCGTAGCCGACGTAGCCCCCGCCGGCGGTGTACAGCGGCGGATCCGTAGCGGTGAGCAAGGTCTGGCTGGGAATCGGCGTGGTCGTCTTGACGTCGCGGGTGTAGCGCAAGCCTGCGGTCAGCTTCACCGTATCCGACAGTTGCCAATACGTCTCGCCGAAAATCGCGGTCGAACGCGTCTTGGCCAGATTCCGGCTGCGGAAATAGTTGTGGCCCTGGCCATCGATCCCGTTCAGCGGATTCGGATCGATGTACACGCAGGGAATGCCGGTATCCAGGCCGTCGATGATCTTCGTCGCCGTGCCCGGCTGGCAGTAGGCGGGCGGCGCGCCGGTGTCGGTGCCGTTGAAGATGATCTGCGCCGCCGCGGTCAGCACGTTGCTGAACACGTAGTAGCTTTCGTCGACCTTGTATTCCAGGTAATTGGCGCCAACGCTGAAATTGAACGGCCCGTCGAACGAGGACTGCAGGCGGAACTCCTGCGACCACTGAGTGCTGTCCGAATCGACCAGGTCCACGGTCAGCATGCGGTCCGAGCACCCCAGTTGCGGATCGCAGAAGACGCCGTTGGGCAGGAAATCGTTGGCCGGCCCGATCGTGCCGTCCGGCAGGAAGCGCGACACGCCGCCGGAGGTGTTGGTGAACACCGGATTGGACTGGAAGCGACCGTAATCCTGCGTCGAGTAGTACTGGTCGCGGGTGTACAAGCTTTGCGAGATGAATTGCAGGTGATCGCTCACTTCGGCGTCGAAGTTCAGCTGCACCACGTCGTTCTCGGCTTTGAACACCGGGTCGTAGGTGGTGGCGATCTGGCGCAGGTCGTCCGACTGGACGACGCCGGCGTAGGGATTCAGCCCGCGCGGGATCAGCGTGGCGACGTCCAGGAAATTGCCGTTTTCGTCGAACAGGTAACCCACCGGCGCGGTATTGGTGCCCAGCACGAACGGCAGGCTGCCGCCGTTGGGCACGCCGAACGCGCCGCGGTTGTAGAGCGAGCCGTCCACGCAGGCCTGGCTCATGTAATTGCGGTCCAGGTCCGACACCGTGGTCTCGCCGATCGTGACCGGGCCCGGGTCGGTGTGGCAAAGCTGCTTGCCGGTGCGCGCGCGCTGGTCGTCTTCCTGGAAATGCTCCCAGACCAGGTTCGCGCTGAACACGTCGCTCGGCTTCCACGCGAACGAGGTGCGCACCGACAGCAGATCGCGGTCGTTGACCTTCTTGCCGGTGACGGTGTTTTCGTCGTAGCCGTCGCGTTTCGTGTATTGGGTGGCCAGGCGGAATGCGAAGGTGTCGCTGAGCGGCACGTTGATCATGCCGTTGATGCGGCGTGATTCGTAATTGCCCACCTCGCCCTTGACGTTGGCTTCGAACGCGCCGGGATCGGCCAGGTTCGGGATCATGTTCACCACGCCCGCCGTGGCATTGCGGCCGTACAACGTGCCCTGCGGTCCACGCAGCACCTCGACCCGTTCCACGTCGAAATATTCCTGCTCGAACAGTCGGTTGCGGATCATCGGCGTACTGTTGAAACTGACCGCCACCGCCGGATCGGTGGTCACCGACAAGGCCTGCGTGCCGATGCCGCGGATCTGGAAGTTGTAGCTGGCGAAATTGGTCTTGGTGAAGCTGACGTTCGGCGTCGCGGTGACCAGGTCGCCGCCGGTTTCGATCTTGCGGTCGTTGAGTTCGTCGCCGCCGAAAGCGGTGATCGCGATCGGCACCTTCTGGATGTTCTCGACCTTCTTCTGCGCGGTGACGACGATCGTATCGAGCGTCTTGGCTTCCGCCGCCCTAGCCGGGCTTGCGCTTGGCGCCGTTGGCAGGGCCTGTTCCTGGGACGCCGCCGGCGGTGTTTCGGCGCCCCGTTGGGCGTTTCCCGAGGGCCCCCCATCGGCGGATGTGGCCGCAGGGTCACGCTGCGAAGCGTCGCTGATCAGGATCGCGCCCGAAGCGCTGGTCGCATAGCGCAAGCCTGTGCCAGCGAGCAGTTCTTCCAACGCCTGCAGCGGCGCCTTCTCGCCCTGCACCGCGCGCGCGGCCTTGCCGGCGGCCAAGTCCGGCGAATACAGCAATTGCTTGCCGCTCTGCCGCGCGTACTCGGACAATGCCGTATCCAACCGTTGCGGCGGAATGTCGAAACGCGTGCTGTCGGCGTCCTGGCCCGCGTGCGCCAGACATGGCAGCAACGCGATCAGCAATGCGCACGGCTTCAACACGCGATTCCGCCGACGCCCCCCGTCTGGCAACTGCATCGCCCCTCCTTCGCTGATCGGCATGCGCCTGTCCTAATACAGACGCGGGCGAAACGAAAACCCGAACCGCGCATGCGACGGATCTTCTTTCTGAACCTGGGAGTTCTGTTTTGCGGCGCACCAAGCGCCGTGCGCGTCAACCCCGCAAAGGCTGCCGCGGACTCAGCACGATCGTGCCCTTGCGCTCGTCCGGGGCGCGCTCGATCGGGAAGTAAGCCACCAAGGCTTCGACGAACGTGCCGGTATCGCCGGTGTTGAATGCGCCGCTGATGCGCAGCGACGCCAAACGCTCGTCGCCCAGCACGACCTGCTGGCGAGAATAGCGGTTCATTTCGGCGACCGCGTCCGCCAAGCGTTCGTCTTCGAACACCACTTGGCCGCGCCGCCAGCTGACGATGCGCTTCACGTCGGCTTCTCGCACCTGCGGACGCGCCTTGGCGACTTCGACGAATTGCTGGCCCGGACGCAACTCGGCCAAGGGCATGTCGGCCGCTTCACGATCGCCGCGCTCGCGCGTCACCTTCACCCGGCCTTCCAGCAAGGTCACCTCGAACATGCGCTCGGAAACGCGCACGTCGAATTCGGTGCCCAGCGCGGTCACGTGCCGACCGCCCGCTTCCACAACGAACGGGCGCGCGCCGTCCTTGGCCACTTTGAACAAAGCCTGGCCGCGTTCCAGCGTCACGCTGCGCAAGCCGGTTTCGTAATGCACCGAAACGCGGCTGTCGGTGTTGAGGGTGAGGATCGAACCGTCGTCCAGGGTCACGGTGGAACGCTGTCCGATCTCGGTGGTGTAGACATTGCCGGCCAACGTGCCGCGGGCGTCGCGATAAGCCTGGCGCGCGGCTTCCGGACGCAACAGGAACACGCCCAGCCCGGCCGTGACCAGCACCGATGCGGCGATCGCGAAACGCCGCGTCCAGGCGCGGCGCCGGCCGCGGCGCGCGATGCGGTCCAGAGTTTCGCCGCGCAGCGCGCGCATTTGCGGCGCATCTGCGACCGAGCGCGCCAGCGCGTGCGCCGACTGCGCGCGCGCGAAGGCCCGCGTATGTTCGGGCGAGCGGGCGCGCCAGGCTTCGAATTCCTCGCGCGTGCGGCTGTCGCCGGGGGCAGTCTCGCGCAGGATTTCGCTCCAGCGCGCGGCCTCCTCTTCGATGCCGGCAACGGGGCCTTCGATCCGATCTCTGATTGGAATGTCTTTCCTGTTCATCTGCCGTGTCTCTAGCAGTCGCCGCGAACGCGCATCCGGCGCGTCCCATTGTCCGGGGCCAGCCCGGCCGCGGCCAGCTAGTCCCGATCCTCCGCCGCCATGGCGATGCCCAACTTAGCCAACGCCTTGGCCATGTGTTTCTCGGCCGCGCGCACCGAAATGCCCATCATCGTCGCGATCTCGGCGTACCTGCGCTGCTCCAGGGCCCGCAGCACGAACACGTCGCGGGTCCGTTCGGGCAGCCCGCGCAGCACCGCTTCGACCTGCTCGACCGCTTCCCTACCCAGTAAGACGCGCTCCGGCGAAATATCCGTAGCGGGCTGGTGGATTTCGGCGTCGAACGACTCGTGGGCGTCCTGGTCCCGGACGTCCCGGCGCCGCCGCCAGTCGCGCAGGGCGTTGGCGGCGACCTGGAACACGTACTGCTCCACGTGCTCGATCGGCTCGCCGCGGGCGCGCCGGATCAGGTGCAGGAAGACCTCCTGGGTCAGGTCCTCGACCTCGGCCGCGTCCTTCACCCGCTTGGCGAAAAAGCCGCGCAGCGGAGCCCGATAGCGCAGCGACACGTTGTTCCAGCGGTCGGCGAAATCCTCCCCGTATTCGGCCAGGGAGGCGGCATCGAACGACCGCGGAACTGAATTGGCCATGGATGTCTGCGCCCCCCGGACGCCCCGCGAATCCTTCCGAACCTGGCGCGTGCGGACGCCACCGCGCCGGCGCAGCGTAATCACCTCAAAAACGGCGCTGCACGCTGCGGTGCAATATCGGCGCGTTCAGCGCGGCTGCGCGGGGAGTTCGTCGGGCAGGACGGTCGAATAGCCGCGGGCGTCCAAGCGCCGCAGCAAGGCGGCGATCATCTCCAGGTTACGCCCGTGCCTCGCGCCTTCGTGCAAAAGCACGATGCCGCCAGGCGCCAAATCGCGTTCGATCATCGCCACCACGCCCTCGACGTCGTGGCGCACCGCGTCGAAACCGCGCGCGTTCCAAGCCACGCGAGCCAAGCCCAAATCGCGCAGCGGCGGCGCGACGAAGGGATTGGCGTGCCCGACCACGGCACGGAACCAGCGCGGCGCGGTGCCGGTGATCTCTGCCAGGATGCGCTGGCAATCGGCGATCTCGCGCCGCATCCGCCGTGGGCCGAGCGTCCAGAACCAGGCCGAGGGATGGGTGGCGCTATGGTTGCCGATGCCGTGGCCGCGGCGCGCGATCTCGCGCACCAAGTCCGGCCGCGCGGCGCTGCGTGCGCCGACCAGGAAAAAAGTCGCCTTGGCGCGGTGCGCGTCCAGCGCGTCCAGAATCGCGACGGTATCGTCGGACGGCCCGTCATCGATCGTCAGCCAGACTTTCTGTTCCGCGATCGGCAGTCGCGTCAGCGCCGGGCCGTACATCCGCGAACGCGGCCACAACACGCCCCACCAGAACGGCAGGTGCGAGGCCATCATCGCCGGCAAGCCGATCCGCCAGCCGTAGCGCCACCAGATCGCGGCCACGAGCAGCTGCGAGGCGATCAGGAACAGCCACCAGGCATGCGGGTGGCGCGGCGGGCGATGCAGATCCATGGCGGCGATGATGCCCCACTATCGCGGCTTTTTTGTAGGAGCGGCTTTAGCCGCGAGCTTTTCCTTCAAATCGCGACATCGCCGCGGTTCGGAGAAAGAGCTCGCGGCTAAAGCCGCTCCTACAAAGAGCGTGGAGTCCGCAGGAGGCGTAAAATAGGGATTCCCCTAAGCTGGACCGCCCCGATGTCCCTCGACCCCGCCCTGCGCCAGCGCATCGAAACGCTGCTCAATTCCAACCGCGTGGTGCTGTTCATGAAAGGCTCTCCGAACGCGCCGCAATGCGGGTTTTCGGCCAAGGCCGTAGCCGCGCTGGAAGCGCTGGGCGTCGAATACGCGCACAGCGACGTGCTGCAGGACGGCGAGATCCGCGAAGGGATCAAGGCCTACGGCGAATGGCCGACCATCCCGCAGCTGTACATCGACGGCCAACTGGTCGGCGGCAGCGACATCATCGAACAGATGGCCAACAGCGGCGAACTGCACGGCGCGCTCGGCCTGCCGCCGCCGGACCGCACGCCGCCGACGATCAACATCACGCCCGCCGCGGCGCAAATGCTGCGCCAAGCGGTGGAAGATGCCGGCGGCGAGGTGGTGGTCAAGCTCGACATCGACAAGAACTTCCGCACCCGTTTGCAATTGGCCCAGGACGATCCGAACGCGGTCACCGCGCAAGCCGAAGGCGTCCGCGTCCAGTTCGACTTGAGCGGCGCGCGCCGCGCCGATGGCCTGACCATCGATTGGGCCGACGACGCGCGCGGCCGCGGCCTGGTGATCGACAACCCCAACGCGCCCGCGCCGGTGCGCGGGCTCAGCCCGGCTCAGGCGAACGAACGCGTCGCCGCCGGCGGCCTGATCCTGGTCGACGTGCGTCCGCCCGACGAACGCGCGCAGGCCGCGGTGCGCGTCGCGTTCGACACGCTGGACGGCGACGGCATCGAGCGTTTGCGCGCATTGCCGAAAACCACGGCGCTGGCCTTCCTCTGCCATCACGGCGGGCGCAGCGCGCAGGCCGCGGAGCATTTTCGCGGGCTGGGCTTCACCGACGTCTACAACGTCGAAGGCGGCATCGACGCCTGGGCCAACGACGTCGATCCCTCGCTGCCGCGCTATTGAAGTTCGTAGGGCGGAACCCGCGAAGCGGATTCCGCCACGGGGTTCCGACGCATCCTGTCGGCGGAATCGCCTGCGGCGGTTCCGCCCTACGATGCTTTTTTTGTAGGTGCGAATTCATTCGCACGTTTTGCGGGAAGAGCGTGCGAATGAATTCGCACCTACGAAAAGCGTCAGCCGAAGCCGCCCCCGGCATCGAGATAGGCCTGTTCCTCTAGCGTGCTTTCCCGACCTAACTCGCGATTGCGGTGCGGAAACCGGCCGAAACGCGCGATCACGTCGCGATGGGCCACGGCGTACTTCAGATATTCACCGCCCAGGTCCTGCGACAAGGCGACCGAGCGTTCCTGATCGGCGATATCTTCGGAATGCTCGAACGGCAGGTAGAAGAACGCGCGCAAGGTTTCGTCGACCTGCCGGTCGAAACCCGCCTCCACCGCACGCGCGGCGTAGTGCCGGGCCAACGGATCGGTCGCGTAGGCGTGGCCGCTGCGGCGGAAGCAGTTGCGCGGGTACTGGTCCAGCAGGAGCAGCAGCGCCAACGCGCCTTCGGCGGTCTCCATCCAGGCTTCGAGTTCGCGGCGCGCGGCCGCGTAATGCGCGGCTTCGCATAGCCGCTTGAATTCGGCGTCGAACGCATCGTCGCGAGCGAACCATTTCGCGTAGCCGGCTTCGCGCCAGAAGCCGACGATGTCGGCAGGTGTCACGTGCATCGATCTTTCTCCGGAAGCTCGCTTTCTAAGCCGTCATTCCCGCGAAGGCGGGAATCCAGCGCCTTAGGCTTTTGACGTCGTCCCAGCGAAAGCCGGGACCCACTTTGCGGTTGCTCAAAGCCGAAAAGCAAGATCAAGCCGGATCCCCGGCTTTCACCGGGATGACGGCTAAGGCTCTGGATTCCCGCCTTCGCGGGAATGACGGCTAGAGCAAAGGCGCTATCCGCTGTTGTGTCGACCGCACGCGGCAACTACAAAAACTTCTTCTCCGCCTCGCTCGGTTCGTGCCACCAATCGTTGTCGCGCCCGTTGCAATAGCGAACTGGCGCCGCGGCCAAGGTTTCGTCCGCCACGTCCAGCGTCGCCAGCTGCACCGAGTAATACTTGCCGCCGACCTCGGGAATGTCGCCGTTGCCGTAACTGCGCACGCCGCAGCGCTTGCAGAATGGCCAATGCACGCTGTTGCTGTTGAACTGGTAATCGGTCACCGCGTCCGCGCCCTTCAGCAGGCGGAACGCTTCGGGCTTGACGCTGGCGCTCCAGTTGCGGGTCTTGCGGCAGATCGTGCAATTGCACTTGCCGCCGCCTTCGGCCAGGTCCAAGTCGACTTCGTAGCGCACGTCGCCGCAATGGCAGCCGCCGGTGTAGGTCTGGGTGGCCATATCGTCCTCGGTCGTGAGAGGCTTCAGGATACGCGGCCTCCGTCGCTTTTCGTAGGAGCGGCTTTAGCCGCGAGCTCTTTCCTTCAAATCTCGACACCGCAAGGATTGGGGAGAAAAAGCTCGCGGCTAAAGCCGCTCCTACGAAGAGCGCAAAATCTTGGCCAACACAGCGTCTTCGTAATCGGTATCGCCGACCCGGAACAGGCGGTCCCCGATCGGTTCGAAGCCTTGGCGGCCGTAGAAGGCCAGCGCGCGCGGATTCTTCTTGTACACGCCCAGCAGCAAACGTCCCGCGCCGCGACCGCGCGCTTCGTCGACCGCAGCCTCCATCAGCGCCGCGCCGTGGCCGCCGCCGTGGAAGCGGTGCAACAAGTAAATGCGCTTCAGTTCGATATCGTCGGCGCGGGTCTCCACGCTCGGCAGATCCGGCGGCGACAGCATCGCGAAACCGACCGGCGCGCCGCCAGGCACGGCTTCGGCCAGCCAGAACGCATAGCCGGCGTCGGACGCCGCGGCGGCGTAACGCTCGGCCGTGAAATGCAGCGCGCAATGGGCCAGGATGTCGCGACTGCCGAGCAAGCCGGCGTAGGTTTCCATGAACGTCGCCGCGCTCACCGCGGCCAACGCCGCGGCATCCTCGGGCCCGCAGCGCCGGATCACGACCCCGACTTCGTCCGCCGCGCTCATTCGTCGAACCGCAGATGCCGCACCGATTTGCCGTGACGGCGGATCAGGCGCAACGCTTCGATGCCGATCTGGATGTGGCGCTCGACGTATTCCGCGCTGACCTTGGCGTCGCTGGCTTCGGTCTTCACGCCTTCGGGAATCATCGGCTGGTCGCTGACCAGCAGCAGCGCGCCGCAGGGGATGCGATTGGCGAAACCGGCGGCGAACACGGTGGCCGTTTCCATGTCGATCGCCATGCAGCGCAGCCGGCGCAGGTAATCCTTGAAGGTTTCGTCGTGTTCCCAGACGCGGCGGTTGGTGGTGTAGACGGTGCCGGTCCAGTAGTCGTGGCCCAGGTCGCGGATCATGGTGGAGACCGCGCGCTGCAACGCGAACGCCGGCAGCGCCGGCACTTCCGGCGGCAGGTAGTCGTTGCTGGTGCCTTCGCCGCGGATCGCCGCGATCGGCAGGACCAGATCGCCCAGCGCGTTCTTCTTCTTCAATCCGCCGCATTTGCCCAGGAACAGCACCGCCTTGGGCGAGATCGCCGACAGCAGGTCCATCATCGTGGCCGCGTTCGGGCTGCCCATGCCGAAATTGATCATGGTGATGCCGTCGGCGGTGGCGCTGGGCATGGGCCGGTCGTGGCCGACCACCTCGGCGCCGGTCAGGCGGGCGAAATGGCCCAGATAGCCGCCGAAATTGGTCAGCAGGATGTGTTCGCCGAAGCCGTCCAGCGGCACCCCGGTGTAGCGCGGCAGCCAGTTGTCGACGATCTGTTCTTTTTCTTTCATTCGTCTTCTCCGTTCTCCGCCATTTTGTCATGCCCGGCATGACCATCGACACGGTTGGCAGCGGCCGCCGACCCGGGCTACGGTGGGGGTTCGCTCCCGGGGAACGACATGCTCAAACCGTTGATCGCCGCGCTCGGTGCCGTCCTGCTGGTCGGCTGCGCGCATTCCGCTTCGACCCAAAAACCGGAAAGCGCGTCCAAACCGCGTTTCACCGACGATCCTTACGCCAGCACCTATCGGCCGATCGCATCGCCGCCGGTGCTGATTTCCGGCGCCACCGTGCTCACCGGCACCGGCCAGCGGCTGGACAACGCCGACGTGCTGCTCCGCGACGGCAAGATCGAAGCGATCGGCGCGGGCTTGGCAGCGCCCGCAGATGCCTCCCGAATCGACGGCCGCGGCAAGTGGGTGACGCCGGGCTTGATCGACGTCCATTCCCATCTGGGCGTGTATCCCAGCCCGGGCATGAGCGCGCACAGCGACGGCAATGAAATGACCGGACCGGTGACGCCGAACGTGTGGGCCGAACATTCGGTGTGGCCGCAGGATCCCGGCTTCCTCACCGCGATGGCCGGCGGCATCACTTCGCTGCAGGTGCTGCCCGGTTCGGCCAACCTGATCGGCGGCCGCGGCGTGACGCTGAAGAACGTGCCGTCGACGACCTACCAGGGCATGAAATTCCCCGGCGCGCCGTGGGGCTTGAAGATGGCCTGCGGCGAGAATCCCAAACGCGTCTACGGCCAGAAAGGCGGCCCGGGCACGCGCATGGCCAACGTCGCCGGTTACCGCGCGGCGTTCATCGACGCGGCCGAATATTTGAAGAAGAACAAAGGCGGCGGCAAGTCCGACAGCGACAAGGACAGCGGCGGCAAACGCGATCTGAAGATGGACACGCTGGCCGGCGCGATCAACGGCGACATCAAGGTCCACATCCACTGCTACCGCGCCGACGAGATGGCGACGATGATCGATCTGGCCAAGGAATTCGGCTTCAAGATCTCCGCCTTCCACCACGGCGTAGAGGCCTACAAGATCGCCGACAGGCTGGCCGCCGAAAACATCTGCGGCGCGCTGTGGGCCGACTGGTGGGGCTTCAAGATGGAAGCCTTCGACGGCATCCAGGAGAACCTGGCCATGGTCGACCGGGCGAAGAACGGCTGCGCGATCGTGCATTCGGATTCCAGCGAGGGCATCCAGCGCCTGAACCAGGAAGCGGCCAAGGCGATCGCGCACGCGCGCCAGGTCGGCATCCAGATTTCGCCGGAACACGCGATCTTGTGGATCACCGCCAATCCGGCCAAGGCGATGGGCATCCTGGACAAGACCGGCACGTTGGAGCCGGGCAAGATGGGCGACGTGGTGCTGTGGAACGGCAATCCCTTCAGTGTGTACGCGCATGCCGAGCAGGTGTACGTGGACGGCGCCCGCGTTTACGACCGCACGGATCCGTCGCGGCAGCCGAAGTCGGATTTCATGCTGGGACAAGATGCGGCGATGACGGGAGGTGCGCTGTGAGCCGCTTTTCGCTTTTCAGCCGTATTTCTCGCGAAAGCGCGACTTCCGTGCAAGTCGCGTCGCAAGAGCAAAGTCACTGGATCCCCGCCTTCGCGGGGATGACGGTACGAAGGTTGGCGGCGGCGCTGGCTGCGGCCGGTTTGTTCGTCGGCGGCAACGCTTTCGCACAAGATCTGCTGATCCGCAACGCAAAGGTGCACACCGCCACCGCGCGCGGCACATTGCACGACGCCGACGTACTGATCCGCGGCGGCAAGATCGCCGCGGTCGGCAACGGTTTGTCCGCGGCCGGCGTGCAAAGTGTCGACGCGCAAGGCAAATCGCTGACGCCGGCGCTGTTCGGCGGCATCAGCGAAATCGGCATCGATGAAGTCTCGGGCGAGGACGCCACCACCGACAGTTCGCTCGCGCTCGGCCAGAACGCGAAGGACATGGTGGTGCGCCCCGAGTTCGACGTGACCCTGGCCTACAACCCCGAATCGGTGCTGCTGCCGGTGGCGCGGGTGGAAGGCATCGGCTTCACCCTGCTCGGCGCGGGCAGCACCGCGGGCGGCTCGATCGTCGGCGGACAAGGCGCGGTGATGCGCCTGGACGGCGGCCCCGATCCGATCGGTCCGCGCGTGCTGTTCGTGCAACTGGGCGGCGACGGCGCCAACCTCAGCGGCACCACGCGCGCGGCGCAGTGGATGCTGCTGGACCAGTTCATCGACGAAGTGCGCGGCCGGATTCCGGCCGGTTCGCACATGGCCATGCTCACGCCCGCCGGACGCACCGCGTTGGCACGCTACGTCGATGGCGGCGGTCGCGTGATGGTCGGCATCAACCGCGCCGCCGACATCCGCCAGCTGTTGCGCTGGTCCAAGCGCCACGGCGTGCGCATCGCCATCGCCGGCGGCGCGGAAGCCTGGAAGCTCGCGCCGGAACTCGCCGCCGCCAACGTGCCGGTGTTCGTCGATGCGCTCGCCAACCTGCCGTCCGACTTCGACCAGATCGACGCCACGCTGGAAAACGCTGCGCGGCTGCGCAAAGCCGGCGTCGCCGTGTCGTTCACCCTGGGCGATTCGCACCAGGCGCGCAAATTGCGCCAGCTGGCCGGCAACGCCGTCGCCAACGGCCTGGCTTGGGAAGACGGCTTGGCCGGACTGACCCGCGTGCCGGCCGAAGCGCTGGGCGTGGGCGACCGGATCGGCAGCATCGCCCCGGGCAAGACCGCCGATCTGGTGCTGTGGGATGGCGATCCGCTGGAAGTGAGCACCCTGGCCCAGCAAGTGTGGCTCGGCGGCCAGGCGATACCGATGCGCAGCCGCCAGACCGAATTGCGCGACCGCTACCTGCGCGCGGACGCTCCTGCCGAAGCCGGAGGCCTGCCGCGCGCTTATCCGGCGCAGGTGCGCTAACCGCGGCCGGCGATGCTCTTCCCGCCTCGCGCGCAGGCGTGAGCTTGCGCGCGAGCGCATCGGCGATAACGCTCTTGTAGAGTCGAGCCTGCTCGACTGCTCTTGCGGTCCGCAAAAAAAGCAGTCGAGCAGGCTCGCCTCTACGAAAAGCGTCGCCGACGAAGGCTGCGGATGGCGTACATTGTGGCGATCCTCCCGGAGCCGCCCATGCGCATCGCCTGGTATTTCGATTTCATCTCGCCGTTCGCCTACCTGCATTGGCATAAGGTGAAACGCCTGATGCAGGAACGGCCGGTCGAACCGGTGCCGATCCTGTTCGCCGCGATCCTCAACGCGCACGGCCAGAAAGGCCCCGCCGAAATCCCGGGCAAACGCGAATTCACCTACCGCCACGTGCTTTGGCAGGCGCGGCGCGAAGGCATATCGCTGCGCGTGCCGCCGGCGCATCCATTCAATCCGATTCCGGCGCTGCGGCTATGCATCGCCGCCGGCACGACACCGGAAGCGATCGATGCGATCTACGACTGGATCTGGGCCCAGGGCCGGGCCGGCGACAGCGTCGAAGCCCTGGGTCCGGTGCTCGACCGATTGAGCGTAGCTCCGGAAGCACTGGCCGAGGAAAGCGTCAAGCGCGCGCTGCGCGTCAATACCGATGCCGCGCTCGGCGCCGGCGTGTTCGGCGTACCGACCCTGGCGATCGGCGAGGCTCTGTTCTGGGGCAACGACGTACACGATTTCGCGCTGCAGGCCCTGGCCGACCCCGCACTGCTGGAAGACCCGGAAATGCGCCGGATCGACACCCTGCCGGTCGGCGTCAGCCGGCTTTGATTCACGCAGCGCAGCACCGGAAGTGTGACGATATCTGCTAATTTCGCCCATCTTCCCCGGATCTTGCCGCCATGCGCATCGGACTCGTCGTCGACTCGGCCTGCGACCTGCCCAAGGAATACTTGGAAAGCCACAGCATCGACATCCTGCCGATCACGGTCAAAATCGACGACGCCGAACAGATCGACTACCGCGACCAGCGCGCGACGCTCGATTTCCTGCATTCGCACGTCGCCGAGCGCGGCGCGAACGCCGAGACGGTGCCGTTCACGGTCGAACAGATCCGCGACCTGTTCCTGCAGCGCCTGGTCATCGATTACGACTATGTGTTCTGCATGACCATCACCAAGACCCGCAGTCCGATCTTCGAGAACGCGCAGCAGGCCAGCTTCGCCATCCTCAACGAATACCGCACGGTGCGTGCGGCCGCAGGCAAGGACACGCCGTTCAACCTGCGCGTGATCGACACCCAGAACCTGTTCTGCGCGCAAGGCATCCTGCCGGTGGAAGCGGTGCGGCTGCGCCAGGCCGGCGAAGGCGCGGCCAAGATCCGCGCGCGGCTGGAGCATCTGGCCCTGCACACGCACGGCTACCTGATCCCGCGCGACCTTTACTACCTGCGCACCCGCGCGCGGATGAAAGGCGACCGCAGCGTCGGCCTGCTCAGCGCGGCGCTGGGCACCACCTTGGACATCAAGCCGGTGCTGCACGGCTATCGCGGCGAGACCGGGCCGGTGGCCAAGATCAAGGGTTTCGAGCCGGCCGCGCAGAAGATGTTCGAATTCGCCGGCCGCCGCGTCCGCGACGGCCTGATGACGCCGACGTTGACGCTTTGCTACGGCGGCGAGCTGGAAGAGATGCGCGCCCTGCCCGGCTACGATGAGTTGCGCGCGGTCTGCGCCGATCAGAACGTCGAAGTCTTCGAGAGCGTGATGAGCCTGACCGGCATGGTCAACGTCGGCAAGGGCGCGGTGGTGGTCGGCTTCGCCGCCGAAGAACGCAAGTTCGATGCCTGAAGGCGATAACGCCGCGCTAACGCGCATCGGCTAGATTGTGCGCCTCACGACAAGGAGGTGGCGCATGGCCGCTCGTTACTACATCAGCTTGCCCGATCCCGAAAAAGCTCGCAGCGGCAAGGATTTTTCGTTCGTTTCGCACAGCGCCGAAGGCTTCGCTTCGGAACTACAGGACGCTTTGCGCAGCGACGGCCTGTTCGAACGCTGGCGCGCGGCGCAGGACGATCCGGACGGCGTCGACCCCGGCCTGGGCGCCACCGATCCAGGCGCGACCGTCACCGGGCAGCAGGACGATCTGCACATCGACCTGGTCGCGACCACGTCCATTCCCGGCACAGTGTTCAAGCATCGCCTGCGTCTGCTCGCCGGCAGCGCCTGGGAATTGCGCGATGTCACGGCCGCGTAATGCGGCTTGGCGCGACGTGACGGCCGCCTAAGCTTCGCGCCGCCCGCTTGACCCGCGAACCCGTATTGCTGGCCTGGAGCGGCGGCAAGGACGCGGCCTGGACTTTGCACGTCCTGCGCGGCCGCGACGATGTCGAAGTGGTCGGTCTGCTGACTACCGTCACTGTCGAATATCAGCGCGTGTCGATGCAGGGCATCCGTCGCGACGTGCTGCGCGCGCAGGCCGCCGCCACTCAACTGCCATTGATCGAAGCGGAAATCCCGGCGCAATGCGTCAACGCCCAGTACGAAGCGGCGATGGCGCGGGCCCTGGACGAAGCCGCGCAACGCTGGCCGGGCCTGCGCACCGCGGCGTTCGGCGATTTGTTCCTGGAAGACATCCGCGCCTACCGCGAACAGCGCTGCGCCGCGATCGGCTGGGATGTGGTCACGCCGCTGTTCGGCAGCGACACCGCGGCGCTGGCGCGTGACATGATCGCCGGCGGCTTGCGCGCCTCGTTGTGCTGCGTGGATGCCGAGCAGTTGGACGCGCGCTTCGCCGGCCGCGAGTTCGACGCCGGCTTGTTGCGCGACCTGCCCATGGATTGCGATCCCTGCGGCGAGAACGGCGAATTCCACACCTGCGTCCGCGACGGACCGATGTTCGCGCAATCGCTGGCGCTCGAATGCGGCGAGACCGTGCTTCGCGACGGACGTTTCGCCTATACCGATTTCCGCCTGGCTCTACCGTAGAGTCGAGCTTGCTCGACTGCTCTTGCGTTGGACCCCGCTGATAAAGCAGTCGAGCAGGCTCGACTCTACGAAAAGCGGGAGATTGGTAAGCGCTTGCCCTCGTATTCGCAGGCGATGAACTAGGAATGGATCGCGCGATTGCAGTGCGCTCGCTGCCCAGTTGCGCAAACCAGCGTAGTTATCGGCGTAAGCCAATGCCCAGAGCGACGTTCATCGCAGTGCCGAACGCGACTATTGCGGCAGACGCGGCAAACCGCTACTCCAGGTCTGCCGGCGACCACGCAATGAAGCGGCGTCAAATCAACTATCGGCCATCGGCTTCGCCGTTCGCGCGCGCTCCTGCGCGCGCAGTGTGCCAGCAAAGAAAGTGACCCGGGCGACAGCCCGGAAGCTGTTGTCCATGTAACCAGTCGTGTCGCCACCGACACGAAGGTCGAAAAGCATGCGCCGGACGTTGAGCAAGAAGAGCGATGAGCGAGAGCCAAGTCACTGGATTACACGCCGCTCCTGCGGCGCGCCCTTCGGCCATCGGCTGCGCCGATGTTCGCTTCGGCATCCTGCCTCCGCAGTCCCGCCTTCGCGGGGATGACGGCTTAAGGGCAACAACCAGCATGTACAATGAACCGGCTTCTCACCGGCCCAGAATAAGCTGACAACACGCGCCGGCAGATCAGTCGGCCAGTGCAGCGGCGTGGTAGGCCACATGCTCGCCGATGAAACTGGCAATGAAGTAATAGCTGTGGTCGTAACCCGACCGCATCCGCAGATCGATCGGATGCCCCGCCGCCTCGCAGGCCGCGCGCAGCAGTTCCGGCCATAGCTGGGTGTTCAGGAACTCGTCCGCTTCGCCCTGCTCGATCAACAGCGGCAACCGCTCCTGCGCGTTTGCGACCAGCGCCGTCGCATCCCACTCGCGCCAAGCGTCGCGGTCTTCGCCGAGATAAGCCGCGAACGCTTTCTGCCCCCAAGACACCTGCGAAGGCGCGACGATCGGCGAAAAAGCGGACACGCTGCGGTAGCGGCCCGGGTTCCTCAGCGCGATCGTCAACGCGCCGTGACCGCCCATCGAATGGCCGCTGATCGCGCGTCGGTCGGAGGCGAAAAATTCCGACTCGATCAACGCAGGCAGCTCCTCGACCACGTAGTCGTGCATGCGGTAATGCTTCGACCAAGGCGCCTGCGTAGCGTTGAGATAGAAGCCCGCGCCTTGGCCCAGATCCCACGCCGCATCGTCCGCCACGTCCGTACCGCGCGGGCTGGTGTCCGGCGCGACCAGGATCAGGCCGTGTTCGGCCGCATAGCGCTGCGCACCGGCCTTGACGACGAAGTTCTGCTCGCTGCAGGTCAGCCCCGACAGCCAGTACAGCACCGGCCGCCGCTCCTGTCGCGCCTGCGAAGGCAGGTAGACAGCGAATTTCATCTCGCAATCCAAAACTTGCGAACGATGCGACCAGACTTCCTGCGTGCCGCCGAAACAGGCGTGTTGCTCTATGCGTTCCATGTAGGGTGGGCCTTGGCCCACCATCGCCATCTTCCTGATGCGGCGAATGACGGGCGAAAAAGTAAGACTCGCTTCCGGCAAGTTTTATCGCATTCGAACATGGCGCCGGTGGGCCAAGGCCCACCCTACGCCGTCAGCGTACCCTTAGCCTTGGCGACGTGGGTCGAGATCGCATCCATCAACGCCGGCGACAGGCAATCGTAAGGTTCCAGCCCGATCTCCTTCAGCCGCGCACGCACAGCATCCATCCGCGACGGCGGCGTGCCGCTTTCGATGATCGACGACACGAACGCGGCAAAGCCCGGCGCCGACCATCCGGTCTGCGGCGACAGTTCGGTGTGCACGAAATCCAGGCCGTAGAACGGATGGTCCTGGTTCTCGATCCGGCCGTATAGGTGCACGCCGCAGCCCGTGCAGGCGTGGCGCTGGATCGCGGCCTTCTCGTCGACGATCTTCAGCTTGTTCTCGTTCGCCGTCACTTTGAGCTTGTCACGCGGCACCACCGCCACCACCGAGAACATCGCGCCCTGCGGCTTCCAGCATTTGCTGCAACCGCAGGCGTGGTTGTGCGCGGTCTGCGCGTCGAGCTTCACCTCGACGCGGTCGGCCGCGCAGTGGCACTGCAGGGTGCCACCGGAAAAATTCTCCGCGGCGGGCCGGATGCCGCCGTCCACCGCCGGATGTATCGATACTGCGTTCATCGTGCCCTCCGCTGCGTTTCGGCTTGCGCGGATCGGCCGCGCGCCGTCCTTCGGATCGTAGCCCGGGTGGAGCGCAGCGATACCCGGGGCTTTTTTGTCGCATTCCGCGAGGCTGAACTTCTCGGACAAATGGCGATCCCGGGTATCGCTGCGCTCCACCCGGGCTACATCGACTCAATAGTGGATGACCGTGCGGATCGACTTGCCCGCATGCATCAAGTCGAAGGCTTCGTTGATGCGGTCCAGCGGCAGCGCGTGGGTGACGAAAGGCGCGAGCTGGATTTCGCCCGCCATCGCCTGCTCCACCATACCCGGCAATTGGCTGCGGCCTTTCACGCCGCCGAACGCGGTGCCCATCCACTTGCGCCCGGTCACCAGTTGGAAGGGTCGCGTGGAGATTTCCTGGCCGGCGCCGGCCACGCCGATGACGATCGACTGGCCCCAACCGCGATGCGCGCATTCCAGCGCCGCGCGCATCACGTTGACGTTGCCGATGCATTCGAAGCTGTGGTCCACGCCCCAGCCCGTCATCTCGACGATCACCTGTTGAATCGGCTTGTCGTGGTCTTTCGGATTGACTACATCGGTGGCGCCCATGTCCTGGGCCATGGGGAATTTGTCGGGATTGGTGTCGATGGCGATGATCCGGCCCGCCTTCGCCTGCCGCGCGCCCTGGATCACGGCCAGGCCGATGCCGCCCAGGCCGAACACGGCGACCGTATCGCCGGGCTGCACCTTCGCGGTGTTGTGCACCGCGCCGATGCCGGTGGTGACGCCGCAGCCGAGCAGGCAGACCTGTTCGTGATTGGCTTCCGGATTGATCTTGGCCAGCGACACTTCCGCGACCACCGTGTATTCGCTGAAAGTCGAGCAGCCCATGTAGTGGTAGACCGGCTTGCCTTCGTAGGAGAAACGGCTGGTGCCGTCGGGCATCACGCCCTTGCCTTGCGTCGCGCGCACCGATACGCACAGATTGGTCTTGCCGGATTTGCAGAACAGGCATTCGCCGCATTCGGCGGTGTACAGCGGGATGACGTGGTCGCCCGGCTTGACGCTGGTGACGCCTTCGCCGACTTCGACTACCACGCCCGCGCCTTCATGCCCGAGCACCGCGGGAAACAGCCCTTCCGGATCGTCTCCAGACAAAGTGAACGCATCGGTGTGGCAGACGCCGGTGTGGCTGATCTTGATCAGCACTTCGCCCTTTTGCGGCGGGGCGACGTCGATCTCGACGATCTGCAGCGGCTGGCCCGCGGCGAAGGCGACGGCGGCGCGTGATTTCATGTTCTGCTCCTGACGGTTATTTCAAATACGAACGGACCAAGGCGATGGCCTGGTCGATGCTGGCGGCGGCGCGCGCGCGGCTGGGTTTCGGGTGGGCGAATTCTTCGCGCAGATGGCTTTCCAGCACTTCGGACATCAGCCCGTTCACCGCGCCGCGGATCGCGGCCAGTTGTTGCAGCACCGGGCCGCAATCCGCACCGGCTTCCAGCGCGCGCTCCAGGGCCTCGGTCTGGCCGCGGATGCGGCGCAGGCGGGTCAACGCACGCTTCTTTTCCTGCGCGGTGTGCGGCACGGTCTCGGCTCCAAGATCGCATCGGCCTGCTCTTCGTAGGTGCGGCCTCAGCCGCACGCTCTTGCTTCAGGTTCTTCGATCCGAAGAAAAGCGTGCGGCTGAAGCCGCACCTACGAAGAGCGGCATCTATACTGGGGGCCAGTATATACCCTCATCGTTACGTAGGCGTGCATGCGCGGTTGTCCGCTTCGCCCGGTAAACGGCGTTCAACCTGCCGGGGGGACAACCAAATTAGAGACGATCATGGCCCGCGTCTTGCTAGCGCTCCTCATCGCCGCGTCGCTGACGACCTGCAAAGCCCCGGAATCGCGCGAAGCGGCCGCCGCGCCGCCGCCGGCGCTGTTCGAGAACTTCGGCGAACTGCACCGCGACATCGGCAGCAAGGTGCCGGCCGCGCAGCGCTATTTCGATCAAGGTCTGCGTTTGACCTACGGTTTCAACCACGAAGCCGCCGGACGCGCATTCGCGGAAGCGGTGCGGTTGGACCCCGATTGCGCGATCTGCCTGTGGGGCCAAGCGCTGGCGCTGGGGCCGAACATCAACATGCCGATGGCGCCCGAAGCGGCGAAACCGGCCGCGCGCCTGATCGGCGAAGCGCGCCTGCTGGCCGACGCCGCGCGTCCGGCGGACCGCGCCTTGATCGAAGCCTTGTCGAAGCGCTACGCCGAATCGCCGCCGGCCGATCGCGCGCCGCTGGACCGCGCCTACGCCGAAGCCATGGCGGAGGTGGTGCGCCGTTTCCCCGACGACGACGATGCGGCGACGCTATACGCCGAAGCGCTGATGGATCTGTCGCCTTGGTCGTATTGGGACAGGTCGGGCAAACCGCTCGAACACACCCGCACTATCGTTTCCACGCTGGAACGCGTGCTCAAGCGCGATCCCGAGCATATCGGCGCGATGCACTACTACATCCACGCGGTCGAAGCTTCGCGTACGCCGCAGCGCGCGGAACGCTACGCCGACGCGCTGGCGGAACTGGCGCCCGGTTCCGGCCATCTGGTGCACATGCCCGCGCACATCTACATCCGCACCGGCCGCTATCACGACGCCACTTTGACCAACTTCGCCGCGAGCACCGCCGACGCGGCCTTCCTGGCGGTCTGCGGCGGCACCAACGGCGTGTATCCGCTGGGCTACGTGCCGCACAACTGGCATTTCGCGACGATGACCGCTTCGCTGCACGGTTCGCGCACTTTGGCTTTGAATGCAGCGCAAGAGACGGCCAAGCGCGCGGACATCGCGCAGCTGGAAACCTTGAGCTTCATGCAGCAATACCTGGCCGCGCCGTTGCTGACCCAAGTCCGCTTCGGGCAATGGAAGGAGATCCTGGCGCAGTCCGCTCCGCCCGCCGACCTGCCCTACCCGCGCGCGATCTGGCACTTCGCCCGCGGCATGGCCTACGCGCGCGGCGGCGAGCGCACGCAGGCGCAGGCCGAACTCGAAGCGCTGCAGAAGATTGCGGCCGATCCGGCGATGAAGAACGTGGTGCTTGGCGCTGTGAATACCGCCGACCGCGTGCTTGCCGTCGCCGCGCCGATGCTGCAGGGCGAACTCTCTCTAACGAAGGGTCAGCATAAAACCGGCATCGCCCGCCTGCGCGATGCGGCGAAAGCCGAAGATGCTCTGGCCTACAACGAACCGGCCGACTGGCTGCTGCCGGTGCGGCCGTACCTGGGCGCCGCGCTGCTGGATGCAGGCCGCGCGAACGAGGCAGCGCAGGCGTATGCGCAAGACCTGAGCGTGTATCCGAAGAACGGCTGGTCGCTGTACGGATTGGCGAAAGCGCAGCGCAAACTGGGCGATGCGAAATCGGCGAAGCAGAACGAAAAGCGCTATCGCGATGCCTGGCAGTGGGCGGATGAGCCATTGACTGCGTCGCGGTTGTAACCGGATCGCGGTCTAGCGGCGTAAGAGGAGTTTGCAAGACAGCATGCCGTTGCTGCTCGTCAAACGGGCAAGCCGGGATCAGGCCGACATTGCAACGGCGCTTGTTTTCAGAGCGGCAGAACATCACTCCAAGCCCGCCAGCGACCACGCAGCGAAGCGACGTCGAAACACCTATCCGCCATCGAACTACGGGCCGAGACCGGCAGTCGGCGTGCTGTCCAGCCAAGAGCAGTCGATAGATCGACAAGTGCGACGCCGTTGACGTTGAGGCACTTTCTTTGGTTACTTTCTTGATTCGCGCCATCCTGGCGCTCACCCCTTCGGGGCCGGCTTCGCCGTTCGCGCGTGCTCCTGCGCGCGCAGTGTGCCAGCAAAGAAAGTGACCCGGGCGTCAGCCCGGAAGCTTTTGTCCATGGGACGAGTCGCGTCGCAACTGGCACGAATGCCGTAAGTCCGGCTTTCGTCGGGACCAAGCAAGAGCAAAGTCACTGGATTACGCGCCGCTCCTGCGGCGCGCCCTTCGGGCCATTCGCTTCGCGAATGTTCGCTCCGGCATCCTGCCTCCGCAGTCCCGCTTTCGCGGGAATGACGGCTGAGAGCAAACGCAGCGGCAAAAGCCAATGCAGCCTGGCCGCATCGTGGCGGCCGCAGCCGAGAACCCGGTCAACCCGTATTTTGAATGCCTGCGGCGATCCCGTTCACCGTCGCCAACAAAGCCCGCAACACGTCTTCATCCTGCCGATCCGACGCGCGCCAGCGGCGCAGCAATTCGACTTGCAGCAGACTGATCGGATCGACGTAAGGATTGCGCAGCCGGATCGACAGACGCAGCCGCGGATCCTGGGCCAGCAATTCGCTTTCCCCGCGGATCGCCAGCAGGCAGTCGCGGGTGCGGGCAAATTCCTCGGCGATGCCGGGGAAGAACGCCGCATGCGCCTCGCCCGCCAGACGCGAATAGCGTTCGAAGATGTCCAGGTCCGATTTGGCGAGCGTCATTTCGACATCGTCGAGCATGCTGCGGAAGAACGGCCACTCGCGCGCCATTTCCGTCATCGTCTCCAGACCGCGGCTCTCGATGCCGCGCGCCAACGCGCTGCCGACGCCATACCACGCGGTCAGACCGGAACGGTTCTGCGACCAGGCGAACACCCACGGAATAGCGCGCAGATTGCGGATGCCGCCATCCCGGCGGCGCGAGGGGCGCGAGCCGATATGCAGGCGCTCGATCACGTCGATCGGCGTCGCCGCACGGAAGTAATCGTTGAAGTCCGCGCGGTCGTGGACGAGTGCGCGGTAGTGCGTGCGCGAGACGGTGGCGAGTTCGGCCGCTGTTTCGCGCCAGCCGCCTTCGCGCGCATCCGGCGCGCGCGGGCGAAGGCTAGCGCGCAGCACCGCGCCGGTGGTCTGCTCCAGATTGCGCAAGGCGAGCGCGCGGATGCCGTATTTGCGGTGGATCACCTCGCCCTGTTCGGTCACGCGCAAATGACCGTCGACGGTGCCGCGCGGCGCGGCGACGATGGCGCGCTCGGTCTTGCCGCCGCCGCGGCTGACCGAACCGCCGCGGCCGTGGAAGAACGCGATTCGCACACCGGCCTCGCGCGCCAACGCATGCAGCTCGACCTGGGCGCGCTGCAGCGCCCAGCGCGAAGCGAGCAAACCGCCATCCTTCGCGCTGTCCGAATAGCCCAGCATCACCGTCTGCAGATCGCCGCGCGCAGCCAAATGCTTGCGATAGACGGGGTCGGCGAACAGGGCGCGCATCACTTCCGGCGCGGCTTCCAAATCGGCGACGGTTTCGAACAACGGGGCCACGTCGAGCGGCACGGCGTCGTTTTCGGAATAGCCGGCGATGCGCGCCAGCGCGAGCACCGACAGCGCGTCGGCGGCGCTGCGGCTCATGCTGATGATGTACAGACCGATCGCCTGCGCGCCGTGGCTGCGGCGCAGTTCCTGCGCGGCGCGGAACACGTCCAGCACGGAGGCCGCGACGCCGGTAGCGGCCGTGTTCGGCGCATCGGGGCCGGCGATCAGCGCATGCAAGCGCGCGACACGCGCTTCGACCGGCTGCAACGCCCATTCCGCGTCGCCGGTCAGCATGGCGAGCGCCTCTTCATGCACCGCCGAATCCTGGCGCAGATCCAGCGCGGCCAGGTGGAAGCCGAACGTGCGCGCGCGCCACAGCACGCGCTGCAGCGCGAAACGCCCGGCATTGTCGCCGCGATGCCGGCCCAGGCTGGCATCGACCAGTTCAAGGTCGGCAATGAATTCGTTCGCGTTGGCGTAAGCATGAGCCTGCTGCCGACCGGCGGCGGCCAGCTTGGCGTCCATCAGATCCAGCAAATGCCGATAAGGCATGTCGGCCAAGCGCGGCTTGAAGCCGGCGACGGCTTCCGGCAGTTCGCGGCTATACGCGGCGATCCGTGCGAGCACTTCGGAATCGACATCGACCCGGCTCAAGGATTGGGTCAGGATGCTGGCCAACGCGCGCAGATCCGCACGGTAGCGCGACAGTGCTTGCGCTCGTTGCGCATCCAACGCCGCGCGCATGGTGTCGGCGCCCACGTTCGGATTGCCGTCCATGTCGCCGCCGACCCAGGTGCCGAAACGCAGTACTTGCGGCATGCCGATGCGCCGGCCGTAGGCGGTTTCGATCGCATCGGCGAAGGCTTCGTAGAACACCGGCAGCGTGCGGTACAGCACATAGGCCAGATAGAAGCCGACATGTTCGACTTCGTCGGTCACGGTCGGCTTTTCCGGCGGCGCTTCGGAGGTCTGCCAGGAAGACGTCAGCGCCAAGCGGATCCGCGCTTCGTCGGCACGGCGTTCGGGCGGTGTGCGGTCGCGGTCGATGTCGGCGATCAGGCGTTCGACCACCGCATGCTCTTTTTCCAGCAGCGCGCGCCGCACCACTTCGGTGGGATGCGCGGTGAACACCGGTTCGATCCACAGACGCGGCAGGAAGGCCTCGAATTCCTCGAACGTCACGCCGGCATCGCGTAATTCACGCAGCACCGCCTCCAGTCCGCCGGGTTGCGGAGCGTGGCCGGCGCGCTGGTGATCGCGGCGGCGGCGGATGCGGTGCACGCGCTCGGCCAGGTTGGTGGCGCCGAAATAGGCGGCGAAAGCGCGCACCAGCGCATCGGCGTCCTGCAGCGGCACTTCGGCCAAACGTTCGGCCAAGACGCCGACCGGCTCGCCGTTCTCGCGCCGGGCGATCGCGGCGCGGCGCACCGATTCCACTTGTTCGAGCAAGGCCGGCGACACCTGCTCGGCCAGCATATCGCCGACCATGGCGCCGAGCCGGCGCACGTCGTCGCGCAGCAGCGCATCGGTTTCGGAGAATTCGACTTCGCGCAGCGGGGCCGAAGCGTCGGTGGGGCACGGTCCGTTCATGGCGACAGACTACACAAGCCAGAGCAACTTCGCGGCGAAGATCGACTTTGTCCCTCTCCCATTTCGGGAGAGGGACAGGCGCGAAGCGCCAGGGAGAGGGTTCGGCTTTTGGCGAACACCATCAAGCAGGATCAAAAGCACGCTCGCTACGCTTCGCGCCCCCTCTCCTGCCCTCCGGGCATCCTCTCCCGCAAGGGGAGAGGAAAAAAGCGATCAATACGCGAACTCCCGGAACACCGGATCCACGCTGCCGCCCCACTCGCCATGGAACAACGCGAGTTTGCGCTCGGCCGGCGTTTCGTTGGCCTCGGCCGCTTCGATCAACGGGGTCAGGAAAATGCTTTCGTCCGCGCCGCTCTTGTTCTTGCGCGCCCGGCGCTGCAGCCCAGCGGCGGATATCTTCAAAGCCTCCAACGCGATATCGCGCAGGCTGCCGTTGCGGAACGGCAGTTTCAACGCTTGGCGCGGCACGCCGTCGCGCAAAGCGTTGCGTTCTTCCAGGGTGAAATCCTTGACCAAGTCCCAGGCGGCGTCGAGCGCCGCATCGTCGTACAACAGGCCCACCCAGAACGCGGGCAAGGCGCACAGCCGGCCCCACGGTCCGCCATCGGCGCCGCGCATTTCCAGGTACTTCTTCAACCGCACTTCGGGGAAGGCGGTAGTCATGTGATCGGACCAGTCGCGCAAGGTCGGCGCGGCACCCGGCAATGCGGCGAGTTCGCCGCGCATGAACTTGCGGAAGGATTGCCCCGACAGATCGATGTATTCGCCGCCTCGGTAGCTGAAATACATCGGCACGTCGAGCAGGTAATCGACGTAGCGCTCGTAGCCGAAACCGTCTTCGAACACGAAGTCGAGCATGCCGGTGCGGTCGGGATCGGTGTCGGTCCAGATGTGCGAGCGGTAGGACAGATATCCGTTCGGCCGGCCTTCGGCGAACGGCGAATCGGCGAACAGCGCGGTGGCCACCGGCTGCAGCGCCAGAGATACGCGGAACTTCTTCACCATGTCCGCTTCGCTGGCGTAATCCAGGTTCACCTGCACGGTGCAGGTGCGGGTCATCATGTCCAGGCCCAATCCGCCGACCTTGGGCATGTATTCGCGCATGATTTTGTAGCGGCCTTTCGGCATCCACGGCATGTCGGCGCGCGACCATTTCGGTTGGAAGCCCATGCCGAGAAAGCCGAGCTTGAGCTCGTCGGCGACCGCTTTGACTTCCTTCAGATGCCCGCCGACTTCGCTGCAGGTGTCGTGGATGCATTCCAGCGGCGCGCCGGACAATTCCAACTGGCCGGCGGGCTCGAGCGTGACCGAGGCGCCGTCCTTCAGCAGCGCGATCGTGCGGCCATGCTCTTCCACCGGCGCCCAGCCGAAGCGGGTCAGGCCTTTGAGCAGGGCTTCGATGCCGCGGTCGCCGTCGAACGTCGGCGGGCGCAGGTCGTCCAGGCGGAAGCCGAACTTCTCGTGCTCGGTGCCGATCCGCCAATCGTCCTTGGGCTTCTCGCCGGCCGCGATGTATTCCACCAGCTGGGCCTTGCCGGTGATGGGACTATCGCTGACGTTGCTGGGGCTGGACATGCGGGCCGCTCGTTGAAGAGGTGGGCGATATGCGGGCGCCGCCCCGGATCGCAAGCTGGGCACTATAGTCCTCCGCGGATCGGCGCGGCGTTGCCGGGGTGGGAAGCCAGTGTTCCGTCGGTGCCGATGACTTCTGCGCCGGAATCGGGCCGGCGATATCCTGTTTGGCCGCGAAGGAGGATGCGATGGTACCGATCTACGATGCAGCGAATTCCACCGATGCGCATCTGATGAAGAACCTGCTGGAACAGGCCGGGATCGCCAGTTATATCCGCGGCGAATATCTGCAAGGCGGGCTCGGCGATCTTCCGGTGAACGGCATGGTGCAGGTGTGCGTAGCCGAGTCCGACGCCGAGCGCGCCCGCTCCGTCGTCGCCGACTGGAAAGCCGGGACGATCGAGCCTTTCGACGAAATGGAATCGCACGAAGAACCCGCGGAATTCATTGCCGCGCCGCAGGCGAAACCGGGTTCCGGCCGCATCTTATGGGCGATCGTCGGCGCGGCCGCCGGCGCTGCGCTCACTTGGGCCTTGGTTAGGGGACCGGTCGAGCAATACCACTACGATCTCAACGGCGACGGTCGGTTCGAGGATGTGTCCACGTACGCCGGCGGCAAGCTCGAACGGGCCGAAACCGACCGCAACCGCGATGGCAAAGTCGATTCGATCTACGAATACGACCGCAATGGCTTGGCGGTGCACAGCGAATCCGACGACGATTTCGACGGCCGCATGGAAGTCCAGTCGCGTTTCCTGCACGGCGATTGGATCGGCAACGAAATCGACCGGAACGGCGACGGCGCCATCGATTACGAATCCGACGCCGTATCGGGCGTGATCCATAGCGAACGCTGGCGCGATGCGGACGGCAGGGTCGTCAAGCGCGTGTTGTTCAAGAACGGCTTCGCCGATACCGGCGAAGTGGACACCGACGGCGACGGCGTCCTCGACACGCGCCACTTCTACGATCGCATCGGCGAAATCTCGCGCAAGCAACCGATGTAGCGAAAGCTGCTCGGCCGGTCGACCCGCTGCGGGACGTAGCGTCGAGCCTGCTCGACTGCTTTTCGCTGGAGATTTTTCCGCGCTGGGAAGAAAAGCAGTCGAGCAAGCTCGACTCTACAAAGCGAGCCAGCGGGCGACGACTTCCCGCGCCTGCTCCACGCCGAGTTTCGATTCGCCCGAAAACGTCTGCACGCTGACGCTGTCGCCGTACATTCCCGACAGCTCCTTGCGCACCGCCTGCAACGTGTTGGCGGCGGCGCCGCGGCCGAGCTTGTCGGCCTTGGTCAATAAGGCGTGCGCGGGCAGGCCGCGTTCGGCGGCATAGCCGATCATCTGCCGGTCGTAATCCTTCAGCGGGTGGCGGATGTCCATCACCACCACCAAACCCTTGAGCGCGTCGCGGCTGCCGAAATAGGCATCCAGGAAGGCTTGCCAGTGCGCCTGCAGGTCCTGCGGCACCTTGGCGTAACCGTAGCCGGGCAGGTCGACCAGATAGCGGTTCTCGTGCGGCGGTATCGCGAAATACACCAATTGCTGCGTGCGGCCCGGGGTTTTGGACACGCGCGCCAGCGCGTTTTGCTGGCATAGCGCGTTCAAGGCGCTGGATTTGCCGGCATTGGAGCGGCCGGCGAAAGCGACTTCGAAACCGCCGTCGGGCGGCAGTTGCCGATGGTTGTGCGCCGCCAGCAGGTACTGGGCGCGGGCGAAGGGGTTGGGAGTGGCCATCGGCATAGCTTCGCATGGCCAAGGCCGGGCCCGAATTTCGGGGCACGGGCTTTTGTAGGAGCGGCTTTAGCCGCGAGCTCTTTCCTTCAAATCGCGGCATCGCAAGGATTGGGGAAGAAAGCTCGCGGCTAAAGCCGCTCCTACGAAGGGCCGAAACCGGCTGATGCCGAAGGCAAATCGGCCGTTTCGTTGACCGTTCCCCGGCCCGCGACGATAATTCCGCGTCTGTATGGCCGCTCGGGAGCGGCCGATCCCGCGTTTCGGAGCCCAGCAGCATGCGCCAAGCTCGCGTCTACGGCATCGCCGCCCTGGCCCTCACGGCCATCGCAGCCGCCGCCTTCGCCCAGACCACGATCACGCCCTTGCCGGACAAAGAGCCGGTGCAGGCCACGCCGATCGATGCGAACGCGCTCACCGACCTGGCCAAGGCCAAGTGGGGCGACCCCAAGGCCGGCGCGACCAAGGCCGGCGCCTGCGCCGCCTGCCACGGCCTGGACGGCCAGGCGACCGCCGATCCGAAGCTGTATCCGCGCCTGGCCGGCCAGAGCGAGCGCTACATCGCCAAGGAGTTGGCGCTGTTCAAGAGCGGCCAGCGCGTCAACGCGTTGATGCAGCCCTACGCGACCCCGCTGAGCGCGCAGGACATGCGCGACCTGGGCGCCTACTACGCCAGCTTGAAGGGCGGCGCCGGCATCGCCGACGACACCGTGATCGCGCAGGGCCCGAACAAGGACAAGAAATTCTACGAAGTGGGCGAGAAGCTGTTCCGCTCGGGCGACGCCGCACGCGGCGTCCCGGCGTGCATGGCCTGCCACGGCCCGGCTGGCGCCGGCAACCCCGGTCCCGCCTATCCGCACGTCGGCGGCCAGCAGTCCTGGTACGTGGCCCGCCGCCTCGAGGAATACCGCGCCGGCACCACCACGCTCAGCGATCCCAAGGACTTCAACATCATGGCCGCGGTGGCCAAGTCCTTGACCGACGAGGAAATACAGTCCCTGGGCAGCTATCTGCAAGGCCTGCACGAGCGGGCCGACGAGGCCAGCGAGGCCGAAGTGGCCGCCGCCAAGGCCGCAGCCCCGGCCGCGCCAGCCCCGGCGGCCGAAGCCGTCCCGCAGGCGCCCGCCAAGTCTTCATAATCTCCGGTCTGTGAACTTCGCGGGCCCGCCCGTGTCGAAGCCTTCACAGTCCTTGTTCAGACCGCCGGCCACCTCTTGTGGCCGGCGTTTCTTTGTCCAGGCCCGGGAGGTCTCGCGATGGTCCAGCGCCTAGCCCTGTTGCTGCTCGCCTTGCTGCCCTTGGCGGCCTGCGATCGCAGCCCCGCCCCTGAAGCGGCGCCTGCCGCTACTGCCGCCCCCGCCGGCGGCGCCCCGGTCGCTGGCGTGGACTACATCGACATCAGCGGCGGCCAGGCCTATGCGCCGCAAGCCGGCAAGGTCGAAGTCGTCGAAGCTTTCGGCTACCCCTGTCCGCACTGCGCCCATTTCGAGCCGAGCCTGGTCGAATGGAAGAAGAAGCTGCCGGCGAATGCGAACCTCGTCGCCGTGCCGGCCCCGTTCGGTGGACCCTGGGACGATTTCGCCCGCGCCTACTTCGCCGCCGAAGCCGCCGGCCTGACCGGCAAGACCCATGACGCGCTGTTCTCCGCGATCCATACCGAAAATCGTTTGCCGCACGACGCCACGTCGGACCAGATCGCGGCGTTCTACGCCGAACACGGCGCGGACCGCGACGCCTTCCTGAAAAGCATGAACAGCCCCGAGGTCCAGGCCAAGCTCGACCATGCCCGCAATTTCCTGGCGCGCGTCCAGGCCGGAAGCCGCGTGGCGGTGGGTACGCCCATGGTGATCGTGGCTGGAAAGTACCGTGTCGATCCCGATCAGCGCGGTTATGAAAAAATGCTCGATACCATCGACAAGCTGATCGCGCGCGAAAACGCGCCCGGCCGCTGAACCGCGTCGATCGCGGCTGCGGCCGCATGGCCCATGCATGATCGACTTATCGTGATGAAGTCACCACGGATCCAGGAGTTCTCCCTCATGAACAAGCGCTTCGCTCTGCTGCTGCTCGCCCTGCTGCCCCTGATGGCCTGCAACAAGCAGGAAACGCCGGCGCCCGCCGCGACGGCCGCGACAGACGCTGCGCCGGCCGCCAACGAACCCGTTCCGGCCGACGAACCCGCTGGCTCGGGCGAAGCGACCGCGCCCGCCGCGACGGCCGAAACGCCGGCACCGGATGCCGTCACTCCGCCGGTCGAAGCCGCCGCGCCGCCGGCCGCTCCCGGCGGGCTGACGCCCGGCACCGATTACGTCGAAATCCCCAACGGCCAGCCGTATCTGCCGCTGAACGGCAAGGTCGAAGTGGTGGAAGTGTTCGGCTACGTCTGCCCGGCCTGCGCGCAGTTCCAGCCGCTGGTGAACAGCTGGGAGAAGAAACTGCCGGCGAACGTGCGCTTCACTTATGTGCCGGCAGCGTTCGGCGGTCCGTGGATCACCTACGCCAAAGCCTATTACGCGGCCGAAAGCCTGGGCCTGGTGGAACGCACCCACAACGACCTGTTCAAGGCGATCCACATCGACCAGACCCTGAAGGGCGAGCGCGGCATGGATTCGGTGGCCGACGTCGCCGCGTTCTACGGCAAGCATGGCGTGGATGCCAAGCAATTCGCCAGCACCATGGAAAGCTTCGCGGTCAACGCCAAGCTCAACAAGGCCAAGCAGTGGGCGATCCGCTCGGGCCTGGAAGGCACGCCGACCATCATCGTCAACGGCAAGTACCGCGTGCTGGGCAAGACTTTCCCCGACATGCTGCGCATCGCCGATGTCTTGATCGCGCAGGAAAGCGCCCGCCCCGCGCCCGCCGCCGCGCCTTGAGCCGCGCGGCGCGAGCCCCATATCCCTTCCGCATGTACGGAGTTCCGAGTCCATGATCAAGCGCCTGGCCATCGCCTCGCTGCTCGCCGTCCTATTCCTGCCCGCGCTGGCTTTCGGCCAGGCGTTGGTGCCCGGCGTGGACTATGTCGAAGTCTCCGAGCCCAAACCGTTCGAGCCGCTGGCAGGCAAAGTCGAAGTGGTCGAAGTGTTCGGCTACTGGTGCCATTACTGCGCCGAATTCCAGCCGCTCGTGTCGGCCTGGAAAAACAAGCTGCCGGCCGATGTGCGTTTCACCTACGTGCCGGCGGTCTATAACGACGGCGATCCGTTCGCGCGTGGGTTTTACGCTGCGCAAGGCGTCAAGGGTTTGTTCACGCGCACCCACGACGCGTTGTTCAAGGCGGTGAACACGGACACCTCCCTGCCGCGCAACGCTTCGGTAGACGAGCTGGCCGCGTTCTACGCGCAATACGGCGTGGACGCCGCGCAATTCGCGAAGTCGATGCGCGACCCCTCGCTCGACGCCAAACTGGCGCGCGCCCGCGATTTCGCCGTCGCCGTGGAATTGCCTGGCACGCCGACCCTGATAGTCAACGGCAAGTACCGCATCCTGGGCAACAGCTACAAGGACATGCTGCGGATCGCCGACCAGCTGATCGCGGCGGAGCGCAAAGCGCGCCGATGACCGCGGACGCGACGCCGCCCGTCAAGGACCAGGACGCGCATCGCCGCCTGCGCCTGCTCAGCGCGAACATCCAGGCCGGCTCCAGCACGCGCCGCTACAGCGATTACGCCACGCGCAGCTGGTCGCACGTGCTGCCGGTGGGCAACAAGCGCGTTTCGCTCGACGCCATCGCGCAGCTGGCCGGCGAACACGACATCGTCGGCCTGCAGGAAGCAGATCCGGGTAGCCTGCGCTCTGGCTTCACCAACCAGACGCACTACCTGGCCGAGCGCGCCGGCTTCGATTACTGGACGCACCAGCCCAATCGCAACGTGGCGCGCGTGGCCGGCAGTGCGAACGGACTGCTGAGCAAACTCGAGCCTGTGGAAGTGACCGACCACAGCCTGCCCGGCCGCATCAGTGGTCGCGGCGTGCTGATGGCGCGTTTCGGCGAAGGCGATGAAGGCCTCACCGTCGCTGTCGCGCACCTGTCGCTCGGCGCCAACTCACGGCGCTCGCAACTGGCCTTCATCGGGGAACTGCTGTCGGGCCATCCGCACG
>DATFFH010000024.1:0-25307 GCA_035250245.1 Luteimonas sp. | reverse complement strand
CGCAGCGCCTGACTGGCCGTCAGGTCAAGCCGTGCGCGGCCGCGAGGCGGGCACAGAGGAGCAACCCTTCGGGCTGGGGTTGTTTGCTCACATCGCTGGGTCATCGCTCGGTTGTGCATCGACATGCACGCCCTCTCTCTTCCTTGCGCTGCGGGCAAACAATCCCAGCGCGACCCATGTAACTGACCGAGATAGGCTCTAATGGCAGCAAGACGCGGCAAGTCGCAGGCGCGACGCAATAGCGGCAACGGCATTCCCGGCTGGGCATGGATGATCCTCGGCGTGGTGCTGACCATCGGCGTGATCCTGGCCGCGCCCAAGCTGCTCAAATCCGACGGCAAGGACGGTTTCTTCCGTCCCAAGCCCAATCCCGACGCGCAGCCGGTGGCGAGCAGCGCGGGCGACAACGATGCGGTGGTGCCCGAGGACGCCGGCGACGAACCCGTCGCCAAATCCGATGCCAAGACCGACGCGACCCAGGACGCCGACTACGATTTCTATACGCTGCTGCCGGGCAAGGAAGTGAAGATGTCCGACGCCGAACTCGCAGCGACCGCGCGCGCGGAAGAGGCGCGCCAGCAGCGCGCCGCGGCGCAGACGGCGAAAGCGAACGAAGACGCCGCCGATCTGGCGACGCCTGCTTCGGCGGCTACGGCACCTGCGGCCGCAAACGCGACGGCCGCCACGGCACCGACGCCCGCAGCGGCGAGTGCCGACGACGGCGCCCGCTACATCCTGCAGGCCGGCGCGTTCGGCGCGTCCGGCGATGCCGAATCGCTGAAGGCGCGCATTGCGCTGCTGGGCCTGAACGCGCGCGTCGAATCGGCGGCGATCAACGGCAAGACCGTGTACCGCGTGCGGATGGGGCCGTACGGCACCGCTTCGGAATTGGCCGAAGCGAAAGGCAAGCTCGGCAACGGCGGTTTGCCGGCCATGGCGATCAAGGCGAAATAACCCATGACTCCTGCTTTCCGAAAAGCCGCCGTCGGCGGCGTCGCACTTCTGTTGTCCGCGGCGCTCGGCGCCTGCGCCACCGTCGATACCGGCATCGACCGGATCGAAACCGCGCCCGTGCTGGACCCCGCAGTGCTCAAAGCGCTGCCGGACACCGGTTTCGAAGCAGGCGAGTTCCGCGCCAAGAACGGCGTGCGCATTCCTTATCGTTGGCTCGCGCCCAGCGGCTTGGATCCGGACGACAACTATCCGCTGGTCGTGGTGATGCACAGTTCCGGCCAGATCGGCGAGGACAATGCCGCGCAGCTGAACGGTTTCGCGCGCACCTGGGCTTCGCCGGAAATCCGCACGCGCTATCCGGTGTTCGTGCTGGTACCGCAGTTCCCGACGCGTAGCGCCGAATACGACGATCCGGCCAAGCCGCAGCTGGCCCGCGCCACACCGGCGCTGACCGCGGCGCTGCAGGCGGTGGACGCTTTCGTGGCCGAGCATCCGGTCGACAAGCGCCGCATCTACGTCACCGGTTTTTCGATGGGCGGTTCGGCGAGCTGGCTTGCGCCCCTGCTGCGTCCCGACCTGTTCGCCGCCGCTGTGCCGATGTCCGGCATCGCGCCCGACCGCGAATCGGCTTCGCGTCTGACCGGATTGCCGATCCTGGCCTTGCACGGCGATGCCGACACCGAAAATCCGATCGATTCGGATCGCGCCATGATCGCGGCGATCCGCGCCGCCGGCGGCGAGCGCGCGCGTTTGCGCGAATACGCCGGACTCGATCACCGTGTTGCCGGCGACGTGTTCTTCGGCACCTGGTGGCGCGATTGGATGTTCGACCAGCGCCGGCCCAAACCGGAAGAGTAAGCGTAGGGTGGGCCTTGGCCCACCATCGCCATCGTCATCCGCGACGAACGGCGAGCGAGTCCAATGTCGCTCCGAAAGAGGGCTGCAATTCGCACCATGGCGACGGTGGGCCAAGGCCCACCCTACGATCGTCTCAAGCGTCGCGACGTTTCCGCTTCAAGCTTTGCGACCGCGGTCAAATCCGCATCGCGGCCGTTGAGAAGGTCGGCGCGCACCATGCTTCCCCGTAAGACAAGGAAGCCGCCATGGTCATCGAAGCCGCTCTGATCAAACCCGTCGTCGACGTGCTGTTGGCCCTGTTCAGGCAGGGCGAGAACCTGCAGTTGAAAAGCAATGCCGAAGCCGCGGTGCGCGAAGCGATCCGCGAACTGTTGCTGGCCAGTCCCGACGAGAACAAGGCCGAGGCGCGGATCGCGGTGGCCAAGGCCGCCGGCATCCTGTCCGAGGACGTGGTGCTGGCCGAGGACATGCTGAAGAAGCATCGCGCCACCAAGACCCGCACCAACGGCAAGGGCTCGACCGGCCGCAGGCGCAAGCCGGTCGAGCCCAAATCTCCCGACAAGGCGCCGAGCAAAACCGCAGCCAAGAAAAGCGCCAAGAAGGCAGCAGTGGCGTAGGCTGAGCGCATCGTCGCGGGAGGCGCCGCCATGATCGCCAGCAGACTCTTCATCGCGCTGTGCCTGGTCTGGCTGGTCAGCGAACTCTGGCTGGGTTGGCGCCGCCGTTCGGGCGATGCCGCACGTACGCGCGATCGCGGCACGCTGCGGATGCTGCTGATCACGATCTACGCCTGCATCGCACTGGCGGTCTGGCTTTCTTATCAAGGCTGGACGCGATTCCCGCCTGCGCTACGAACGGGTTTGTTCTCGATCGGCATCGTCCTGATGATCGCCGGCATGCTGTTCCGCGCATGGGCGGTGCGCGCGCTGGCCGACTATTTCACGGTCGATGTGACGATACGGCCCGATCACCAACTTATCCGCAAAGGCCCGTACCGTTGGCTGCGGCACCCGTCCTACACCGGCGCCTTGGCGACCTTCTACGGCTTCGCGCTGGCGTTGGGGAACGTGTTGTCGCTGCTGGTGATCGTCTTGCCGGTGACCGCAGCGTTCCTGCGCCGAATCCGGATCGAAGAGGGTGTGCTGGCCGATGCGTTTCCGGAGCAGTATCCGGCGTATGCGCGCGAGACCAAGCGGCTGGTTCCTTTTATCTGGTGACCCGCTTTCGCTCTTCGTAGGAGCGGCTTTAGCCGCGAGCTTTTTCTGCCAAATCGCCGCACTGCCGCGATTTCAAGGAAAGAGCTCGCGGCTAAAGCCGCTCCTACGAAGAGCCGAAGCGGGCGCTACAATCGTGCCATGACCAAAACCCTCCTCGTCACCGGCGCGACCTCCGGCTTCGGCGCCGCGATCGCCCGAAAATTCGCCCTCGCCGGCTGGAATCTCATCATCACCGGCCGCCGCGCCGAACGCCTGCAGCCGCTGGTCGACGAATTCGGCGCCGATCGCGTCCACGCCGCCGTTTTCGACATCCGCGACGCGCAAGCCATGGCGCAAGCGCTGGCCGCATTGCCGGAAAAATTCCGCAGCATCGATCTGTTGGTCAACAACGCCGGCCTGGCGCTGGGCACCGCGCCGGCGCAGCGCGCAGACCCTGCGCAGTGGCGGCAGATGATCGACACCAACGTGTCCGCATTGGCCGCGTTGACCTACGCCTTGTTACCGACGTTGATCGAGCGCAAAGGCGGCATCGTCAACATCAGTTCGATTGCCGCGACCTATCCCTATACGGGAGGCAATGTTTATGGCGCGACCAAGGCCTTCGTCACTCAGTTCTCGCTGGGTTTGCGCAGCGATCTGCACGGCACCGGCGTGCGCGTGACTTCGATCGAACCGGGATTGGCCGAGACGGAGTTCACGTTGGTGCGGACTTCCGGCGATCAGGCGGCATCGGACAAGCTGTACGAAGGCGCGCAACCCATCGTCGCCGACGACATCGCCGATGCCGTGTACTGGGTGGCGACGCTGCCGCCGCATCTCAACATCAACCGGTTGGAAGTGATGCCGGTGAGCCAGTCGTTCGCCGGCTTCCAGATCCACCGAGACACGTAATTCGCCTTGGTAGAGTCGAGCCTTGCTCGACTGCTCTTCCGGCCGCGCTAGGCAATGCCGCAAAAAAGCAGTCGAGCGAGGCTCGACTCTACAAGAGCGAAAGCGTCACCCGGCGCCGCTTCTCAATCGATCGGCGCGTCGTCCAGATATGTGTAGCCGGTCAACCCGGCTTCCAGCGCCGCATTCATCCTCTCCGACTCGTCCGCAGGCAGCTTCGCCGCGGCGACCTTGTCGCGATAAGCCTGGCGCAACGCGTCGAGCTTGTAGCCGACGTAGTCCAGCATCACGTCGGTCGTGTCGCCGCGCCGCTGCTGCGAAATCGTGTGCTTGCCGTCTTGCACGCGCACTTCGATCGCGTCGGTATCGCCGAACAGGTTGTGGATGTCGCCCAGGATTTCCTGGTACGCGCCGACCAGGAAGAAGCCCAGCCGATAGCTTTCGCCCGGCCGCAACGCGTGCAGCGGCAAGGACGTGTCCAGGTCTTCGTTCTCGACGTAGGTGTCGATCTTGCCGTCCGAATCGCAGGTCAGGTCGGCGATCACGCCGCGCCGCTCCGGCGCTTCGTTCAAGCGCTCGATCGGCACGATCGGGAACACCTGGTCGATCGCCCACACGTCCGGCATCGACTCGAACACGCTGAAGTTGACGAAATACTTGTCCACCAGGCGCTCGTTGAGCTCGTCCAGCAGATCGCGATGGCTCTTCTCGTCGTAGGTCAGCCGCGACTTCACCGCGTGGGCGATGGCGTAGAACAGGTCGTCGATGCGGGCGCGGTGGGCGAGGTCGATCTGGCCCAGCGCATACAGGGTCAGGCCTTCGGCATGGAAATGCTGCGCTTCCTGGAACAGCTCCACCGCCGGACGCGCGTCGATTTCGCCGTGGATTTCGCGCAGATGGCGGATCACCGCCGGCTCGTCGTCGTGCGCGTCGGGCACACGGCCTTCCGGCGCGCGTTCCACTTCCGACACATTGGTGACCAGCACGGCATGGTGCGCGGTCATCGCGCGGCCGCACTCGGTGACGATGCGCGGCGGCGCCAGGCCGTGCTCTTCGCAGGCTTCGGCCAGCGGCTGGACGATGTTGGACGCGTACTGGCCGATGCCGTAGTTGATCGAGCAGAAGCTGCGCGAGCGGGTGCCTTCGTAATCGATGCCCAGGCCGCCGCCGACGTCGACGTGGCTGATCTTCGCGCCCAATTTCGACAGCTCGACGAAATAGCGCGTCGCCTCGCGCATGCCGTTGGCGATGTCGCGCACGTTGGAGATCTGCGAACCCATGTGGAAATGCAGCAGGCCCAGACAATCGCCCATGCCGCTGTCGCGCAGCGCTTTCCACAGGTCCAGCACCTGGCGCGGGCTGAGCCCGAACTTAGCCTTGTCGCCGCCGCTGTTCTGCCACTTGCCCGCGCCCAGCGAGGCCAGGCGCATGCGCACGCCCAAGCCGGGCTTCACGCCCAGGGCTTCGGCTTCTTCCATTACCAGCGGCAGTTCGGACGGCTTTTCGACCACGATGAAGGTCTGCAGCCCCAGCTTGCGGCCGATCAGCGCCAGACGGATGTATTCGCGGTCCTTGTAACCGTTGCAGACGATCAAGCCGCCGGGACGCGACAAGGCGAGCACCGCCATCAGCTCGGGCTTGCTGCCCGCTTCCAGGCCGAAGCCTTCGCCGGCGTGCGACGCCAGCGTGCCGGCCACGCCGTAATGCTGGTTCACCTTGATCGGATACACGGCGGTGTAGCCGCCGCGGTATTCCCAATCGGCCTGCGCCTGCGCGAACGCGGCCTGCAGCTTGCCCAGGCGGTCGCCCAGGATGTCCGGAAAACGCACCAGCATCGGCATGTTGGCGCCGGCGTCCATCGCTTCGTTCACCACGTCCGGTAGCGCGATCCGCGGTCCGCGTTCGCCCTGCGGCCGCACCGCGATGCGGCCTTCGTCATCGACGTCGAAATAACCCTCGGCCCAGTGCGGGATCGAATAGGTCTTGCGGGCTTGGTCGAGCGACCAGGCGGTCATGGCGTCGTTCCTGAGGGGCGGGGCGGACGCGCATTCTACCCGCCGCACGCGCCACGACGGTGTCAGCGCCCGCGCCGGTACACGGGATCGCCGCCGATGCGCTGCACGCGCTTGGCCATGTCGCGGCGGTCGGTGCCGGTGAAGACCGAATGGCTGCCGGGCAGGCGGAACGCGTCGGACAGCGCTTTCAGCCCGGCCGCCTCGCTGGCCACCGAGCCGCGCCAGTCGACCAGGATCACGTAATGCGCGGTCTCGTCGGCCATGTCGATCCGTTTGCGCACCAGCCAAGCCCGCCCGACGCGTTCGTGGCGGCCGAGCGTGATCTGCAGCTGTTGCAGCACCGCCGCATCCAGGTTGTGGGGGATGAATTCGTCGGCCGTTTCGACGCCGTCGCGGACGTCGAGCGAGCGCGCTTGCGCCGAGAACTCGTCGCGCAGGGCTTGCAGCTTGGCCGCGGCATCGGCATCGATCGACGGATCGCCCAGCCATTCATCCAACTGGGCGAACGCGGGGCCGATCGCGCCGGCATCCAGCTGCATCGCGCACCGCAAGCTACCGACACCGCTTTCCCAGTCGCCGCTCTGCAGCCGCAGCGATCCGGCTTCGTAATGGGCCAGGGCGCTGTCGGGGAACCGCTCGATGGCCTGCGCGTACAGTTGCTCGGCGTCGAAGCCCGGGCGCAGCTTCCGGATCAGGCGCAGGTATTCCAGCGTTTCGGCCGCGGTCTGCGGCGCTTGTCCGTCCATTTCGGCGAGGCGCGAACGGTCCTTGGCGGCGGCCTGGTATTCGGCCAGCCAGCGCGCTTCGTTTTCCTTGCGCCAATGCTTATCCAACTCGCCCTCGATCCGCGCGAGCGCAGGCCCGAGCCATGCTTCGGCGGCGGAACCGCCCGCGTGTTCGCGCAATCCCGCTTGCACGCCCAACGCGGCCAGGCGCTGCGGCAGCGAGGGATGCGTATCGTCCAGGTCGGCTTCGGGTTTCGTCGTCGACTGCAACCGCGCCGGATCGAACCGCAGCGTTTGGCGCAATGCCTGCGCCAGTTCGCCGTGCAGTTGCAGCGGCGGGTGTTTCTGGACGGCCGCGCGGGCGAGCAGCTGCGGCCAGAATCCGCGCCGCAGCCGCTGCTCGGCCAGTTCGATGCGCAGCAACGCGCTGCCGGCCGTTGCCGCGCCGACGGCGCGCGCCGCGGCGGCGTCGGCTTGGTATTCCTTGTCGCGGGCCAGCGCGAAGCTGTAGGCGTCGAAGTAGGGCACGTACCACTTGAAGAAGCCGTACAACAGATGGGCGATCGTCGATCCGCTCTCGGCCAGGCCGTTCAGCACGCGATACCAGCTGAGCCTCACCCGGTAGATCCAGCCGGTGAAATGCCCGTCGCGTTCGCCGAAGTGGCCGAACTCGTGCGCGATCACCGAAGCCAGTTCTTCGCGATCCAATAGCCGCATGACCGGCAACCCCAGCACCAGATACTGGCGGTGCCCGCCCAAGCCGAGCAGGCGCGGCGCCTGCGCGGCCATCGCGTTGAGATCGCCGTCGATGACGATGCCGTCCAGCGGCGGCGCCCCGACGGCGGCGCGCAGACGCTCGATTTCGGCTTCCAGTTCCGGCGTCTCCCCGGGCTGCAACCGGTAGCCGTCCGGCGCGCCGAAACGCAGCCACATCGCGCGCAGCATCACCACGCCGACGCTGCCCAGGATCAGGATCGGGATTGCCAGACCCGGTTCCATGCGCCCGCGCACCGCCATCGCCGCCAGCAGCGCCAGCGGCACGCCCAATGCGACCAGCAGCAAGGCCACCAGCACGGCGTAACCGGCCAGCGCCAGCAGCGCGACCTTGAAACGGTAGCGCCCCGGCGCTTCTCGCGCCTCGACCTGCAGCCGCTCCACCAGCTTTCGCTTCGCGTCGGAATCCATCCCCGTCCCCTGTTTTCCGACCCGAATCGTAGGCGATGTCATCGGCCTGCGACGAGCCCTCCGCTACAATCCGCCTCCGCCCAAGCGCCGGACTGCCCGAATGACCGCCCCGAATTGGCTTTACGAAAACTTCGAACCCGCCGGCTCGTCCATCGGCTACCGCATCACCCGCAAGCTGGACGAAGTGCAGTCGCCGTTCCAGAAGATCGAGATTTACGAGAGCACCGATTGGGGCAATCTGATGCTCATCGATGGCGCGATGATGCTGACCACGCGCGACAATTTCCTCTACCACGAGATGATGTCGCACCCGGCGCTGTTCACTCACGCCGATCCCAAACAGGTCGTGATCATCGGCGGCGGCGACTGCGGTACGCTGCGCGAGGTGCTGAAGCATGCGGGCGTGCAGAAAGCGGTGCAATGCGACATCGACGAACAAGTGACGCGCATGGCGGAGAAATATTTCCCCGAGCTATGCGAATCCAATAACGACCCGCGCGCCGAATTGCTGTTCGACGACGGCATCGCCTACATGAAGAACGCCGCGCCCGGCAGCCTGGACCTCGTGATCGTCGATTCCACCGACCCGGTCGGCCCAGCCGAAGGCTTGTTCAACAAGGCGTTCTACGAATCCTGCTTCCGGGCGCTGAAGGACGACGGCATTCTGGTGCAGCAATCCGAATCGCCGCTGGTGCTGCTGGATTTGATCAAGGAAATGCGCGGCGAAATGGGCAAGGCCGGCTTCAAGACGTTCAAGACGCTGCCGTTCCCGCAGCCGTGCTATCCGACCGGCTGGTGGAGCTGCACGCTGGCGCGCAAGGGTGGCGGGTTCGATTTCCGCGAGCAGGATGCGGCGGGTAAGAAGTTCGAGACGAAGTACTACAGTGCCGATATCCATCGCGGCGCGGCGATCGCACCGCCGTTCGTGGCGGCTGCGCTGGGCGAGTGACGTATTGCCGATGCGTCCGTAGGTGCGAATTTATTCGCACGCTCTATTGCGGCAAAGCGTGCGAATAAATTCGCACCTACGAAAAGCTAGAGCGCGTCGCCGTCCAGTTCGCCGGTGCGAATCCGCACCACCCGCTCCAGATCCCAGACGAAGACCTTGCCGTCGCCGATCTTGCCGGTGCCGGCGGCTTTCATGATCGCCTCGGTCACCGCGTCCACCTGTTCGTCGGTGATGGCGACTTCCAATTTGATCTTGGGCAGGAAATCGACCACGTACTCGGCGCCGCGGTAGAGCTCGGTGTGGCCCTTTTGCCGGCCGAAGCCCTTGACCTCGGTGACGGTGATGCCCGCCACGCCCGCTTCGGCCAGCGCCTCGCGCACGTCGTCCAGCTTGAACGGCTTGATGATGGCCATGACCATCTTCATGTGAGTCCTCCCGTTAATCCTGGCCCAGGATAATCGGAATTTCCCTACCCCGCGCCGCGGTTCGGACCGATGGCGCCCACCTGGGCTGCGGCGCAAGCTAGTCGTGCCAACGCCCCCGAGCAGGACGAAAGCCGTGATCGACCTCAGCCACCTCGACGAACTCGCCCGCCGCCTCAGCAACCTGGTTCCGCCGGGCTTGCGCGAAGGCCGCGAGGAACTGCAGGAGAACTTCAAGGCCGTACTGCAAAGCGGCCTGGCCAAGCTGGATCTGGTCACCCGTGAAGAATTCGACGTGCAGCGCGCGGTCTTGCTGCGCACGCGCGAAAAGCTCGAATCGCTGGAACGCGCCCTGGCCGACCTGGAAGCCCAGCTCGACGCCGCCGGCCGCGCGCCCAAGCAGACGCACTAGCGCGCAGCCATGTCGCTCGCGCTGGTGCACAGCCGCGCACGCGCGGGCGTGACCGCTCCGGCGGTCAAAGTGGAAGTGCACCTGGGCGGCGGCGTGCCGCGGATGTCGATCGTCGGCCTGCCGGAAGCGGCAGTGCGCGAAGCCAAGGACCGGGTGCGTGCGGCGATCCAGTGCGCGCAGTTCGAATTTCCGGCGCGGGTGATCACGGTCAATCTCGCTCCGGCGGATCTGCCCAAAGACGGCGGCCGTTTCGATCTGCCGATCGCCATCGGCATCCTCGCCGCCAGCGGGCAAGTGCCGCGCGAGGCTTTGGACCGCTATGAATTCCTCGCCGAACTGGGCCTGACCGGCGAATTGCGCATTATCGACGGCGTGTTACCCGCCGCATTGGCCGCCGCGCAAGCGGGACGCAAACTGATCCTGCCGCCCGGCAACGGTGCCGAAGCGGCTTTGGCCAAGGATGTCGAGGCCTACACCGCGCGCACCTTGCTCGAAGTCTGCGCCGCGCTCAATGGCGCCAAGACCCTGCCCGCCGCGATCGCGCCCATACCGCAACGCACATGCAGCGCGGATTTGCAGGATGTGCGCGGCCAGGCGCATGCGCGGCGCGCGCTGGAAGTCGCCGCGGCCGGCAACCATCACTTGCTGCTGATCGGTCCGCCCGGCAGCGGCAAGACGCTGCTGGCCTCGCGTCTTCCCGGCTTGCTGCCGGAAGCGAGCGAGGAAGAGGCGCTGGAAGCGGCCGCCATCGCTTCGGTCAGCGGCCGCGGACTGGATCCGTCCCGCTGGCGCGAACGTCCCTACCGCGCGCCGCACCACACCGCCAGCGCGGTGGCCCTGGTCGGCGGCGGTGCGCAGCCGCGGCCGGGCGAGATCTCGCTGGCGCATCATGGCGTGCTGTTCCTGGACGAGCTGCCGGAATGGGACAGGCGCGCGCTGGAAGTGCTGCGCGAACCTTTGGAATCCGGCGTGGTGACGATTTCGCGCGCGGCGCGGCAGAACGAATTCCCCGCACGCTTCCAGTTGGTGGCGGCGATGAATCCTTGTCCCTGCGGCTGGGCGGGCGATCCGTCGGGGCGCTGCCGTTGCAGCGGCGAAGCGGTGCGACGCTATCGCGGCCGGATTTCAGGGCCACTGATGGATCGCATCGACCTGCACGTGGAAGTGCCGCGCCTGCCGCCCGCCGATCTGCGTCCGGATGCCGCGCCCGGTGAAAACAGCCTCACGGTCCGCGAACGCGTGGCCCAGGCGCGCACCCTGCAACACGCGCGTTGCGGCCGGGCCAATGCGCAGCTGACCCAGGCCGAGATGAACGAATGCTGCCGTCTCGACGCGCGCGACCAGCGCTTGCTGGAGCGGGCGATCGAATCGCTGCAGCTGTCCGCGCGGTCGATGCACCGCATCCTGCGCGTGGCCCGCACCATCGCCGATTTGGCTGGCAGCGCGACGATCGCGACGCCGCATTTGACCGAAGCGCTGGGTTATCGGTGCTTGGATCGCGGCAGCGCGCGGCAAGTGGCGTAGGGTAGGCCTTGGCCCACCATCGCCGTTTCACGTCTGCGGCGAACTTATGTGCGAAGGCGTCCGGTGTACCGCTTCGATGGTTTTGATTGCGATGGCGACATGGCAATGGTGGGCCAAGGCCCACTCTACGCGCTGTCGAATATGGCCGGCGGCAAGCGCCAGGCGAGCGCTGCGACGTAGCCGTCGGCGGGTACGAATTCGTGCAGACGCCAATCTCGTGGTTCGCCCAAGCCCGGATCGCAAGCCTGCATCGACAACGATCCGTTGCCTTCCTCGGCGAAAGTGAGGCGATGCAATCCGAACGCCAAGCCATAGCCCTGCGCTTTCAGCACCGCTTCCTTCGCGCACCACAAGCGCAGGAAAGCGTTTTCAAGCTCGCCCGCCGGCAATGCCGACAGCCAGGCGATTTCGCTCGCCGCGAAATAGCGTTGCGCCACTTCCAGCGCGCGCGGCCGCGGCCGCCGCCATTCCATGTCCACGCCCAACTCCACGCCTTCGCCGAGCGCGATCAGCAGGCCTTCGCCGCTATGGCTCCAACTGGCGTCGTAGCGGCGTTCCGGCAAGGCGATCCGGGGCCGGCCGCGGGCTTCGCGCGCCAGCGGCAGGCTGTCCTGGGCCAAGCCCAGCCGTCGTTCCAGCCAGCGGCGCGCCGAAGGTTCGGCCGGCTCGGTGCGCGGATGCGGCAGCCAGGACCAGCGGATCGGGCCGAGGGCGGCGACGGTATCCGCTTCGAACGATGTGAACGGGTGGTTTTGGTGCGGCATGGGTCCACCAGCGTAAGCTAATCGGCAGGGGGCGGCGGAGCCGCGCAAGGAGCCAGGCATGTCGGCAGTGATCGAACAACGGGATTCAGGCGTACCGCTGCAGCCGCTGGCACAGGGCGACGAGGCGCGGGCCCTGTTGTTCGACGGCGCGGGCGACATTTCGCTGGGCACTTATTTCGCGCAAGTGCGCGGCCTGGCCGCGCTGCTGCCGGCCGGTCGTTACGCGATCAATCTGTGCGAAGACCGCTACCGCTTCCTGGTCGCGTTCGGAGCCGCCGCGTTGCGCGGCCAGACCACGCTGCTGCCGTCCTCGCGCGCGCCGGCGGTGATCGACGAAGTGCGCGCCCGCTACCCGGACAGCTATTGCCTGGGCGAACAGGCGCTGGACGATGCGCCGCCGCATTACTGGCGTCTGCCCCAAACGCTGCCGCTGCGCGCCGGCGCCGTGCCGGCGATCGCCGAGGATGCGCTGGTCGCGATCGGCTTCACCTCGGGCAGCACCGGTTGTCCAAAACCGCATCCCAAGACCTGGGGCGGCTTCCGCATCAGCACCGCCGCGAATGCGGCCGCGCTGCGCCATCTCTGGTCGGCGGATGCCGCGCCGCATTTGGTCGCCACCGTGCCGCCGCAGCATATGTACGGCATGGAGATGTCGGTGCTGCTCCCGTTGCTGGGCGGCGTGGCGGTGCACGCGGAGCGTCCGTTCTTTCCGGGCGACGTGGCGCGCGCGCTGCAACAGGCGGCCGCGCCGCGCGTGCTGGTGACCACGCCGGTGCATCTGCGCGCATTGATCGAATCGGGCGTGGCGCTGCCGCCGTTGGCGGGCATCGTCTCGGCCACCGCACCGCTGCCGCAGGCCTTGGCCGCGGCGGCGGAAACGCAATTCGGCTGCGAAGTGCGGGAAGTGTTCGGTTCCACCGAAACCTGCGTCATCGCCACGCGCCGCACCGCCAGCGAAGAAACGTGGCGATTGCAGCCCGGCGTGCGCTTGTCGCCGCAGCCCGATGGCACGCTGGTGTGCGCGGCGCACCTGGATGCGCCGGTAACACTGGCCGATCTGGTGGAACTGGAAGGCGAGGATCGCTTCCGCCTGCGCGGACGCAACGCCGATCTGCTGGAGATCGCCGGCAAGCGCGCTTCGCTCGGCGACCTGACTCGCAAATTGTTGTCGATTCCGGGCGTGGAAGACGGCATCGTGTTCCAGCTGGACGAGAGCGACGCCGCCGGCGTGCGCCGCATCGCCGCGCTGGCGGTGGCGCCGGCGCTGGATGAAGCGCAGATCATGAGCCATCTGCAACGCGGCCTGGATCCGGTGTTCCTGCCGCGGCCGCTATTGCGCGTCGAAGCGTTGCCGCGCAACGAAACCGGCAAGCTGCCGCGCGACGCGCTGCTGGCGCTGCTGCGCGGCCGCGTGCAATAAATCCGCGAGTAGGCTAAGAAAAGCCTGTCCGGATGCCCCGTCCGGTCCGGCGCCAGCGCTGACGTCCCCGTCACATCGGGCTCGCCAGACTGACGTTCGCCCCCACGCAGGGGAGCGCCATAACCCTTCACCTGTTCAAGGAGTGCGGAGCATGGGCATCATCATCTGGTTGATCGTGGGCGGTATCGTCGGCTGGCTGGCCAGCATGATCATGAAGACCGATGCGCAGCAGGGCATCCTGCTCAACGTCGTGGTCGGCATCGTCGGCGCCTTCATCGGCGGCTGGCTGATCGGGCCTTTGGTCGGCGCGGGATCGATCAACGACGGCTTCTCGATCATGAGCTTCATCGTGTCATTGGTCGGCGCGATCATCCTGCTCGCCATCGTCAATCTGTTCCGGCGCGGGCGCATGCGCTGAAGGCGACAGGAACCACGAAAAAGCCCGGCTGTGCCGGGCTTTTTCTTTTGTAGGTGCGAATTCATTCGCACGCTTTTTTCGATCAATTCAGATCCAAGCAAAAGCGTGCGAATGAATTCGCACCTACGAAAAGCGGTCAGGGCTGCAGCCGCACCCATGCCGGCGCGTGGTCGCTGGGGCGCTCCCACGTGCGCGGTTCGCGGTCGATGCCCGCTTCCACGGCTTGTTCGCGCAACGCATCGGACACCAGGGTCAGGTCGATGCGCAGGCCCAGATTGCGGCGGAATGCGGCTTGGCGGTAATCCCACCAGCTGAAAACGCCGGCGTCCTGGTGATGCAGGCGGTATGCATCGTGCAGGCCCAGGTCGGTCAATTGCTTCAGCGCCGCGCGCTCGGCGGCGGAAGTCAGGATGTGGCCGTCGTTCCACACTGCCGGATCGTGCACGTCGCGGTCGTCGGGTGCGATGTTGAAATCGCCCAATACCGCCATCCGCGGATGGGTCTGCAATTCCTGCTGCAGCCAGCCGCGCACCGCCTCCAGCCAGCGCAGTTTGTATTCGTATTTCTCCGTGCCCACGTCCTGGCCATTGACCACGTACAGGTTGACGATGCGCACCCCGTTCACCGTCGCGGCGATGACCCGACGCTGGACGTCGTCGAAACCGGGAATGCCGATGACGACGTCCTCGATGGCCTGCTCGCGGGCCAGGACCGCCACGCCGTTGTAGGTCTTCTGCCCGGCGAACACGCTGCGGTAGCCCAGCCCGGCCAGGGTCGCATCGGGGAATTTGTTGTCTTCGAGCTTGGTTTCCTGGATGCCCACCACGTCGGGCGCCGCGGTGCGCAGCCAGTCTTCCAGATGCGGCAAGCGCACGTTGAGCGAATTCACGTTCCAGCTGGCGATTTTCATTCGAAGTTCCGGGCTTTGTAGAGTCGAGCCTGCTCGACTGCTCTTGATGTTGGCGATTCAGTGCGGAAAAGCAGTCGAGCAGGCTCGACTCTACACAAGCGGGGCGTCCGCGGACCAGCGGGTCGAAGCGCGTCGTCAGCGCACCAGCAGGCGGATGAAGCGCTCCACTTTCGAATACGGCGGCTTGAGCAGATCGCTGCCGGCGCGGCGCGTCTGCCACAGGATCGGCAGCTGCTTGCTGAAGGCGTCGAAGCCGGCGCGGCCGTGGTAGGCGCCCATGCCGCTGGCGCCGACGCCGCCGAAGGGCAGGGCGTTGATCGCGAAATGGATCAGGCTGTCGTTGACGGTGACGCCGCCGGCCAAAGTGTTGGCCAGGATCCGTTCGATCGACGCGCGGTCGTAGCCGAACGGATACAGCGCCAGCGGCCGGTCGTGCGCGTTGACGTAGGCGATGGCTTCGTCCAGCGTGCGGTAGCTCTTGATCGGCAGGATCGGGCCGAAGATTTCGTCCTGCATCACCTTCGCGTCGTCGCCCGGTTCGATCACCAGCGTCGGCGGGAAACTGCGCGCGTTCGTGTCGCCGGGCTGCAGCGCGATCACCTGCAGGCCTTTCGCGCCGGCGTCGTCGACATAGCCTTGCAGCCGGCGCAGCTGGCCTTCGTTGATGATCCGCGTGTAGTCGCCGCTGCCGCCGCCGGCGTAGCGCGCTTGCACTTGTTCGCGCAGCGCAGCGACGAATGCGTCGCGCCGCGGCGCATCGACGAACACGTAATCCGGCGCGATGCAGGTCTGGCCGCCGTTGAACCATTTGCCGGTGGCCAGGCGTGCGGCGGCCAATTCGACCGGGAAATCAGGGCAGACGATGGCCGGCGACTTGCCGCCCAATTCCAGCGTGACCGGGGTCAGGTTCTGTGCGGCGGCGGCCATCACCTTGCGTCCGACCGCGGTCGAACCGGTGAACACCAGATGGTCGAACGGCAGCGCCGCGAATTCGGCGGCGACTTCGCTGCCGCCGAAAGCGACCGCGACGCGGTCTTCGGGGAAGACCTCGGCCAGCAGATCGCGCAGGAAGCGCGCGCTGCGCGGCGTGTGTTCGGAAGGCTTCAGATAGACGTGGTTGCCTGCGGCGATCGCGGTGGCCAGCGGGATCAGCGCCAGATTCACCGGGTAGTTCCACGGCGCGATCACGCCCACCACGCCCAGCGGCTCGGGCCGGATTTCGGCGCGCGCCGGCCAGAACTTCCAGCCCACGCCGACACGCTTGGACTTCATCCAGCCGCGCAGGTGGCGCAGCAGATGGTCTATCTCGCCCAGCACGGTCATGCCGTCGGCGAGCAGGCTCTCGTGCGTTGAGCGGTGACCGAAGTCGGCCGAGACGGTCGCGGCCATTTCGTCCAGACGCGATTTCAGCGCCTGGCGCAGGCGGCGCAGATCGTCGCGGCGCTGTTCGTAACCGGGTTTGGCGCTCTGCCAGGCCTCGCGCAGGCGGGCCAGGGTCGGGCGCAGTTCGGCGACGGGCGTATCGGCGGCGGTATCCATACGCCGCAGTGTAGTGCGGCCCCGGCTTACAATCACGCCATGGACCTGCGCCCTTATCTAGGCAAGCTGCCCGAGCTGGGCCAGCGCGTTTACGTGGACCCGGCCGCGACCGTGATCGGCGACGTGGTGCTGGGCGACGACGTGTCGATCTGGCCCGGCACCGTGGTCCGCGGCGACGTCAATTTCATCCGCATCGGCGCCCGCAGCAACATCCAGGACGGCACCGTCGTGCATGTGAGTCACGACGGACCGCACGCCAAGCTCGGCGGCTTCGCCACGGTGATCGGCGAGGACGTGACCATCGGCCACAAGGCGATCGTGCACGCTTGCCGCATCGAGGATGCGGCCTTGATCGGCATGGGCGCGATCGTGCTGGACGGAGCGGTGGTGAAGAAGCACGGTTTCGTCGGTGCCGGCGCCCTGATCGCGCCGGGCAAGGTGGTGGGCGAAGGCGAAATGTGGCTGGGCAATCCGGGCCGGTTCGCGCGCCGGCTCAGCGAAGCCGAGATCGAGGCGCTTTATTACAGCGCGCAGCACTATGTGCGGATGAAGGATCGGTATTTGGGCGGCGAGTAGCGCCTTTCTGGCGCCCGCTTTTGTAGAGTCGAGCCTGCTCGACTGCTTTTCCCGCCTGGAGGCAGGAAAGGCCCGAACGACGGCAAAGCAGTCGAGCAGGCTCGACTCTACGTTCCGCTGTCAAAGGGTGAGGGACGGCGGCTCCGGGGTCCAACTCCGGCCCGGTCACTCTGCCGAACACTCTCTCTGTGGAGAGCGCCTCGCGGTTCCTTCTGTCGTCCCGGCCGGCTAAAGTCGCACCGGGGAAACGCGTCATCGCAGGGGAGACGAACATGGCGGATCCGTACGACAACGCGGAAGAACAATGGGGCATGCGTACGCCCGCGGCCAATCCTTACGCGGCGCCGTCGGCGCGCGTGGCGGACGAGCCGACGACGGCCTTGGTCAAATCTACGCGCCTGGTCCGGCTCGGCGCGGTGCTGCTGGATAGCGCGGTGATCATGGTGCCGGCGATTCTGATCGCGATCGCGATGCCCAGCCTGGGCGTGAAGCAGGGCGGATCGGGCTCGGAAATCCTGTTGGGCGCTTTGGGTTTGGGCGTCATCGCTTTCTTCGCGTATCAACTGTATCTGCTCTACGCCAACGGCCAGACCCTGGGCAAAAAACTGCTCGGCATCAAAATCGTGCGCAGCGACGGCAGCCGCGCGGGCTTCTGGCGGATCGTGCTGCTGCGCTATCTGTTGCCGGGCGTGATCGGCGCGATCCCGTTCGTCGGCTTCCTGTTCGGGCTCGCCGATCCGCTCTTCATCTTCGGCGAAGAGAAGCGCTGCATCCACGACCTGTTCGCCGACACCATCGTCGTCGACGTCTGATGCTGGATACCGTCCGCGGCGTCCACACCCCCGAGGGCGTGGAATTACGACTCCCCGCCGCCGGGCCGCTGCTGCGCTCGGTGGCCTGGGGGATCGACGCGGGCATCCGCTTCGGCGTGCTGTGGGCGTTCGCGGTGGCGCTCAGTTTCCTGGGCGACACCGGCGCGGGCGTGGTGGCCGTGATCGCGTTCGCGATCTGGTGGATCTACCCGGTGGTGTTCGAAGTGATGTGGCAAGGGCAATCGCCCGGCAAGCGCGCGATGCGGCTGCGGGTGGTGCGCAGCGACGGCGCGCCGGTCGGCTGGCAGGGGTCGGTGGTGCGCAATCTGCTGCGCACCGTCGACATGCTGCCGCTGGGTTACGCCGCGGGCATCGTCACCGGCTTTCTCGATCCGTGGGGCCGGCGATTGGGCGACATCGTCGCAGGAACGCTGGTGATCCATTTGCCGCCGCCTTCGCCGTTGAACGATCGCACCGCGGGCAGCGATGCCTTGTCCGATGCGGTGCCGGTGGCGCTGAGCGTGCAGGAACAGACTGCGATCGTCGCCTTCGACGAACGCGCCGGCGCACTGACCGGCGAGCGTCAGGAAGAACTGGCCGATCTGGTGCCCGAACTCACCGGCGCACGCGGCGGCGTGGGCGTGCGCCGCTTGCACGCGATCGCCGACGGATTGCTGGGGCGGCGATGAGGCAGGAGCATTTCGTCGCCCGGCACCGGGCTTCCTGGGACGCGTTCGAGCGCTGGCTCGCCAAGCGCGGCGAGAAATCGCGCCGCGAACGCGAACTCGTCGGCGTGGACGGCGTCCGCGACGAAGACGTGCCCGGCCTGTACCGCCGCATCTGCCATCACCTGGCGCTGGCTCGCCGCCGCGGCTATAGCCCGCAGGTGACCGCGCGCCTGCAGGACTTGATGCAGCGCGGCCACAATGCGCTGTACCGCAGCGCGCCGGTGCGTTGGCGCACGGCGATCGAGTACATCGGCGGCGGTTTTCCGCGGCTGGTGCGCGCGGAATGGAAATGCATGCTGGCCTCGCTGCTGTTGTTCGCGGTGCCGCTGCTGACCGTGTTCTTCGTGCTGCAATGGCGTCCGGAACTCGCGCATACCTTGTTTTCGCCGCAGCAATTGGCCGAATTCGAACGCATGTACGATCCGGCCGAGAGTACCTGGCGGATCGGACGCGACAGCGGCACCGACGTGGCGATGTTCGGCCACTACATCTTCAACAACGTCAGCATCGGCTTCCGCACGTTCGCCAGCGGCCTGTTGGCCGGTGTCGGCAGCGCTTTCGTATTGCTGATGAACGGGGTGATCATCGGCGGCGTCGCCGGGCATCTGCACCAAATCGGTTATGGCAGCACTTTCTGGCGCTTCGTCGCCGGCCATGCGCCGTTCGAACTCACCGCCATCGTCATCGCCGGCGGCGCCGGCCTGCGCCTGGGCTTGAATCTGCTTGCGCCGGGAAACCGCCGTCGCGTCGACGCGCTGATCGAAGCCGGACGCCGCGGCGGCCTGCTGTGCCTGGGCGTGCTGGCGATGCTGGTGGTGGCGGCCTTCATCGAAGCGTTCTGGTCGTCGATCGGGATGATTCCGGCGGCGGTGAAATTCGCCGTGTCCGGCGTGCTGTGGACGGTCGTGCTGCTGTGGTTGTGGCGCGGCGGCCGGGGCGGTGCGCATGCGGCTTGACCGGATCGAAGTCGAACTGCGGCCGCGCTCGCCCTGGGAGGCGATGGAGCTCGGCGCCGCGATGGTGCGGCGCCATGCGCGCACGATCTGGCTGGCCTGGTTCGCGGCCAGCCTGCCCTTGTTCGCGCTGCTCAATGCCGCGGCCTGGATGCTCGATGCGCTGCCGTGGGCGGGCGTGGCGATGTGGTGGCTGAAGCCGTTGTTCGATCGCTTCCCGCTGTTCGTCCTGTCACGCGCCGTGTTCGGCGGTGCGCCCACGGTGCGCGAAACGCTGCGGGCGCCGCGCACGTTCGGCTGGAGCGGCTTGCTGCGCGATCTCACCTGGGGAAGGCCGAGCCTGACCCGTTCGGTGGCGATGCCGGTGATGCTGCTGGAAGGCGCCAAGGGCGAACAGCTCAAGGAGCGGCGCAAGGCCATCGTCGGCGCACGCGGCAGCGGCGCGGCGACGGGCCTGACGATGCTGTGCATGAGTTTCGAAGCGATCCTGGCGCTGTCCAGCGTTGCTGCGGTATTCCTGTTCGTGCCCATGGAATACCTGTCCGAATCGGCGCGTGCGGTCTGGGCGCTGTTGTTCGAGACGCCGCCGAAATGGGCGCTGCTGGCGTGGAACGCGATCGTCTGGGCGGCAATGAGTTTCGTCGAGCCGTTCTACATGGGCGCCGGTTTCGCTTTCTATCTCAACCGGCGTACGCATCTGGAAGCCTGGGACCTGGAGCTCGCATTCCGGCGCCTGGCCTCGCGGCTGCGCGCCGCCACGCCGCTCGGCGTAGCGCTGTGCATCGGCTTGGCGTTCGGCGGATGGACGCCCGCGTACGCCACGACGGAAGGCGAAGGGACCGCCGCAGAACGCACCGCGGCGATCGTCGCCGGCGCGAAAGCGCCGCAGCGCCCGTTGGTGCAAGCCATCGACGGAACGGTTTTCGTGGAGGATGCGCGTTTCGCCGAGGCGGTCGGCCAGGCTTACCGCGATCCGCTGCTGAATCCCAAGCGCAAGCAAAGCGCCTGGGAATTGAAGTGGAAACCGGATGGCGAGCGCCGCACGAGCGGCCACTCCGGCTTCGGCGAAGCGGCCGCCTTGTTGTTCAAGGCGGCGATGTGGCTGTCGGCGATCGCGATCGTGGTCTTCCTGTTGTGGCAGATCAAGCGTTGGTGGGGACCAATGTGGCAGGGCGGGAAGTCCGTTCCCGAGGCGTCGCCTATCGTCGAAGTCTCTGCACCGTCGCCGGAGTCGTTGCCCGTCGATATCGCTTCGGCGGCGCGCAAATTGTGGGCGCAAGGCCAGACGCGCGCCGCGCTCGCTTTGCTTTATCGCGGCAGCGTGCGGACCATGGTCGAACGCGCCGGCGCGGCCTTGGCGCCCGGCGCCACCGAAGCCGAATGCCTGCGCGCGTCGCGGCGCATGCCCGACGGCGAGGATCGCGAAGCCTTCGCCCAAGTGGTGCGGGTCTGGCAACACGCGGCTTACGCGCAACGGATGCCCGACGCCGACGCTTTCGAATCGCTCCTGCAGCGCGCGGCACTGCGCTTCGGGTGGGCGGCATGATGACCACGCGGAAGAGAGGCTTGATCGCGCTGCTGATCGTAGCGGCGCTGATCGGCGCCGTGCTGCTGTGGCGATGGGCCTTCGTCAAGGTGGAGCGCGAGATCGATCTGCCGCCGATCGGCGAAGCGGCCTACAACCCGCTCTACGCGCTGAAGAAAACCCTGGAGAACACCGGGCAGAAAGTGCAGTCGCGGCAGCGGTTGGATCTGGCGCAGATGACACTGACTCCACGCGACACGGTAGTGATGCTCGGCGACGGCAGCCAGCTGGGCGCGCGCGACACCGAAACGCTACTGGATTGGGTATCGCGCGGCGGCCATCTGGTGCTGGCGGCGCCGGCTTTCGAAACCGATGCCAAGCCGGGCGCGCAACGCAGCCTGCTCGATCGCCTGGGCGTGGTCGCGCTCGACGTGCCGGAACCCTGCATGCGCCTGGCGCACCGCGGCAAGGAAACCACGCTGTTCTGCGGCGATACGCGCTTCGCGCCCGGCAATGAGGATGCCGTCGTCGCCCGCCTGCGCGACACCGCGGACAAGGGCGACGTGTACGCGCGCCTGCGCTACGGCTACGGCAGCGCCGACGTGGTCTCGGACCTCGGCTTCCTGACCAACGGCAGCTTGGAGAACGAAGTCAACGCCGCCTTCGCCAGGCAACTGCTGCAACCGAATTTCGGCGCCGGCACCGTGCATCTGATCTATCGCGCGGACATGCCGCCGTGGTGGCGCCTGTTGTTGGAGCGCGGCTGGCCGGTGTGGGTGCCGTTGCTGATCGCTTTGTTCGCGTGGCTGTGGGCGCGGATGCAGCGCTTCGGCCCGCTGCTGCCTTCGCCCGCGCTGGCGCGGCGTTCGCTGGTGGAACACGTGCGTGCCGCCGGCGAACACGCTTTGCGTTACGGACGCGGACCGGCGCTGTACCAAGCGGTGCGCGAAGCTTTCGACGCGCGCCTGCGGCGCCGCGATCCGCTCGCAGCAGCGTTGAACGGCGCTGCGCAGTTGGAGGCGATCGCCGCGCGCGCATCGATGCCCGCCCACCAAGTGCAAGAAGCCCTGCAGCCGCCCAAGGCCGGCGACAACGCCGACCTGCGGCTGCGGATTTCCCTTTTGATCCGATTGAGAAACCGACTATGAGCCAGACTCCGCCCACCGCCATCACCGGCGACGCTCTCACCGCGCGCATCGCGGCGATCCGCGACCAGGTGGCCGGCGCTTTCATCGGCCAGGAAACCGTACTGGACCAGGTGCTGATCGCCTTGCTCGCCGGCGGCCATGTGCTGCTGGAAGGCGTGCCCGGATTGGGCAAGACCTTGCTGGTGCGCGCCTTGGCCAAGTCGCTGGGCTGCAGTTTCGCCCGCGTGCAGTTCACGCCCGACCTGATGCCCAGCGACATCAGCGGCCACGCCGTGTACGACTCGCGCACGGAAAGCTTCAGCATCCGTCGCGGTCCGCTGTTCACCCATCTGCTGCTGGCCGACGAAATCAACCGCGCGCCCGCCAAGACCCAGTCCGCCCTGCTCGAAGCGATGCAGGAACAGCAAGTGACGATCGAAGGCAGCAGCTTCCCGCTGCCGCCGCCGTTCATGGCCTTGGCCACGCAGAATCCGATCGAACAGGAAGGCACGTATCCGCTGCCCGAAGCGCAGCTGGACCGTTTCCTGGTGAAAGTGCTGATCGGTTATCCCGCGCTCGCCGACGAGAAGCGGATGGTCGCCGAGATCGGCCGCGGCAGCACCGCATCGGCTTTCGATCTGGACGGCATCCAGCAAGTGGCGACCGCCGAGGACATCGTGGCGATGCAGGCCGGCACCGCGCAGGTGCTGCTCGACGATGCGGTGATCGACTACGCGGTGCGGATCGTGGCTGCGACCCGCAAATGGCCCGGCATCGCGATGGGCGCCGGTCCGCGCGGCAGTCTGGCGCTGGCGCGCACGGCACGCGCGCAGGCGGTGCTGTCGGGCCGCGATTTCGTCACGCCCGACGATGTGCGCGAAGTGGCCAAGCCCGCATTGCGGCATCGCATTGCGCTGGCGCCCGAATTGCAGATCGAAGGCCAGGATCCCGACGCCGTGCTGCATGCTTTGCTGGCCAAGGTGGAAGCGCCGCGCCGATGAGCGAAGCGGCAGTCCGCGATCGTCCTTTGTCCGCGGTCGGATGGGCGCGGCCGTCGCCGTGGCTGATCGGCGGCATCGCGGCTTCCGCGGCGTTAGGCGGCTTGGCGGTGTTCGGCTTGGTCGGCTTCGAAGTCTGGGGCTGGATCTGCGCGGCGCTGGCCGCGTTGGCGATCCTCGACGTGCTGGCTTTGCGCCGTACGCCGACGCCGGAAGTACGCCGGCAGTTGCCGGATGCGTTAGCCATCGGCGTCGAGCGCGAAGTGCAGCTCGAATTCGCGCCCGGCGAACGCAGGCGCGTCTTCGATGTGCATGATCTGCATCCGGGCGCGTGGGAATCGGAAGGCCTGCCACGCCGGATCGTGTCGATGCCGGGAACGCTCGCCAACGTCAGCTACAAACTGCGTCCCACCGCGCGCGGCGCGTTCGAATTCGAAGGCGTGCAGCTGCGGCTGAGCTCGCCGCTGAGCTTGTGGCGGCAGTCGCGCGTGGCTGGTCCGCCGCATCGGGTGCGCGTGTTCCCCAATTTCGTACCGCTGACCCGCTTCGCCCTGCTCAGCGCGGATCAGGCTTCGCGCCTGGTCGGCGCGCACCTCAAGCGCCGTCGCGGCCAGGGCACCGATTTCGAGCAGCTGCGCGAATACCGCGTCGGCGACAGCCTGCGCCAAATCGATTGGAAAGCGACCGCGCGCGCGAAGAAGCTGATCTCGCGCGAATACGAGGACGAGAAGAACCAGCAGATCGTGCTGATGCTCGACACCGGCCGGCGCATGCTGGCCCGCGACGGCGCGCTCGGCCATTTCGACCAGGCCTTGGACGCGTCGCTGGTGGTGGCGTATCTCGCTTTGCGCCAGGGCGACGGGGTCGCCCTGCACGCCAGCGGCGGCGACCGGCGCTGGGTGCCGGCGCAGCGCGGCGCAGCGTCGATCGACGTGCTGCTGCGCGCCGCTTACGACCTGCAACCGCAGGCCGAAGCCACGGACTACCTGGCCGCTGCCACCGAGTTGTCACTGCTGCAGCGCCGGCGCGCGCTGGTGCTGTGGGTGACCAACGTCCGCGACGAGGACAGCGAAGACCTGCTCGCCGCCGCGCGCATGCTGCAGAAGCGCCACCTGGTGGCCATCGCCAGCCTGCGCGAACAGGCGCTGGACGACATCCTGTCGTCCGACGCGCCGCATCCCGACGACGCCGTGCTCGCCGGCGCCACTGCGCGCTACCTAGCCGAACGCGCGCAGGCGCACGAAGCCTTGCGCCGCCATCACATCACCGTGCTCGACGTGACCAGCGCGCAACTGCCCGCGGCGCTGGTGCAGCAATACCTGTCCGTCAAGCGCGACGGCTTGCTTTAGTCCGCTTCGAATTGCTTCGTCCTGCTTTGTAGAGCGGGGCTTGCCCCGCTGCTTTGCCTTGGCTTGTGTAGAGCGGAGCTTGCTCCGCTGCCGTTGCCGCTGCTCTTGCGGTTGTTCTTCGTAGGAGCGGCTTTAGCCGCGAGCTTTTCCATGAAATCGCCGCGATGCCGCGATTTGGAAGAGAGAGCTCGCGGCTAAAGCCGCTCCTACAAAGAGCAGGAGCGAGAGCAGCGGAGCAAGCCCCGCTCTACAAAGCAAAAGCTCAGGGCGTGGTCGCGGCTTCCAGCGCCGACAACAGATCCATCGCCTCATCGCGCGATCCGCCGCACATCGACGCCATCGGCCGCAGCGAAGCGCAAAACGCCGGCCTTTCCGGCTTGCCGAACAAACGGCAACGCAATTCGTCGTCCAATTGCACGCAAGGCACGCCCGCCGGCTTGCCGTGCGGCATGCCCGGAATCGGCGAGGCGATCGAAGGCGCGATGCAGCACGCGCCGCAGCCGGCGCGGCAATCCATGGCTCAGTCCGCGGTGACCAGCGCGGCGCGATGTTCGATCAGCTGTTCGTAGACCGGATCGGTATCCGGCCGCTGGCCGTGCCACAGCGCGAAACTCTCAGCAGCCTGTTCCACCAGCATGCCCAGCCCGTCGATCGCATCGTGCGCACCCGCGGCGCGGGCCCAGGCGAGGAACGGTATCGCCACTTCGCCGTAGCTCAAATCGACCGCGGCGGTGCGCGCGCCGACCAGCGACATCGGCAGCGTCGGCAGGCCGCCGTCGCGCGCGGCCGAGGTCGCGTTAACGATCAGGTCGAACTCGCCCAGCGCGCGCAAGTCGTCCAGATAGCGCGGATGCACGCGTCCGGGTTGCGACAGGGCATCGGCCAGCGCGTCGGCGCGGTCGGGCGTGCGGTTGACGATGAACAGATCGCCGATGCCCGCGTCCAGCAACGCCGGCGCCACGCCGCGCGCCGCGCCGCCGGCGCCGATCAGCAGCGTGCGCCGCGAACGCAGATCCAGCGCGTGCCGGCCGGTGAGATC
>DATFFH010000023.1:0-24266 GCA_035250245.1 Luteimonas sp. | reverse complement strand
CACCTGGGTGCTGCTGGGCGGCGGCCCGCCCGGCGTGGCCAGCGAAGCGGAAGTGGCCCGCGCCGCGCTGTGGGCGCGCGGCATCGCCGCCGACGCGCCGCTGCGATTGGAAGCCGCCTCGCGCGACACCCTGCAGAACCTGCGCAACGCGCGCGAGCTGCTGCCGAGAACCGAGATCCCGCGCGTCACCCTGCTCAGCAGCCGCTATCACCTGGCGCGCTGCGCCCTGTTCGCCCGCCAGCTGGGTTTGGATTGGGAATTGTGCGCGGCCGAAGCCCGCTGGCGCTGGTCGCCCGTCGCGCTGTGGCGCATCGCCGGCGAAGCGGCGTATGTCTGCCTCACCGACCTGGGCACGCGCTGGGCGCGGCTGATCGGCTCGCACAGGATGCTTGCCCGGGTGACCTGAGACGGGACGTCCGGCAGGGGTCGCCCGCGGCGAAAGCGGGGTAGCATGCCCGTTCCTGCGGCTCCGGCCCCAAGCGGCCGCCCGCACCGGCTCTGGTAGGGGAAAGCATGGCTTCGACGACGTTGGGGAAGGCGCGCCTGATCGGCGCGATCGCACTAGGCCTGTTCGCGACCGCGGCGGCGGCCCAGACCAAAACGCTGACCAAGGAAGACTACGCCCGCGCCGAAAGCCGGCTGGGTTACGTCACCAACCCCTTGGTGGACCACAACGTGGATCCGAAGTGGCTGGACGACGGACGCCTCTGGTACCGCGATCACGACGCCCAAGGCGACCGTTATTTCCGTCTGGACGCGGCCAGCGGCAAAGCCGAGCCCGCCTTCGACCAGGCCAAGCTCGCCAAGGCGTTGGCCAAGGCCACCGGCAAGCCGATGAAGGCCGAGAAGCTGGCCATCGCCGAATACGACACCACCGCCGACGGCCGTTACGACATCGGCCTGCGCAGCGGGCATTTCCTGTGCGATCTGAAGGGCAGCGGCAAGTGCGTGGCCAAGGACGCGAAGAAAGCCGGCAAGGACGGCGACGGTCCCGGCAATCTTTCTCCGGACAAGAAGCAGGAAGCCTTCATCCGCGATTGGAACCTGTGGGTGCGCGATGTCGCCACCGGCAAGGAAACCCAGCTCACCCGCGACGGCGCCAAGGACTACGGCTACGCCACCGACAACGCCGGCTGGACGCATAGCGACCGCGCGATCCTGGTCTGGTCCCCGGACTCGCAGAAGATCGCCACTTTCCAGCAGGACCAGCGCAAGACCGGCGAGATGACCCTGGTGAGCACCAACGTCGGCCATCCCAAGGTCGAAACGTGGAAGTATCCGCTGGTGGGCGACAAGGACATCACGATGATCGAACGCGTGATCATCGACGTGCCCGCGCAGAAAACCGTGCGGCTGAAGATGCCGCCGGACCAGCATCGCTCCACCCAGTGCGACGACGTCAGCTGCTTCGGCGGCTGGGAAGACGTGCAGTGGGCGCCGGACGGCAAGAGTCTGGGCTTCGTGTCCAGCTCGCGCGACCACAAGCAGGCCTGGATGCGCGTGGCCGACGTCGAGACCGGCGTGGTGCGCGAGGTGTTCAACGAAAAGGTCAAGACCTGGTTCGAAAGCGGCATCGACGCGATCAACTGGCGCTACCTGCCCGACAGCAAGTCCGTGCTGTGGTGGAGCCAGCGCAGCAACTGGGGTCATCTGTACCTGTACGACCTGGCCACTGGCAAGCTCAAGCATGCGATCACCAAAGGCGATTGGAACGTCGCCAACGTGCTGCGCGTGGACGAGAAGTCGCAGACGATTTGGTTCGTCGGCACCGGTCGCGAAGCCGGCCGCGACCCTTATTTCAAGCATTTCTACAAAGTGGGCTTCGACGGTTCGGACCTGACCTTGCTGACGCCGGAGAACGGCGAGCACCGCATCGCGTTGTCGCCCGACGGCAGTCGTTTCGTCGACAGCTATTCGACCACCACCGAACCGCCGGTGGTGGTGCTGCGCGACAGCGCCGACGGCAAGGTGCTGAAGGAAATCGCCCGCGCCGACATCAGCCGTCTGAAAGCGGCTGGCTGGCAGCCGCCGGAGGACTTCACGGTCAAGGGCCGCGACGGCAAGACCGATCTGTACGGAATGATGTTCAAGCCGACGAATTTCGATCCGTCGAAGAAGTACCCGATCATCAACTACGTGTATCCCGGCCCGCAGGTCGGTTCGGTCGGCCGCCGCGGCTTCGCCGATGCGCGGCGCGACAACCAGGCGCTGGCCGAATTGGGCTTCATCGTCGTATCGATCGACGGCATGGGCACGCCCTACCGTTCCAAGGCGTTCCACGACGCGTACTTCGAGAACATCATCGACAACACCTTGCCGGACCAGGTGGCCGGCATGAAGGAATTGGCCAAGCGCCATCCCTTCATCGACCTGTCGCGCGCGGGCATGTGGGGCCATTCCGGCGGCGGCAACGCCACCGCGACCGCGATGTTCAAGTATCCGGACTTCTTCAAGGTCGGCATCGCCGAAAGCGGCAACCACGACAACCGCAACTACGAAGACGACTGGGCCGAGAAGTGGCAGGGCCTGCTCACCAAGGACAAGAACGGCGTCGACAACTACGAGGCGCACGCCAACCAGAAGTACGCCAAGAACCTGAAGGGCCATCTGCTGCTGGCGCACGGCAACATGGACGACAACGTGCCGCCGTACAACACCTGGCTGGTGGTGGACGCGCTGATCAAGGCGAACAAGGATTTCGATCTGGTCCTGTTCCCGAACGCGCGCCACGGCTACGGCGAGGATTCGCTGTACATGACCCGCCGCCGCTGGGACTACTTCGTGCGCCACCTGCTCGGTGCCGAGCCGCCGAAGGAATACGAGCTGAAGATGCCGGCGCCTTGAGCGTCTGGTTAAGCCCTCTCCCGCTTGCGGAGAGGGCTTAACGAGGGTGAGGTTTTTTGTAGGTGCGAATTCATTCGCACGCTCTTACGGTCAAAGCGTGCGAATGAATTCGCACCTACGAAAAGCGGTCACGTCGATCGTTGCCCGAACAGATGCTTGCGCGCTTCATCGGTCAGCGGAGCGCCCGCATCCGGATTCACCTCGTCGGTCAATGCGTAAGCGCGCTGCACCGCCGGGCGCGCCGCGATCGCCGCATGCCAGCGGCGCACTTCCGGATACGGCTCCAGATCCAGCGGCGCCTTTTTGTAGGCATTGATCCACGGATGGATGGCCATGTCGGCGATGCTGAATTCGCCCGCGGCGACGAATTCGCGGCCGGCCAGGCGCTTGTCGAGCACGCCCAGCAGCCGATAAGCCTCGTTCGTATAGCGCTCGATCGCGTAGGGGATCTTCTCCGGCGCGTACACGTTGAAATGCCCGTACTGCCCGGTCATCGGCCCCAGGCCGCCGACCTGCCAGAACAGCCATTCCAGGGTTTCGTTGCGCTCGCGCAGCCCGCGCGGCAGGAAACGGCCGGTTTTATCGGCCAGGTAGACCAGGATCGCGCCCGATTCGAACACGCTGACCGGCGCGCCGCCGCCGTCCGGCGCGGTGTCGACGATCGCCGGCATCTTGTTGTTGGGCGAAATGGCCAGGTAGTCCGGCTTGAACTGGTCGCCTTTGTTGATGTCGACCGGCCGGACGACGTATTCCAAGCCGGCTTCCTCCAGGAAAATGGGGATTTTGTGGCCGTTGGGCGTCGGCCAGTAATGCAGTTCGATCATGGTCGCGGTTCCGCGAAAGGGATGCCGGGACTGTAGCGCGGACCCGCTGCGGCTGCGCGCAATGCTGTGTTGCGCTTGGCAGCGTCATCGCGGGCCGCTACCCTGCGCGCTGGTTTTCGCCCCGGGTCCCGCCGCATGACCGACGTCCGCTCGCCGCAACGCCTGAATCCGCTGCCTGCGCTGATCTTCAGCTCGCGCTGGCTGCAGCTGCCGCTGTATCTGGGCCTGATCGTGGCGCAGGGCGTGTACGTGTTCCTGTTCGTCAAGGAACTGTGGCACCTGATCCATGGCGCCAACAGCCTGAACGAGCAGGGCATCATGCTGATCGTGCTGGGCCTGATCGACGTGGTGATGATCTCCAACCTGCTAGTGATGGTGATCGTCGGCGGCTACGAAACCTTCGTATCCCGGTTGGGCCTGCAGGGCCATCCCGACCAGCCGGAATGGCTGAGCCACGTCAACGCTTCGGTGCTGAAGGTGAAGCTCGCGATGGCGATCATCGGCATCTCCTCGATCCACTTGCTCAAGACCTTCATCGAAGCCGGCTCGCTGGGTCTGCCCGGCTGCGGTTCTGCCGAATACAAGGCGATGAGCGAGGCCACCGGCGCGGTGGTATCCAACCTGAGATGCACCACCGCCACGGCGGTCGGCGTGATGTGGCAGACCATCATCCACTGCGTCTTCATCCTGTCGGCGATCGGCATCGCCTACACCGACAAGCTGATGACCGGCACCTCCAGCAAGCGCGAGCACGTCAACGCGCATTGAGGCTGTTGCTCTTTTGTAGGAGCGGCTTTAGCCGCGAGCTTTACTCCGAATCGTTGCGATGCCGCGATTTGCAGGAAAAAGCTCGCGGCTAAAGCCGCTCCTACGAAGAGCCGGTGGCTGCAGATCCTTCACCGCTTGACATGCCTTTGTAGAGTCGAGCCTGCTCGACTGCTCTTTCTTCATGGATCGACGCAAGCGAAAAGCAGTCGAGCAGGCTCGACTCTACGGTCGTTACTTCGTCGGAGATATTTCCGGAATGCGCGTATCGCGCCGTCCCGCGATCGCCTCACGCAGCCGCGCCCCCGCATCCCCGCGCGAGAACCGCAATGTCCCGCCGGCCGTTTCGATGCCGAGCCGCCGATACGCCGCTTCCAGCGAAGGAAACTCTTCCGATGCCGTATAACGCCCATACAACGGCACCAGCGCGTCGGTTTTCGCGATCTTGTCCAGCGCCGCCGCGAACGCCTCCGGTTCCACCAGCGCCGTGCCGTCGCCCAGGCAGCAACGCGAATATTCGGCCAGTACCGCATCCAGCGAACTGCCGCGTTCCCGCAGCGCCAGATCCGCTTCCAGCCAATACGCCGCGCCGGCCCAGTACACCCGCATCGTGCCGCCGCGGCGGATGCGCAATTCGTCCAGGCGCACGCCGGTGATCGCCTTGCGCCCGCGCTGGAATCCGCCTTCCAGCCGGCGCCAAGCTTCGTCGCCGTCCAGCAGGCCGACGCGCGCGCGCAACACGTTCTGGTAGTAGCTGGCCAGGCCTTCGGCCATCCAGCGCCCGGAAGCGCCCAGATAAGGATGGAACAGGTGCGACAGTTCGTGCACCGCGGTCCAGTCCGCGCGCAATTCGTCCAAGCTCGCGTCTTCGCGCACGAACAGCAGCACCGATACGCCGTCGCTGCGCAGGGTCTGGCCCCAGGGCACGGGGCTGTCGCCTTCGTCGGAGACTTGCTTCACCCGAACCTGCGCCGAACGCAACGGGAAGCGGCCGAACACGGTCAGCGGCGCGGCCGCGGTTTCGGCGACCCAGCGTTGCAGCATCGCGGCGCGATCGCGATCGGCCACTTCCAGCACTTCGACCCGCAACTCGCTGTCGCCCGCGCGCAGCACGCGCTCGTCCGCGGCCTGCGCGTGTGCGGCGCCGGCGGCGAGCAAGAGCGGCAGGAGCCAGCGGGCGGACATGGCCCGGCATTGGATGCCAGGGCGCCGCTAAGGTTCCGTGAACGCGGCTCGCGTAAAATGCCGGTATGGATGTTTCTCATTTGCTGGACGGCCTCAACCCCGCCCAACGCGAGGCCGTCACCGCGCCGCCCGGCCACTATCTGGTCCTCGCCGGCGCCGGCTCCGGCAAGACCCGCGTGCTGACCCACCGCATCGCCTGGTTGAACGAGGTGTACCGGGTGCCGGCGCACGGCATCTTCGCGGTCACCTTCACCAACAAGGCGGCCGGCGAAATGCGCGCGCGCGCCGATGCGCTGCTGCGCAACGGCAGCCGCGGTTTGTGGATCGGCACCTTCCACGGTTTGGCGCACCGCTTGCTGCGCCTGCATTGGGCGGATGCGAAATTGCCGGAAGGCTTTCAGGTGCTGGACAGCGACGACCAACTGCGCCTGGTCAAGCGCGTGGTGCAGCAACTGGAATTGGACGAAGCGCGCTTCCCGCCGCGCCAGATCGCCTGGTGGATCAACGCGCAGAAGGACGAAGGCCGACGCCCGCAGCACATCCAGCAGGGCGCGGACGAATGGGGCGACGTGATGCTGCGCAGCTACGCCCTGTACCAGGAGCGTTGCGACCGCGCCGGCCTGGTCGATTTCGCCGAACTGCTGCTGCGCGCGCACGAACTGCTGCGCGACCAGCCGGCGCTGCTGGCGCATTACCGGCAGCGTTTCGGCGAATTGCTGATCGACGAATTCCAGGACACCAACAGCATCCAGTACGCCTTCGTCCGCGTGCTGGCCGGCGACACTGGCCACGTGTTCGTGGTCGGCGACGACGACCAGGCCATTTACGGCTGGCGCGGCGCGAAAGTGGAGAACGTGCAAAAGTTCCTGCACGACTATCCCGGCGCGCAGACCTTCCGCCTGGAGCAGAACTACCGCTCGACGTCCAACATCCTGGACGCGGCCAATGCGGTGATCGCGCACAATCCCGAGCGCCTGGGCAAGAAACTGTGGACCGACAGCGGCGAAGGCGAGCCGATCGACCTGTACGCCGCCTACAACGAAGTCGACGAAGCCCGCTTCGTCGTCGAACGCATCGCCCAATGGGTGCGCGACGGCGGCAGCTACGGCGAATGCGCGGTGCTCTACCGCAGCAACGCGCAGTCGCGCGCGTTCGAAGAGAATCTGCTGGCCGAACAGATCCCGTACCGCGTCTACGGCGGCGTGCGCTTCTTCGAGCGCGCCGAAATCAAGGACACGCTGGCCTATCTGCGCCTGGTCGCCAACCGGGCGGACGACGCGGCGTTCGAGCGCGCGGTCAACACGCCGGCGCGCGGCATCGGCGAGCGCACCCTGGACGAAGTGCGGCGACGCGCGCGTGCCGACGGGGTGTCGTTGTGGGGAGCGGCGTTGCGGGTGGGCGGCGAGAACGTACTGAACGCGCGCGCGCGCAACGCTTTGGCCGGTTTCCAGCAGTTGATCGACGCCTTGTCCGGCGAAGTCGCCGAACTGAGTCTGCAGGACAAGATCGACCACGTGCTGGTGCGTTCGGGCTTGCGCATGCATTACGCCAACGAATCGAAAGGCCAGTTGGATTCGCGCACCGACAACCTGGACGAACTGGTGTCGGTGGCTTCGCGCTTCGTGCGCCGCGACGACGATGAAGAAGCGGCCGATCTGTCCGAGCTGGTCGCGTTCCTGGCCTATGCGGCATTGGAAGCCGGCGAGGGCCAGACCCAGGCCGGCGAAGACGGCGTGCAATTGATGACCTTGCACAGCGCCAAGGGTCTGGAATTTCCGCTGGTGTTCCTGGCCGGCATGGAAGAGGGTTTGTTCCCGAACCAGCGTTCGATCGAAGAAAGCGGACGTCTGGAAGAAGAACGCCGTCTGGCCTACGTCGGCATCACTCGCGCGCGGCAGAAGCTGGTGCTGAGCTACGCGGAATCGCGGCGCCTGCATGGCCAGGACATGTATGGCATGCCCTCGCGCTTCCTGCGCGAGATTCCGCCCGTGCTATTGCACGAAGTGCGGCCGCGAGTGCAGGTTTCGCGCCCGTATTCGCCCGGCCCTCGGCGCGACTACGGCCACGCCGCGATTGCGGATGCCGCGCCCGGCATCAAGCTGGGCCAGTTCGTCACCCACGCCAAGTTCGGCAGCGGCATCGTCACCGACATCGAAGGCAGCGGCGCGCATGCGCGGGTGCAGGTGAATTTCGACGACGCGGGCAGCAAGTGGCTGGTGCTGGCGTACGCGAATCTTCAGGTGGCGTAGGCTGGGTTGGCTCCATCAACCCAGCATCGCCACCCACCCGACTTCGGTTTTCAGGATCCCTGATCCTTCGGCTCCACGTGTTCGGCTGAGGCAGGACGGATAGCGGAGCTGGGTTGATAGAGCCAACCCAGCCTACGGTCCAGACGGTGCGGCGTTTTTTCGCACATCGCCGCATGACCACCGACACTGGCCGGTGCCATAGTGGCGGTCCATTGTCCGCCCTTCCGGACCACCGAGCCCTGCGATGACTTCCGAAGCCGCGAACTGCAGCAATCCGGCGCGTCGGCGCCTGCTGGCCGCTTCCCTGCCGGCCAGCCTGATGATGCTGAATCTGGAAGCGCTAGCCGGGCCGCAGTACCGGCCTGCCGGCAACGCGCAGGCGGCGCGGCCACGACCTGTCCTGACGGAGCGCAGCGTGATGCTCGGCGGCGACAACGCGCCGCGTTCGGCCAAAGATTGGGTCGCGCACTTGCAGCAATTGGTCGAACGCACGCCGGAGGTGCGCGACGGCTACTTGCACGGAGGCGCAGTGGAAAAGCTGGAAGAGCGCTTCGCCGTATTGCTCGGCAAACCGGCCGCCGTGTTCCTGCCCACCGGCACATTGGCCAACAACCTCGCCGTGCGTGTGCTTTGCGACGAGAACCGGCACGCCCTGGTGCAGCACGACAGCCATCTCTACCTGGACGAAAGCAACGCCGCATCCACCCTCAGCGGCCTGAACCTCGTTCCCTTGGCCAAGGGTCGCGCATCGCCGACCTTGGAAGAACTGAAGGGCGCGATCGATCAAGCCGAAAACGGGCCGTATCCGCTGAAGGTCGGCGCGATTTCGCTGGAAAGCCCGGTGCGACGTGCAGACGGCGCGATGGTGCCGTTCGAAACTGCGCGCGCGATTTCCGAACATGCGCGCTCCAAGCAGATCGGCATGCATCTGGACGGCGCCCGCATCCTGCTGGCCGGCGGCCTGCCCGGCTTCGATCTGAAGGCTTACAGCGCATTGTTCGATACCGTGTACGTGTCGCTGTACAAATATCTCGGCGCGCCGTTCGGTGCCGTTCTGGCGGGCGAAAAACCGGCGATCGACAAGGTGCGCGATTGGCGCCACATCTTCGGTTCGACGATCTACCAGGGTTGGGTCGCCGCATTGCCGGCATTGGATGCGCTGGACGGTTTCGAAACGCGCTTCGCGCAGGCGCGGCGCACGGCTGAGCAGGTGTTTGCGGGTTTGAAAGCTGCGGGCGGTTTCGCCGTGCGGCCGGTCGAGCACGGTAGCAACATCTTCTTCCTGGACATCTCGCCGAAGCGGGAAAAAGGCCTGCTCGACCGATTGACTACGGCCGACATCCATCTGCGCGAGCCGAAGCAAGGCAAGGTGCAGGTGGATATCAACGAAACGTGGTCGCGGCGGGAGGCGGGGGAGATTGTGAAGGCGTTTGTGGGCTGAGACTTTTTAGCCGTCATTCCCGCGAAGGCGGGACTGCGGAGGCAGGATGCCGGAGCGAACATTCGCGAAGCGAATGGCCCGAGGGCGCGCCGCAGGAGCGGCGCGTAATCTAGTGACTTTCGCTTTTTGTGGTGTGCGGTAAGAGCCGAACCCTCTCCCTGGCGCTTTGCGCCTGTCCCTCTCCCGTAAAAGGGAGAGGGACAAAAACGCGGCGCTCAACCTAGTGCAGCTAATCGGCGCTGCAGGAAACGCCGCTCGGGTTCTTGCTTGGCGCGATCCAGCGCGTGCTGATAGGCATCCCGCGCTTCGTCTCGGCGGCCAAGACGACGGCATAGATCGGCTTTCGCGGCATAGGCCAGGTGGTATTCGGCCAGATCGCCGCGGGCCAGGATCGTGTCGATGACCGCCAATCCGGCCGCCGGCCCGTCGCGCATGGCGATCGCGGCGGCGCGGTTGAGTTCGATCACCGGCGACGGCGCGCCGTCGAGCAAGGCGTCGTACAGCGCCACGATCCGCGCCCAATCCGTTTGCGCGGCGGTGTCGGCTTCGGCATGCACGGCGGCGATCGCCGCTTGCAGCGTGTAGGCGCCGAAGCGCCCCGACGACAGCGCGCGCTGCACCAGCACCGTGCCTTCGGCGATATGCTCGCGGTTCCACAGCGCGCGATCCTGGTCGTCGAGCAGCACCAGATCGCCTTCCGCGTCGACGCGCGCGGTGCGGCGCGATTCGTGCAGCAGCATCAGCGCCAACAAGCCGGCGGCTTCGGGTTCCGGCAGCAGTTCCAGCAGCAGGCGGCCGAGGCGGATCGCTTCGGCGGACAAATCGTGACGCACGAGTTGCGCGCCGGAAGAAGCGGAATAGCCTTCGTTGAACACCAGATAGACCACGTGCAGCACGCTGCGCAGGCGCTGCGGAAGTTCCTGCCGCGAGGGCACCTGATACGGGATGTTGGCGCCGCGGATCTTCGCTTTGGCGCGGACGATGCGCTGGGCGATGGTCGATGGCGTGGCCAGGAAAGCGTGCGCGATCTCTTCGGTGGTCAGTCCGCAGACTTCGCGCAGGGTCAGCGCGATCTGCGCGTCGGCCGCCAGGGTCGGGTGGCAGCAGGTGAAGATCAGCCGCAGCTGGTCGTCTTCGACGACTTGTTCGTCGAGCATCGAAGGGTCCTCCGATTCGGCGTAGAGCCGTTCAGCGATTTCGGCGAGCGACGCGTCGAAGCGGGCGCGCTTGCGCAGGCCGTCGATCACCTTGAAGCGTCCGGCCGAGACCAGCCAGGCGCGCGGATTGTCCGGAACGCCGTCGCGCGGCCATTGCGAGATCGCGGCGGCGAAAGCGTCGTGCAGGGCTTCTTCGGCCAGGTCGAAATCGCCGAGCAGGCGGATCAAGGTCGCCAGCACGCGCCGCGATTGTTCGCGGTAGACGCGGTCGACCTCCCGGCGCGCCGTTTGGGCGTCCATGGCGTTCAGGCGGACTCGGCGAGCGGGCGCACTTCCAAACAGCCGGTGCGCGTCCAAGGGTGGGTGGACATCAGCCGGATCGCCTCATTGAGGTCCTTGGCTTCGATCACGACGAAGCCGCCCAAGTACTCTTTGGTTTCGGCGAACGGACCGTCGGTGGCGAGCAATTGGCCGTTGCGCACGCGCAGGCTGGTCGCGGTGTCCGCCGGCGGCAGCCGCATCGCATCGTGCACGCGTCCGTCCTGGCGCAAGGCATCGAGGTGCGCGTGGCATTCCTCCGTCACCGCTTCTGCGCGGCCGGGTTCCAACGCAGCCATCGCTTGCGCATCGTTGTAGATCAAGACCAGGTATTTCATCGCAGTCGCCTCGTTTTTACGGTCAGCAGAAAGTGGCGACCGGACGCACTTCGACGCATCCGAGCTTACCGGCGGGAATGCCCGATGCGATCCGGATCGCGTCGTCCAGATCCTGCGCTTCGATCAGGACGAATCCGCCCAGCTGTTCCTTGGTTTCGGCGAAGGGACCGTCGGTCGCGGAAACGCCGCCCGGGCCGTGGCGCAGGGTGGTGGCCATGGCCACCGGCTGCAGAGGATGCGAGGCGACCAGGCGGCCTTCCGCCTGCAGGCGGCGTTCGAAGGCGTCCGAATCGCGCACGCAGGCCTGGCCCTCTTCCTCGGACAGGTTTTCCAGCCGTTTTTCGTCGAAATAGATCGTGCAGAGGTATTTCATGGGCGTCGATTCCCGTGGAAGTCATGGGATCGTCGTTCGGGGAGGGAGGGAATCGACAATGACGGTCTGAATGGCTTCGGGGCGCATAGCCCCTCTCCCACCGGGGTGAAACCGCACAGCTAGCGCGCCATTGGCGCGCGTGCGGTTGAACGCCCGCACCGCTGGTGCGGGCCGGGGCGCGGAGCGGGGTGGGGTGAGGGTTCGGCGAAGCGACACTGTTCCAGCTTGCGTCGTACTCCGAACCCTCATCCGCCCTTCGGGCACCTTCTCCCGATGGGAGAAGGAAAAGCTTGAAGCCCCTCTCCCGCCGGGAGAGGGGTTGGGGTGAGGGTTCGGCGAAGCGACGTTGTTTCAGCTCGCGTCCGCCTTTCGGGCACCTTCTCCCGATGGGAGAAGAAAAGCAAGCAGCCGCTAATCGCGAATCTTGAACCCCAGATTCTCGTCCAAAGTCCCGTCCGGCTTGAGCAAGGCATGGCGCTTGCCGGTGCGGTCCACGACCACGGGCAGCGGATCCTGGAACATCGGGCGGCGCACGAAGCGCAGCGTCCACTGGAATTGCTCCAGCGTTTCCAGCGCGGCCAATTGTTGCGGCGTCAGTCCGGCGCGCAGCGCGGCGGAGTCGGCATCGCCGGACTGGCGGCGGCGTTCGCGTCCGAACATGGAGGTCGCCCGTCGGAAGAGACCGCCGCAGTTTGGCCACCCGAGCGGATAAGCGATGTGAAAGCCGTCCCAGATCTTGTAGGTGCGAATTCATTCGCACGCTTTTTTCGCAGTGAGAGCGAAAGCGTACGAATGAATTCGCACCTACAGCGTCACGCCGCGTCGTGGAAGATGACGCCCAAGGTATGCCGCCGCCCGTTGCGCAGCGTGCTGACGCCATGACGCATGTTCACGCGATAAACGCCGCGCGTGCCCTGCACCGGCCGATGATGCACGGCGAACACGACGCCGTCGCCGCGGCCGAGCGGTACGACTTCGGCCCGCGATTGCATGCGCGGACGCTGTTCGGTGAGCACGAATTCGCCGCCGCCGAAATCCTCGCCGGGCTGCGACAGCAGGATCGCGACCTGCAGCGGAAACACGTGTTCGCCGTACAAATCCTGGTGCAGGCAGTTGTAGTCGCCTTCGCCGTAGCGCAGCAGCAGCGGCGTCGGCCGGCGCTGGCCGGCGGCGTGGCAGCGCTCGACGAAATCCGCATGCCGTTCCGGATAACGCGTATCGATGCCCATCGCCTCGTTCCACCGATTGGCGATCGGCGCCAGGCGCGGATACAGATGGTCGCGCAGCGCGGCCACGGTCGCGGGCAGCGGATAAGCGAAATACTGGTACTCGCCGCGACCGAAGCCGTGGCGGGCCATGACGATGCGGCTGCGGAACAGGGCCGCATCGTCGTACGCGGCGGACAGCGACGCGCATTCCTCCGCCGTCAGCAGATTCGGCAGAACCGCATTGCCGCGCGCATAGAGCGCATCGCCGGCCCGGCTCCAATCCTGGCCGGCAATGCGCGCGGCGAATTCGGGCGCGGCGTCGCCGTGACTGCGCAGCGGCGAGACGCTCACGCCTGCGCCTCGCGCGCGAGCAGGGCGCGTTTGCGCGCGATACCCCAGCGATAGCCCGACAGCGAACCGTCGCTCTTGATCACGCGATGGCAGGGAATGGCCACGGCCAGCGGATTGGCTGCGCAAGCCGTCGCCACCTCGCGCGCGGCACGAGGTTCGCCGATCCGGCGCGCGATCTCGCCGTAACTGGCGGTGGCGCCTGCCGGGATGGCGCGCAAGGCGTTCCAGACGCGCTGCTGGAAGTCGTCGCCGTGCGCGTCCAGCGGCAGATCCAGGCCGTTTTGCGGACGATCGACGAAGGCCGCGACCGCCGCGAGCTCGAGTTCCAGTCCGGCCTGGTCGCTGATCCATTCGGCATCGGGAAAACGCGCGCGCAGTTCGGCGAACAGGCTTTCGTCGTCGCGGCCCGGCAGGATCGCGCAGATCCCGCGCTCGCTGCGCGCGACCAGCAACCGGCCCAGCACCGAAGCGCCGATCGCGTAGCGGATGCGTTCGCGCCGGGTATCGGCTGCGGCAGCGGCGAGGCGTTCTGGTTTGCAGCGCTTGCAGGCGCGGAAGCCGGCGCGTTCCGCATCGGCTGCGGTCGCATGGAAGCGCACGTTCTCCGGCCGGGCCAGTCGCGCGGCGCAGGACGGCTTGCAGTACACGCCGGTACTGGCGACGGAATAGTAGAAACGGCCATCGGCGGCTTTGTTGCGGGAAACGACATCTTGCCAACGCAGGTCCTGCGAAGTGGCGCGCGCGGCGGCGTCGCGCGAAACGGAAGAGGCGATAGCGTTCATGTTGCGCTCCTTTTTCGGGATGGGCGCAATGTATCGCCGGGCTTTCGCAGGGAATATCCGCGTCTTGCGCTTACGGTTTGGCCGCGCTTTCCGTTTTCAGGAAATCCAGGGTCTGCTCCAGTATCCGCACGGTGGCATCGTCCGGATTGCGCACTTCGAAGGCGTGCAGGCCGCTCGGCTGGCGCAGCACGCGCACTCGCGCGCCCGACTGTCGCGCGGCATCGACGAATGCGGGCGCGCTAAGGTCTGGCACCACTTCGTCGCGCCCGGCGCGCACCACCAGGATCGGCAAGCCCGCCGCATCGACGCCGTCGAGCGCTTCGGTCGCGGGTTGCCAATCGCCGTAGTAACCGACCAGGCAGCGCGGGCGCAGATCAGTGTCCCGCAGCGCGTAGGGCACCACCGCCGCCACGCCGGCCGAGAACGTGATCACACACGGACGCGCCGCATCGATGCCGTACTCGCCGGCATGCGCGCGCAGATGCGCATACGCCGCGCCGATCTGCGCGGTATCGCGCAGATGGCCGTCCCAGCCGATCGCGGCCACCGCCGCGCCCGTGTGAGCGACGATCTGGGTGGCCCAGCTGCGCATCAACGGCGCGCCGCGCAGACCCGATGCGGCCGGTGCGCCGCCGTGGATCAGCAGGATCAGGCGCGGCGGTGCGACAGATGCAACGGGAAGGTAGAGGTCGTACGCGTAGTCGGCGCTCGCGTCGCGATAGCTGCGCGCGGGAAGTTCGCGCGCCGCAGCGGCCGCGCGCAGCGGCAGCGTCTGCATGGCCGCATCGCGCAGCGAAACGGTGGCGGGGCGAGTGGCGCAGGCGGTGCAGGCCAGGCAGAGGACGATGGCGGCGAAAAGGCGTCGTTGCACGTGGCCTCCTGGGCGCCGGCGGCGCGATCAATCCTACAGCGAGATCCCGAAATGGAAGGCCTCGATCCGTAATCCTTCGCGCAGGTAGAACGCGTGCGCATCCTTGCGATGCGTGCCCGAATCCAACTGCAACTTCGCGCAGCCTTGCCGGCGCGCTTCTTCCTTCAGCCAATCCAGCAACGCCTTCCCGTAGCCGCGGCTGCGCACGGTCTGGTCGGTGACCAGATCGTCGACGTACATATGCAGGCCGTAGACCAGGTTCTCGTACACGCGCCAGCCTGCGTAGGCGCGCGCGGCGCCGCCGTCGTACAGGCCGGTGGCGCGAAACGTGCCTTGCGATTGGCGCAAGGCCTGTTCGACGAAACGGCCTTCGTCCAGATGCGGACGCAATTGCTGGGCGACCGGCCAGATCGTGCGCAGTTCGGCCGCCGTGGTCAGCGGCCGGATATCGAATTCGTTCATGGGTTCAGAAACTGAAGAGTTTGAAATAGACCGGCGAGATGCCGTCCTTGGTGTTGTCGATCTGGCCGTCGCCGTCGGAGTCGATCAGGTAATAGACCGGCCCGCGCGCCGGCGTCACTTTCACCGTATGCAGGCGGCCGTTGACGCGCCATTCCTCGATGGTGTCCCCGTTGGGTTCGGTGCGGATGTTGCTGACGGCGTCGGCCGGGATCGCTGGTCCGCCGCCGCCCATGCTGGCGCAGGCGGACAAAAGCAGCACGGTGGCCAGAGTGCCAGCGCGGGACAGGGTGAAAAGGTTCATCGGCGGCTCCTGCAGTGTTTCCGCTTTTGTGGGAGGGGCTTCAGTCCCGACACGCAGTCGGGGCTGAAGCCCTCCCACAAGAACGAAGGCTCTCGGCCGCCATTATGCGCCGTCCGAGCGTCGCCGCGGCGTGCACGTCGCGGGCGCAGCGACGGCGGGCGGGTAGAATCGGGGCATGAAACGACTCGTCCTGATCGATGGCTCCAGCTATCTCTATCGTGCCTTCCACGCGCTGCCGCCGCTGAGCAACGCCGCCGGCGAACCGACCGGCGCGCTGTTCGGCGTGGTCAACATGCTGCGCGCCCATCTGAAGGAGGGACCGGACTACGCCGCTTTCGTGGTCGATGCGCCCGGCAAGACCTTCCGCGACGATCTGTACCCGCAATACAAGGCCAACCGGCCGCCGATGCCCGACGACCTGCGCGCGCAGATCCAGCCGATGTGCGAGATCGTGCAGGCGCTGGGCTTCCCGATCCTGCGCATGGAAGGCGTGGAGGCCGACGATGTGATCGGCACGCTCGCGCTGCAAGGTTCCGCGCAGGGCATCGACGTCACCATCTCCACCGGCGACAAGGATTTCGCGCAGCTGGTGCGGCCGGCGGCCGCGGATGCGGGCGGCATCGCATTGGTGAACACGATGAGCGGCAGCCGGCTGGATTCCGAGCAGTCCGTGTTCGACAAGTTCGGCGTGCGTCCGGACCAGGTGATCGATCTGCTGGCGCTGATGGGCGACACGGTCGACAACGTGCCGGGCGTGGAGAAATGCGGCCCCAAGACCGCGGCCAAGTGGTTGGCCGAATACGGCACGCTGGACGGCGTCATCGCCCACGCCGGCGACATCAAGGGCAAGATCGGCGACAACCTGCGCGCGGCGGTCGAACGCCTGCCGCTGAACCGCGCGCTGGTGACGATCAAGACCGATGTCGACATCGGCGGCCCGGAAACGCTGCAGCTGCGCGACCGCGACGCGGACACACTGCGCACGCTGTACGCCCGCTACGGCTTCACCCAGGCGCTGAAGGAACTGGACGGCGGTGCGGCGCTCGCACCGGCGGCCGGCAAAACGCGCGGCAAAGCGGCCGCTGCTGCGCCCGCGCCGGCCGCGGCCCTCGATCCGGCGCTGGCGGCGCCGGGCGAATACGAAACCGTGTTGCTGCCGGCGCAGTTGCAAACGTGGGTGGAACGCCTGCGCGCGGCCGAGGAATTCGCCTTCGATTGCGAAACCGACAACATCGATCCGATGCAGGCGAACCTGGTCGGCCTGAGCTTTTCGGTCGAACCCGGCAAAGCCGCCTACCTGCCGTTCGGCCACGATTATCCCGGCGCGCCCGAACAGTTGAATCGCGAACAATCGCTGGCGCTGCTGGCGCCGCTGTTCGCCGATCCGGCGAAGAAGAAGCTGGGCCAGCACGGCAAATACGACCTGCACGTGCTGCGCCGCCACGGCGTGCGCGCCGCCGGTTACGCCGACGACACGCTGCTGGAAAGTTTCGTGCTGACTTCCGGCATCAGCCGCCACGATCTGGATTCGCTGGCAATGCGCTACCTGGGCTACGAGACGGTGAAATACGAGGACGTCGCCGGCAAGGGCAGCAAATCGATTCCGTTCTCGGCGGTGGCGATCGAGGACGCCACCCGCTATTCGGCCGAGGACGCCGACATCACCCTGCGCGTGCACCGCGTGCTGGCGCCGAAGCTGGCCGCCGAGCCGGGATTGACCTTCGTCTACCGCGACATCGAAATGCCGCTGGTGCCGGTGCTGGAGCGGGTGGAAGCCAACGGCGTGATGATCGACGCCGACGAACTGCGCCGGCAGAGCGCGGATCTGTCCAAGCGCATGCTGACTGCGCAGCAGAAGGCCACCGAACTGGTCGGGCGCGCGGTGAACCTGGATTCGCCCAAGCAATTGGGCGCGTTGCTGTACGACGAACTGAAGCTGCCGGCGCTGGTGAAGACACCGTCCGGTCAGCCCTCGACGAACGAGGAAGCGCTGGAGGCGATCGCCGACCAGCACGAACTGCCGCGCACGATCCTGGAATACCGCGCGCTGGCCAAGCTGCGCAGCACCTACACCGACAAGCTGGCCGAAAACGTGAATCTGCAGACCGGACGCGTGCACACCAGCTATCACCAGGCCGGCGCGGCGACCGGGCGGATCGCTTCGTCCGAACCCAATCTGCAGAACATCCCGATCCGCACCGAAGACGGCCGCCGCATCCGCCGCGCTTTCGTCGCGCCGCCCGGACGCAAACTGGTGGCCTGCGACTATTCGCAGATCGAGCTGCGGATCATGGCCCACTTGTCCGAAGATGCGGGCCTGCTGCGCGCCTTCGAATCGGGCACCGACATCCACCGCGCCACCGCCGCCGAAGTGTTCGGCCGCAAGCTGGACGAAGTGACTTCGAACGAGCGCCGCGCGGCCAAGGCGATCAACTTCGGTCTGATGTACGGCATGAGCGCGTTCGGCCTGGCCCGCCAGCTGAGCATCGCCCGCGGCGAGGCGCAGGAATACATCGCCTTGTACTTCAGCCGTTATCCCGGCGTGCGCGATTTCATGGAGCGCACCCGCCAGCAGGCGCGCGAGCAGGGCTACGTGGAAACCGTGTCCGGCCGACGCCTGTACCTGGACTACATCCAGAAGGGCACGGCGGCGCAGCGCGCCAGCGCCGAGCGCGCCGCGATCAACGCGCCGATGCAGGGCACGGCCGCGGACATCATCAAGCGGGCGATGGTGTCCATCGACGCTTGGCTGGCCGATCACCGCGAACGCGCGCTGATGATCCTGCAGGTGCACGACGAGCTGGTGTTCGAAACCGAAGCCGGCTTCGTCGACACCTTGCTGGCCGAGGCGGGCAAGCGCATGTCCGCAGCCGCGGAACTGCGTGTTCCGCTGGTGGTCGATAGCGGGGTGGGCGACAACTGGGACGAGGCGCATTGACCCCGCTTTTTTTGTAGGAGCGGCTTTAGCCGCGAACTCTTTCCATAAGCTCCAGCCAAGCCTGTGGAACCGAATCCCAAGAGCTCGCGGCTAAAGCCGCTCCTGCAAAAAACCGACATCGGCAGGCAGGTAAACGCAAGCTGAATCCAACATTTTATTAACCGAAGCCTTCACGAACTATCAATCCGGCGAGTGGTCAGATACACCCGTGACGGATGCAACGTCCGGCACACGATCTCTCCCTCCCCTGGAGTGATCCCCGGAACGACGACTACTCCCCAAGTCCCGTTCCCCCGAGCCCCGCCGGCCCCCCCTGCCTGCGGGGCTTTTTATTGCCTGTCGCGCGGCGGGCCGCCCTGGCGGACCCCGAGAGCTTTGCTTAGGGTTTGTTGAGAACATGCCGATGGCATCGGTGGGCCAAGGCCCACCCTACGTGCCGCCGGCCGGCTTCGGGAGACGACATGAACGACCTGCTTCAGTTGTCCGCGCCTTGGTGGCACTTCGTGCTGCGCGCCGTGGCCATCTATCTGATGGTGATGCTGCTGGTGCGGATCTCCGGCAAGCGCGCGGTGGGCCAGTTCACGCCCTTCGACCTGGTCCTGCTGATCCTGATCGGCAACGCCGTCCAGAATGGCCTGAACGGCGGCGACAACTCCCTGACCGGAGCCGCGATCCTGGCGATCTGCCTGATCGCGCTGAACTACCTAGCGGCCTGGTTGTCCTCGCGCAGCGCGGCGGCGCGCAAGGTGATCGAGGGCGTCCCGACCGTGCTCGCCAAGGACGGCCACGTCTTCCACGACGTGCTGCGGCGCGAACTGGTCAGCAAGGCCGACTTCCACGAGGCGATGCGCCAGGCCGGATGCCTGGACGTCGCCCGGGTCCGCCTGGCGACGCTGGAGACCGACGGCCACATCACCCTGCTGGTCGACGAAGCCGGCAGGCATTCGCCGTCCCCCGATCCGCCGCCACCCGGTTGAGCCTGCTTTTGCTTATGTAGAGCGGAGCTCGCTCCGCTGCCTTTCGTAGGTGCGAATTCATTCGCACGTTCCGGTTGAGCCTGCTTTTGCTTGTGTAGAGCGGGGCTTGCTCCGCTGCTTTTCGTAGGTGCGAATTCATTCGCACGCCGTTCTGGCAAAAGCGTGCGAATGAATTCGCACCCACAAAAATCAAGAGCAGCGGAGCAAGCTCCGCTCTACAAAGCGCCAGGGATTTATGCGCCTTGGAATTCTGCGAGCCAATCGCGCGGCCGCAAATAGTCCTGCAGCCGCGCTTCGGCACTGCCCGGTTCCGGTGCGTAGCCGTATTCCCAGCGCACCAGCGGCGGCAGGCTCATCAGGATCGATTCGCTGCGCCCCCCGCTCTGCAGCCCGAACAGAGTGCCGCGGTCCCAAACCAAGTTGAACTCGACGTAGCGGCCGCGCCGGTACAACTGAAACTCGCGTTCGCGCTGACCGTAGGGTGCGTCGCGGCGGCGATCGACGATCGGCAGATACGCGTCCAGGAACCCGTCCCCGACCGCGCGCAGATAGGCAAAGTCGCGATCGAAATCCTGATGCAGATCGTCGAAGAACAGACCGCCGACGCCGCGGGTCTCGCCGCGGTGCTTCAGGAAGAAGTAGTCGTCGCACCAGCGCTTGTGTTCGGCATAGCGGGTTTCGCCGAACGGCGCGCACAGATCGCGCGCGGTGCGGTGCCAATGCAGCACGTCGTCGTCGATCGGGTAGAACGGGGTCAGGTCGAAACCGCCGCCGAACCACCAGGCCACCGTTTCGCCGTCGCGCTCGGCGCGGAAATGGCGCACGTTGGCGTGGGTGGTGGGCAGATGCGGATTCAGCGGATGCAGCACCAGCGACACGCCGACCGCGCGCCAGGACGCGCCGGCCAGTTCCGGCCGCGCCGCGCTGGCCGAGGGCGGCAACGCATGGCCGGATACGTCCGAAAAGCCGACGCCGGCCTGTTCGAACACCGCCCCGTCGCGCAGCACGCGGGTGCGGCCGCCGCCGCCTTCGGCACGCGTCCAAACATCTTCGGCGAAGCGCGCGCGTCCGTCGGCGCGTTCGAGCGCCGTGCAGATGCGGTCCTGCAGGCCGGTGAGATAGTCGCGGACGGCGTCGATGTCGGTCATGGCGGCATTGTAGGTCAAGGCGCTCCACTAACCGCGCCGAGCGATCGCATTTGTGGGAGCGGCTTCAGCCGCGAGCTCTTCCCATCAGATCGCAAGGGCGGCAGGAAAGAGCTCGCGGCTGAAGCCGCTCTCACAAAATCAAAAAACCGCGAAAGGCCGCCTCTACGAAAAACAACGCGCCGGCCGCTCCTACAGTGTTCCAAATCGGGCGCGCGGTTTAACCGTGCACTAACTCGCGCAGCGGCGTTCTTGGCGATAGTCGCACCGTCGATCCGTCCGAGGAATGCGCGTGACCTTGTCTACTATCGCTTCGCGCCGCAAAACGTTTCCGCTGCTCGACGACGTGATCGTGCTCGCCGACATCGCCATGGCGTCCAACCGTCCGCAAAAGATCGTGCCGGCGCTGCTGGAAGGCCTGCGCGGCGCGATTGCCGATGTCGGTGCGTTGCCGGCTTGGTTGCTGGAAACGTCCGCGGACGGTCCGGTGCGGCGCGAGCTGTACCGTTCCCCCGATTACGCCTATCAGGTGATCGCCATCACCTGGGCGCCCGGCCAGGGCAGCGGCGTGCATGACCATGCCGATACGTGGGGGGTGGAAGCCGTACTGCGCGGCCAGTTGGAAGTGGTCGATTACCGCGTCGCCGGTCGCCACAAGGCGCTTTCCGAATTGCATCCGACCGAGCATCGCCCGCTGCCGGCCGGCAGCGTGATCGGATTGCTGCCGCCGCACGATCTGCATTCCTGCCGTAATGCCGGCAAGCGTGAAACGACAGTGTCGCTGCACATCTACGGCAAGCATTTGAAGGAAGTGACGCGGTACGTGCATGTCGAGGAGTCGCACTACCGGGCGGAGAAGGTGCGGCTGGAGAGCGTCTAGCCTTCCTCTCCAGGTTCGGGCGAAAAGCCGTACCCTCTCCCTGGCGCTGCGCGCCTGTCCCTCTCCCGTAAAGGGAGAGGGTAAAAGCGCGTCTCTGTTACTTCAGCGTCCTCTCGAACAGCTCGTAGATCCGCCGGTACTCGTCGTACCACGCATCCGGATGGGTGAAGCCGTGCCGCTCCAGCGGATACGGCGCGATCTCCCACTTGTCCTTGCGCAGTTCGATCAGCTTCTGCGCCAACATCACCGAATCCTTGAAGAACACGTTGTCGTCGATCATGCCGTGCGCGATCAGCAGATGGTCCTGCAGGCCGGCGGCGTATTCGATCGGCGACGACTTCTTGTAGGCCTCCGGATCGAGTTCCGGCGTGTTCAAGATGTTGGACGTGTATTCGTGGTTGTACTGCGACCAGTCGCTGACCGGGCGCAGCGCGGCGCCGGCTTTGAACGCGCCGGGTTGCTTGAACAGCGCCATGAAGGTCATGAAGCCGCCGTAGCTGCCGCCGTAGATGCCGGCACGGCCGCGGTCGCCTTGTTTCTGCGCGACCAGCCAGTCCAGGCCGTCCAGATAATCCTCCAGCTCGGGCGTGCCCATCTGCCGGTAGATCGCGGTGCGCCAGTCGCGGCCATAGCCCTGGCTGGCGCGGTAGTCCAGGTCCAGCACGATGTAGCCGCGTTGCACCAGCAGGTTGTGGAACATCTGTTCGCGGAAATAATTCGGATAGCGGGCGTTGACGTTCTGCAGATAGCCGGCGCCGTGCACGAACATCACGATCGGATATTGCTTGCCGGCTTCGAGTTGCTTCGGGCCGTAGTACTTGCCCCAAACCGTGCCGGCGCCGTGCTTGGACGGCACTTTCACGTATTCGGGCTTCACCCAATCGCCGATCGCCTTGAATTCCGGCTTGCGCGTATCGGTCAATTCGCGCAGGCCTTGCCCGTCGCTGCCGATCACCGCCAGTTGCGGCGGCGTGTAGCTGTCCGAGTGGCGCAACAGCAATTTGTCGCCATCGGGCGAAAGGGCGAAGCTTTCCACGCCGTCCAAGGCCGTGACTTCGCGCACCGCGCCGCCGTCGGCGCCGACGTTGCACACTTCGTAATCGCCCGGCCAAGCGCGGTTGCACAGGAAGAAGAAGCCGCGGCCGTCGGCGGCGAGCACCGGCGAAGAGACTTCCCAATCGCCTTGGGTCAAAGCCTTGGTCTTGGCGCCGTCGGTGACGTACAGGTGCGAATAGCCGCTCTGTTCGGACAGGTACCACAAGGTTTTGCCATCGGGCAGCCAGCCGAAATCGTTGTAGGTCCAGTTGATCCAGGCCGAATCGTGCAAACGATGGCGCGGCAGCAGCTTGGCGTTGGCGAAATCCACGCTCGCGAGCCAGCGGTCCTTGTTGTCGATCGCACGCACCAGCACGCCGACATTGCGGCTGTCCGCGCTCCAATGCACCGACGGGCTGCCGCCTTCGGCGTCGCTTTCCACGCGCACGTCGCGGTTGCCCTTCAGCGGATCTTTCTTCTCGGCTTTGCGGAAGCCGGCGAGCGGATCTTCGGCGATGCCGGGCAGGGGGTCGAACTTCACCTCGCGCGGTTTGCCGTCGGCCAGATCCACCAGCCACAGCTTGTGCGGCAGCGGCGCGTTGCGGCCGACGCGGGTGCGCACTTCCTCGAACTCTTCGTAGCCGGATTCGGTGACGTATTTGGGCATCTTGCCGGTCTGGCCGGTATCGCCGTCCTTCGCTTGCGTCACGACCAGCAGCCAGCGGCCGTCGGGCGACAGCGCGCTGTCGTGGATCTCGACGTCCTTGCCCAAGTAGACCGGCGAGGGCGTGCGTGTGGGATCGGCGCGGCGCCAATCCTCGTTCTGCTTGCGCGCGGCTTCCTTGCGGTCGCGGTCGTTCTTCAGGGTTTCGATCAGGCGCAATTGGCGATCGCGCAGATCGTCGGCCTTGGGGGCTTCGGCAGGGTCTGCTTCGGCTTTCAATGCCGCGGCCTGGGCGACGCCGTCGCGTGCGGTCCAGCGGTACCAATCGTTGTCCACGCGCCAGACCAGGGCACCGTCGCTGCTCCATTGCGGGCGCGATTCGCGGGCTTCGGTGCGGGTGAGTTGGGTCAGCGCGCCGCTGCGCAGATCGCGCACGAAGATGTCGTCGTTGCGCACGTAGGCCATGCGTGCGCGGGCCGGGTCGTAGACCGGGTCGGATGCGTCCAACTGGGCGCGCGCGGCACCGTCGATGCGCGTCGCCGGTCCGCCTTCGAGCGATTGCTGGTAGGTATCGCGGATGCTGCTGCCGTCGCGCTTGAGCTGGTATTGCGCCTGGCGGCCATCCCAACTCCACCAAGCGTCTTCGACGGGCGGGCCGATCCAGTCGGGGTCGGCCATGACCCGGTCCAGGGTCAAGGGCGTGGCGGGTTGCGAGGCGGCGGCGCCCGGCGAGAGCAGGGCAGCAAGCAGAATGTTGCGGAAGATGGGACGCATCGGCGGCGATCGGCGGCGAAAGACGGGCAAGCCTAGCAGCCGTTGGCGGTGGCGATGCCTGTCATCGGTCATGCCCAGGGGCTTGGAGCCGCCGGACGCGACGAAACCCCTGCAACCCCGACTTTGTAGAGCGGGCTTGCCCTGCTGTCCCGCTTTCGTAGGTGCGGATTCATCCGCACGCTTTTTGGCCAAGAGCGTGCGGATGAATCCGCACCTACGAAGATCAAGAACGGGGCGAGTCCCGCTCTATGGCGTTTGGCTTGCGAGGTATTTCAAAAACAAAAAAAGCGGGGCGACGAATCGCCCCGCCCCGGGCGCTGTCCTGCATGAGCAAGCAGGACAACGGTGATGCGACCGAGCCGACCAGTTCCCGGCCGCATCTAC
>DATFFH010000022.1:0-6037 GCA_035250245.1 Luteimonas sp. | reverse complement strand
GCCGCCGCGCGAATTGCGCAGCACGGCGATCTTGTTGACGTTGACGCTGAGCGCCGTCATCGCGTTCCGCGAGCCTCGAATCGGATCAGGCGGCGGGCGGTTCCGGCGGCGTTTGCGCGGCCAGCTTGCGAGCCTCGGCCTGTTCGCGCAGGCGGCGCAGTTCGTCCGGGTCGAGCATGAGGCTGGCGTCGCGGCTGACGCTGCCCACGCGGCTGGCATACCAGCCGTACGCCCACAGCACCAGGAACACTAAGGCAGCCAGCAGGCAGACCACCATCAGCAGCATCGAGGTGGTCTTCATCGCCACCACCATCGCCGCCAGCGCGAGCAACAGGAACAGCCAGATCATCGCGTTCTCTCCCTTAGCGATGGGCGCAGTCTACCGTGCCGGCGCCGGCCGCGACGCCGCCCCGTCCGCAGGCGGAAGCCGCCGGTCGGACAGCCGCCGGACCGCCGTCACAATAGCGGCGACAGCAGCCGCGCCAGGGCCTCCGGCAGGCGGTAGCGCCACAGGGAACGCGCCCGGTCGTCATGCACGCGCGGCGCGTGCGACAACTCTGATTCGATCAACGCGGCCAGCTGCGCGGCCAGCGCCTGATCGTGGAACAGCACGCTCAATTCGAAATTAAGGCGAAAGCTGCGGTGGTCGAAATTGGCCGAGCCGACCATCGCCAGCTCGTCGTCCACCAGCAGCGCCTTGCTGTGCAGCATGCGCGGCCCGTATTCGTACACTTTGACGCCGGCGGCCAACAGATCGTCGAAATACGAACGCGCGGCGTAGGTGACCAGGCGCGAGTCGCTCATCTTCGGCACCAGCAGGCGCACGTCCAGGCCGCCGAGCGCCGCCGAAGTCAGCGCCATCATCGCCGCCTCGCCGGGCACGAAGTAGGGCGTCACCAGCCACACCCGGCGCCGCGCTTCGTGAATCGCGGCCACATGCATGCGGTGGATCGCTTCCCACGACGAATCCGGTCCCGAAATCAGCACCTGGGTCGGAATCGCGCCGCCGCGCGCCGGCGGCGTGGCCTGGACGACTTCGCCGATGAAATCGCGCCGGCCGGTGGCGTAGGCCCAGTCCTCGGCGAACACGCGCTGCAGCGCGCGCACCGCGTCGCCTTCGATGCGCACGTGCAGGTCGCGGTAGGCGTCCGGGCGCAGGCGCTCGTTTTCGTCGTCGGTGATGTTGATGCCGCCGGTGAAGCCGACTTCGCCGTCGACCACCACGATCTTGCGGTGCGTGCGCATGTTCAGCCATGGCCGCTTCCAAACCCGGCCGAAACGCATCGGGTGGAACCAGCACAGCTCGCCGCCGGCGTCCACCAAAGGCTGGAAGAAAGCGCGCGGCGCATTGCCCGAGCCCACCGCGTCCAGCAGCAACCGCACCTTCACGCCCGCGCGCGCGCGCTCCACCAGCGCATCCAGGAACTGGCGGCCGGTGCGATCGGCCGTGTAGATGTAGTACTCCAGATGCACGTGCCGGCGGGCCGAGGCGATCGCCTGCAGCAGCGCGTCGTAGGTCTGGCCGCCGTCCACCAGCAGCCGCACCTGGCGCGAGGTAGTCGGAGCCAGACCGGTCGAAGCCCGCCCCAGCTTGGCCAGTTCCACCGCCTCGGGCGAGTCCGGGAACGCATCGGGCAGCGCGCCGCCCATCGCCGCGCGCGCATGGCCGCGCCGCAGCCGCTGGCGTTTGATTTTCTGCGGGCCGAACACGTGGTAGATCAGGAAGCCCAGGTAGGGCAGCACCGCCAAGCCCAGCAGCCAGCTCAGGGTCGCCACCGGTTCGCGCTTCTGCAGCACGATCCAACTGCCCAGCCAGAGCAGATAGGCCAGCCAGCCCAGCGCCAGGTACAGGCGGATGTGCGGGATCGAAACCAGCCATTGCCAGGCTTGTTGCAGCGAATCGAGCATCGGCGCTTGAAGCGTTCAGTTCGGCGTCGCAAGGCCTGCGACGGGACGGGCGTAGGCTAGCCGCATGGGCGACGCAATCAAAGGCCGCGGTTCCACCGGCTATTTGCCGGGCCGTTATGAAGTCACCGTCGGCGAGGCGGTCGACGATGGCTGGCACGACGGCCGCGCCGACCTGGACGAGGAGATCGTCGAACCGTTGCCGCGCACCCAGGTGCGCGAGGAATTCGCCCGCTCGGTCATCTCGCGCAACAAGTCGCCGGACATCGCCTTCTCGCAATCGGTGAATCCGTATCGCGGTTGCGAGCACGGCTGCAGCTATTGCTTCGCGCGGCCGTCGCACGCTTATCTGAACCTCTCGCCCGGGCTGGATTTCGAAACCAAGCTGTCGGCCAAGGTCAACGCCGCCGAGCAGCTGCGGCGCGAGCTGGCCAAGCCCGGCTACAAGCCCAGCACGATCGCGTTGGGCATCAACACCGACTCGTACCAGCCGATCGAGCGCAAATGGCGCATCACCCGCCAATTGCTGGAGGTGCTGGCCGAAACCAAGCATCCGGTGTCGTTGATCACCAAGAATGCATTGATCGAACGCGACTTGGACTTGCTGGAACCGATGGCGCGCGACCACCTGGTCAGCGTGCATTTCTCGGTGACCTCGCTGGACAACCGCCTGGCCGCGAAGCTGGAGTCGCGCGCATCGGCGCCGCACCGGCGGCTGAAGGCGATCCGCGCCTTGAGCGAGCGCGGCGTGCCGGTCGGGGTGATGTTCGCGCCGGTGATCCCGTGGGTGAACGACAAAGAACTCGAGGCGGTGCTCGAGGCCGCGCGCGATGCGGGCGCGCGCAGCGCCGGGTACGTGTTGCTGCGTTTGCCGTGGGAAGTGGCGCCGCTGTTCAAGGATTGGTTGCAGACGCACCTGCCCGACCGCGCCGAGCACGTGATGAGCACGATCCGTCAGATGCGCGGCGGGCGCGATTACGATTCGACCTTCGGCAAGCGCCAGACCGGGGAAGGGCCTTATGCCGAATTGCTCGCGCATCGCTTCGCCTTGGCGCTGAAGCGCTACGGTTATCCGGCTCGCGGCAGTTTTCCGGGCCTGGAAACGAGCAAATTCGTGCCGCCGCGTCCGCCATCGCCGCAGGGCGAGTTGTTTTGAGCGGTTAAGTAGCTGGCGATCGCGGCATCTGCGCCCTGCGTATCACCCGCGATCACCGTCATCTCGGCGCGAGTCGGGATCCATCGACTCTCACGCTCACTGTCGCTGTTGCCTTTTGTCCTTAAGCCGTCATTCCCGCGAAAGCGGGAACCCAGTGACTTGGCTCTGGCTCGTTATCCTGACGAAACGAAGCCATGGCATCCGACCTCCGCGACAGTTGCGACGCAACTAGTTCCATGGACAACCGCTTCCGGGCTATCGCCCGGGTCACTTTCTTTACTGGCATAAAGAAAGTAACCAAAGAAAGTGCCTCAACGTCAACGGCGGTGTGCGACGTCGCGCCTCTCGATCTGCGGCTGCTCTTCGCTGGACAGCACGCCGACTTCAGGTCTCGGCCCGTAGTTCGATGGCGGATAGGTGTTTCGACGTCGCTTCGCTGGTGGTCGCTGGCAGGCCTGGAGACGGGTGTAGCAGCGCCGGCAGCATTTCAGACTACTGGGCGCTCATCGGTCTGAATCCCGGCTTGCCGCCGGGGCATTAGCCAGGTTCGCCACCTGCCGGTCCCTGGCCTACACTCCGGCCTACGATGTCCGCGACCACTACCGTCCCGGCCCCCCCGCCGTTGCACGACCCCGAGCGCGACGACGGCCGCCTTTTCCGACTGGCCATGGCCTCTTCGGGCATCGGTATGGCGATCGTGGATCTGGGCGGGCATTGGCGCGAGGTCAATCCGGCGTTCGAGAAGATCTTCGGCTACCCGGCTAAAGACTTGGTCGGCCATCACGTCCTGGAATTCACCCATCCCGAAGACCTGGAGCTCAGCCGCGGCTACATGAGCAGCCTGGTCGAAGGCCGCATCCCGGTACTGGACGCGCCCAAACGCTATCTGCGCCGCGATGGCAGCGTGCTGTGGGCGCATCTGAACGTGGCGATGATGCACGACGAGTCCGGCCGCCCGATTTACATGATCGCCCAGGTTCGCGACATCAGCGCGCAGAAACAGGCCGAGCAGGCGTTGCAGGAGCTCAATCGCCGGCTCGAGCGGCGCGCCGCCGAGCGGACCGCGGAACTGCACGAAGCCAATCAGCAACTGCGTCAATTCGCTTACGGCGTCTCGCACGACCTGCGCGGCCCGCTGCGCGCGATCGATGGCTTCGCCGCGCAACTGGATCGCCATAGCCGCGCGGCATTGGACGATACCGCGCGCGACTATCTGCAGCGGATCCGCGACAACGCCGCCCGCATGTCCGGATTGATCGACGGCTTGCTGGAGCTTTCCCGCGCGACCAGCGCCGAGCTCAAGCCGCAGGACGTGGACCTGAGCCTGCTGGCCGAATGGGTGGGCGCCGAATTGCAGGACGCCGAACCGGAACGCGAAGCCCGCATCGACGTGCAGCACGGCCTGCGCGCGCATGGCGACGAGCGCTTGCTCAAGACGCTGTTCGCGCAGCTGCTCGGCAACGCCTGGAAGTTTTCCGCGCCGGAAGCGCCGGTCGCCGTCGAAGTGCACGGCACGCAAACGCCCGAAGGCCTGCAGCTTACGGTCCGCGACCGTGGCCGCGGCTTCGACATGGCTTATGCCGACAAGCTGTTCGAACCGTTCCAGCGCCTGCACGGCCAAGCCGAAGGCGGCGGCAGCGGTTTGGGCCTGGCGATCGCGCAACGGATCGTGCATCGGCATCGCGGCCGCATCTGGGCCGAATCGGCGCCGGGCACGGGTAGCGCTTTCTATTTCATTCTTCCCCCATCGGCCAACGGCCCCATCGGCAGCGAGGACGCAACGTGAGCGACGAAAAAGACATCCTGCTGGTCGAAGACAACTTGGACGACGTCGAACTGACCCGGATCGCGTTCACGGAGGCCGGCATCGACCATCGATTGATGGTGGTGAACGATGGCGCAGCGGCGCTCGATTATCTGTTCGCGCGCGGCCAGTACTCGGACCGCGATCCTTTGGAACTGCCGTCGATCATCCTGCTGGACCTGAATTTGCCGAAAATCGACGGCCGCGAGGTGCTGCAGGCGATCCGGGACAATCTGGTGACGAAAACGCTGCCGGTGGTGGTGCTGACCACCAGCGCCGAGCCATTCGACGTCGAAGCCAGCTACGCGCTGGGCGCGAACAGTTACATCCAGAAACCGGTCGATTTCGAACAGTTCGTCGGCGCGGTCAAGCAGATCGGCCTGTATTGGCTGGTGCTGAACCGCCCGCGTCAAGAGTGATCGCGGGCGTCCGGGCAAGCGCGAACACGAGTGGCGCCTCGCTTATCGGGTAACGCATCGCCGCCACGAAACAGGACAGGTACGTCGATCGATCCGCACTGTTCAATCTTGAAACGGTGGGCGCGCATGCCGCATCCCTGCGTAAAACCGGGTCTGGAAGGGGGCTCGCCGCGGACGTTTCCGCGGTGCACCGTACGAGGCGGAAATCGTGTTTCAGATCCGCAACGTTTTTCGATGACAGATTTAACGCCGCCCTCACAACGGCGCTGAAAAGCCAATCGGATCAAGCACTTCCGGTCTTGGCACGCATATCGCTTTGCTTCCCCCGCCGCCGCATCGGGCCGCGGCCTTCGGGATTCGGGGAAGCACATGCAGGGACCGACCAAAACCGTTAGGGCGCAAGCCTGCCTCACGCTCATCGGCGCATTGCTGGCGCCGCTCGCGTTCGCGCAGCAGGCCGCCCCGGAACAGGATCCCGGCTTCGTGATCGCGCGCACCGTGAATCCGCGCATCGCCTATCGCGGCATTCCCACCGAAGACAATCCGGTGAAGGTGCGCGCCACGGTATTCCCGGCGCACATCTTCCACGGCACGCTCGATACGGCGCTGGGCGATGCGCTGGGCGACAAGGAACTCAACGGCGCGACCGGTTCCGGCGGCCTGGTGCTGAAAGCGACCCGCGACATGCTCGGCACGGGTGCGCCGATCGGCGCCGCCGGCATGGGCATGGCCGGCGTGTCGGCCGGCGGCGGC
>DATFFH010000021.1:0-8031 GCA_035250245.1 Luteimonas sp. | reverse complement strand
GCTAGCAACGCGCGAACCCGCCGGCTGCGCTCGGCGGGCGGCATTGCCGGCGCGATCCGCGACTGGGCCTTGCGCGCGCGTTCGATGCGGCGCTCGGCTTCGCGCACCGCGACGGATTCGGGCAAGGCTTCGCGCGCGGCGCGCAGGTCGTTTTCGGCTTCGGCGAAACGGAAATCGGCGGCGCGGCGTTCGGCGCGCTCAAGATAGGCGTGGCCGCTGCGTTCGACGCCGGTTTGGGCCGCAGCGTCGGTGGCGTCGATCCGCAGCAGCGCGCGATAGCCGGACAAGGCGGCATCCAGACGGTCGTTGCGCAGATCGCGGTCGGCGCGCTGACGGCTCGATTCGACCGCGCGCGCCAGATGCGCCTGCGCCGCCGGCAGGTCGACGTGTCCCGGGTCGTACTCGCGAGCGCGCGCGACGATCGACGCCGCCTCTTCCGGCTTGCCGCCATCGAGCGCGGCGTTCGCGCGCTGCAGCAAATCGGCCAGCGCATCCTCGCGCCCTTCCAAGGCTTCGGTGCGCGAAGGCTGCAGCGCCAGCACGCGCTGATACAGCGGCAGGGCTGCATCCGGGCCTTCGTCCAGGCGGGCCTGCGCACGCGCCGCGCCGGCGCGCGCCAGCAGGCCCTCGATGCCGGCATGCTCGGCTTCCTGCCGGCGCAGCAGCAAGGCGACGGCCTCGGTTTCGGTGCGAGGCGCGGACAAAGCCCGGGCGAGCTTGAGCGAAGCGTGCGCTTCGGGGTAACGGTTGTCGGCGATCGCAGCGCGGGTCTGCCGCAGCGCCTCCGCGGCGACGCGCATCAGTCCTTCGCGCGCTTCGTTGCGGTCCGGATCCAGAGCCAGCGCCGCCTCGTAGAGTTCACGGGCGCCGCTGCCGTCTTCGGCGCTCAATCTTCCTGCGGCCAGCGCCTGCGCGGCCTGCTCGCGCAAAGTCTGCGCGCGTGTTTCGGGCCACAGCCAATCGGCCAGGGTTTGCCGGAACAGCAACACGGCCAATAGGAGCAGGACCGCCCCCGCCACTACCCACCAGCCGAATGCGGGAAAGCTTTCGCCGCGCCGGATGCTGCGTGCCGGATCGCGGAAACGCACGCCTTCCAGCCACCCCAGGCGCGGCTCCGTGCGTCCGCGCGAAGGTTCTTCGGCGGCATGCTGGGTTCGGTCGTCGCGTGGCGCGCTCACGCGGCGAGCATAGCAGCGCCGCTTCAACCGGCCCTGCGCGCTTCCTCCACGCCGGGCAGGCCGGAGAGTTTGCCCAGCAGTGTCGAAAGCTGGCCGAAATCGGCCACGCGCAAGCGCAAGCGCAGCCGGATCCGGCCGCTGCCGCGTTCGGCCTGGCTGTGGATGTCGGTCACGTGCGCGTTTTCCTGCGCGATCAGGTTGGTGAGGTCCTTCAGCAACCACTTGCGGTCCAGCGCCAGCAGCTGCACGTCCACTTCGTAACCGCCGCCGACGCCGCCCCACTCCACCGGCAGCACGCGCTGCGGCTGCTTGGCGGCCAGGCGCAGGAAGGCCGCGCAATCGGGACGGTGCACGGACACGCCGCGGGCGCGGGTCAGATAGCCGACGATCGGTTCGCCCGGCAGCGGCTGGCAGCAGCGCGCGATCTGCACCAGCAGGTTGCCCACGCCTTGCACCGTCAGGCCCGATGTGGTGCCGGCCTTGCGCACTTTGCGCGAAGGCGCGGGCAGGACCGGCGCAGTTTCGGCCTGGTCGCGTTCCAAGTCGTGCAGCGCGCGGCCCACCTGATGCGGACCGACGTCGCCCAGCGCCACCTGTACGTGCAGTTCTTCGATGCTAGCGACGTTGAACTTGGCCAGCACCGGCGCCAGCTCGGCGTTTTGCAAGCCGAGCCGCTTCAATTCCTTGTCCAGCAGTTCCTTGCCCGCTTGCACGTTGCGCGCGCGATCGAGTTTATGGAACCAGGCGCGCACTTTGTCGCGCGAACGGCCGCTGGCCAAAAAGCCGTTCGCCACCACCAGCCAATCGCGCCGCGGCTCGCCGGTTTTTGCGGTGAGTATTTCGACCCGGTCGCCGCTGCGCAATTGGTGGTCCAACGGCACGATCCGGCCGTTGACCTTGGCGCCGCGGCAGCGATGTCCGACTTCGGTGTGCACGTGGTAGGCGAAATCCAGCGGCGTGGCGCCTTGCGGGAGATCGATCACCTCGCCGCGCGGGGTCAGCGCGTAGATGCGGTCTTCGATCAGCTCGGCGTCGATCTCGCCCAGCAGATCGGTGTTGTCGTCGCGCTGCTCGAGCAGGCGCCGCATCCAGCCGATTTTCCGGTCCAAGGCCGCATCGCCGGCCGCGCTGCGGCCTTCCTTGTAGCGCCAGTGCGCGGCCACGCCCAGCTCGGCCTGGGCGTGCATTTCGCGGGTGCGGATCTGCACCTCCAGCGTCTTGCCGTCCGGGCCGACCACCGCGGTGTGCAGCGAGCGGTAGTCGTTGCGTTTGGGACGGGCGATGTAGTCGTCGAACTCGCTCGGGATCGGCGTCCAGATCGCATGCACCACGCCCAGCGCGGCGTAGCAGGCGGGCACGTCGTCCACCAGCACGCGCACCGCGCGCAAGTCGTACAGCTCGCCGAACGGCACGTCCTTCTTCTGCATCTTCTTCCAGATGCTGTAGATGTGCTTGGGCCGGCCGGCGACTTCCACCGCCAGGCCTTGCGCTTTCATCGCGCGTTCCAATTCGCCCTTGACCCGTTCGATGTAGCGCTGGCGGTCGTTGCGTTTTTCGTCGAGCAAACGGGCGATGCGCTGGTAGGTCTCCGGTTCCAGATGGCGGAATGCCAGATCTTCCAGTTCCCATTTCAGCTGCCAGATGCCGAGCCGGTTGGCCAAGGGCGCGTGGATGTCGCGCGTCAGTTGCGCCAATGCGCGGCGTTCGGCTTCCGGCAGATCGCCGGCCGCGCGCAGCCGGGCCAATTGCCGCGCCAGCAGGATCGGCACCACGCGCAGGTCGCGCACGATCGCCAGCAGCAAGCGGCGCAGGCCTTCGCTGTTGCCGGCGCCGGCGTGCTCGGCGTGCAGCGCCCAGACCTGGTTAGCGGCGCGCTGGCCTTCGAGCAGGGCGGCGACGGCCGGATGCTCGCGTTGCAGGATCGGTTCGATCTTCTCGCGCCATTCGGGCGCGACGTGCAGGATCGCGGCCGCCATCACTTCGCCGTCGCCGCCGAGCAGGGCCAGCGAGGCGAGCGTATCGGCCAGCACCGGTAGAGGATCGCGCAGCGTCGCTTCGCCGTTCGCGCCCGCCGCGCGCAATGCTTCGCGCAGGCCGGGCGCGATCGGCGAAGCCGCCGGCAAAGCCAGCAGCGCATCGATCGGAGCCTGCGTTTTTTCGGCCGGAGCGCCCATGTCCACAGGCTACCGCACCGGATCGTTGGCGCAATGCCAAGAAGGCACCGCTGGGTTGCGTCCGGACAGCCACATCTCCCGTTTTTGTAGAGTCGAGCCTGCTCGACTGCTCTTCTCCGTGATTGCGACTGGCCAAAAAGCAGTCGAGCAGGCTCGACTCTACGGTCGTTCCAGCCTGAAACAGGCCGTCATGGCCGCTTCGCCTATTGGTATTACACTCGGGCATAACCACCCCGAGGCCGCCATGAAACCGACTGCCCGCCTAACTGCATTCCGCCTGCTCGCCTGCGCCTTCCTTTTCGGCCTGGCCGCCCACGCCTTCGCGCAAGAAGCGCCGATCGAACGGCAGATGTCGGCGGACGAATTCAAATCCGCCGGTCTGGACAAACTGTCCGCGAACGAGCTGGCAAACCTCAACGCCTGGCTGGGCCGCAAGGCTGCCGAGGCGCCGGTCGCAGCCGCACCGGCACCAGCACCGGCCGCACCGACGGGCGCCGGCTTCATCGGCGACGACAAACCCGTACGCAGCCGGCTCAAGGGTTCGATCCAGGAATGGGGCCCCGGCACCGTGTTCGAGCTGGAAAACGGCCAGCGCTGGCGCGTGCTCAAAGGCAGCATGAAATTGAACAAGCCGCTGCAATCGCCGGAAATCGAAGTGGCGCCCGGCATGATGGGCCGCTGGTTTTTCCAGGTGGACGAAGACGCCCCGCGCCCGCGAGTCGAACGCATCCAGTAACGGCGACCCGGTCTTTGCCCCTCCCCCATTTCGGGAGAGGGACAGGCGCGAAGCGCCAGGGAGAGGGTTCGGCTTTTGGCGCAGAGTCGCAAGCAAAGAGCACTCGCTTCGCTCGTTCCCCTCTCCTGCCCTCCGGGCATCCCGCTGCGCGCCCCGGCCCTGGCTTACGCCAGGGCGTTCAGGGACATGCGAAGCAGTGCTTCGCAAGCAATGTCCCTTCACCCCGCAAGGGGGGAGGAAAAATCTAAGGCTCTCGCAACCCCGCGAACTTCTGCGCCAACTTCTTCGGCGAAGGTCCGCCGCGTGCGCCCAATTCTTGCGCGAACAACGACACACGCAATTCTTCCAACTCCCAGCGCAGCGACTGCAGTTCTCCGGAAATCTTCTCCTCGTCTGCGGAGGCCGCCGCTAAAGCATCGGCGAAAGGCTTGATTTCCAGCATCCGCGCCTGGTCGCGGGTCGGATCGCGCAGCGCGCGTTCGCAGCGCAAGACCAAAGCTTTCAGATAGCGCGGATATTCGCGCAAAGCCTCCGCCGGCACATCGCGCAGGAAACCCGGCGGGGTCAGCGCGGCCAGGTGCGCGCGCATGTCGTCCAGATTGCCGCTGGCCCAGCCGATCAATTCCGAATCCAGCTTCGCGCGCACCTCGGCCACCAGGCCGAGTATGGTTTCCGCCTGGCGCAGGCGCGCGACCGCCTCGGGGAACAGCGCCTTGGCGATCGCATCGCGCCGTTGCGCGAAGGCGTCCGCATCGCGGATCGATTCCAACCCATCGGCCGACAACGCGGCGAAGGCGCCGTCCACCAGATCGGTGCGCAGGCGATCCCCATCGTTTCCGCCGGCGCGGCGCGGCGCGTTCGACTCGATCGCCGCATACAACAGCGCGGTCTTGGCCTGCACAGGCAATTGCTTGCGCGCCTGCTTGAGCTTGTCCGCCAGCGCGATCGCCAGCAAGCGGCGCACGCCGCGCGGATGGCGGCGCTGCGCTTCCTCGCGTTGCGCGTACACGGCCAGATCGGCGGCATCGCCTGCATCGTCAAGCGCCGGATAGGCCGGCACGCCGGCAGCGCCAGGCACCGACGCTGGAATCGGCTGTTCCGGGAAAACGGTCAAACCTCGCTGCGCCAAACCTTGCGCAGCCTGCGCCGCGAAGGCGCGCTCGGCGCGCTCGCCGAAGCGCGCGCGCAACTCGTCCAGATCGCGCGATTCGGCGAGCACTGTCTTGCCGTCGCGATCGAACAGGCGCAGATTCATGCGCAGATGCGCTTCGATCGAGGCTTCGTCGAAATCCGTCGCTGCGATTTCGACTCCGGTCAACTTGCGCAAGAACTTGGCCAGCGCGCCCACGAACGCGTCGGGCTCCGGTTGCGCGTGCGCCTCGACGAAGGCGCGGGCGAAATCCGGCGCCGGCACGAAATTGCGGCGCAAGGCCTTGGGTAAGGATTTGATCAGCGCCGCCGCCTTGTCCGCGACGAAGCCCGGCGCCAGCCAAGTCAGACGCGCCGCATCGAGCGCGTTGAGCAGATGCAGCGGCACCGCCAAGGTCATGCCATCGTCCGGCGCCCCGGGTTCGAACCGGTAGCGCACCGCCAAGCGCGCATCGCCTACGGGAAAATACGGCGGAAACCGTGCCGCTTCGCTTTCGTCGCCGACCAGCAGGTCTTGGCGCGACCATTCCAGCGCCGATTTTTCCGCTGCGGGAAGCTTGGCGTACCACGCATCCAGCGCTTGCGCGTTGTGGACCTGGCCCGGCAAGCGGTCGAGATACCACTGCGCCATCCATTCTTCGTCGACGACCAGACCGCTGCGCCGCTGCTTGGCCTCTTCCTGCCGCGCCAGTTCCAGCGTTTTCAGGTTGCGGGCAAGGAAGGCGCTGCGGGTGTTGATCTCGGCGGGCACCAGCGCTTCGCGCGCGAAGATCGCTCGGCTTTCCTCGGGGAACAAAGCGCCGTAATGAATTGGCTTTTTAGGCGCAAGCACCAGGCCGAACAGGCCGATCTGCTCGCTGCCGACCACGCGGCCTTGCGAACGCGACCAGCGCGGATCGTGCGGGCGCCGCGCGAGCAGATGCGGGAGCTCTTCGATCGCCCATTCGGGTTCGATCGCGGCGTTGGTCATCGCCCAGATTTTTTCTGTATCCAGCAAGGTCGCCGACAGCGTCCAAGCTGGCGGTTTTTTCGCCAGCGGCGAACCCGGGAACAACTGGAACTTGCGGCCTCGCGGACCGTCGTACTGGCCGCGCTCAGTGCGTTGGCCGATCTGGGTAGGCAGTCCGGCGATCAGGGCGCGGTGCAGGGTCGCGTAAGCCTTCGCGTTCTGCTGTTCCTCCCCCTTTGAAAAAGGGGGATCGAGGGGGATTTGCTTTTGCTGTTGCTTCGTCGCGCCTGCCGCTTGGCGTAAATCCCCCCTGCCCCCCTTTTTCAAAGGGGGGTTGGCGTTGCTGCGGTTGGAAACGGCGTCGGCCCATCCAAGCTCCTCGCACTGCAACTTCAACTGCCGGTGCAGCTCGCGCCACTCGCGCATGCGCAGGAAGCCGAGAAAATGCTTCTCGCTCCACTTGCGCAGCTGCGACTGGGTCATCGCCTCGTGCGCTTCGCGATAGGCCTCCCACAGCTTGAGGATGCCGACGAATTCGGATCGGGGATCGGCGAACAGGGCATGCGCGTTATCGGCCGCGGCGCGCTGATCGGACGGGCGTTCGCGCGGATCCTGGATGCCCAGGAACGAGGCGATCGCCAGCATGTCCTGCAGGCAGCCGTGGGCCTGCGCGGCGACCAGCATGCGCGCCAGTTTCACGTCGACCGGCAGCCGCGACATGGTCCGCCCGATCGCGGTGAGCTTGCGTTCCGCATCCACCGCGCCGAGTTCGTGCAGCTGCTGCCAGCCGTCGGCGATCGCGCGCGGATCGGGCGGTTCCAGGAACGGGAAATCCTCGATGCGTCCCAAACCCAGCGACAGCATGCGCAGGATCACGCCGGCCAATGCGGCGCGGCGGATTTCGGGGTCGGTGTACTGGGCGCGCGATTCGAAATCGGCCTGCGAATACAGGCGGAAACAGGTGCCCGGCGCGACGCGGCCGCAGCGGCCCTTGCGCTGGTCGGCGCTGGCCTGCGAGATCGCTTCGATATGCAAACGGTCCAGCTTCTGGCGCGGACTGTAGCGCTTGACCCGGGCCAGGCCCGGATCGACCACGTAATGGATCCGCGGCACCGTCAGCGAGGTTTCGGCGACGTTCGTCGCCAGCACGATCCGCCGCTGCGGCCCGGGATTGAACACCCGGTCCTGGTCGCGCGCCGAGAGCCGCGCGTACAGCGGCAGCACTTCGGTGTGGCGGTATTTGCGCCGCTCCAAAGCCTGGTGCGCATCGCGGATCTCGCGCTCGCCGGGCAGGAAGATCAGCGTGTCGCCCATCGACCGGTCGCGGGCTATTTCGTCGCAGGCGGCGACGATGCCGTCCAGCACGCTGCGCTCGCCTTCGTTTTCGCCCTCGCCTTCCAGCGGTCGATAGCGCACTTCCACCGGATAGCCGCGGCCTTCGACGTTCACCACCGGCGCATCGCCGAAATGCTGGGAAAAACGCTCGGTGTCGATCGTCGCCGAGGTCACGATCACCTTCAGGTCGGAGCGCTTGTGCAGCAGCTGTTTCAGATAGCCGAGCAGGAAATCGATGTTGAGGCTGCGCTCATGGGCTTCGTCGACGATGATCGTGTCGTAGGCCGACAGCCAGCGGTCGGATTGGATTTCGGCCAGCAGGATGCCGTCGGTCATGAACTTGACCGCGGTATCGGCGCCGACGTTGTCGTTGAAGCGCACCTGGAAGCCGACCGCGCCGCCGAGCGGCGTGCGCAGTTCTTCCGCGACCCGGCGCGCGACCGCGCGCGCGGCGATCCGGCGCGGCTGGGTGCAGCCGATCATGCCGGCAGCGCCGCGGCCGGCGGCGAG
>DATFFH010000020.1:0-33716 GCA_035250245.1 Luteimonas sp. | reverse complement strand
AAAAGAAAAGCGGCCAACCTTGTCCGGAAACGGCGAGCGCCTTGCGCGCCGCCATGCCATATCTGAGCCGCGCAGCTAGCCGGAGCCGCGCAAAAAAACTCCCATCGATCCGGCTGCGCCGTCGCGCAGCCGCAACGGGCTCGCTCGGCCCACGGAGATTCCGATGAAGACATCCATCCCGCGACACCTGCTCGGCGCCGCGCTCGCCGCCGCTTTGTTCACCGGCGCCGCCGACGCGGCCGGTCCGTCCGCGACGCGATTGCAGATCCGCTACAAGATAGAACTGCTGACCGATCTGGGCGGCACCGCCACCGCCGCCAGCAGCATCAACGACCTCGGCTGGATCGCCGGGCAATCCAACCGCACCGACGATGTCGCATCCGAAGCCGTGCTTTGGCGCGGCAGCCAGCGCAAGCCGCTGGGCACGCTGGGCGGCACCAACAGCGCGGTGCTGTGGCCGGTGAAGAACGTGCTGGGCATCGTCAGCGGCATCGCGCAAACGAACGAAGACGACCCCAACGACGAGATCTGGAGTTGCGGCTATTTCTTCCCCGGCGACGATGCCGTGGGTAATCGCTGCCTGGGTTTCCGCTGGCAGAACGGCAAGATGACCGCCTTGAATCCGTTCCCGGGCGGCACTCACAGCTTCGCCACGGGCACCAATAATCTGGGCCAGACCGTGGGCTGGGCCGAGAATGGGGTGCACGATCCCGAATGCGTTTCGCCGCAAGTGCTGCGCTTCCGCGCCGCGCTATGGCCGACAGGCAAAAGCCGGCCGCACGAATTGCCGCCGCTGCCTGGCGACGAAGTGAGCTCGGCCACCGCGATCAACGACCGCGGACAGGTGGTGGGCATCTCCGGCGCCTGCAGCAATGCGGTGGGCGGGCTCAGCGCCAAGCGCAATGTGCTGTGGCAGAACGGCGAACCGGAGAACATCGGCGATTTCGGCGGCATCGCCTGGAACACGCCGATGATGATCAACCAGCGCGGCGACGTGGTCGGTTTCGCCAACCGCTCCGCCGATGTCGGCATGTCGTTCCGGCCGCGTGCGTTCTTTTGGACCCGGTCCGGCGGCATCCAGCGCCTGCCGCTGCTGCCCGCGCACGACGCCGAGCAAACGGGACGCGGCCAGGCTTTGGGCATCAACGAATGGCGCCAGATCGTCGGCCAATCCTGCAACAGCGCCGGTGGCGATTGCCGCGCCGTGATCTGGCGCGACGGCGTGCCGAGCGATCTCAATCTGCTGGCCTCTTCGTTGGGCACGGCGGTGCTGACCAGCGCCAACGACATCGACAACCTCGGCCGGATCGTCGGCAGCGCCAGCGATGGCGGCAAGACCGTGGCGTTCAAGGCGACGCCCTACTTATCCACGGGCCCGTAAACCTCCCCTTTTGCGCGCCCGGCGCCTGCCCTCCCCGTTCGCGGGGAGGGCTTTTTTTCGCCGTAGCGCAGGAAATCCAATGGATACAGCCACTTGCGAGCGGATAATTTTTTCGCGAGCCTGTCGATCCGGCGCCCCTGAGTTCGTCGTATTCGCAAGAGCCAGGAAAATCCGGCTCCGGCATCCACCCACACGAGGAGATACGACGATGAGATTCATGGTGATCGTAAAAGCTAACCAGGACACCGAGAACGGCGTGCTGCCCAGCGAGCGCGTTTTGGCCGAAATGGGCAAATACAACGAAGAGTTGGTGAAGGCCGGCGTGATGCTCGCCGGCGAAGGCCTGCAAGCGAGTTCGAAAGGCGCCCGGGTGCGCTTCGGCGCTGACGGCAAGCGCACGGTGATCGACGGGCCGTTCGCCGAAAGCAAGGAATTGATCGCCGGCTTCTGGCTGTGGCAGGTGCGTTCGAAGGAAGAGGCCATCGAATGGCTCAAGCGCGCGCCCTTCGGCGACGACGCCGAAGTCGAAATCCGCCAGGTATTCGAAGCCGAGGATTTCGGCGCCGAATTCACGCCCGAATTGCGCGAACAAGAAGAGCGGCTGCGCGACGAGATCGCACGGCGGCATTGAGCGTCCAGTACCAATATCTGTGGGAGCGGCTTCAGCCGCGAGCTTTTCCGCTCGGATCGCAGCGTTGTGCGGGAAGAGCTCGCGGCTGAAGCCGCTCCCACAAAAAAGCAAGGTCCAAGAGAAGCACCATGAAATTGAATGCCTATATCGGCTTCAACTGCGCAGCAGCGCAGTAACGCGAGGCGACCGATGCTCTGGTTGCTCGCGCGACGCAATATCGCGAATCTGGAATCGGCGCGATCGCACCGATCTTCGGATGCGCTCGCCTTGGGTTTGGCGCAGGCGGCGACCGCCCGCAAGCGGAGCCGGTCCTTCGTTTCCGACGCCCAGCAGCCGCTCGTCCCTGTCGTCGCGACTCCGCTTCCGGATGCGGAACCCGCAACACCGCCGAACTGAATCGCCTTTGTGGGAGGGGCTTCAGCCCCGACAAGACAGTCGGGGCTGAAGCCCCTCCCACAAGAGCAGTCGCCAGATCGAGTCGATGCGCCAGCGCATAGATCCGCGACGAACGATGCTTGCGCCGCCGGGACGATGATGGTCTGATCGGTCGCCATGACCGCGGCCGACGTACGCAAAACGATAGACACCGTCTGGCGGATGGAATCGGCCAGGCTGATCGCGGGCCTGGCGCGCATGGTGCGTGACGTCGGCCTCGCCGAAGAACTAGCCCAGGACGCCCTGGTCTCCGCGCTCGAACGCTGGCCCGAAACCGGCGTGCCCGATAATCCCGGCGCCTGGCTGATGGCCACCGCCAAGCACCGCGCCATCGACCGCCTGCGCCGCAGCAAACTGATGCAGCGCAAGCACGAAGAGATCGGCTACGACATCGAATCGGACCAGGAAGGCGCCGAGGAAGCGTGGCTCGACGCGATGGACGACGACATTGGCGACGACCTGCTGCGCCTGGTGTTCACCGCCTGCCACCCGGTGCTGTCGACCGATGCGCAGGTCGCGCTGACCTTGCGCTTGCTCGGCGGCCTGACGACCGAAGAGATCGCACGCGCCTTCCTGGTGCCCGAACCGACGGTGGCCCAGCGCATCGTCCGCGCCAAGCGCACCCTCAGCGACGCGGAGGTGCCGTTCGAAGTGCCGCGTGGACCGGAACGGGCCGGACGGCTGTCTGCGGTGCTCGGCGTGGTCTATCTGATTTTCAACGAAGGCTATTCGGCCACCGCCGGCGACGATTGGATCCGCCCGGCGCTGTGCGACGAAGCGCTGCGCCTGGGCCGCATCCTGGCCGAACTGGCGCCCAAGGAAGCCGAAGTCCACGGCCTGGTCGCGCTGATGGAAATCCAGGCTTCGCGCGCGGGCGCGCGCGTCGGCCCGTCGGGCGAGCCGATCCTGCTGTTGGACCAGGACCGTTCGCGCTGGGATCGATTGCTGATCGGCCGCGGACTGGCCGCTTTGGAACGCGCCGAAAAACTCGGCGGCGCACGCGGCCCGTACGCGTTGCAGGCGGCGATCGCGGCCTGCCACGCGCGAGCGCTGACGCCCGAAGCGACGGATTGGGCGCGGATCGTCGGCTTGTACGGCGCGCTGGCCGAAATCGCGCCGTCGCCGGTGGTAGAACTCAATCGCGCCGTGGCGCTGGCGATGCATTTCGGGCCGGCAGCGGGGTTGGAACTGGTCGATTCGCTGACCGCCGAGCCTTCGCTTCGCAATTACCATCTGCTGCCCAGCGTCCGCGGCGATCTGCTGTTCAAGCTGGAACGTTTCGAAGAGGCCAACGCAGAATTCATGCTCGCCGCGGCGCTGACCAAGAATGCCCGCGAGCAAGCACTGCTCTTGGAGCGGGCGCGCAAAGCCAAAGAGAACATGGCGCAGACCGAACCCTAGGCTCTTGTAGAGTCGAGCCTGCTCGACTGCTCTACCGGCACGAGTACCCGAACCGAGGCAAAAGCAGTCGAGCAAGGCTCGACTCTACGTAAAACCGTGACAGCTACGGCTTGGCGAGATAGCGCAGATGCACGGCGTTCGGCGACGGCAGCACGCGCTCCAGACGGTAGCCTTCCGATTCCGGGTCCAGGCCTTCGAACAAGCGTTCGCCGCCGCCGAGCATGATCGGCACTAGCTGCAGGTTGATTTCGTCCACCAACCCGGCGCGCAAAGCCTGGCGCGCCGTGTCCACGCCCATCACCACCACCCCGCCACCTTGCGCGGCCGATTTTCCGCGTTCGATGGCATCGGCGATGCCCTCGCCGACGAAAGTGAAAGTGCCGCTTTTCTGCGCCAGCGGCGCGTGGGGCCGGTGGGTCAGCACGAACGACGGCGCCGGAAACGGCGTGTCGTTCCAATGTTCCAAGCCCAGGTCGAACGTGCGCCGGCCCAGCACCACGGCCTGCGCCGCGGCCCTGATCTCCTTCTCCACTTGCATGTCGGCTTCGCCGCGTTCCCCGGCGAAGAGCCAATCGTGCAAGCGTTCGCCGCCGACGCCCAGCGGCTCGGCAGCGCTTATGTCCGGACCTGCGGCATAACCATCCAGCGATACGGCGAAATGCAGGATCACGCGGCTCATCGTTGCTCCTTGATTCGATCAGCGCCGCCGATGGCGGCGCAGGCCTCAGAAAGACACCACCGGCTTGAATCCGCCGAAGATCATCCGCTTGCTATCGAACGGCATGCTTTTCGGGTCCATCGTGCTCAGGCGCGGATCGGCCATCACCAACTTATTGACCTTGTCGCGGTGCGCTCGCGATTTGAAAACGATGTAGGAGAAGAACACCACTTCGTCCTTCTTGGCCTTGACGCTCAATTCGAACGAAGTGATCTCGCCCGGCGGCACGTCGTCGCCCTGGCATTCCAGGTATTGCAGCGCGCCGTGCTCCATCCAGATCTTGCCGGCCTTTCTGGCCATTTTCTTGTAGGCATCGATGTTCTTCTTGGGGATCGGCAATACGAAACCGTCGACGTACATACATCCTCCTTCGGATAGCGGGGTTCGGAAAGATCAGGGAATGGCGGGTTCCGCGTCGTCCATCGGCGCGTTGTCGCCCATCGACACGCGCAAGAACAAACCGCCGAGCAAGGCCGCCAGCGCGGCGAAACCGGCGCCGACCAGGAACGCGATCTGGTAACCGCTATTGAGCGCCGCGGCCTGCGTCTCGCCGGCGGCCAACAATCCGGCGCTGCGCGAGGCGGCCAAGCTAGCCAGGATCGCCAGGCCCAGCGCACCGCCCATCATGAAAGCGGTGTTGACCACGCCCGAAGCCAGACCGGATTCGCTCGGCGCCACATCGCTCATCGCCGCCAGCAGCACCGGATTGAAGGCCATGCCCGCACCGATGCCCAGCAGCACCATGCCCGGGAACACATCGACCGCGAAGCTGCCATCCACCGGCGCGCGCGCGAACAGCAGTAGGCCGATCGCGGCCAAGCCCAGCCCGACCGCCAGCGGCAGGCGGATGCCGTAGCGCATCACCAGCTTGGCCGACAGACCCAGCGAGAACGCGGCCATGATCAGATTGGAAGGCAGGAACGCCAGGCCGACTTCCATCGGGTCGTAGCCCAGCACCAGCTGCAGATACAGCGCCGACAGGAAGAACCAGGCGAACATGCCGGCCGCCCACAGCACGCCGACGATGTTCGACACGGCGACGTTGCGCAGACGGAACAAGCCCAACGGCATCAGCGGCACCTTGACCCGGGCTTCGATCGCCAGGAAGGCCGCCAGCAACACCACCGACGCGCCGAGCAGGCCGAGCGTGCGGGCCGAGGTCCATCCGGCTTCGTTGCCGTTGACGATCGCGTACACCGCCAGCATGAGCGCAGCGGTCACGGTGATCGCACCGGCCACGTCCAGATGCCGCGCGGTGTCCGCACCGCGACCGGCCGGCAGCAGGCGCATCGTCAGCGCGAATACCGCGATGCCGACCGGGATGTTCACCAGGAATATCCAATGCCAGTCGAGCGTGCTGGTGAGCAATCCGCCGAGCAGCACGCCGACGCTGCCGCCGCCCGAGCAGACGAAGCCGTAGATGCCCATCGCCTTGGCACGTTCGGCCGGTTCGGTGAACAGATTCATGATCAGCGACAACGCCACCGCCGTAGTCACCGCGCCACCCAATCCCTGCACCGCGCGGGCCGCGATCAGGAATTCCTGACTGGTGGCGATGCCGCAAGCGAGCGAAGCGAGCGTGAACAGGGTGATCCCGGCCAGGAACAGGCGCCGGTGCCCGTACAAATCGCCCAGCCGCCCGCCGAGCAGCAGGAATCCGCCGAAAGTGAGCAGATAGGCGTTCACCACCCAGGCCAGCGAGGTCTCGCTGAACTGCAGGTCGGTGCGGATCGAAGGCAGCGCCACGTTCACGATCGTCGTGTCCAGCACGATCATCAACGCGCCCAGGCAGAGGATGGTCAGGGCCAGCCAGCGCGAATCGCGAGGCCGGGCGGAAACTTGGGCAGGGTCGGTCACGGGATGTCCTTTCTTCTTGGTTTTCAACGAATTAGTCCGCCGCGAACATCGGCTTCTTGGACTACGACGTTCCAGGATGGCGCGATTCGACATCGCCCCGACAAAAAATTTGCAGTCGAAGCCTGGACACTACCCTCTCCCCTTGCGGGGTGAGGGCGCATTGCTCGCGAAGCATCGCTTCGCATGCGCCTGAACGCCCTCGCGAAAGCGAGGGCCGGGGCGCGGAGCGGGGACCAGAGAGAGAGAGAGGGTTCGGCTTTTGGCGCGGAATCGCAATGTCCAGAGCACGCTCGCTATGCTCGCGCCCCCTCTTCTGCCCTCCCGGGCATCCTCCCCCGCGAGGGGGGAGGAAAGAGCAATGCTACCGCCTACCAATCCGCCAACCGGCCATCCCCGCCAAACATCTCCGGCAACGAGGCGTAATGCGGTAGATCGTCCTTCACCGGTCGCTGCGCGTAACGGCAATTGATATGGAACTGCGGCTTCAGCATGCCCGCCGGCAACCGATTGCCGCTGATGCCGAATTGGCCGAAACCGGGAACCTCGGCCAACATGCCGCAACCGCACACCGCGCAGCGTTGCCTCGGCAACACTTTATAGGTCCAGGTTTCGGTGCGGCCTTCCACCGACAGCACGGCATCGGCGCCGAACAGCGCGACCGGCACGTAAGCGCCGCCGCTGATCGTCTGGCAATCGTCGCAATGGCAATAGAACTGCAATTCGGGTTCGCCCTGCACGCGCACCACCACGGCGCCGCAGGGACAGGTGATCTCGCTGATCGCACTCATGCCTTTGCCTCCTTCGCCAGCAGATCGTCCAGCCTATCGAAGCATTCGCCCCAGCCGCCTTCGTGGCCGTCGCGGCTATCCACCGAATCGAAGAAGGCTTGACGGAAGATCATCCGGGTCTTGCCCTCGCCGGCATCTTCGAAGCGCACCGTCACGACGGTTTCGTGGCCGGGCTGGCCGTCTTCGCCTTCCCAGGCATGAGTGAAGACCAGGCGTTCGTTTTCCACCACCTCCAGATAAACGCCGCCGAGCCACAATTCTTCGTCTTTCGACACCATCGACGTCCGCCAGCGCCCGCCGGTCCGCACTTCGCCTTCGTTATGCCCGATCTCGTAGTCGTGCGGCGCGGACCATTGCTCCATGCGTTCGGGATCGACCCAGGCCTGGAACACCAGCGCGCGCGGCGCATCGAACACGCGGACGATTTCCAACGCCCGGGCTTCGTCGCCGGCAGCGGATGCCTTCTTCTCGCTCATGCTTTTTTCCTCTTTAGTGTCGATGGTTTCCGTGTCGCGGTGCCCGCTGCGGATTTGCCGGTCTTGGCTTCGGCTTGCACGCGCTTCAGATAGCGCTCCAATCGGTCGAAGCGCTGTTCCCAGTACGCCCGATAACGCTCGAGCCATTGATTCGCGTCTTTCAGCGGCGCGGCATCGAGCCGGCACGGTCGCCATTGCGCCTCGCGTCCGCGCACGATCAGGCCGGCGTTCTCGAGCACCTTCAAATGCTTGGAGATGGCCGGCAGGCTCATAGCGAATGGCTCGGCCAGTTCGGTCACCGAGGTTTCCCCGGCGGTGAGGCGGGCCAGGATCGCACGCCGGGTGGGATCGGCAAGCGCGGCGAAGGTGGTGCTCAGGCGGTCCTGCGGCATGGTTAATTTAACCGTATAGCTAATTAACCTTAAGGTTACATACAAAGCCGTCCGACGGTCAACCTTCCGACGCCAGCAAGCGTAGGATGCGCACGACGGAGCGCCGCATGTCCCGAGATTGCTGCGAGAAATCGATCGCCGCCGAAGCGCTGCACCGGCAGGAGCGGCGCGTGCTGGGCATCGTGCTGGCGATCAATGCGGCGACTTTCGCGATGATGGTGGCCGCGGCGCTGCGCAGTGCTTCGTCGTCGCTGCTGTCGGGCGGGCTGGACAATCTGGGCGATGCTGCAACCTACGCCGTGAGCCTAGCCGTAGTCGGTTCCGCCCCGTCGACCAAGGCGCGCGTGGCGATGTTGAAATCGGCGCTGATCCTGGCCGCCGCGATCGCGGTAGCGCTGCAGATCGTGTGGCGGCTAGCCCACCCCGCTACGCCGCTGTTCGAAACGCTCGGGATCGCGGCCGCGCTGAACCTGATCGCCAATTTGATCTGCTTGCGGCTGCTGAATCCTTACCGCAACGGCGACCTGAACATGGCCTCGGCCTGGGAATGTTCGCGCAACGATGTCGGCGAAGGCTTGGCGGTGTTGGCCGCAGCCCCGGCGGTATGGCTATTCGGCAGCGGCTGGCCCGATCTGTTGATCGCGATTGTCCTGCTGGCGATGTTCTTGAGATCAGGGTTGCGGGTCTGGCGCGCGTCGCGGGCGCAACTGCGGCAACCGCCGACGGCTTAACCGTGCCTGCCGACCATCACCAGATCGCCGCAAAGCATGCGCATATGCACGCCGGTCGGTTCGCCAGTGGCGTCGTGACGGATGCGGGCGAAGGTTTCGGCCGCACATAGAGCAGCGACCTTGAGCCGGAAGTGTTCGAGGGGCTTGCCGCCTACACAGACCTGCCAACCGGGTTCGACCGGCTCGACGTAGTAAAGGGTGCGCTCCATGCGCTCTCTCCCCTATATCTAAAAAAGCGCCCCGGCCCTGCTTGTCCACTTGCTCAAGGTGGCGGCTGATTCCTTTGCTGAGCGGCATCCGCTGCCAATGCATTTAGCCGTGCCGCCGGGGCCCGTGCAGATTGCTCGCCTTGCCAGCGGATAGGCATCGGCGAACCGCCCGGGCTTTTGTAGGAAATTTCCTACACGCCCTGCCTGGGCTAGCATGGCCCTATGTGCCTGATTGCGCTCGCCTGGCGTTCTCACCCCCGCTACGAACTGGCCTTGATCGCCAACCGGGACGAGCTCCACGCCCGCCCCACCGCGCCGGCCGGCTTCGATCCTGAAGCGCCGGACGTCTACGGCGGCCGCGACCTGCAGGCCGGCGGCGGCTGGCTGATGGCCTCCGCCCGCGGCCGCCTGGCCGCCGTCACCAATGTCCGCGCCGGCTTCGCGGCCGATGCCGCGCCGCGCTCGCGCGGTGCCCTGGTCCGCGATTTCGCCCGCGGCGAGACGTCCGACGCCGAATACCGCGAAGCCTTGCGTCCCATCGCCATGGAATACGGACGCTTCAACCTGCTCGTCTGGGATGGCGCCGCCCTGGGCTTCGCCAGCAACCATCCCGCTTTCGACAGCCGGCCGGTCGCGCCCGGCCTGCACGCCATGTCGAACGGCGCCTTCGATGCGCCCTGGCCGAAGAGCGGACGCGCCACGCGCGCGCTCGAGATCTGGCTAGCTTCGCCCGCCGCCGATGCTTCGCCAGACGCATCGACGCTGGCCCCGCTGCTCGACGCATTGGCCGACACCACACCTGCACCGGACGACACCCTGCCCGACACCGGCATCGGCCTGGAATGGGAACGCGCGCTGTCGCCGCCCTTCGTGCGCAGCGAACGCTATGGGACGCGTTGCAGCAGCGTAGTGCTGGTCGGCGCGGACCGGATCGTCTTCGCCGAACGCCGTTTCGGCCCGAATGCGCAGCCGCTGGGAGAAAGCCTGCAAGTCTTGTCCCGGACCCGCGCGCCGTGAGCCGCGAACTGTGCCGCCGGTCCCGGACCGGCGCTTTCATTCGGGCTTAACTGGCCGCGGCCGAATCTCGCGGCCGGCAACCGATGCCGACAACTGGGGGCACTATGAAGGACCGATGGGGTTTGACCGCAGCCGCAGCCGTATTGACGATGGCAACCGCGAGCACAGGCACGCACGCCCATGCGCAAGCCAAGAAAAGCGTGGAGGTCACCAGCGAGCAAATCCTGCAAAGGATGGACCGCAACGGCGACGGCAAGGTCGGCGAGGAAGAATTCCGCAACGCGATGATGCGGCGCTTCGCCGCCGCCGACGCCGACCGCGACGGTGTGCTTTCGGCCGACGAAGTGCCGACCCATTCGGTCGTAGTCCAGAACAGCGAGAGCACGGGCGGGCAAGTCAAGCTCGAGGACTACAGCGCCTCACTGAAAACGGTGTTCGACCAGTACGATACCGACCGCGACGGCCAACTCGCCGGCGACGAGCTCGAGAAACTGGCGCAGGCGCGCAGCGCCCTGAAGGAGGCCAAGTGATGAACCGCATCGCATATTTCTACGCCCTGGCGGCCGCGGCCGTCGGCGCCTCTTATTCGCCGCCCTCGCAGGCCGCGCAAACCGTGCGCTGCGAATCCCCCAACGGCCGCTACCAGACCTGCGCGGTCGATACCCGTGGCGGCGTGCGCCTCACCCGACAGTTGAGCTCGCAAGGCTGCTGGGAGAACGACACCTGGGGCTACGACCGCAACCGGATCTGGGTCACCAACGGCTGCCGCGCCGAGTTCCAAGTGGGCGATTACCAAGCCTCCAACGATGGCGGCGGCAACAACAACGGCGCCGTCGCCGGCGTCGCCATCGCCGCCTTGATCGGCGCGGCCCTACTGGCCAACAAGAACAAGGACCGGGATCGCGACCGTTACGACGACCGTTACGACAACGGCTATTACGACGGCGGCTACAACAACTCGGGCAACAGGTTCCGCTGCGAATCCACCAACGGGCGGCAGGTGTATTGCCGGATCCCGTTCCGCGGCCACGTCGAGGTCGACCGGCAACTCAGCAAAGCGCGCTGCCAGTACGGCGTGACCTGGGGCGTGGACGGCATGCGGGTGTGGGTCAACAACGGCTGCCGCGCGGATTTCGTGGTGTATTAATCGCCTTATTTCGATGCAAGAAAAAGCCCGCTTCGGCGGGCTTTTCTTTGCACCGGCTTTTGTAGGAGCGGCTTTAGCCGCGAGCTCTTTCCAGCACGCCGCAGCTAAATCGCGGTTTGGATGCTCTTGCGCCAAAAAGCTCGCGGCTAAAGCCGCTCCTACAAAAGGCAGCGGGCCCGACATGAATGGGGCGGACCTGAATTCAATCGCTTATCGCTCAATGAGCGAATGCGCTTCCAAGACGGCATGCAAGCCGCAGATTTTTCAGGCGCGATGCGCGAGCGTAAAAAGTGAAGGCCCAGTCTTTCGGGTTGCCCCGATCGGCTGAGCCTTCGATGCCGAAGCTTCTGTATCGACTTTCGTCGTTACTTTTTCTCCGACGCATGCAGATTAGCGCACCTACCGTTAATCCGATGTCAAAAAACGGACACGAGACGAAATTACTTCGCCCACGGCCACCAGCCGTTTCCTTCGCGCGCGTAACGGTCCGCCGCACGCTCGAAACGGTTGCGCACGCTCACCCCGCCGCACAGCAGATAAAGCGGCAAGAACAACGGCCCCAGCGCCATGTACTGGAACACGTGCGCGCGCTCGTGATCGGCGAGCACGATCGGCGGTTCGTCGCCGTGGCCGGCGCGATGCGCGTACGTCACGCATGGCGAATCCAGACTGTCGCCCGTGTGCAGGATGGTGTTGCCCAAGGTCAGCGCACCGCCGGGACCCCAGGGCCAGCGATGGAACACGATCGCCAGATCGCGGCGGCTGAAATGCGCATGCGCGCCGAAGCCCATGCCGACCGCGCCGGCGATCAATCCCAATACGGTATTGGGCAGCGTCCACAGCGCGCCGAGCGTGCGCAGCGCCGTCAGCGACACGTTCGCCGCGTCGGGCTGGCTCAATCGTTGCCTTCGGGCATCAGCAGCCACAGGATCAGATAGACCAGGATGCCCGGGAATGCGATCGACACCACCGACAAGACGACGTAAATGAACCGCAGCAACGTCGAATTCCAACCGAAACGGTGGGCGATACCGCCGACCACGCCGGCCAGGACGCGGTCGTTGATGGAGCGGGAAAGCGTGGGATGGACGGTGTTCATCGGAAGCGCGTAAAGGTGGATCCCGGCTTCAGTTTAGCGCTCATTTCCCGCCTGCGCGCAGGCGTTCGAGCTGGCCGCGGAACCAGTCCGCCGAGGGGCGGTCGGCTTGTCCCGGGCAGCGCACGTGATAGGCGCGGCCGCTCATGCTGCTGCGGCTGGCCGCGCGCTCGATGAACGACTCCGGCGTGTCGGCCAGGCCGCGTCTGTCCAGCCATTCGTATTTGCGCTGCAGATGCGCCTGAGCCTCGGCCGCGCCGTACCACTTGCCGTTGCGTTCGAAACGGCAGTCCGAATCGCCGAGATCCGCGATGAGGCGGCCGATCTCTTTTTGCGCCTGCGTCTGCGCATAAGCAGAGCCTGCTGCGAGCAGCAATGCCGCTCCGACGCACGCAAGTAAGCGGGTTATGCGCGCTCGGAAAGCCATTTGTGAATAGTGTCCGGCACTTCTTTCTGCGCCCGCCCCGACACGTAAATGCCGATATGGCCGCCCCGGAACGACAGCTCGGTGTAGTCGTCGGTACCGACCAGCCCCTTGAGCGCTTTCGACGAATCCGGCGGCACCAGATGGTCCTGCTCGGCGAAGATGTTCAGCACCGGCATTTCGATCATGCCCAGGTGTACTTCGTTGTCGCCGATCTTGATCCCACCTTCGACGAAGCCGTTGCCCTGGTAGAACTGCTTGATGAACTGGCGGAAGGCCTCGCCGGCCTGATCCGGAGAATCGAAGATCCATTTCTCCATGCGCAGGAAATCCTCGACCGCTTTCTTGTCGTCCAGGATGTCGACCAAACCGACGTATTTCTGCGCGAATAGGCGCCACGGCTTCAAGGTCAGATAACACCAGTTCATCAGATCGGCCGGCACGTTGCCGAGCGTATCGACGAACAGGTCCACGTCGATGGTCCGCGTCCAGTTGGACAGCATGTTGTCGGCGGTATGGAAATCCACCGGCGTCACCATCGTGATCAGGTTCTTGATCTTGTCCGGATGCAGCGCGGAATAGCACAGCGAGAACGCCCCGCCCTGGCAGATGCCGAGCAAGTTGATCGCGTCCAGTCCGTAAGCGCCGCGCAGATGGTCCACCGCGCCGCCGAGGAAGCGTTCGATGTAATCCTCCAGCGTCAGGAAGCGATCCGAACGGTCCGGATAGCCCCAGTCGATGACGTATACGTCCTCGCCACGCGCCAGCAGGCCTTTGACGATCGAACGGTCGGCCTGCAGATCGACCATGTAGGGCCGGTTCACCAGCGCGTAGCTGATCAGCAGCGGTACTTTCGCGGTCGGCGCGTTTTCGCCGACGAACCGGTACAGCGCGACCTTGCCGTCGCGCCACACTTCCTGGCGGGCAGTTGCGCCGTAGTCGACCTCGTCGACGTTGCGCAGCGTATCGACGCCGGCGGAGAGCTTCTGCTGCATGCGCAGCGCTTCCTGGGCCAGGCCCTCTGCGGTGAAATGCACCGGACCGCTCATGCGCGTTTCTCCCCGGATTTCTTGCCGCTTTTGGCTTTGCCGCCCTCGCCCTTGCCGGCGCCGTTCTTTTTGGCGGGGGCCGATGGACGCGGCGCGGGCGCCGGTTCGGCGGCGCGGCGCAAGCGGCTCAACTCGCGTTCCAACTGGGCGATCTTGCGATGCGCGGAATCGACCTCGGTGCGGGTCGGCATGCCGAACATTGCGTTCATTTGCTCCACTTCTTTTTGCACGCCGCTGCGCAACTTCATTTGCGCATTCACCAACTCGCCGTAGACCTGGCGGAACTCGGGCGACAACGCGATCTCGGCATAGGCTTCTTCGGCGGCGTCGATCCACAGATCGAACAGTGCCCGCGCGGAAGCGATCTGCCGGCCCGGTTCGTCGTGCTGGGACAGTTTGTCCTCGAACAATTCGTAGGCACGCTGCGAGGCTTTCAGCATCAGTGCGTTGTAGGCGCTATTACGTTCCTGGTAGTCGAACTGCGCCTGGGCCAGCTTCTGCCAGCGCTCCTGGTGCTCGCGGGCGAAGCCGAATGCCGGCATGCCCAACCAGGAAGTGTTTTCGCGGCGCCAAGCATCGAGATAAGGCGAAGCGTCTTCTATCCATTGCTCCAAGCCTTGCTGGCCGTGGCCGCGCATGGCACGGAACATCTCGGGGAACGGATTTTCGCCCGCAGCGCCCATCGCCTGTTTCCAGGCGCGCGCGACTTCGGCGGCGCTGCCGCTTTGTCCGGCGAATTGGGCGGCGACCTGCTGCATCTGGCCGAACCAGCTGCGCGCCTGGGTGTTGAAGCGTTCGACCGCGTCGTTGACCTCGCCGCGGCCGCCGTGGACCAGCTTGCTCCACTGCTCGATCGCCTCGTGCCAGCCCTGCGCTCCGGCCGGCGCCGCACCGGGCATGCCGCCGCGCATCATTTCGCCCCAGGCGTTCCAGTATTGCTTGGCCAGCGCTTCGAAATCGCCGGGCGTCGGGTTTCCAGCTTGAGCCATCGTTTATTCCTCGGGTTCAGAGCCGATCATAGCAACGGCTCGCGGCCTACCGTATGACGGCCCCGATCAGGGTTTGGGGATGCGCAAGGTTTTGCTGATCATCAGCGAACCGGACAGGGCGTAGACCAGCACCAAGGGATGCAGCAACCACGGCCCGATGCGGACTTCGCCGAACCAGAGTGAATCGCCGATGCGGCCCTGCCACAAGGCGATGGCGAGCAAGACCACGATCGCCAGGCTGGTGGGGATCGGGGTGCCTTCGAAATACCTCACCTTGTCGCCACCGTCGGCCAGAGTCTCGGCCGTGACGTTGTAGCGCGCCAGCCGGCTGACGCCGCAGACGACGAAATAGCTCAGCACCGCCCAATCCCAGCCGCCCTGCAGGCCGCAGGCATAACCGAGCGCGGCCGGCGCGACGCCGAACGAGATCACGTCGGCCAGCGAATCCAGCTCCCGCCCGAGCGTGGAGGAGACCTTGCGCCAGCGCGCGATGCGCCCATCCAGCGCATCGAACACGAACGCCAGCGGGATCAGCGCCATGCCGACCATCAGATCGCTGGCCACGCCTTCCTGCAGGAAACGCATCGCCGCGAATACCGCACCCATGCCGCAGAAGGCGTTGGCCAGAGTGAACCAATCGGCCAAATGGAAGTCGCGCAGCATGGAGAAATGGCGTTGGGGCATGGAGCGGGTCCGCGACGTCGTAGCCGATAGCATGCCAAAAGTGCGGTGAAACTCGCTTTCGCCTGGATCCGCCGCTTGGCGTAAATCCTCCCCGGCCCTCCTTTTTCAAAGGAGGGAGAACAGCAGATCGCCACAATCGGGCCGTACCCAAGAACTCCCCCTTTGAAAAAGGGGGACCGAAGGGGGATTTACGCCATGGCGCAGAGCCCGCGCTATTCCGGCATCACCAGATTATCCGCAGCCAAAGGCTTGCCAGCTCCGCGCGGCGTCGTAGCGATCGTCGCATCCTCGGGCAATCGCCCCTTGCCGTCCAAGTAGGCCGACACGCGATCCAACGCAGCATAAACATAAGGCAGCATCGGCACGTAACGCGCGCTGTAGTCCGGCAGGCCCAGGAAGGCATCGAAATGCTGCGCGTTTCGCACCTGCCAATAGCGCACGTCGCGGCCAGCCGCTTTGGCTTGGGCGACGTACGGCAGGCTGGTGAAGGCTTGCGGGATCAAGCCGTCGTCGGTGCCGTGCAGCACCACGACCGGCAGACCTTTGCGCGGCGGCGCGGCGCGGACTTCGGCGATGCCCTTGCGCACGCGCTCGGCGGCGGCGCCCTGCCCGTCCCATAAGGCGCGCAGGCAGCGCAGATCTGCGAACGCGGCGTCGGCATTCTTGGACGGACGCGCGACGATATTCACGCCCGCGCCCGGCGGTATGCCGCTGCCGTCCGCCCACCAGGCGGCGCGCTCGGCTGCCGTCGCCGCGTGCTTCGCCCCATCGGCGCCGACCATCGCGTAAGAGAAACCGCAGGGATGCTCGTCCAGCTGATAGCGGCCGTACGCCGAGGCGTAAGCGACGGCCACTGCGCGCCACATATCGAACGCGACCGACAAAGCGCCCGCCCGCAACGCTTCTTCGGTCCAGCCGTTCGCGCGCAGACGCGCGTGCGCCGAAGCCGCTTGGGCCGCGGTGTCGACGCCTTCGACCAGGCCAGCCTGAACCAGCGAAGCACAACGCAGCGCTGCCATCGTCTGCAAATGCGCGGTCAAAGGTGGCTGCGGCAGATTAGACATATCTAACAGCGCGCAAGGCATCAGCAGCGCCGCTTCGGTCGTGTAGTCGTAGATCGCACGAGCGCCGGAGCCCGACGCATAAACGCTCGGCTCCGCCGCGACCACAGCATCCAGCCAATCGTCCTCGCTTTCGGCCGCGCGCAGCACCGCGCCGCCGCCGTTGGAGATGCCGACGGCGATGATGCGCGTGTTCCCGGAATCGAAACCGCCGGGGCGCTGCACGTTTTCGTTGAGCGTCTTCAGCGCGAATTCCGCGGCCTGGCGCACGTGGCGGCCCCAATCGGCCTCGGGATTGTCCTTGGAGTGGGCATGCTTGAACGCCACGCCGGAAGCGCCGACCGGCGCATCCGGAACGAAGGCGAGATCTTCGACCTCGCCCAGCGCGCCGATCGTGCCGTCGGCGCGTGCGCCACTCTGTTCGTCCAGATCGTAATAATCGGTGCCGGTGCCTTTGTCCGTATACGCCACGGCGCAGCCTTTGGGCAGGCCCCAGGCACCGGCGACGGCGATCGCGCCGTACACGCCGCGCGAGCCCGAGGACGGCGCGACCAGCACGCACGGTTTGTCCGCATCGAACGCATCCGGCAACTGCAGCAGCACGCGATGCGGCTGCGAGGCGCCCGGTACTTTCGCGTAGGCCCAAAATTCGCGCCCCGGCACCTTCGCCAGGCTGCCGTACAGCTCGCCGTAACCGCCGCCCGGCGCCAAATCGGCGATGCCGCGCCAGTTGGTCCAGATCGCGCGCCGGCGCAGTTCGGCCGGCGTCGGATGCGCGATGTCCGCGAACGGTGGCGCCACCATCGCCCGCAAACCGTCCAGGCCCAGGCCTGCGGTGAGCAGATCGTCGTTGCCGCGGTGTTCGCTGCTGCGCGGCGATGTGAACATGGTCGGTTCCCAAGCGGATTTGCGCGGCGCGCCGGCGCAGGCGCCCAACAGCAGGACCAGAGCCAGCGGAATGAGGATGCGGGGCATAGGCAGGTCGGGCGAAACGGGCCAGATTGCGACACTAGCAAACCGCACCGGGGCCATCATCGTACTTTGGTACCACGCCCGCGCCGCGCAATCCTGCTAGGGTTTCGCCATTCCCCACAGATCAAGCAAGCGATGAACGATCGTTTCCTCGAAAACCGCACCGCGCTGGTGACCGGCAGCACTTCCGGCATCGGCCTGGCCATCGCGCGCGCCCTGGCCGGCGCCGGCGCGCGCGTGGCGATCAACGGCCTGGGCGATGCCGATCAGATCGAAGGCGCCCTGTCCTCGGTCCGCGCGGCAGGCGCCGCGGATGCGCGTCATTTCGGCGCGGACCTGCGCGATCCGGCGCAGATCGCGATGATGATGGAAGCGATCGCCGCTTGGTCGCCGCTCGACGTGCTGGTCAACAACGCCGGGATCCAACACACCGCTTCGCTCGCCGAGATGCCGGCCGAGCGCTGGGACGCGATCCTCGCGATCAACCTCAGCTCGGCTTTCCACACCATGCGCGCCGCAATGCCCGGCATGGCTGTGCGCGGCTTCGGCCGCGTGGTCAACATCGCCTCGGTGCACGGTTTGGTGGCTTCGGTGCAGAAAGCGCCTTACGTCGCCAGCAAATTCGGCCTGGTCGGCATGAGCAAGGTCGCGGCGCTGGAATACGCCGCTTCCGGCACCCGCGACAGCGGCGGCGTGACCGTGAACTGCATCTGCCCGGGCTGGGTGGAAACGCCGCTGATCGAACCGCAGATCGAAGCGCGCCGCGGCGGCGGTTCGCGCGACGACGGCGTGCGTGCCCTGCTCGGCGAGAAACAACCGAGCCTGCGCATGTCGCTGCCCGAAGACATCGCCGCGCTGGCGCTGTGGCTGTGCCGGCGCGAAGCGCACAACATGACCGGCGCGGCGATTCCGATCGACGGCGCTTGGACTGCGCAATAAGTTCGATGCCTACCCTGTTGATCGCCGACGACCATCCGCTGTTCCGCGCTGCCCTGCGCGGGGCTGCGGCCGACGCCGTGGCCGAACTGCAGGTGCGCGAAGCCGATTCCCTGCAAAGCGTGCTGGCCGCGCTGGAAGACGAACCCGGCATCGACTTGGTACTGCTGGATCTGCACATGCCCGGCAATCACGGTCTGGCAGGCTTGGCGGCGATCCGAGCCCAACATCCGGGCGTGGCGGTGGTTGTCGTATCCGCGAATGAAGACCCGCAAGTCGTGCGACGCGCGCTGGATCACGGTGCGGCGGGCTACCTGCCGAAGAGTTCGGGTCTGGAAGAACTGCACGAAGCGATCCGCAGCGTATTGGCCTGCGAGCAATGGCTGCCGGCGGCATTGCGCACAGCGGTGGCGCGCGCGCAGTCTTCGGCGCAGGATGCCGACCTGGCCGCGCGCTTGGCCAGTCTGTCGCCGCAGCAGTTCCGGGTATTGACCCTAGTCGCCGAAGGCTTGCTCAACAAACAGATCGCCGATCGGCTGGACGTGCAGGAGCGCACGGTGAAAGCGCATCTGTCCGCCATCTTCGATCGCCTGGGCGTGCGCAACCGCACCCAAGCGGGTGTGGTGCTGCGCGAACTCGAGCTGAGCGACCCGGCGCGGCAGATCACGTAGGGTGGGCCTTGGCCCACCGTCGCCATGCTGCGAGCGCTTGGTGCAATGGGGGAAACGCGAGCGTCGCTTCGCTAATTGCCGGTCGCAGCCGAAATATGGCAATGGTGGGCCAAGGCCCACCCTACGATTCGACGCCGCGCGCGGCGAGCAATCTGTCCATCACCGATTTCAATGCCAGCGGCTTCAATGGCTTGAGCAGAAGCGACAAGCCTGCTTCGTGCACCGCGCGGCGGACGGCCTCGCTACGGTCCGCGCTGAGGATCACGGTCGGCCGCAGCGCGTGTTTCGAGATCAAGCGATCGCGCAGGCCAACACCGGTTTCGCCGCCGTCGAGATGGAAATCGAACAGCCAGAACGCCGCGGATCCCCGCGCCAAGGCCGTTTCGGCCGTCGCCGGATCGCGCGCGGTCGCGACTTCGCAACCCCAGTTTTCCAGCACTTTCTGCAGGGCGGCCAGTGCCTGCGGATCGTTATCCACCAATAAGACTTTGACCCCGCGCATGGCCCCGTCCATGGATCGCTCGGGCACGGAAGACCGCTCTATTTTCGGCGCCACGACCGAGAACACCGAGCCTTCGCCTTCCCGGCTGCGCAGCCCCAGCGGCATCTCCAGCAATCCGGCGATGCGATCGGCGATCGCCAAACCCAACCCCAAGCCCTGCCCGCTTTCGCCGTCGCCGCGGCGGAATTCCTCGAAGATCGCCCTTTGCTGCTCGGCCGCAATACCTGGTCCGGTGTCGTGCACCTCGATCCCCAATCCGTCGGAACAACGGCGCACGCCGAACAGCAGTTTGCCGCGCGGCGTGTAGCGAACGGCATTGACCAGGAAATTCTGCAACACCCGCCGCAGCAACTGCGGATCGCTGCGCGTCCAGGCGCGCGTTCGCACATAGCGGAACGCGAGCCCGCGCTCGGCCGCCAACGCGCGGAATTCCGAAGCCAGCGGGTCCATCACTTCGGCCAGCGGGAATTCGCGCGGCTGCGGCGCCAGGCCTCCGGCTTCCAGCCGAGACATGTCCAGCAGACCGGTGAGCAGTTCGGTGGTCGAATCCAGCGCGCCGCGGATCTGCAGCACCGATTCGCGCTGATCCCGGCGCTCGAGTTGCGGCACCAGCGCATCGGTGAACAGATGCGCGGCGTGCAGCGGCTGCAACAGATCGTGGCCGATCGCGGCCAGGAACCGGCTCTTGGCGTCGTTGGCGCGCTCGGCCTCGCCCTTTGCCGTCTGCAGCAGCGCCGTTCGTTCGTCCACGCGCTGCTCCAGGGTTTCATTGGCCTGGATCAGATCGGCCTCGGCGCGGCGGAACTCGGTCACGTCGGTGAACGTGGCGACGAAACCGCCGCCCGGCATCGGATTGCCGCGGATTTCCACGATGCCCCCGTCCGGAAACACGCGCTCGGAAAGATGCGGCGTGCCGGCGCGCATGAATCCGAGCTTGCGTTGCAGCGCTTGCTCGGCATCGCCTTTCGGGGGCATGCGTTGCAGCGCCCAGCGGGTCAAGTCGGCGATCGGCCGGCCGACTTGCAGCAGTTCTTCCGGAAAACCGAACAGCTCGGCGTAGCGCCGGTTCCAGGCGACCAACCGCAGCGATGCGTCGACCACGCTGATGCCCTGGCTCATGTTCTGCAGCGCGGCTTCCAGCACGCGCTGGTTGAAGCGCAGATCCTGCGAAGCCTCGCCGACGATGGCGGCGACCGTTTCCAACCCCGGCCCTGCTTCGCGCCGCGCGGCGTCCAGCAGCAGGCGCGCAGAAGCGCTGCCCAACACCGCTGCGAGTTCGCGCTCCAGCGCCGCGGCCGTGTCGGCGGAAACGGGGCCGTCGGCGGGCGCATCGGCGAGCAATTCTTCCAATCGCGGCAAAGGCAGGAAGCGGCGCCCGGCGTTGCGCAACGTGTTCGCGTCGAAGCGATGCGGCGAATGCCTGCCCGAGGTTTTTTTGAAGCTCGCCACGAGCACGATCGCCAGCGTTCCGGTGAACAGGCTCGCGACTACCGCACGGCCCAGCCGGCTCCATCCGGTCAGGCCGAACAGCGTATCCGGCGCCAGCCACGCGATACCGAAGGGGCCTTGCTGCAACCACTCCGGCGCGACGCCGCGCGCCTCGCTCGCCACCGGCACCAGCAAGGCCCAGCACCAGAATGCGAAACCGACGACGATGCCGATGCTCACCGCGCGGGCCGGCGTTTGCGGACGCCATACCGCGAAGGCCAAAGCCGGAGCCAGCGTCGCCAATGCGGAAAAGGAAACCGCGCCGACGTCGGCCAGGGCATCGTTGCCCGCGACTTGGCGGCTATAGATCCAAGCCAACAGCATGATCGCCAGAATCCCCGCGCGGCGCAGGAACAGGACCACACCGCGCAAATCGCTGCCGCCTTCGCGCACCCAGGCGCCGCGCAACAAGCCCGGCGCCAGCCAGTGGTTGCCGACCATCAGGCTCAAGGTCAGCGTGCTCACCACGATCATGCCGGTGGCCGCGCTCAAACCGCCGAGGAAGGCGAACAAGGCCAAGCCTTCCCTGCCTTGCGACAGCGGCAAGGCCAGCACATACAAATCCGACGAGACGTTGCGTCCGGCCAGCAGCGCGTCGCCGGCGTGCGCCAGCGGCATCAGCGGCAACGCGATCAGCACCATGTAGAGCGGAAACAGCCAGCGCGCCGTGCGGACATGGCGTTCGTCGCGGCATTCGATCACGCCGACATGGAATTGATGCGGCAAGGTGAACATCGCAAGCACACCGAGCAGGACCAGCGGCGCGAAGCCGTCGGCGGTCGCGGTATCCGCCTTCGGCGGAACCTGCGCCGGCCCCAAATCCAACCCCCACCAGACGAACGCGCCCAGAGCCAGCATTGCCGCCAGTTTCAGCAGGGATTCGAACGCGATCGCCAGCACCAGTCCGCGGTTGTGTTCGGCAGCGTTGATACGGCGGGTGCCGAATAGCATCGCGAACAAGGCCATCAACAGTGCCACGTAAAGCGCGCTGTCCTGCCAAGCCGGCTGCAACGCCGCTTCGTCGGCGCGGGTGAGCATGGCGTAGCTCATCGCGACGGCCTTCAGCTGCAGGGCGATGTACGGGATCAGGCCCAAGGCGACGATCGCGGTCACGATTGCAGCAAGCCAACCGTCCTTGCCCAAGCGCGTGGCGATGAAATCGGCCAGCGAAGTGGCGTTGGATTCGCGCGCCAAGCGCACCAGCTTGACCATTGCCGCCGCGGCGAAGGCGTACAGCAGAATGGTGCCCACGAACGTCGGCGGCAGTGGCCAGCCGTAGCGCGCCGCCTGGGTGACCGTGCCGTAGAAAGTCCAGGAAGTGCAGTACACCGCCAGCGACAAGGCATAGACGTAAGGCCAATGCCGCGAGAACACTTGCGGATGGCGTTCGGCGTACAACGCGGTACCGAAGAGCAGGCCCAGCCAGAGCAAGGCGGCGACGATGATGACGCCGATGCTTAGCATCGTTTGCGCTCGGGATAAACAACGTTCAATGGCATGCCAACAGCATACCGCGGCAACAGGCTCGCCCTTGCGCGTGCAGGAGATGTCCGTAGGGCGGAACCGCCGAAGGCGATTCCGCCAAGATTGCGCCCATGTGGCGGAATCTGCTTCGCAGGTTCCGCCTTACGTTCGAGCAGAATCAGAAGCTGTAGCGGACCGACAACGAGTACTGCCGCGGCGGGCCGTAGAACCCGGTATAGACGCCCAGTGCGTTGTCCAAGCTGTAACCGGTGGTCCGGTATTCCTTGTCGGTCAAGTTGGTGCCCTGCAAGGAAAAGGTCCAGCTATCGTCGAGCTTCCAGATCACGCCCGCGTTCACCAGACCGTAACCGTCCTGGGTCACCGGGCCGGCGCGGCCGGGAGGGATGCTGCGCAGGATCTCGGTGGTCGCCACCACGTCGCTCTGGTAGCTGTAGCCCACGCGTGCCGACAGGTTGCCGCCGTTGGCCAGGTCGGTGCGGTATTCGACGTTCAGCGCACCGGAGAAATCGGGCGCATTGGTGAATTCCTGCTCGTCGGCGATATCGACGCCGGCGTACAGGAATTCGTCGTACTTCGCATCCAGCCAAGCCAGGTTGCCCGAGATCAGCCAATGCTCGCTCGGCAGCCACTGGTATTCGACTTCGAAACCGTTGACGGTACCCGAACCGGCATTGGTGAAATCGCCGAAGAACGCGTCGTCGGTGCCGTCGCCGTTGCTGTCGTAGGCGGTGAAGACCGAAAGCTGGATGTCCTCGTACTTGTTGTGGAACGCGGACAGGTTCAGGAACAGGCGCTGGTCCAGCAACGCCATCTTGCTGCCGATCTCGTAGCTGTCGACCTGTTCGTCGTCGAAGGGCTCGGCCGAACGCGGCACCGCCGTGGCCTGGGCGCGGATGTTGTAGCCGCCGGATTTGAAGCCGCGGGTGGCCAGGCCGTAAATCATGATGTCGGGCGTGACCTGATAGTCGAGCGACACCTTGGGCGAGACGTTCTTGAAGCTCTTCTTCTTGTCGAAATTGGCCAGCACCACCCCGCTCGGCCGGGTGAACTGCGGATCCAGGTAGCCCTGGTTGAACACCACCGCATGCTTCTCCTCATCGGTGTAGCGCGCACCGACGTCCAGCTTCCACTTGTCGCTCAGATCGAAGGTCCAGTCGGCGTAGGCGGCGATCGACTCGGTATAGACCGTGCCCTGGGTATCGCCGAAGGACAGGTTGAAGAAGTTGTTCAGCACCTGGCCGCCGGCTTCGGCGTCGAAAGAATAGATGCCGAACACACCGCGGGCGCGGCCGCCGCCGTCGTAGTTGACCTGCACTTCGTTGCTGACCTGCTTGTCGCTGTAGAACGCCTTCACGTCGGCGATGATGTTCTGCAACGTGTCGAAGTCGATGTTGGTCTCGGTGTCGGAGTCGCGCTGGGCGACGACATACTTGAAGCTCCAATCGTCGTTGGCGCGGTAGTTCACCGTCGCCGACATGCCGTGCATCACGGTGTCGTTGACGTTCGGCATGCCGTTGCGCACGTCGTAACGGTCGTCCAGCGGCAGCGTGGCCGGGGCGAAGCGGTTCGGCTTGAGCATCTTCGCGCCGCGCACGCCAGACGTGTCGTCCATCCAGTCGAGCGCGAACTGCAGGTCCAGGTCGTCGGTGACGTAGGCGCCGACGTTCAAACGCGCGGCCTTGACTTTCTTGTCGCTGACCTCGTCGCCGGTGACGATGTTTTCGCCGAAACCGTCGCGATGCAGGTCGGCCACGGCCAGCCGCGCGCGCAGCGCGTCGTTGCCGCCCAAGCCGCCGCCGATCGCGGCCTTGACATCGCGCTGGCCGTAGCTGCCGACCGTGACCGAGCCGTAGCCTTCCAGTTCCTTGGACAGCGGACGCGAAATGTATTTGATCGCGCCGCCGATGGTGTTCTTGCCGTACAGCGTGCCCTGCGGCCCGCGCAGCACTTCGACGCGGCCGACGTCGAACACGTCCAGCAACGCGCCCTGCGGACGGGCGATATAGACGTCGTCCAGGTAAAGGCCTACGCCGGGATCCACGCCCCACAACGGATCGGACTGGCCCACGCCGCGGATGTAGGCGGTGATCGTGCTGTTGGAACCGCGCGCGGCATAGATGGTCAGGTTCGGCACCTGCGCGTCCAGGTCGCTCAGGTCTTCGACGTTGAGCTTGTCCAGCGTTTCCGGCGTGAACGCGGTCACCGCCACCGGCACGTCCTGCAAGGTTTCCTCGCGCTTGCGCGCCGTCACCGTGACTTTGTCCAGCGTGGTCGCCTGCGGCGAAGGCGCCGCGATTTCCTGGGCCCAGGCGGCGGGCGGCAACAAGGCGCACGCGATGGCCAGGCACAAATGCTTGCGATTCATGTTCCCCTCCTGAAAACCGGCTTCGCCCTTGTGGGAGGGGCTTCAGCCCCGACAGGCGGTTCGCAAAACGTCGGGGCTGAAGCCCCTCCCACAAAGGAATCGAGGCAAGACTAGAAGCGTGCGCCGGCCCGAGATACCTGTACCTTCGGACAATGGGCCGCGGTTGCGACCGCGCGGAGACTCGCCTCCGGACCGAACTCAGCCAGGGCATGGCGGATACCGAATGGCGTTCCTGATCGTTTTAGCCGCATTGGTTTTCCTGATGTGGGTCGCCTACCGCGGCCACAGCGTGATCCTGTTCGCGCCGGTCGCCGCGCTGGGCGCGGTGCTGCTGACCGATCCGTCGCTGGTCGCGCCGATGTTCACCGGCTTGTTCATGGACAAGATGGTCGGTTTCCTGAAGCTGTATTTCCCGGTGTTCCTGCTGGGCGCGGTGTTCGGCAAGCTGATCGAAGTGTCCGGTTTCTCCAAGGCCATCGTCGCGGCGACGATCCGCCTGGTCGGCGCGCAACGGGCGATGCTGTCGATCGTGCTGGTCTGCGCCCTGCTCACCTACGGCGGCGTGTCGCTGTTCGTGGTGGTGTTCGCGGTGTATCCGTTCGCGGCGGAACTGTTCCGGCAGAGCGACATCCCCAAGCGCTTGATTCCCGGCACGATCGCATTGGGCGCTTTCACCTTCACGATGGATGCGCTGCCCGGCACGCCGCAGATCCAGAACATCATCCCCACTTCGTTCTTCGGCACCGACGCCTGGGCCGCCCCGTGGCTAGGCACGTTGGGCGGAGTCTTCGTGCTGATCGTAGGTCTGGCCTACCTGGACTGGCGCCGCCGCGTCGCGCTCAAGGCCGGCGAAGGCTACGGCGATGCGAGCACGCTGGCGAACGAACCCGTCGCGTTCTCCGGCAAGGCGCTGGCGCATCCGCTGATCGCGATCTTGCCGCTGGTGCTGGTTGGCGTCAGCAACAAGCTGTTCACCGCCTGGATACCGAAGTGGTACGGCGGCAGCTACGAATTCGTTCCGGGTGTGGTCGGCAACGCCGCGCCGGTGGTGCAGGAAGTGTCCAAAGTCGCGGCGATCTGGGCCGTCGAGGGCGCGCTGCTGGTCGGCATCGCGGCGGTGATCGCGTTCGCGTGGAAGCCGGTGATCGCCAGCTTCGCCGAGGGCACCAAGTCCGCGATCGGTGGCGCGCTGCTGGCGTCGATGAACACCGCTTCCGAATACGGTTTCGGTGCGGTGATCGCGGCCCTGCCCGGCTTCCTGGTCGTCGCGAACGCGCTGAGCGCGATTCCCGACCCGCTGGTCAACGAAGCGGTCGCCGTGACCGCGCTGGCGGGCATCACCGGCTCGGCATCGGGCGGCATGAGCATCGCGCTGGCGGCGATGGCCGACACCTTCATCGCCAACGCGAACGCGGCCGGCATTCCGATGGATGTGCTGCACCGGGTCGCGGCGATGGCTTCCGGCGGCATGGACACGCTGCCGCACAACGGCGCGGTGATCACGTTGCTGGCGGTGACCGGGCTGACCCATCGTCAGGCTTACAAGGACATCTTCGCCATCACCGTCATCAAGACGCTGGCGGTGTTCGTGGTGATCGGGCTGTTCTACGCCACGGGCCTGGTCTAAGCCCGGCTTTTCGTAGGAGCGGCTTTAGCCGCGAGCTCTTCCCTCAAATCGCGGCATCGCCAGAGTTTGTGAGAGAAGCTCGCGGCTAAAGCCGCTCCTACGAAAAGCCACGGTCAGCGCGAGGTTTTCTTTTTGCGCGGCTTCTTGGCCGCCTTGTCCTCGGCCTCGAGCAACGCGGCCAACGCGTCGAGCCGCTTGTTCCAGAACTTCTCGTAGAACCGCAACCATTCGGCCACATGCGCCAGCGGTTGCGGCGACAGCCGGCAGAGATGGATCCGGCCCTGGATTTCGCGCTCGACCAGGCCGGCGCGCTCCAGCACCTGGATGTGCTTGGACGCGGCTGCCAGCGACATGTCCAAAGGCTCGGCGAGTTCTCCGACCGTGCGTTCGTGCGCGGCCAAGCGGCGCAGCATGTCGCGCCGCGTGGGATCGGCCAAGGCGCGCAGCACTTGGTCCAGGACGGCTGGATTTTGTTCAACCATATGGTTGATATTAGCCGCGACCGCTGAAATTTTCAACCTGGAGGTTGAATTTACCGCCTCGCCTCTTGCAAGGCCGCCGCGGCTTTGCCAGCCTGCGCCGTCTCCATGCGGCCGCCGCCATGAGCGAAGAAAACCCAGCCACCGCACCCGAGAACGGGCTGCCAAAACGCACCACGCCGACCTGGGAGGTCGAGCTGCTGATCTCCGGCGTCGCGGTCTTTGCGATGCTGCAATTGCCTGGCTGGCTGGACCAGGGTTTGTTCGCGCTGGCGCCACGCTTGGAACGGGGCCTGGCTTCGGCTCTGCTGGTCATGCATACGTATCTGAAGGCCGCCGCGTTGATTCTGGCGACGACCTTCTCGATCCACTTGCTGTTGCGTGCCCAGTGGATAGCGCTTGTCGGCGCGTACTCGGTCTTCCCCGACGGCGTGCGTTGGGAACGGTTGCGGCTGGGCCCGATCCGTCGCGAAGTGGAGCGGCGCGGGGAGAAGAACCCTGCCGACGCGATCGACGGCGCCGACAACCGTGCCACGATAGTATTTGCGCTGGGCGTGTCGATGGCCTCAACCCTGCTCTGGATAAGCCTGTCGATCGGGCTGCTATTCCTGATCGGGCTGGGCTTGCTGCGTCTGTTCGGGATCGACATGGATGCGTCGCGGGTGTTCGCTATCTGCGCCGCGGCCTTCATGCTACCGCTGGTCATCGCACTGCAGATCGACCGGCTTTTCGGCCGGCATTTGCATCCGCAAGGATTGCTATGGCGGATAACTGCCGCTGCGCTCGATTTCTACCGGAAGCTCGGGGTCGGACGCGGCGCGAACGTACTCGGCCTGATCGCCAGCCACGGCGGCGACCGGCGGATCGGAGCGCTCACCGTTGCGGTGGTACTGATCGGCATGGTGGTGGCGATATACAGCACGCAATGGCGCCGCGACCCGCAGAGCCTGGGCGGATATGCCCTGTTTCCATCCGGCCGCGGCGTGCAAGCCGTCGACTCCGCTCATTACGACGACGAGCGCGATCCGAGCAGCGACCCGCCCGTGCCCTATATCCAGTCCGCGATCGTCGTCGGGCCTTACTTGAAGCTGGTGGTACCCTACCGTCCCGGCGATGACGATGCGGCCATGCGCCGCCGCTGTCCCGAGGTGTTGGCAGCCGAGGAAACGCCGGCTGCGGCGGTGCTGGCCTGTCTGTCGGCTTCGCATGCCATGCGTATCGACGGCAAACCGCTGCCGAACCCGCGCTACGAGAGTGGCGAAGATCCGCGCACCGATCGCCCCGCGCTGCTGGCGATGATCGACGTGCGCGCGCTGCCGGTCGGGCGTCACGTGCTGAGCGTTGACCGCGCGCCTACGCAGCCCGACGGCCGGCCGGCCGTGCCTTACGAAATCCCGTTCTGGCGGTGAGCCGCTCCGCAGAGCGGCCTTTGTAGAGTCGAGCTTGCTCGACTGCTCTTTCTCGCATTCGCAAAATCCAAAGCAGTCGAGCAGGCTCGACTCTACGATTTCGGCGGCGCTCAGAAACCGAAGGCGTACTGCAGCGAAGCCTGGGTGTCTTCCAGGTTCGATGCGCGGCGGTGACCGAAATCCAGGCGCAAACTGGCGTCGCGCCATAGCCCGAAATTCATTCCGATGCCGAACAAGCGGCTGCGATCGGCCAAACCGATGCCGGACAAGGTTTGCCACTGATCCACGCCGACGAAGCTGGCCTCGAACGCGGTGCCGTGCGCGGCCAGCGTGTCCTGCCATTCCGCACGGGCCTCCAGCCCGAACCGGAAACCGTTGCCGAATTGCCAATCGCGGTTGGCGCGCAGGCCGGCGATCGCCTGCCAGCGCTCGCTGGCGGCCGCGTTCGCCTTCAGCCCGAAACCGTCTGCGCCCGATTCGATGAAGCCGTCGTTGCGGATCCGTGCATATTGGCTGGCGACGTAAGGCGTCAGCTTGATTTCGCCGAAGCGATGACGCCAGCCGGCCTCGGCATGCGCCACGTCGTAATCGCCCGTATAAGCGGTCGCCGCGCCGGTCTGGCGCTGGCCCAGCAGGATGCTGCGGTCGACCTTGCGCTCGAAACGACCGAAGCCGAGCCGACCTTGCAGGTAAGCGCGTTCGCCGATCCAGCCGGCGTAGAGCTGGCCTTCGTCCTGGCGGCTGCGGCTGCGGTCGCCGCGCTCGTCCAGCCAGCCGGCGCCCATCGTATGGCTGGCTGCGATGCCCAGCACGCCGCGCCGGCCGATGCGCATATCCAGGCCGGTCATACGCCCGCTCAGGTCGTAATCGAAACCGCTGAAACCGGCGCGGGCCATGCCGCCGCTCTGCGCCAGATCTTGGTGCCAAAGGCCGGCCATCACGCCGCGTTCGCCCAGATCGCCGAAACGCGCGGACAACGCGCGGCGGCCGGCGTCGATGCTCTCGTAAGTCATCGCGTCGGCGGCGGCGTGCAATTCGCCGGACAGGCTGCCCAGCGACGCCTCCGCGGCCTGCAAGGTCGGAGCGCGCTGGAAGTCGCCCGCCGCGGCGATGAAGCCGCCGCCGATCGCGCCGTCGCCGGCGGCAATCTGCTGATCGATCGCCTGCATCGCGTTCTCCACGCGCGCAGCCGACGCCGTCGTGGCCGCGGTGTAGTTCAGGCCTTGCACGGCAGTCACGCTGATGCTGGTGATGTCCAGCCACGCGGTGGTGGCGTCGTAACCCAGGGATGCGTTGAGAAAAACGCTCGGCGCCGAAGTCCATTCGTCGAACACGCCGTTGCGGCCGCCGGTCGCGGTGAGCACGGTTTCGCGCGAATGCGTGGTATAGCCGGCTTTGACGCCCGCCACATGCAGCGTGCCGTCCAGGAAGGCCTGGCCGTCGACCCGCAGCTGATTGCCCAGGTCCACCGCGAGCGTCGCGTTGTCTCCTTGCCGGTAGTCGCCGCCGACACGCAAATCGGTCGCACCCTGCACGATGACCTTGCCGTCGTTGTTCAAATTGCGTCCGACCCGTCCCGTTCCCGACAAGTTGCCTTGCGGACCAACGTGGAAAGTGGACTGCGTGTTGTCGCCCGACACCTTGAGCAGGCCGCCGAGGATTTCGGTGGCGCCGGAATAGCTATTGTTGCCGGCCAGTTCCAGCGTGCCGGAGCCCGTCTTGACCAGCCCGCCGCTGCCGGTGATGCCGTTCTTCCACACCGAGGTCACGACATCGAAATTCGCGTGCGCGTCGCCCCAATTGAATTTGGAAGGGCCTTGCACCGACTTGCCTACATCGAGCAGCCCGTAGCCGAACACCGCATCCACGCCCGGGGCGCCCAGGTCGACTGCGCCGCCGAGCAGGGTCTGGCGGACCATGTCGTTATCGAAATAAGGGAAAGCCTCCCAGACCAGCGCCGCGGCGCCGGTCACCTGCGGCGTGGCCAGCGAAGTGCCGAACCACTGCCAATACGTGGGATTGCCCGCGGTGTCGTTGGTGCCGGTCGCGATCACGCCGCCCGGTGCGACCAGGCAGTAATTCATCGCCACGCCGCAGGCGTTGGAATCGGGATCCAGCGTGCTCGGATTGGCATTGTTCAACCAGGCGACGGCCAGCCAGCCTTTCTCCAGCGCTGCCGCGTTCGCGCCGCCCTGGCTCGGCAGTGAGGCGGTATCGCTGGGCTGCGGATTGCCTTCGTTGCCGGTGGCGAACACGACCAGGCCGCCGTGGTTCAACACGAACGGCGCATACGCGGCCGCGAACGCATCGGTGACCGAGGCGTTGTTCCAATACAGGCCGCCCCAGGAATTGTTGGTGATGCGCACGCCGGCGTTGATCAGATCGGCGTTGACCTGGCCCAGGAACTGCGGCGTCGAATCGCCCGGCGGCACCTCGTTGCCCTGGCCCGAACCATCGTCCGGCGGCGCCTTGTCGTTGATGATGCGCGCGGACACCAATTGCGCATTGGGGGCGATGCCACCCGGCCATTGCCCGAACGGCTTGCCGGCGATGATCTGCGCCACCGCGGTGCCATGGCCGGCCACGTCGTCGACGTTCAGATTGTTCGTCGCCGGGTCCACATAGACGAGGTTTTGCAGCACGCGTCCGTTCAGCGCGGGATGGCTGCGGTTTACGCCAGTGTCGATCACGCCGATCACCACGCCTTGGCCGGTGAATCCGGCCGCCTGCGCCGATTTCGCATTGGTCATGGACAGATGCGCGTCGATCGCCGGCTGCGGGCGGTTCGGCGTGGTCGGCGGAGGCGTCGTCGGCGGGGGCGTCGGCCGCACGCCGCCTCCACCCCCGCCCCCGCATGCGCCCAACGCGAGCGTGAGCGCTGCCGCGATGGCTAGGGAGAGCGAGTTAGACACAGGGCGGTTCGGCGACATCGACGCTTTCATCCCACATCCTTTGACGATTCGAGCGAGGCTCCCAGGTCGCGTTTGTAGCTTTCCCGGGCTTCAACCGCAATCGGCAATGGCGAGTTCTGTGATCCTCTCGCCCGGATTGACGCGCTGCAGCAATCCCGGCCGGAAAGGGCGATAATGGGGTCACTGGCCCTTGCGCCCTCTTCCTCGGAGTTCGACATGTCCGACGTCGTCATCGTCGGTGCCAAGCGCACCGCCATCGGTTCCTTTCTCGGCCAATTCACTGGCGTTCCCACGCCCACGCTCGGCTCCGCGGCGATCGTCGCCGCGCTCGAACACGCGGGCCTGGCCGCCGATCAGGTCGACGAGGTGATCATGGGCTGCGTGCTGCCGGCCGGCTTGGGCCAGGCGCCGGCGCGGCAGGCGTCGCGCGCGTCCGGAATTCCCGATTCTGCCGGTTGCACCACCATCAACAAGGTCTGCGGTTCGGGCATGAAGGCGATCATGCTGGGCCACGATCTGATCAAGGCCGGCAGCGCAGCGGTGATCGTCGCCGGCGGCATGGAATCGATGACCAACGCGCCGCACCTGCTCAACAACTCGCGCACCGGCATCCGCTACGGCAGCGCCGAATTCCTCGACCACATGGCCTGGGACGGCTTGACCAATCCCTACGACGGCAAGGCCATGGGCGTGTTCGGCGACATGGCTTGCGAAAAGTACGACTTCAGCCGCGAACAGCTCGATGCGTTCTCGACCGAAAGCGCCAAGCGCGCCCAAGCAGCAGTGAACGGCGGCGCCTTCGATGCCGAAGTGGTGCCGGTCACGGTGAAAGGCCGCAAGGGCGATGTAGTGGTCGACAAGGACGAAGAGCCGGGCAAGATCGACGTCGCGAAGATCCCGAGCTTGCGCCCCGCCTTCGGCAAGGAAGGCCGGATCACCGCCGCGTCCTCTTCGAAGATTTCCGACGGCGCGGCCGCGACCGTGCTGATGTCCGCCGACGAAGCGGCCAAGCGTGGTTTGAAACCCTTGGCGCGCATCGTCGCCCATGCCGGCCATGCGCAGGCGCCGGAATGGTTCACCACCGCGCCTGTGAAAGCGATTTCAAACGTGCTGGAAAAGGCGGGCTGGCAGGTGGGCGACGTAGACCTGTTCGAGGTGAACGAAGCCTTCTCTTGCGTGGCCATGGCGCCTATGCACGACCTTGGCATTCCCCACGAGAAGCTGAACGTCAACGGCGGCGCCGTGGCCCTGGGCCATCCGATCGGCGCCAGCGGCGCGCGCCTGGTGGTGACCCTGATTCATGCCCTGAAAGCGCGCGGAGGCAAGCGGGGCGTGGCTTCGCTGTGCATCGGTGGCGGCGAGGCGACCGCGCTGGCCGTCGAAATTCTGTAAAAAGTTAAAAACGCATAACGGAAAAAAAGCCGGTCAACCGCTTGACACGTCCGACGGGCTTGTCATCATGTTATTGGCGCGCATCTGCGCGTTGCCTAACTAAACGACGAGGAAATTCGATTATGTCCATGAACAAGGCTCTGCTCGCCCTGGCTATGGGTCTGGCCCTGGCCGCGTGCAGCAACCAGAAGCAGGCCGAGGAATCGGCTGCCGACGCTGCCAACGCCGCGACCGAAGCCCAGCAGGCTGCCGACACCGCCGCCGCCGCTGGCGACCAGATGGCTGCCGACGCCGCTCAGCAGTCGGCCGACGCCGCTGCCACCGCCGCTGACGCCGCCGCCACCTCGGCCGACGCCGCTGCCGGCGCCGCTGGCTCGACTGCCGACGCCGCTGCCGACACGGCCAACAACGCCGCCGATGCTGCCGGTCAGGCTGCCGACGCCGCCAAGGACGCCGCCGCTGGCGCCGCCGACGCTGCGACGGAAACCAAGCCGGAAGAGAAGAAGTAATCCTTCTTTTCGTTGGACCCGAAAAAGCCGCCGGTTTCCGGCGGCTTTTTCTTTTGCGGGCGCTGCGCTAGATTGCGCTCGCAATCGCCCCACCCCTCATTCCTTACGACCGGAGTCGACCATGAATACCAAGCTCTACGTGTTGCTCGCCGCTGGCGTCCTGGCGCTCTCGGCCTGCAAGAACGAAACCGCCACCGCGCAGCAGGAATCGAGCGAAGCCGCGGCCGCTGCCGACCAGGCCGCGGACCAGGCTTCCGACGCCGCTCAGTCTGCGGGCGAAGCCGTGCAGCAAGGCGCTGATGCCGCCGCTGCCGCCACCGGCGAAGCCGCGACCGAAGCGGGCCAGGCGATGGATGCCGCCGCCGATCAAGCCGCCGCCGCCGCGGACCAAGCTGCCGCTGCCGCCAGCACTGCCGCCGCCGATGCCGCCAACGCCACCGCCGACGCCGCGCAGACGGTCGCCGACAAGGCGAAGGACGCTGC
>DATFFH010000019.1:0-109931 GCA_035250245.1 Luteimonas sp. | reverse complement strand
GGATGCCAAGCTCAACAAACGCTTCGATCAGGGCGAAGACGTCGGCCGCCTGCTCGCGCTGCGCGCACGCGCGGTCGACCATCTGCTGAAAGCCGCCTGGACGCGATGCCTCCCGAACGGCGCGGCGCTGGCGCTGTTCGCGGTCGGCGGCTACGGCCGCGGCGAACTATTTCCGCATTCGGACATAGATCTTTTGGTGTTGGCCGAACCGGAAGCGCAGGAAGCCTGCCGCGCGCCGCTGGCGCGCCTGTTCGCGATGCTGTGGGATGCGGGCTTGCGCGCGAGCCATGCCGTGCGTTCGCCCGCGCAGTGCACCGAAGCCGCGGCCGACCTGACGACGCTCACCGCGATGCTGGAGGCGCGCCCGCTGGCCGCCGACGACGACGCGCAGGATGTGCTGATCGATGCGGTTTCCGAGGACAAAGTCTGGCCCGCGCGCGAATACTTCGTCGCCAAGAGCGCCGAGCAACGCGCGCGCCATGCGCGCTTCGGCGATACGTCCGACAACCTGGAGCCGAACCTGAAGGAAGGCCCCGGCGGCTTGCGCGACCTGCACACGCTAGGCTGGATGGCTTTGCGCGCTTTCGGTTTGCGCGATCTGCAGCCGTTGATCGGGCTGGGCCATCTCGGTGTCGACGAAGCGGCGGCGCTCGAACGCGAACGCCGCGTATTGGCGCGGCTGCGCTACGGCCTGCATCTGGTCGCGGGACGGGCAGAAGAGCGCCTGCGTTTCGATCACCAGAAATCGCTGGCCGCGCGCCTGGGCTTCGCCGACGACGCGCAGAACCTCGGCGTCGAGCAGATGATGCAGGGCTTCTACCGCAGCGCCGCGATCGTGCGTCGGATCAACGATCGTTTGCTGCAGCGCTTCGAAGAGCAATTCGACGGTGTCGCCGAACCGGAGCCGCTGGACGAGCGCTTCGAACTGCGCCGCGGTTACCTGGCCGCGCGCGATCCGTCCTGGCCGCGCGGCGACATCGCCGAAGTGTTCGCGCTGTACGCCGTCTGGGCCGCGCAGCCGCAGGCGCGCGGCCTGCATTCGCACACTGCGCGCGCGCTGGCCGAAGCGCTGCCCTCGCTGCCGGCTTACGAAGCGGCGACGCCGGTCTTGCGCGAAACCTTCATGTCGCTGCTGCGCGGACCGCAGCCGGTGAAGACGCTGGAACGCATGGCCCGGCTCGGCGTGCTCGGCCGCTGGCTGCCGGCATTCGCGCTGGTGTCCGGACGCATGCAGTTCGACCTGTTCCACGTCTACACCGTCGATCAGCACACGCTCGCGGTGCTGCGCAACCTGGCCATCTTCGCGTCCGGCCAGCCCGACGAGCGCTTCGCGATGGCGCACGAGGTGTGGCCGCGGCTGCGCAAGCCGGAGTTGCTGCTGCTCGCGGGCCTGTTCCACGACATCGCCAAAGGCCGCGGCGGCGACCATTCCGAATTGGGTGCGGTCGATGCCCGCGAATTCTGCGCGGCGCATGCCCTGAGCGAAGCCGACACCGAATTGGTCGCCTGGCTGGTGGAAAAGCATCTGCTGATGTCGGTCACCGCACAGAAGCAGGACATTTCCGATCCGCAGGTGATCCACCGCTTCGCCAGCGCGGTCGCCGACCGCGTGCGGCTCGACTATCTGTACCTACTGACCTGCGCCGACATCGCCGGCACTTCGCCCAAATTGTGGAACGCGTGGAAGGATCGGCTGCTCGCCGACCTGTACACCGCCACCCGCTTGGCGCTGCGGCGCGGTCTGGAGCATCCGGTGGGTGCCGCCGAACGCATCGCCGAAAACCGCGGCGCAGCCGCGGCGCTGCTGGCCGCGCAGGGTATCGGCACGGCCGAAAGCGAAGCCTTGTTCGCGCGCATGCCGGCGGAAAGCTTCCTGCGCGAACGCCCGGAACAACTCGCTTGGCAGGCTTCGGCGCTGCAAGGCGTAGAGCCGGGCGCGACTGTTGCGCGCGTGCGCGAACTCGCCGGCCATACCGGCGCGTTCGAAGTGTTCGTGCATTCGCCCGATCGCGACGGCCTGTTCGCGTCGATCGTGATCACGCTCGACCGCTTGCTCGGCCTGGCGATCCAGCAGGCGCGCGCGCTGGATGGTCCCGACGCCACCATCTTCGACAGTTTCGAAGTGGTCAATGCCGATCCGCGTTACGCGCCCGGCGCGGCGCAGATCGAACGCAGCCTGGCCGCAGCGCTGTCCGGGCCGCTGGAGAGCATCCGCCCTTCGCGCCGCACCCAGCCGCGCCATCTGCGCCATTTCAGGATCGCGCCGCAGATCGCCTTCGACGCCAGCGCCGACGGGCGCCGCAGCGTGCTCAGCGTGGTCTGCACCGACCGCCCCGGCTTGCTCGCCGACCTTGCCCACGTGCTGCGCACGCAGCGCCTGCGCATCCACGACGCGCGCATCGCCACTTTCGGCGAGCGCGCCGAAGACGTCTTCCTGATCAGCGACGCGGCCGACCGCGCGCTGGACGAATCACAGCAACAGGCCCTGCGCGAAGCGTTGCAGGCCCGCATCGACGGAGAAAACGAAGGATGAGTCCGCCCCGCAAGACCGCCAAGAAGAAAGTGCCGCCCGGTCCCGGGATCGACGAGCTGAAATTCATGATCGACAGCGCATGGGAACGGCGCACGATGCTGACGCCCGAAGAGCTGGAAGGTTCGACTGCGCCCGCGGTCGAACGCGTCATCGAAGGCTTGGAGAGCGGCGAATTCCGCGTCGCCGAGCCGGACGGGAAGGGCGGCTGGACCGTCAACGAGTGGCTGAAGAAGGCGGTGCTGCTGTACTTCCGCGTGCAGGACATGGAGTTGATGGAATCCTATCCCGCGCCGTTCTGGGACAAGATCCCGATGCGCTTCGCCGAATTCGACGAAGCCGCGTTCCGCAAACTGGGCGTGCGCGTGGTGCCGGGCGCGATCGTGCGCCGCGGCACCTATCTTGGCAAGGACGTGGTGCTGACGCCGAGCTTCGTCAACATCGGCGCCCACGTCGGCGCCGGCACCATGGTCGATACCTGGGCCACGGTCGGCTCCTGCGCGCAGGTCGGCAAGCATTGCCATATTTCCGGCGGCGCGGGCATCGGCGGCGTGCTGGAACCGTTGCAGGCCAGCCCTACCATCATCGAGGACCACTGCTTCATCGGTGCGCGTTCGGAAGTGGTCGAAGGCGTGGTCGTCGGCCACCACAGCGTGATCGGCATGGGCGTGTTCATCGGCCAGTCGACCCGTATCTACAATCGCATGACCGGCGAAATTTCCTACGGCAAGGTGCCTCCGGGCAGCGTGGTCGTGTCCGGCTCGCTGCCGGCCAAGGACGGATCGCATTCGTTGTATTGCGCGGTGATCGTGAAGCAGGTCGACGCCAAGACGCGGGCCAAGACTTCGATCAACGATCTGTTGCGCGGCATGGCGGATTGACCGCTTTTTTGTAGAGTCGAGCTTGCTCGACTGCTCTTGTCGGAAAAAGCAGTCGAGCAAGCTCGACTCTACGAAGGCAGGACGTCGGAGCTTGTCGAACCCTGGGAAGATGGCTGCATGACCACGATCTACGGACTCTCCAACTGCGACACCTGCAAGAAAGCCCGCAAATGGCTCGACCGTTTCGGCGTGGCGCACACCTTCGTCGACTACCGCGACGAACGCCAATCCGCTGAGATATTGACCGAATGGGCCAAGCAGGCCGGCGGTTGGGATGGCTTGGTGAACAAATCCTCCACGACCTGGCGAAATCTTCCGCCTAACCGCAAAACGCCGGGTTCGGATGCCGAATGGAAGCTGCTGCTGAAGGAATATCCGCAGCTGGTCCGGCGCCCGGTCGTCGTCACCGACGACGGCAAGATGACTCAGGGCTTCAGCGACAACGGCTTCAAGCAACGCTTCGGAATCGGCAAATGAAAGAGGTCGTCGAGCTGACGAAAGAGCTGCTGCTGCGGCCGTCGGTCACGCCCGACGACGCCGGCTGCCAAGCGCTGATCACCGAGCGCCTGCAACGCGCCGGTTTCGTTTGCGAATCCCTGCGTTTCGGCGAAGTAGACAATCTGTGGGCGGCGCACGGCGATGGCGGCCCGGTGCTCGCCCTGCTCGGTCATACCGACGTGGTGCCGCCCGGTCCGCGCGAAGCCTGGGCCAGCGATCCTTTCGTGCCGGAAATCCGCGACGGCGTCCTGTACGGCCGCGGCGCGGCGGACATGAAAGGCAGCGTCGCCGCGTTCGTCGTGGCGCTCGAACGTTTCGTCGCCGAGCATCCCGATCATCCGGGCACGGTCGCCTTGTTGCTGACTTCCGACGAGGAAGGCGACGCCATCGACGGCGTGCGTCGCGTCGCCGGCGTTTTCCGCGAACGCGGGCAGAAGATCGACTGGTGCATCACCGGCGAGCCGTCCTCGACCGCGAAGCTGGGCGATCTGTTGCGCGTGGGCCGCCGCGGCACCTTGTCGGCGACGCTGACCGTGCGCGGCGTGCAAGGCCATGTTGCTTATCCCGAAAAAGCGCGCAACCCGATCCACCAAGCGATGCCGGCCTTGGCCGAACTGGCCGCGCAGCGCTGGGACGAGGGCTACGAATCGTTCCCGCCCACCAGCCTGCAGATCAGCAACGTGCATGCCGGCACCGGCGCGAACAATGTCATACCGGGCGAGCTGCAGGTGTTGTTCAATCTGCGCTACAACCCGAACTGGCGCGCCGAACAATTGGAACAACGTTGCGAGGCCGTGCTGAAGGCGCATGGATTGGATTACGCCATCCACTGGCATCGCGGCGGCGAACCTTTCTACACGCCCGAGGGCGCCTTGCGCTCGGCCGCGCGCGAAGTGTTGGCGCATTTCGCAGGCGCTCCGCCGGAAGAGAGCACCGGCGGCGGCACTTCCGATGCGCGCTTCATCGCACCGCTAGGGGCGCAATGCGTGGAGATCGGGCCGGTGAATGCGAGCATCCATAAGGTGGACGAGCATGTTTCGGTTGCCCATTTGGAAGCGTTGCCGGATTTGTACCGGGCTTTGATCGAAAGATTGTTGTTTGGTTCGTAGGACTCGTATCGCAAGTCATCGGCGGCTCCCGCCAAAAGCCGAACCCTCTCCTTGGCCCTTCGGGCCTGTCCCCGCTCCGCGCCCCGGCCCTCGCTCACGCGAGGGCGTTCAGGCGCACGCGAAGCGATGCTTCGCAAGCAATGCGCCTTCACCCCGCAAGGGGAGAGGGACTGAGAATCCGCGGTCTGACCGGTCTTGGCGCAGGCTTGCGTTTATTTGTGGGAACAGGGCTTGCCAGCCCGCCAGGAATCGGGTTAGGTTGCCGCTATGCTTCATGCCTTCGCCAACGCCGGCCGCAATCCGAACAACCGCAATAATCTGCGCGCGAATAATCGTGCGCGGCGCATGCGGGTCCGCGACTAGGCGAGGAACATCCAGCCCACCGTCCGAAACCCGCGTCCCGACGCGGGTTTTTTCGTTTCAGGCCTTCGAACCATCACCTCAGGAGTCTCCCATGTGTTCCATCCTCGGCATCTTCGGCCTGCAGCCCGGCGACGACGCCGGCGCGCTGCGCAGGCAGGCGCTGGACCTGTCGCAGAAGCAGCGCCATCGCGGCCCCGATTGGAGCGGGGTGTACATGGACGAGGGCGCGATCCTGGTCCATGAGCGTCTGGCCATCGTCGATCCCGCCGGCGGCTCGCAGCCGCTGCGTTCGTCCGACGGCGAACTGGTGCTCGCGGTGAATGGGGAGATCTACAACCACCGCGAGTTGAAGAAGGAACTGAAGCAGCCGTACGCGTTCCAGACCGGATCGGATTGCGAGGTGATCAACGCCCTGTATCGGGAAGACGAGCCAGCGTCGTTCCTCAACCGTTTGAATGGCATCTTCGCCTTCGCGCTGTGGGATAAGTCGCGCGAACGGGTCCTTGTCGCGCGCGACCCGATCGGCGTATGCCCCCTGTATTGGGGTCACGATCGCGAAGGCCGGCTTTGCGTCGCATCGGAAATGAAAGCTTTGGCGGGCATCTGCGCCGACGTCGCCCAGTTCCCGCCGGGCCATTGGTACGACAGCGCCAGCGGCAAGCTGCAGAAGTACTACGTGAAAGCCTGGCGCGACTACGACGCCGTGCAGGGCGTGGAAGTGACGCCGCAGGAATTGCGCGAAGCCTTCGAGCGCGCGGTCCACCGCCAATTGATGACCGACGTACCCTACGGCGTGCTGCTGTCCGGCGGTCTGGATTCGTCGCTGGTCGCGGCTTGCGCCGCGCGTTTCGCGCGCAAGCGCGTGGAGGAGGATGACGCTTCCGAGGCCTGGTGGCCGCGTTTGCATTCGTTCGCGATCGGGCTGGAAGGTTCGCCCGATCTGGCCGCGGCAGAAGTCGCGGCCAAGGCGCTGGGCACCGTCCATCATGGCTTCAAATACAGCTTCGATGAAGGCCTGGATGCGCTGCCCGAAGTGATCCGCCACATCGAGACTTATGATGTGACCACGATCCGCGCCTCGACGCCGATGTATCTGCTGGCGCGACGGATCAAGGCGATGGGCGTGAAGATGGTGCTGTCCGGCGAAGGCTCGGACGAGATCTTCGGCGGCTATCTGTATTTCCACAAAGCGCCGAACGCGCGCGAATTCCATGAGGAATTGGTGCGCAAGCTGGACGCGCTGTACAACTACGACTGCCTGCGCGCGAACAAGTCGATGATGGCCTGGGGCGTGGAACCGCGGGTGCCGTTCCTGGATGTGGAGTTCCTGGATGTGGCGATGCGGATGGACGCCGCGCACAAGATGGTCGACAAGCAGGGTGGCGGCTGGCGCGGCATGGAGAAAGCGGTGCTGCGCGAGGCCTTCGACGGATATCTGCCCGATTCGATCCTGTGGCGGCAGAAGGAACAGTTCAGCGACGGCGTCGGTTACGGCTGGATCGACGGGTTGAAGGCGCATGCGGAAAAGCGGGTCAGCGATCGCGAACTGGCCGCAGCGGACAAGCGTTTCCCGATCAATCCGCCGCAGACCAAAGAAGCGTATTTCTATCGCACGTTGTTCGAACAGGCGTTTCCGGGGTCGGCCTGCGCCGGAACGGTACCGGGCGGCAAGTCGATCGCCTGTTCGTCGCCGGCGGCGATCGCCTGGGATGCGAGTTTTGCCGCTGCGGCCGATCCTTCGGGCCGTGCTGTCGCCGGCGTCCACAACGCAGCGCTCTAGGCTTAGTAGAGCGGGGCTCGCCCCGCTGCTCTGCCCTTGTAGGAGCGGCTTTAGCCGCGAGCTTTTCCCATTCCGCAATCTGAAGGAAGAAGCTCGCGGCTAAAGCCGCTCCTACAAAGAAAGCCAAAACCAAAAGCCAAAGAAGCGGAGCAAGCCCCGCTCTACACAGGCCGAGCGTCAGCGCGCCGGCTGCAATTTCAGCGTGTATTCGGCCTCGCCCGGCAGGAACGGCGTGGGCCGTCCATGCACCCAGTCTTCATGCCCCGCGCCCCAGAACGGCGAGAGGAAATGCCCGCTTTGTCCGCCCGGCGTGTGCACGATGCCGTCGGCTTCGTGTCCCGGCGATACGACCATGCGTTCCGAAGCGCCGAACGCTGGACCTTGCACACGCGGCATCGCACTGTCGCCCGGCAGCGGGTCGGACGGCATGCACAGCAGGCGCTTGCCGACCAGCGGGATCGCCTTCGCCAGCGGATGGCAGATCGCGGCGGTGTTCTGTTCGCCCCAATCGCGTTCGGCCAGGGGACCTTGTTTGCCCAGCTCATCCCGCACTTCGCGGGCGGCGTCTTCGAACAATTCGCTCCAGCTGGCGTAACGGCGCGAGAGCAGATGCGGCGGACGCTGCGTCACCAGCGGCCAGGCCACGCCTTCGAGCTGGCCCAGCGGTGGCGTTTCGAAATCCTTGCCCAACGCCGCGCGCGCCGGTGCGAGCAGGCCGTCGGCGATGCGCGCGTGCACCGCCAGCCGCCAGGCGCGGACGATGCGATAAGACACCGACGATGGCGACGCGCGTCCTTCCCAGTGGCCGGCGGCGTCGGCGAGTTGGCGCATCGCCGGGGTGCGGCCTTCGTCGGCCCGTTCGCGAAGCAGTTTCCACCACGGCGCAAGGAACAAGGCGCGGTCGTCGAGCTGGATCGCCAGCAAATCGCGTTCGGCGAAAGCGTTCTTCGCGAACAGACCGTCGCGGATCTGCCGCGCCCGCGCACCGAGCGCGTAGCCGGCATCGCCCACTTCGGCCAATGCCGCACCGTCGAGCAAACGGTTGTTGGCAGACCATAGACGACCGGAAGGCGGGTCCATTAACTGCGGCAATCCAGCGCTGCGCGCGGACCACGCGCCGCAGGCATCGGACGCTGCGAAACCCGGCCCGTCCGTGACCAGTCGCGAAGCCGGGCAAGCGGGGTCGCGCGCAGGCAGCACGCCCAGCAGCCGCCACGCGATGCGGCCGCTGCGGTCCGCGACCAACAGGTTCTGGTTGGGGATGGCCGTGGCATCGGCGGCGCGCAGCGCATCGTCCACGCTGGCGAGTCGGGCGAACGTCGCTAGATTGAGACTCAAGCCTTCAGGCCGTTGCGCGGTCCAGCGCAATGCGTACAGCGTGCTGTCGGGATCTTCGCGCAGCACGGGGCCGAAGTCGGTTTCCTTGATCGCGTAGTCGTAGGCAGGTTTGCCGGCGATGGCGATGCGCTCGTGCACGGTACGCACAGGTGCGCACGAAGGCGCCGCCGCTCCGCCCTCCGGGCAGGCCTTCATCCGCATCCAATCGGCGGTGTCGACGTAAGCATTGGTGAAGGCCCAAGCGATATGGCCGTTGCTGCCGACGATGATGGCCGGTTGTCCGGGCAGGCTGAAGCCGGCGATGTCGACCTTGCCGCCCGGCGCCTGCGAATGCGGATAACGCAAACGGACGCGGAACCAGATGTTGGGTGCGCGCAAACCCAAATGCATGTCGTCGGCGACGATTGCGCGGCCGTCGCGGGTCAGCGCGCCGGCCACGGCGAAGTTGTTGCTGCCCGGCGCATCGCCGCCATCGGCATCGGCGATACCCGCGCCGGAGGAGGCGGGTAGCTTGCGCAGGTCGAGCGTCGCCGCATCCGGCAAAACGGCATCGCCCCGCGCTGCTCCCGCCAGCGGCGCGTCCCAGCGGGTGCCGTCGCGGGCCAGCAAGGCGTACAGGGCCGGTGGCAGGTGCGGTTGGATCTTCCACAACGCGAATTCGCGCTGGTCCGAAGCGTCTTGCAGATCGAAGTACATCGCGTAGCCGGTCAGCAGCGAATCCGTCGCGGTCCACGGCGCCGGTTGCCGGCGCAGCGGCAGATAAGGCCAAGGCCGCGCGCCCAGCGCTTGCAATCCCGCGTTCGCGCCTTCGACATAAGCGTCGAGTTGCGGACGCATGCCCGCGGCAATCTGCTTCAGATGCTCGGTGGCCCGGGCGCGCATGCGATGGATGCGGTGTTTTTTGTCGGTATCCAATGCGATCGGGCCGAACAACTCGGACAATTCGCCGGCTGACGTGCGCCGCATCAGATCCATTTCGAAAAAGCGTTCTTGCGCATGTACGTAACCGAGCGCGCGCATGGCGTCGGTTTCGTTGGCGGCATCGATGGTGACCACGCCCAGGCGATCGCGTTGGATCGTGACGGGCGCGGACAGGCCGTGCAGAGACAGCTCGCCGTCGAGCGTGGGCAGGCTGGCGCGTAATGCGAACCATGCAGCGATGACGGCCGCCACGACAAGCAGGACCAACAGCAGCGCGATGCGCTTCAGCCAACGGACCATGCGGGCCTCCCCGAGCCGGATAGGCCCATTGTAGGTGAGCTTCTTGCGTTTTTTGTAGGAGCGGCTTTAGCCGCGAGCTTTCTCTCGAAATCGCGACGATGTTGCGATTTGAGGAAAGGGCTCGCGGCTAAAGCCGCTCCTACAAAAGCGAAAGCGCGGTCAGCCGCGTTCGGACACCTGGCGGGTATTCCAGCGCTCCAGCCGGTACGCTGCCGTGGTCAACGCGGTCACGCCTTCTTCGCGGAAGGCGATCTGCGCATCGATGATGTCCTTGCGCTCCAACGATTCGATCCGCCAATCGCGCTCGAACAAGCCGCGCACCTCCGGTTCGACTACGGAAAATGGCGGGCCGACTTTTTCGTGCTGAGGATATTCGAGCGTAATCAGCAATCCCCGGCAGCCTTCCGGCAGCTTGGAATAAGGCCCGGCGGCGTAGCGGAGGCGCATGGAGGCGGGCAGGGCGATCAGCGCCGCGCGATCGAATACGCCCGCGCAATCGGCCAGGATCTCGGCGTCCAATCCGAAGGCATCGCCTTGGATCAGTTCGATCGCTCCGGCCGCGTAATGGCGGCCATAGCGCGATTCGGAAATCGTCGGGGTTAGCCCGTTCTCGGCGAAGAACTGCTGCACCGCCAGCTCGGACAGCTCGACGCCCAGCACGCGGTGGCCGCGCGCGGCCAGCCAAAGCATGTCCAGCGTTTTGCCGGCTAACGGTACGAAGACGCGACCGCCGCTCGGCACGCCCACCGCTTGCCAATGCGTTTCCAGCAAGGGCGTAGCCCGATCCTGATGGAAGCCGATTTGGCCGTCCTGCCAGCGTTTTTGCCAGAAATCCGTGTCCATCGTTCTGCGCCAGTTCGAGAGTCCGTGTGCCGAGAGCCGGTTGGGTCAAATTACTTGACGTTGAGTCCGCCCACCTTTTGCCGCGCCAGAGCGCGACGCGGATGCGAGAAATTCGAAGGCGCCGCCGCGCGCGAGGATAGCCGGCCGTCATTCGACATAAAGGCCATCGACCTTTTGCCATCCTCTAGGCAACAACCCGCCTCGCGAAGCTCGCGCACCGACGTACTCGTCCAGATCCTTGTACGACAAGGACATCGTCCGCGCGCCGGATTTAACCGACAGCGTACCGCCCGGCGACACCGACGCGATCGCGACCACGCGTTCGGTGCCGCGCTTGGCCTTCGGGATCTCGATGATCTTGTTGCCTTTGCCCTTGTCGAGCTCGGGCAGCTCCGAAACCGGGAACGCGAGCAGGTGGCCGGCGCTGGTGACCGCGACGATGCGGTCGCGTTCCGCGTCGCCGACCGCGGCCGGCTGCACGACGCGCGCGCCCGGCGTCAGCGACAGCATCGCCTTGCCCGCCTTCTGCCGACCGGTGAGGTTTTCGAAACGGGTGACGAAGCCGTACCCGTGCGAAGACGCCAGCACGAAGCGCGCATCGTTTTCGCCGGTAGCCAGCGCTTGGAACGAAGCGCCCGCAGCCGGAGAGAAGCGCCCGGTCAGCGGCTCGCCGTTGCCGCGCGCCGAAGGCAACGAATGTGCCAAGGTCGAGTAGCTGCGTCCCGCGGAGTCGAGGAATGCGACCTGCTGCGTGCTCCGGCCCTTGACCGCGGCCAGCAGTGCATCGCCTTCGCGGTAAGAAAGCGAGCCGGCGTCGACATCGTGCCCCTTGGCTGCGCGCACCCAGCCTTTCTCGCTGAGCACGATGGTCATCGGTTCGCTGGCCACCAGCTCGGTTTCGTCCAACGCCTGCGCGGCTTCGCGCGCCACCAGCGGCGAACGGCGCGCGTCGCCGAATTTCTTGGCGTCGGCCAGCAGCTCCTCCTTGATCAGCTTTTTCAGCTTGGCCTTGCTGCCCAGGATCGAAATCAGACGGTCGCGTTCGCTGTCCAGTTCGTCCTGCTCGCCGCGGATCTTCATTTCCTCCAGCCGGGCGAGTTGTTTCAGCTTGGTGTCCAGGATGTAGTCGGCCTGGTCCTCGCTCAGGTCGAAGCGCGCGATCAGTGCGGCCTTCGGCTCGTCCTCGGTGCGGATGATGCGGATGACTTCATCCAGATTGAGGAAGGCGATCAGCAGGCCTTCCAACAAGTGCAAGCGGCGCTCTACTTTCTCGAGACGATGGTTAAGTCGCTTGGTAACCGTCTCGCTGCGGAACACCAGCCATTCGGCCAGTATCGACTTGAGGTTCTTGACTTGCGGGCGGCCGTCCAGCCCGATCACGTTCAAGTTGACCCGATAGCTCTTTTCCAGATCGGTGGTCGCGAACAGATGGCCCATCAGCTGTTCCACGTCGACCCGGTTCGAACGCGGCACCAGCACCACCCGCACCGGATTGGCGTGGTCGGATTCGTCGCGCAGATCTTCCAGCCAGGGCAGTTTCTTGGCGCGCATCTGCGCGGCGATCTGTTCGATGACCTTCGATGGCGACACCTGGTACGGCAATGCGGTGACGACGATGTTCTGGCCGTCCTTCGCGTACGTGGCGCGGGCGCGCACGCTGCCGTTGCCGGTTTGGTACATCGACAGCAGGTCGGCGGCAGGCGTGATGATCTCTGCTGTGGTCGGATAATCCGGGCCGCGCACGTGCTCGCACAGGTCGCGCACGCTGGCGTCAGGATCGTCGAGCAGGCGCACGCAGGCGCTGACGATCTCGTTCAAATTGTGCGGCGGCACGTCGGTGGCCATGCCCACCGCGATGCCGGTGGTGCCGTTGAGCAGCAGGTGCGGCAGGCGCGCGGGCAGCCAGGTCGGTTCTTCCAGCGTGCCGTCGAAGTTGGGCGTCCAGTCGACCGTGCCTTGGCCAAGCTCGCCCAGCAACACTTCGGCGATCGGGGTCAGTTTGGATTCGGTGTAGCGCATCGCCGCGAACGATTTCGGATCGTCGGGAGAACCGAAGTTGCCTTGGCCTTCGATCAGCGGATACCGATAGGAGAACGGCTGCGCCATCAGCACAAGCGCTTCGTAGCAGGCGCTGTCGCCGTGCGGATGGTATTTGCCGATCACGTCGCCCACCGTGCGCGCGGACTTCTTGGGCTTCGCTGCGGCACTCAGACCAAGTTCGCTCATCGAGTAGATGATGCGCCGCTGCACCGGTTTCAGGCCGTCGCCGAGGAAGGGCAGGGCGCGGTCCAGCACCACGTACATCGAATAGTCGAGATAGGCGCGCTCGGCGTATTCGCGCAGCGGGATCTGTTCGAAGCCGTGGAAAACGGGGCGTACGGGATCGGTCATGCGGCGGACATCTTCGGATAATGAAAGCCCCGCAATTATGCGGGGCTCCGCCGCGTCTGGACAGCCTGGCGCCGCAGGCCGGACCGGCAAGGTCGGGCGGCTCTGTCACGCCGCCCCAAGACTTGCGCTGGAATCGGCGAGTTCGGCCTAGTTGCCCCGGTCCAGATCGTATTGCGCCGACGCGGCGTTGCTGATGATCCCCGACAACGGCAGCAACTGGCTCAGGAAACGGTTCCAGCGGGTGACGCCCGCCGGGCCGACCCAGACTACGTCGCCCGGCTTCAGCGAGAACCGGTCGGCTACTGCGAACGCGGCCGGCGATTTCGCTTCCAGGTGATACACCCGCGCCGGGGTCTGTTCTTTGTCCTCGATACCGCGGATCACGTACACCGCATTGCCCTTCGAAGTGGCCGGATTCAATCCGCCGGTGCGGCCCAGCGCCTGGGTCAGCGAAAGATCGGTGGTCTTGAAGGTGATGGCCTGCGGACGCAGCACTTCGCCGATCACATAGACTTCCTTGCGGTCGTTGAACGGCAGATACAGATTGTCGCCGGGTTTCAAATAGATTTCGGGCGCGACCGCGCCGTCGCGATTCAGCGCGTCCAGGTCGAGCGGATAATTGCGCCCGTCGCGGCTCAGCACGAAACCGGCCAGATCCGCTTGTTCGGCATTGATGCGCGCGCGGCCCACCGCTTGCGACAGCGTCAGCGGCACGGTGGTCACGTCCTGCGGCGTCGTATCGACGAAAGCGCCTTGCAACGAAACGCGGCTGCCGTAGCCGACCACGTTGATGTCCAGTTGCGGATTGCGCAGGTATTGCGCCAGGCGGCTGGTCAAAGTGCTGCGCAGTTCTTCGATGCTCATGCCCTTGACGTTGAGCTTGCCGGCATACGGGTAGTAGAACGTGCCGTCGGGCTGCACCAGGCGGCCGTTGGTGACGGCTTGCTGTTGGCTGCCGGCAGGCGTGGTGAGTTCGGGATGGTCCCAGACGGTGACGATGAGCGTATCGCCGGGATGGATGCGGTAGGTTTCGACCTTATAGTTCAGCAGTTCCGCCGGCACTTTGGCCGGAACGCGCGCCGGGGACACCAGGTCGGCCGTGATCGGCACCATTTCCACGTCGCTGCCGCCTGCGCTCGCGGTGCCGCGCGTCATCTGTTGGCCGGGCACGCAACCGCCGATCGCGACGGCGATCGCGGCCGCCGCGCAAGTACGAGCTAAGCTCTTCAATGTCTCGGTCCTCACGTTCGTGGCACGGGCACCGCTTGCGATGCCATGATCACGCGCCCTTCCTGGCGGCGAATCGTGCCGAGTCCTTCGATGTCCGCTGCGGACGCGAGTCCGTTGCCTTCGTCGTGCAGCTCGTTGCAGCCTACTGTCAGCTTCGCAATAAATGCGTGACGGCGGTTCCGTACGGTCCGAGAACGTTCAGTGTTGCGAAACGTTTCGTTTAACAGCCCAGTTCGCCGATTCAGTTGCGCAAATGCGCAGCCAACAGCGCGATGTATTCCTTGAACGCGCGTCCGCTGCGCCATAACGCGCTCGGCGAAGGTAGCCAGCGGTCGCGCCAGTGCGAGCGATTGGCTCTTTCCGGCACCGGAACAGCCGTCGCATCGATGCCGGCGTTGCGGAATTGCAGCATTGCGCGCGGCATGTGCAAGGAAGACGTCACCAGCAGCACGCTGCGGATGCGATGGCGTTCAGCCAATGCGGCGGTGTAGCGCGCATTGTCCGCCGTGTTGCGGCTCTTCTCTTCCAGCAGCACGGCGGAAGCGGGCACTCCGAATTTCGCGATCGCCGCCGCCATGGTGTCCGCTTCGGTGTCGCCGGGCTTGCCGCCGCCGGAGAGGATCACGATCGGTGCGCGTTCGTTCCTCCATGCGCGCGCGCCGGCCGCGATCCGGCTGCTTTCCAATTGATCCAGGCGTATCCCCGGGCGGTGCAGCCAACTGTAATTGCCGCCGCCCAGCACCACGATCGCGTCCGCCCGCGGCAAAGCCGTCTCGGCGACGACGGGATAACGGTTCTCCAGCCCGCTGCGCAGCCAATCCGACGCTTGCGGGATCGACCAGACCAGGGACCATGCGATCGCGATGGAGGCGATCGCGGTAGCCAGTTTGCGCGCGCGCAGCCACCATCCCAACCCGGCGCAGGCGAGCAGCCATGCGGACAAGGTCGGCGGATAAGTGAGCGATACGACGGAATCTTGCAGCGACATGGGTCCGCGCCGGATTAATCCTGAGGTCGATGCGCGCCGTGCGGGATCCGGGAAGGCCGTCCAGCGGGCGCGACGATGCCGCGCGTCATGAAGCCTGGAAGCTTTGCTGACGGATATCCGCCAAAGGCATGCGCAGCAGTTCGTTATACACGTCGATGGTTTTTTGGATCACCTGCCGCTGATCGAAATGGAGCAAGGCCCGTTCGCGGGCTTTTTCGCCCAGCCGCCGCAACAGCACGCGATCGTCGTCCAGCCGCGCCAGCGCCTGCGCCAACGATTCCGCGCTGCGTGGTTCCACATGCAGGCCGTCGATTCCGTGCTCGGTTACCGCCTCGCGGCAACCGGGCAGGTCGGTCGTGACCAGCGCCAGCCCGCTGGCCGCGCCCTCGATCAAGCTCTTGGGCACGCCTTCGCGGTAATAGCTGGGCAGGGCCATGACATCGGTCTCGCGCATGAGCGCGGGCATGTCGTCGACGTGGCCCAGCCATCGCAGCAGTCCGTGCTGCTGCCAGGTTTCGATTTGCGCGTGCGGCACCGACCGCGGATTGCCTGGATCCGGCGTTCCCGCCAACAGGAATTCGATACTCCTGCCTTGTTGGCGAAGCAGGGCGGCTGCTTCGGCGAATTCGCCGATGCCCTTTTCCCACAGCAGCCGCGCCGCGAGCAGCACGCGCAGCGGGCGGGGCGTTCCGGAATCGCCGGAAGGCGGATAGAACCGGGACGTGTCGACGCCGGAACTGCGGATCAGGCGGATCTTTTCCGCTGGTGCGAGGCCCATGGCGTGGAACATGTCGACGTCGTCGGGATTCTGCAGGATCACGCGGGAGTTGCCGCTGCTCAGCGTGCGTCGCATCAGGTCGCTGACGACCGGTCTGAGCGCGCGCGCCTTCAGATGGTCGCTGGTGAAGACGTAGCCCATGCCGGCGACCGCGTTGACCACGGCCGGGACCTTCGCCAGGCGTGCGGCCACGGCGCCGTAAATGGCGCATTTGACCGTGAAGTTGTGCAGCAGGTCCGGGCGTTCCGAGGCCAGCAGCTTGGTCAGGGAATGCAGCACCTGCGTCTCGCGCAGCGGATTGAGGCTGCTGCGATCCATCGGCAAGGTGCGCCATGCGATGCCGTGATCCGCGAAGCGCGATCCGAAGTCGCCGGGAGGCGACGCCATCACCACTTCGACGCCCAGCGATTTCAGGCGCAATGCGGTCGACAATCTGAAGTTGTACAAATACCAATCGGTGTTTGCGAATAGCGCTATCTTCATCGCTTCCTACGCGTGAGCCGCGATGCGGCGACCGGTGTTCGATTCTAACCAGCGAATCCAGCAGAAATATGTCGAAAAAAATCGCGTGCGGCGGTTGCGTTGTGTGTCGTTCAAAGAACTGAAGGGTTGCGTTCAGGCGTCGTCGCATCGCGCGTCGCCGCGGAAAGCATCAGCGAAGGGAATACGAGGAACAACAAAAAGCACGACGCATAACGGATGCCGCTGCCCGGGTTGTAGATGCCGAAGGGCGCATACGACACCAGGATCACCAGGGTGGCTGGCAGCCATCCCAGCAACAGGATTCCGCGCACGCGCCCGCGCCGAGCGCGGAACGCGGCGCCGATGGAGTAGAGCAGCGAACCGAACACGACCAGTCCGGCCAACAGGAACGGCAGCATGGTCGGCCTGGCGAGCGCTTCGGCAGGCGTCGGTCCGATCAGCGACAGCGGCAATATCCACCACAGGCCGTTGAGCAGGTCGCTGGTGGTGCGCAGGTCGACCCAAGTACGGGTGGTGGCCGAAGCCACGGTGAAGTAGCTCTTGGCCAGCGGCAGGATTTCGTCGTTGATGTAGGCGTCGATATAGGGCCAGGCGAACATCAGGCCGAGCGCGGCGAGCGCCAGGAAGAACATCGCCTGCACGCCGTTGCTCAATCGCAGGCGCGGGCCCCAGGCGTACAACAGGTAAACCAGATAGAACAGCGCGATGCCGATGCCGAACGGCGCGCGGATATAGATCATGCCGGCCAGGCACAGCGGCGCGATGAGCACGTGCGCCATGCGGTGGCCGCGACGGTTGCCCAATACCGCGCCCATGAAAAAGGCGAGCAGGCCGACGAACAACGATTCGCGGCCGGTTACGGAAGCCCAAACGCCGAAGTTAGGGTTGAGCAATATCGCCAGCAGGGGCCATCGGTAGCGGCCGCGAATGTCGGCCCGCGCCACCAAGTAACAGACGCCGGCCGCGGCGAACAGGGAAAACGCCAGATGCACCAGCAGCTCCGTGCCGAGCACGGAGCGCAAGCCGCCCGCGATCCTGGAAATCAACAAGGTGCGGCCTTGCGAGTATTCGTCGTACCCGCCGGTGACGTAGGCCTGCGCATCGCCCAGCGAGCTGTAACGGCTGTAGACGAATACCGAAAACAACGTCCATGCGACGAAGATCGCCAGCACCGCCGCGCGCTTGAGCGGCGCGGCGTCGGGCGCGGACGGATAGGTGGCGGTGCGCAATTGCGATATCGCGATCATGGGGTTCGGGCCGCTAATCGCGGCCACTATCGGCGCCTATGCGTTGAGTGCGGGTGAAGCGGCGCACGCCGTAAAACGTGCCCAGCAGCAAAACCGTCTCGGCGATCACCGTGGCCCAGGCCGCGCCCATGATGCCGTACGAAGGAATCAGCGAGACGTTGCCGGTGACGGCGGCCAAGGTCGCCAGCGCGATGGCGTAGACGCGGAAGCGCATGTTGTCCTCGGTGAGCAATGCGGCGCCCATCGAGGTGGACAGGAAACGGATCGGAACGCAGATCGCCAGCACCGCCAGGATCGCGATCACCGGCCGGTATTCCTCGCCGAAGATCAACGGCACCAGCCAGGGATCGAGCGCCACCATCGCCGCAGCGATCGCCGCGCCCGATACGAACATGCCGATGTTGCCCGTGCGATAGACATGCCGGAACTTCGGCTTGTCGTGCGCAGCCCATCGGTGCAGTTTGCCCTGCAGGAATTTCTGGTAGATCGTGGCGGGGATCAGGTAGATCGCGGTCATCACCGCCAGCGCGATGGCGTAGAGACCGGCCTGCGCATCGCCGCTTAGGTATTTGAGCAGGATGGTGCTGATCTGGAAAAAGACCGGATACAGCGCCGCATACACGCCGTAGGCCCACGCTTCCGACCACACCGCACCCATGCCCGGCACCGCGGCGCTCGCAGCAGGCTCGATGCGCGGTCCGTAACCTTTCAGCGCGATCCTGCCGACGAACATATCCCGCATCTGCGGCCAGGCTGCGAGCGCGACCAAAAGAGAGATGAGGCCGTAGCTGACCGCGACGAAGCGGTTGGTCAAATGCGGCACCAGCAGTAATCCGATCGCCACCAACAAGCGGCTGGCGGGGATCACCATCTGGCTGAGCGCCATCGGCCCGAAACGGTTTTCCAAGCGCAGCTTGTTGGCGACAAGATTCACGGCGAGCACGCTCAGGATCACCGGCGTCAACACCAGCAGGCTGAAGCGCGTGCCGTCGTGCGGGGCGCCCGTCAACGCCCAGATCACGACGATGGCGATCGACAGCAGCGTGGTGGCAGTGATGAAGTCGAGCGAAGGCTTGAGCCAGCGGTGCGCGCCCCAGCCTTCGACGCCGTACGCCTTCAGATGGAATTGGGTCAGTCCGAAACCCGCCAGGGGCGCGATCATCGTCACCGTGGCCAACGAGGAAGCGAACAGGCCGTACGCGTCCGGCCCCATTTCGCGCGCCAGCAGCGCCTGGGTGAGGAACACCATCACCGCACCGGCCGCCGTGGCCACGCCCAGCATGGATACGGTCATCGCCGCGCGGCGCCAAGCGGCGGCGCTCACGGGCACCGTCATGCGCAACGTCTCTTGATCGGGCCGACATCCGATTCAGATTTGTGGATGCGGCATTCAGCTGCTGCGGCCCGCTGATCGGAAAATCGTATGCCCATGCGACGCGGACTTCTGCTTGCGATCGAAGCGGTCAACGATAACCAGCGCAACCTGATTCGAATGTGACGGGCGAGCGGTTGATTTGCCTGAATGGGCCGTATTTCCGCGGAAAACATTTGCACGCATGAAAAAAGCCGCCCGGCATGCGGGCGGCTTCGACGTTTCGCTTCGCGGGATCAGCGATAGAAGTTGGTCGTGATCCTGATGTCGGATACGGCGCCCTGGATCAGGATGTCGCGCTCGATCCGCGAACTCCAGCCCGATTGGGAGAAGGGCGTCCGGGTGACTGTGCCCAGACGGTGGTAATTGCCATAGAAAGTGTTTTGGCTGACCTGGCAGTTCTTGGTGCCGTCCTGGATGAACAACCCCGTCGCTGAATTGTTGCGGATGGTGCTGTCGACGATATAGGAGGCCAGCGCGTTGCGGGTGACGATGCCGCAGCTGCCGTTGTCTTCCACCGTGCAGCTGCGGATGGTCACGCCTTGCGCGCCTTTGTAGAGCAGCATGCCGTAGCGCGCATTGCCGCGAATCACGCAGTTCTCGAACAGGACTTTGTAGGAGATATTTCCGTTCTCTGGCTCGATGTCCACGCCGCACTGGGGCGTAGCGCCGTTGCTGTTGCTGAATTCGGAATCGTAGATCTTGACGTCGTTCACGTAGCCGATGGAAATCGCCTGGCGCCGGTTGTTGGTGCTGACGATGTTGGCGATGAATACGTTCTTCGAGCCGACCGCAGGCGCCTGCCACATGTCCGCGGCGGCGACGACCAGTCCGTCGCCCCAGCAATTGGATACGTGCAGGTCGCGGATGGTGACGTTGCTCGATCCGCGCACGAAGATGCCGTGGCCCCATTCGCCGGTGGTGCCGCTATGGCTGTTGCGGTCGCCCACGATCTGGCCGCCGGAGACTTCGACGTCGCGCACCTTGTTGATGTAGACCATGTTGTAGCGTTCGGCGCTGTTGCCTTTGGCTACCAGCTTGGCGTCCGCCGCCAGCTTCAGGTGGGTATAGCTGCGCAAGCGCAAGCCGATCACGGCGTCGACGCGGTAGGTGCCGGCAGGCACGGTGATCGTGCCGCCCGATTCGGGCAGGGAATCGATCGCGGCCTGGATGCCGGCGGTGTCGTCGGTGCTGCCGTTGCCCGTGGCGCCGTAGTCGCGCACGTCGCGCACGGCGCTGCCGCGCTGCCGCGAGGGCAGGGTGTAGCTGGAAATAGTGGTGTTCGGAACGGCGGCGGTCGCTGCGAAGAGCGGGCCGGCGACGCCAGCCAAGCTTGCCGGCAGCGCGAGCGAAATGGATTGGCGCAGAAAATCGCGGCGCGCGACGCTGGTCCCACGCCCCGTCTGCGCGGGTTCAATATGCTTCATGATTCGTTTTCCCTAGTCGAAGATATAGAGCGGACTAAAGCGCTCTCCACGCCTTGGTCGCGCGTGAAAGCTAACGCATCCTATCGGCTCGCACAGTGCCGATGTTCGTATTTGTGATGATGATGTCAAAACCATTGCCCAACGATTCAGATCGTCGGCTATTCAAGTTCATGACTGCGTGCGAGATTCGCGGGCGTATGCGCGCTTTGCGCGAAATCGGCGTGAAAATGCCGATTTATGAATAGAGAAGCGCGGCGCTTCGGCGGGCCGGTCAGTTGAACTGATTGCTGGTTTCGACGGCGATCGACACGCTGTCGTCGGCGACCTTCACCTGCGCCTTGCCGTCGCCGCGATTACGGGCAAACGTGTTGCCGGTCATGCGGACGTTGCGCGATCCGGCGCGCAGGTTCACCCCGCGCGCGCCGTTGCCGCGGATCTGGTTGCCGGTGAACACGCAATCGATCGCGGCCAGGCCCAGGATGCCGTCGCCGCCGTTGCGTTCGATCGTGCAGCGCGCGATCGTCACCGCGGCCGCGCGCTTGTACAGCTGGATGCCCGGGCCGCGGTTGCCGCGCACCAGGCAGTTCTCGATCACGATGTCGCGGGCGACGTCGATGTCCGGTTCGATGTCGATGCCGGCCGCCGGCGGCGTGCCGGCGGTATCGCTGAACTCGCTGTCGACCACGCGCGCGCCCCGATAACTGCCCAGAGTGAGACCCTGGCGTCGGTTGCCGGTGCAGACCACGTTGGCGATCAGCAGGTCGCGGCCGGGGCGCGACGCTGCGCCCTTGAGCATGTTGCCGCCGGCGGAAATGCCGTCGCCCCAGCAGCGCGAGACATGGATGTTGCGGATGCTGGCGCCGACGCACCCGCTCAAGCGGATGCCATGCCCCCATTCCCCCGCGGTGCCGAGATGAGAGTCGCGGTCGCCGACGATGCGTCCTCCGGCGATCTCCACGTCCTGCAATTGTTCTCCCAAGAGCACGTACGATCGCGGCGCCGCGTTGGGCTTGGCCAAGAGCTTGGCGTCGTCAGCCAGCGACAGCAGCATGCGGCTGCGCAGTCTGACACTGCGCGTCGCATCGATGACATAAGCGCCCGTTGGCACGTAGACCGTGCCGCCGTCCTTAGGCAACGCGTCGATCGCGGCCTGGAAAGCGGCGGTGTCGTCGCTGCGGCCATCGCCTTTGGCCCCGTGGTCGCGCACGTCGATCCGGGCGTTGCCGCGCTTGCGCTGCACGACCGCCGCGTGGGCGGCTGGATGCCATCCGCCGAGCGCAGTCAGGGCTGCGAACGTTGCCAGTCCGCTCAGGAAATGTCGTCGCAATCGATCTTCGACGTTCATGCCCGAACCGGTTCCGTCTTCATCACGCCGCCATCGAGGAAGCGCCGCTGCGAGCATGGCTGGCCAGCCACGGCAGGACCACCGCCAATAGATAGAACTTCGAAGCGTGGTACTTGTTGTCCAGACGGCGGCGGTTCCGATCCAGCCAAAGCGGAGCGCCCGGCAGTAGATCGCGTGTTTCCATCGCGAAGTCGCGCACGGCATCGAAACGCTGCGCAGCCAAGCCGCGCAAATCGAAGCGGAAGCTGCCTTTGCTGCGCACATAAGGCAGTTCGCCGAAACGCGTGGCGATATGCTTGCGGACCAGCAATTTATTGACCCGGGTTTCCGGGTCGACTTTCTGATGCCTGGGCACTTCGTTGTGCACCCATTCCCGGAGCTCGCGGTCGCAGAACGGATAAGCGGCGCGCAGCGTTAGTGCATGCGCGGCGTAAAGGCCCTTGGCGAAGGCGCCCGCCGAGCCCGCGATCGACATCGACATGTCGCGCCATTCCCAGGCGCTGGTGGCCGACGCGATCTCGTCCGTGAATAACGCCAGACGCGCCTTGGATTCGCGCGACATTTCCCGGCCGAACAAACTGTCGACCTCGATGTCGGTGAAGCGCGAGCCGGGGAAAACGCGCTCGATGGCGTTCATCTGCAAGCTTCCCAGCACGAAGCAGAGTTCGAAGCTTCGATCGATCAGTGGGAGCTCGGAAATGCCGGCCGGCAAGCGCATCTGCCGCGCCATGCGAGCCAGTAGACGCTGTTGCCGGCTCACCGGCGTGCCGAAATAGCTGTCGGCGCCCAGGCCGTCGATGACCCCGTCGCCGCCTTGCGCGGCGATCTCCGTGCCCAGGTCGATGTACGACAACAAGGCGAAATCGGCGGTCAGCAGCGGCATGCGGTGCACGGCCGCGAGATAGCGGTCGTAGGCGCGCGCGGGATCGCAGACCAGCGCCTCGTGGCGCAGGCCCAGCGTCTTGGCGACCTGCTTGGCCGAAGCGACTTCGTCCTCCTCGCGCCCGCCGAGATAGGTGATGCAGGTGGTGTCCGGCCGCGCTTCGGCGATCGCGATGGCGAGCGTGGTCGAATCCTTGCCGCCGCTCTGCAACTGCCACGGCGCGCGCATGCCCGAGCAGGTGGCCGCCACCGCATCGCAGAGCAGGCGATGGTAGACCCCGACCCAATCCTGCTCCGCGCTGGCGACCTCGGGCACTTCGCCGGCCTTGCGGAATTTGAAGCGGAACTCCGGCTCCGCGGTCATGTCCTGCTGCGGGCAGAAGCCGAAGGTCACCAGCTTGACGTCTTCATACACCGAATGCGGCGGATAGACGAAGGCGTTGCGCAGGATGTCAGCGATCGACACCAGGTCGACCGGCGCCTGCGCGGCTTTGCTCTCCAGAGCGGGGAAATCCGGATCGCCGTAGTACGGCGACATGGTGATCTGCAGGGGCTGGGCCATCTTTCTCACGGATTGTGGACGGGCTGGTAGTCGTAATAGCTGTAGGTGTACTGGCCGGCGCCGCGCTTCTGCACTGCGTTGAAGATCGCGCCGCGGACATCCACGCCGTTCTGCTCCAGGCGCTGCTTGGCCAGCACGATCTCGCGCTGCTGGTTCAGGCCCCAGCGCACCACCATCAGGCAGGTGCCGACGTGATGGCCGATCACCGCGGCGTCGGTCACCGCGAGCACCGGCGGCGTATCGATCACGACGATGTCGAATTCCTTGCCGACCTTGTGCAGCAGGCGGCCGAAATTCGGGTGCATCAGCAGCTCCGAAGGATTCGGCGGCACCGAACCGCGCGAAATGAAGGACAGGCTGCCGGTGCCCGGCACTTGGTGCATCGCTTCCTCGGGCTGCAGGTGACCGCAGATCAGGTCCGAAAGACCGCGATCGGAGCGCACCCCGACCGCCCGATGCAGGGTGCCGCGGCGCATGTCCGCATCGATCAGCAGCACGCGCTGCCCGGCCTGTGCGATGGCGACCGCCAGGTTGGCGCAGACGAAGGTCTTGCCGACGCCCGGGCTGGGCGCGGCGATCATAAGTACGTTGTTCTTCATCTCCATTCGGGCGAAATGCAGGCTGGTGCGCAGAGTGCGAAGCGCCTCCATCGCCAAGTCGGTCGGCGCCCTCAGCGCGAGCAGACGATGACGTCCGTCGCGTCGCGAACGTCCCGGAAGCATCGCGATCTGCTTGCCTTTCTCGCTGTAGGGAATCGACGCGTACACCGGCAGGCCGAGCAATTCGATGTCGACCGGATCCTCGACGCCGCGCTTGAACATCTGCCGCAGCAGCACGAATGCGATCATCAGCAGCGCGCCGATCGCGGTGCCGGCCGCCACAGTTAGCAGCGGCTTGGGCCAGGTGGGGTTGTCGAGGTCGACGTCGGCCGGATCGATGACCCGCGCCGTGCCGATCGCGCTTTCCTGGGCGATGCTGAGCTGCTGCTGTTGATCGAGCAGGCTGGCGTAGGTCTGGTTGGTGACTTCCACGTCGCGGCTCAGCCGGAACAGGCCCTGCTGCGTGTCAGGCAATTGATTGATGCGCCCCTGCAGCGCCGCCTTTTGGCCTTGGAACTTGTTGATCTGTTGCTGCAAGGCCGCGTAGGTCGGATGCGCCGGGGTGAAGCGGCTGCCGGCGTCGGCCAATTGCACCTGCAATTGCTGGATGTTGGTGTCCAGCGCGACGGTCTGCTCGAGCAGCGAGCGGTTCTGCAAGCCGACGTCCATCGTGCCGGTGCGGCTCTGGAACCGGTTGAGCGCGGCCTGCGCTTCGGCCAGTTCGCGGCGCACCTTGGGCAACTGTTCGGTGACGAATTTCAGGCGCTTGGCCGCTTCGGCCGAATTGCGGGCCACGTTTTGGCTGACGTAGATCCGGGTGATCCGGTCCAGCACCTGTTTGGCCAGCATCGGATCCGGATTGGCGTAGGCCAGCGAGATGATCCCGGAGTTGCGGCCTTGTTCGGAAACGGAGATGTCGCGCTTCAGGTCGGCCATGATCGTCATCGGATTGAGCCGCGTGACGTCGAAGCGCATTCCAGGATTGGCCACCAGCGTCTTCACTTGGACGCGAAGGCCTTCGTCGGTGGTCACGTCTTGCCCCACCTGTCCTTTGGCCAGGGTTTCGCCGTTCGGATCGAACAGCGAATAACGGCCGCCACCGTCGGCCACCAGCCGCAACGGCACGTCGGTCAGGATTTGCGGCACTTCGAGTCTGCTCACTTCGATGCGCTCACCGCCCCAGCCGTAGCTTTTCAGCCCGAACCATGGCGAAGCCAATTGGCCGGGATCGGTCCGCTCTTGCGCACGCGCGGCCATGTCGCCGATCAGCGGAAAGCGGACGGGCTTGGCCGAGATGTCCAGGCCCAGTTCCTGCATCGCGCCGCCGAGCACGCGGCGCGAGGTCAGCAGCTGGGTTTCGGTCGCCGCGGGCGCGTCTGCGATGGCGGGCGCGGGTGCGGCGGCGTTGGCATTCAAGCCCGGCACGGTCGGCGGGCGGCTTTCCACCTGCATGACCGCGTTCGCTTCGAATTTCGGCGTGGCGAGCAGAACGTAAGCCAGGCTCACCGCTGCGAACAGCAGAGTGCCCGAGACGATCAACCACTTGTGGTCGGTCAAAGTGCTCACCAGGGTCGGCAGGTCGATCTCGTCTTCCCGCGCCGGATTGGGCGGCGGGAGCGCGTTATCGTTCCTAACGATCGGATGCGTAGCCATTTTCGTCACCATTCGCTTCGAGATGAAAACAGGAGCGGGCGGGGGATGCTCACGGCGTTTCCCATGCGCCCTGGACCTGGTCTGTCGAACCTGCGCCCCGCGGCATATCCGTCAGCGGATATGCGGGACGCAGGCTCGTCAGTGCTTCGACGACGCGCGCGCTGGCGCCGCCGTGTTCTGCGGATTCGCCGTTGCGCGAGGAATCGCGTCCCAGCAAATCCAAAATCCGCGCCGCCGGTGCCGACGTTTCCGCAGCCAGCACCGGCCGCCCCATCGCGGCGGCTTCGGCATGGACATCGCCGCCGGCGATGACCAGATCCGAACGCTTGAGCAGGTAGACCGAAGCCAGATAATCCGGCGGCTCGATCGCATGCACATTGGGCCAGCCGCTGGAAAGATCGGCGCCTTGCCGGTCGCGGCCGAACAATCCGGCCGGACACACGATGTCGATATCCGGACGCTGCACCGCGATCTCGCGCAACGCATCGGCCGTGCGCCGGAAACCGCTTTCGGACGTTTCGCGGCTCAGCATCAGCAGCAGCGGGCTGCCGTCACGCAGGAAGCCGTAGCGCTCGGCGAACTCGCCGTCGAGCGCCGGATCCCGGTCGATCCGTTGCAAGGCCGCATCGAGCGTATCCATGGCGGTATCGCCGGCAACCAGGACGCGATCGGCGGGGACGCCCTCGGCCAGCAATTGACGCTCGGCGGTTTCGCTCTGCGCGATGTGCAGCGAGGCCAGCGAACGCGCCATCTTGCGGCCCGGATCGTCGACGCCGCCGGAATCGACGCTGACCACGGGCACTTGGTGGTAGCGCGCGGCCAGGGTCGCGGGCAGCGCCGCAGAAGTGTCTCCCAGCACCAGCACCACGTCGGGCTGGACTTCGTTCAACACGCGTTCCATGCCGCCGAGCGCGGCGGCGGTGATGTCGGCGGGATCCTCGCCGGGCCTGACGATCTCCAGGGTGAGGTCGGGCGCCAGGCCGAACAGGCCCAGCACTTGTTCGGCGTCCTGATCCTGCGTCGCGGCGACGCATACGGTCGACTCGAAACGGTCGTCGCGAACCAGTTCTCGCGCGATCGGCGCGATCCGGATCGCGTCCAATGGCGCGGACACCACGCACAGCGCCTTCATCGGCAGCACGAGCTCGTCCTCCGCCGCAGCCGTCTCTGGCGACGACTCCGTGTTGGCGCGCGCGGCGGTTTCGGTGTCCGCATGCGAATCCCAATCCTGCGGCGCCAGCATCATGTCGGGGCCGCCGTCGGCCGCCATCGGCACGGGTTGCGCATTCGTCGCGCGCAGGCGACGCAGCAGGGACGACCACGACAGCCGCTCGAGCAGCCGCGGCACCCAAAGGATGTGGATCGCCAGTACCGTAATGAAGACGGCTGCGCTCAACAGCGCCGGCGCGTTGCGCAGGGTGTATCCGATCAAGGTCAGAAAACAGCTGCCCGCGACGATCAGCACCAGCGCCGCGCGCGGAGGGAAGCCGGCATCCAGCACCAGATGGTGCAAATGCTGACGGTCGGCCTTGAACGGCGAACGCCCCAGGCGGATGCGCCGGTACATCACCGCCAGCGTGTCCATGATCGGCAGCGCCACGCACCACAACACGTTGATCGGCGCCAGGCGATCGACCTTGCCGTGGCTCAGGAAAACCAGGCTCCAGGCCAGCACGAAGCCGATCAGAGTGCTGCCTGCGTCGCCCATGAACACCTTGCGTCCGTCGGGCCATCCCAGGTTGACGCAGAGATAAGGGATCAGCGCGGCGAACAGCACCTGCAACAGCAGCACCACGCCCGGCGAAGACCACCCGGTCTGGTCGAACAGCAGGATCGCGCCGATGCTGGTCATCGCCACCGATGCGGCCAGGCCGTCGATGCCGTCGAGCATGTTGAACGCGTTGATCAGCCCGATGATCGCGACGATGGTGAAGGGGATGCCGAGCACGCCCAACCGGAACAGCCCGAGATCGTCGACATAGATGTTGGAGGCGGCGATCACCAGGGCGATGGCGCCGGCTTCCACCGTCAGCCGCGAGCGCACGCTCAGGTCGTTGGCATCGTCCAGCACGCCGGCCACCACTATGAGCGCCGCACCGGCCATCAGACTGCTGATGAAGCGGTCGAAATAGCCCAGATAGCTCAACCCGACCAGAGTGCCCAGGAAAAAGCACAGGCCGCCGATGAGGGGGATGCGTCCGCGATGGCGCTTGCGCGCATCGGGCTTGTCCACCAGGCCGATCCGACGGGCCCAGGGCCGCATCGAGAAGATCGCGAACAAAGTGACTGCCAATGCTATCGCGCTGGCCGCGACCAGCTTGGGGTCCATCATGCATGCACCTCGGTTGTGCTTGTTGTTGGTATCCGTGTGCACACGCACGACAACGCCGCGCATCCTGCGGCCTCGAAAAACGACGCGGGGGCGCGTTCGTTTCGAGTCGCGGACGAATCTATGTGCGCTATGTTGACGAGAAGATGAAGAGGACAGCTTCAGCGTGATGAATTGGGCGTACGCGCGATCAAGCCAACGATCGTGACGAAAAATTCGCTATTCATTCATATGAATCGAACGCATCTGCGCATTGCGTTTTTCGCGCGTATTCGCAACGACTTAACGGCGCGGTTGTTACGCGCGCACACGCGCGTTCATTGATTGATGATTGATTGGTGATCGATCGAGACGATGTGCGATGCGGCAGCAGAGATGGATGCGCGGCTCGTGCGAGCGGCCTGCAACAATGTTCGCTTCGAAGCCGCGGAAGGATCGGCGTAAAGATCGCAATCGGAAGCCGGTGCCGTGGGGCAGAAAAAACAAACCCCCGCCGAGGCGAGGGTCGTGTCGTATCTGGTGCCCGGGAGAGGACTCGAACCTCCACGGTGTTACCCGCTAGTACCTGAAACTAGTGCGTCTACCAATTCCGCCACCCGGGCAGGGTGAGCCGCGTATGTTGCGGTGCGGGAACAGGCTTGTCAACGAGTCGGGCGGTTGGACCGCGCCTTCGCGGCCGCCGTGTACCATGCCGGCGATGGCAAAGACCCCAAGCAAGCGCGGCGGTGGCCGCGGAAAGAAGCCGGCCGCCCAGGCTTCGGCGCCTAAAAAACGCGGAAAAACCGCCACGGGCAAGCGACCCGGCTGGATGCCGGAGCCGCCGCCGGGACGCAAGCCCGCGAGCGACCGGCCCCGCGCGCCTGCGCCTCGGGCCGCCGGGAGAAAAGGCGGATTCGACGACCCCTTCGCCGCGCGCGAGGCAGGCCGCTACGAGAACCCTATCGCCAGCCGCGAAGCGATCCTGCAATTGCTGGCCGGCGCCGACGGTCCGCTGTCGGCCGAGGCCTTGGCCGAACGCTTGGGCCTGACCGAACCGGATAGGTTCGATGCGCTTGGCAAGCGCTTGACCGCGATGGTCCGCGACGGACAACTGCTGCAGAACCGCAAGGGCGCCTACGCGCCGGCCGAGCGGATGGATTTGATCGCCGGCACCGTGATCGCCAATCCCGACGGCTTCGGTTTCCTGCGTCCGGACAGCGGTGCGGGCGAGGACTTGTTCCTGCCGCCGTTCGAAATGCGCAAGGCGATGCACGGCGACCGCGTGCTGGCCAGCGTCACCGGCGTGGACCGGCGCGGCCGCCGCGAAGGCGCGATCGTCGAAGTGCTCGAGCGCCGGTTGAATCGGCTGATCGGCCGGTTCACGGTCGAATCGGGCATCAGTTACGTGGTGCCCGACGACCGCCGCATCCAGCGCAACGTGCAGATCCCGACCGATGCGCGGCTGGACGCGCGCCACGGCCAGTTGGTGGTGTGCGAGATCGTGCATGCGGCCGATGCTTATCGCCCGCCGATCGGCCGGGTGCTGGCCGTGCTCGGCGACCGGCTGACCGCGTCGCTGGCAGTGGAAGCGGCGATCCATGGGCACGAAATCCCGTACGAATTCCCGCCGGCGGTATTGGCCGAGGCCGCGGCGGTGCCGCTGCAGGTCGACGCGGCGACGGCCGCGGCGCGGGTCGACTTGCGCAAGACCCCGCTGATCACCATCGACGGCGAAGACGCCAAGGATTTCGACGACGCCGTGTGGTGCGAACCGAACCGCGACGGCTTCCGCCTGATCGTGGCGATCGCCGACGTCTCGCATTACGTCCGTCCCGGCACGCCGCTGGACGACGAGGCGCAGAAGCGCGCCACTTCGGTCTATTTTCCCGGTTTTGTCGTGCCGATGCTGCCGGAGACGCTGTCCAACGGCATCTGTTCGTTGAATCCGAAAGTGGAGCGGCTGTGCTTCGTCTGCGACATGCAGGTCGGGCGCGACGGCGAGGTGACGCGCTCCAAGTTCTACGAAGCGGTGATGAACTCGCATGCGCGGCTCACCTATACGCAGGTGTGGAACGCGGTTGGCGACGGCGTGCCGGAAGAGGACCAAGCGCAGGCGCAGGCCTGCATCGGCCCTCTGTTGCCGCAAGTGCAGCGCCTGCATCAGCTGTACAAGATTCTGGACAAGGCGCGGCGCAAGCGCGGTGCGATCGAATTCGAGACTTCCGAGGTGCGCTTCGCGCTGGGACCGCAGGGCGAGGTGACCCAGGCGGGCATGGTCCAGCGCAACGATGCGCACAAATTGATCGAGGAATGCATGATCGCGGCCAACGTCGAGGCCGCGCGCTTCCTGTTGGCCAAGCGCATCCCAGCGCCCTTCCGCGATCACGACAAGCCGCCGGAAGCCAAATACGCCGATCTGGAGGAATTCCTGAAAGAGTTCAAACTGCGCATGCCGCCCTGGGGCAAAGTGCAGCCGCGCGATTTCCGCGCCTTATTGGACAAGATCCGCGAGCGACCCGATGCCGCGCTGCTGGAATCGGTGATCCTGCGCAGCCAGTCACTGGCGGTGTACGCGCCGGAGAACATCGGCCACTTCGGCTTGGCGCTGGAGGCCTACGCGCATTTCACCTCGCCGATCCGCCGCTATCCCGATCTGCTGGTGCACCGTGCGATCAAGTACGCCCTGGCCGGCGGCAAACCGGCCAGCTACGCGTACTCCGGCAGTGCGATGGCGGCCTTGTCGCTGCAATGTTCGGAACGTTCGCGCCGCGCCGACGAGGCCCAGCGCGAAGTGGAGGAGCGCTACGCCGCGGCGTGGATGGAGCGTCACGTCGGCAGCGAGTTCGACGGCACGATCAGCGGCGTGACCAGCTTCGGTTTGTTCGTGGAACTGGACGATTCCAAGGTCAACGGCTTGATCCATGTGACCCAGCTGCCCAACGACTACTACCATTTCGATCCGATCCGCAAAACCCTGAGCGGCGAGCGCGCCGGGCGGGTGTTCCGGCTCGGCGATCGGGTCCGGATCGTGGTGCTGAAGGCCAGCCTGGAAGAGCGCAAGATCGATTTCCGCCTGGCCGAGGAGCGCGGGGTCAAGCCGCCGCCGCCGCGCGGGCAGCCGGCGAAGCGGGTCAAGAAGAAGTATTGAAATTTAGACACGGATCAAATCCGAGAGACCGGATAAAGCAAATTAAATGATCTTTATCCGCGTTTTCAGATTTGATCCGTGTCTAAGGCTCCTCTAAAACAGAATCTATGAGCAAACAGAATCAATGGATCGCCGGCATCAACGCCGTCTCGGCCGCGGTCGAGCACGATGCCGACAACGTGCGCGAAGTGCTGATCGAGGCCGGCGCCAAGAATCCGCGTCTGATCGAGATCGAGGAGAACGCGCGGCGCAAAGGCATCGACGTGCGCCGCGTCGCGCAGCAGGCGCTGGACGGCGTGGCCGGCGGTTTGCGCCATCAGGGCGCGGTCGCGCGCTATGCCGCGGCCAAGACCTGGGACGAGAGCGAATTGCCGGCGCTGGTCGAAGCCGCGCAAGGCAAGGCGCTGATCCTGGTGCTGGACGGCGTGCAGGATCCGCACAACCTCGGCGCCTGCCTGCGCAGCGCCGCCGCGGCCGGTGCGACCGCGGTGATCATTCCGAAGGACAAGGCGGTGCAGGTCAACGCGACCGTGCGCAAGACCTCCGCGGGCGCGGCCGACAGCGTGCCGGTCGTGCGCGCCGGCAATCTGGCGCGCTGCCTGCGCGATCTGCAGCAGTTGGGCGTGTGGATATACGGACTGGCGGGCGAGGCGACCGCGTCGCTGTACGCCATCGACCTGCGCGGGAATGTCGCGTTGGCGCTGGGTGGCGAGGCCGACGGCTTGCGTCGGTTGACCCGTGAGCATTGCGATCAGTTGGTGACGATCCCGATGCCCGGCGGCGCCGCCGCGTCTGGCGTGGAGAGTTTGAATGTGTCGGTCGCCACGGGCGTAGCTTTGTTCGAGGCCGTGCGCCAGCGGCAGGCTTGATCCGATTTTCGTCGAGCAGGGGAGGGAAACGATGTCGCTCAATATGGAATGGTACGACTGGGTCGGCATCGCCGGGGCCTTGCTGGTGCTGGCGGCTTTCTATCTGCTGCAGGCCCGCCGGATCGCGGGCACGGGATTGATCTACCAGCTGATGAATTTGTTCGGCGCGCTAGGATTGCTGACGTCGTTGTACGGCAAATTCAACGTCTCCGTATTCGTGGTGCAAACGGTGTGGGTAGCGATCAGCGTGTACGGCATCGTGCGCTCGGCGCGTGCCCGCGCCACGCCAAGCCCCTAATGCTTTTGTAGAGTCGAGCCTGCTCGACTGCTTTTCCGTTCGTGTTGAGTAAGAGCAGTCGAGCAGGCTCGACTCTACAAAGGCGACGGTCAATCCAGCTTCAGCTGCGCTTGCGGCTTCGCGCCGCGATCCAACGACACCAAGGTCACGGTGCGGCCGCCGACGGACTTGCTCGCCTTGTCCCTGAAGCCGGTATGCAGGACGAAGGATTCCGCCGCCGCGCCGCCCGCGCTCCATTCGAACGAGACTTCCGCGTCGCCCGCCCACACGCAGCGCCGGTCGGGCGGGCAGCGCGAATCCGATTTCACGCCGACGTAGCGCAGCGTGCCGCGATCCGGCAGGGCGACGCTCTGGCCCGGCGACATGGCGAAGGTTTGTCCGACCGCGACCGATGCGGTCGCCGGTTCGGACGAAGCCGTGGGCGCAGCCGAATCGCCGGCCGTGCTGGTCGAACTGCAGCCGATGGCGAAGGCGGCGATCGCGATCATGGCGGGTCTGGCGAGGATCGGAAGGGACATCGGGCGCTCCTGCGAAGGGTCCGCGGCAAGCCTAACCGGCCTGGGCCGAGCGCGCCGTGAACCGACGGCGCCGGCGCTTAACCCCGTTCGGCGTCCCTGCGCGATGCCAGACGATCGGCCAGACGCGTGGGTTCCGGCAGGCGGTAGGTCGTCACGTACCGCATCACCAGATCGCCCACCGAGGCCATCGCCACGCGATGGCCGGGCGACACCACCAGCGGATTGCAGTTGATCTTGCTGCGCAGCAGCCAGCCGATCTGCTCGCCGCGATGGCGCAGCGTGACGTAGGCGCCGCGCATCTGGTGCAGTTCGGCGGAGGTGCCCACCAGGATCTTCTTGGCTACGCCAACGCAGGGCAAATCCGTGACCACGCCGAAATGCGCGGCGATGCCGAGCCGGCGCGGATGGGCGATGCCGTGGCCGTCGACGAACACCAGGTCGGGCTTGTTCGCAAGCATCGCCAGCGCATCCAGCAGCGCCGGCAGTTCGCGGAAAGACAACAGCCCGGGTACGTACGGCATTACCGTCGGTATCCGCGCCACATGCGATTCCATCGGCTGTAGCGTCCGCGCATCCAGTAGCACCGCCGCCGCACGGGTGACTTCGCCGCCTTCCTCGAAACCTACGTCGAAACCGGCGATCGTGCGCGCCGGTTTGGCGAAACCGTCGCGCAGCACCACGCGCTTGGCCAATTCGGCCTGCATCGCGCGCGCATGGACGACGCTGCCGTCCCATTCGGCGAATGCGGGGTGCGCCGGGAGCTTCGGTGAGGACATCAGGCGGCCCGCAATGTCGTGAGCAAGCCGCGCGCGGCGTTGAAGCGCGTCGGTGCGTCGGGCAGATCCAGTTTCACCCGCAATTTGTCGGGGCCGTCCATTTGATAAAGCTTGGGTTGGCCCTGGATCAGCCGGATCACCGCCATCGGATCGATGTTCGGCTTGGATTCGAAATGCACGCGGCCGCCTTTTTCGCCCAGGTCGATCTTGCGCAAGCCCAGCTGGGTCGCCTGCAGCTTCAGTTCGGCGACGGCGAACAGGTGCTTGGCGGCATCGGGCAGCAGGCCGAAGCGGTCGATCATCTCGACCTGCAGTTCGCGCAATTCCTCGGCGTCGCGCGCGGAGCTGATCCGCTTGTACAACGTCAGCCGCGCGTGCACATCGGGCAGGTAGTCTTCCGGGATCAGCGCGGGCACGTGCAATTCGACTTCCGCGCCACGGCTGGGCGGCGCGTCCGCATCGGGCAGTTCGCCGCGCTTGATCGAACGCACCGCGCGTTCCAGCAGCTCGGTGTACAGGCTGAAGCCGACTTCGGCCATCTGCCCGCTCTGGTCCTCGCCTAGCAATTCGCCGGCGCCGCGGATTTCCAGGTCGTGGGTGGCCAGGGTGAAGCCGGCACCGAGTTCGTCCATCGCCGAGATCGCGTCCAGCCGCTTGCGCGCATCCGACGTGATCGAACGCTGATCCGGAATTACCAGATAGGCGTAGGCGCGATGATGCGAACGGCCGACCCGGCCGCGCAGCTGATGCAACTGGGCCAGGCCGAATTTGTCGGCGCGGTTGATGATGATGGTGTTGGCGTTCGGGATGTCGATGCCCGATTCGATGATGGTCGAACATAGCAGCACATTGAATCGCTGCTTGTGGAAATCCAGCATCACCTTTTCCAGTTCGCGCTCGGGCATCTGGCCGTGAGCGATGCCGATCCGCGCTTCGGGCACCAGCTCCTGCAGTTCGCGCTGCATCCGGCCGATGCTTTCCACATCGTTGTGCAGGAAATACACCTGGCCGCCGCGCGCCAGTTCGCGCTGGAAGGCTTCCCGCAGTTGGGCATCGTCCCAGGGTACGACGAAGGTCTGCACGGCCAGCCGGTGTGCCGGCGGCGTGGCGATGATTGCCAGATCGCGCAGTCCGGCCATGGCCATGTTCAGCGTGCGCGGGATCGGCGTCGCGGTCAGGGTCAGCAGATGCACGTTCGCACGCAAGGCCTTCAGCGCTTCCTTCTGGCGCACACCGAAGCGCTGCTCCTCGTCGACGATCACCAGGCCCAGGTCGTGGAATTTCACGTCCGGTTGCAGCAGACGATGCGTGCCGACGATCACGTCGATCTTGCCCTCGGCCAGCTTCTCCAGTTCGGCCTTGATTTCCTTGGCGGATTTGAAACGCGACAGCACCTCGACCCGGATCGGCCAATCGGCGAAACGGTCGGCGAAGTTGCGGTAGTGCTGTTCGGCCAACAATGTGGTCGGCACGAGCACCGCCACCTGCTTGCCCGCGCTGGCCGCGACGAAGGCGGCGCGCACGGCGACTTCGGTCTTGCCGAAGCCGACGTCGCCGCAAACCACGCGGTCCATCGGTTGCGAGGAGGACAAGTCGCGGATGACGGCTTCGATCGCCGCATGCTGGTCCGGCGTTTCTTCGAACGGGAAGGTCGCCGCGAACGGTTCGTACATGGCACGGTCCAGTTCCAGCGCCAGTCCCGCGCGCGCCTGGCGTTTGGCCTGGATTTCCAGCAGTTCCGCGGCCACGTCGCGCACCTTCTCCGCGGCCCTCTTCTTGGCCTTGGTCCAGGCCTCGCCGCCGAGCGAGTGCAAAGGCGCGGTTTCGGCCGAAGCGCCGGAATAGCGGCTGACCAGATGCAGTTGCGCGACCGGCACGTACAGGCGGTCGCCCTTGGCGTATTCGATGTCCAGGTATTCGCCGGGCTGGCCGCCGGCATCGAGCGTGACCAGACCGCGGTAACGGCCCACGCCGTGATCCTCGTGCACGATCGGCGCGCCTTCGCTCAGCTCGCCCAGGTCGCGGATGATCGCTTCGGGTTCGCGGCCGGCGCGCTTGCGCCGGCGCGGCTGCGCGGCGCGTTCGGGGAACAGCTGGCGCTCGGTGAGGATCGCGATCTGCGGATCGTCCAGGGCGAAGCCGTTGTCGAGCGGTGCGGCGGCGATGGCGAAGCGGCTCGGTGCCCTTAAGCCGTCATCCCCGCGAAGGCGGGGATCCAGTGACTTGGCTTTTCTATCTCTCGGGGTTTCAAGAGCGGAAGTCGCTGGATTCCCGCTTTCGCGGGAATGACGGCTAAGAACAAAAGCCTGGAAATCCGGCAGGACGTCGGGTGTCAGACCGGCGGCGTTGAGTACCTCCAGCAAAGCCTCGCGCCGTCCGGCCGTATCGGCGGCGATCAGCACACGCCCCGGATACGTGGCGAGAAAAGTCTTCAGTGCGCCCGCAGGCTCGACATCCTTGGCGGCGATCGGCAAATCCGGCGCGGGCTGATCGCCCAAGGAGGCGGCCTGGCCGCGACGCGGATGCTCCGCACTGCAGACTTCGACCAGATCCATGCGGTTCAGCCGTTCGCGCAACGCATCCGGCGCCAGATACAGCTCGGTCGGCGCGAGCAGCGGGCGCTCGATGTCGTGGCGGCGCTGCTCGTAACGCTCGCCGGTCTGGCGCCAGAAATGCTCCGCCGCTTCGTTGGCGCCATCGACGAGCACCGGCAGTGCGTCGTCGCCCAGGTAGTCGAACAACGTGGCCGTGCCGTCGAAGAACAGCGGCAGGTAATACTCGATGCCCGCAGGCGCCAAGCCTGCCTTGAGATCCTGGTACAGCGCGCTGCGCCGGGTGTCGATGTCGAAGCGGTCGCGCAACGCCTGCATCGCACGCTGCGCGGCGTCCTCGTCCAACGGAATCTCGCGGCCGGGCAGCAATCGCACGGCTTCGGTCTTGTCCAGCGAGCGCTGCGTTTCAGGGTCGAAGGCGCGGATGGAGTCGATGACATCGTCGAACAACTCCACGCGGTAGGGTTCGTCGGCACCCATCGGATACACGTCGAGCAGGCCGCCGCGCACGGCGAAATCGCCCGGATCCAGCACTTGCGGCACGTGCCGGTAGCCGGCCGCTTCCAATCTCCGCTTCTCGGCGTCCAGGTCGAGCTTCTGGCCGACCCGCACGTCGAAAGTGTTGCCGACCACGTAACGCAGCGGCGGCAGGCGCTGCATCAGCGTTTGCACCGGCACCACGACGATGCCGCGCTTCAACGACGGCAAGCGGTGCAAGGCGGCCAGGCGTTGCGAAACGATGTCCGGGTGCGGGCCGAACTGGTCGTAGGGCAGGGTTTCCCAGTCGGGGAACGGCATCACCGGCAAATCGGCATCGCCGAGCAGGGTGCGCAGATCGGACTCGAGTTGATGCGCATTCTGGTTGTCGCGCGCCACCAGCAGCACGGGGCCGGCGTGGGTTTCCGCCGCGCGCGCGATCGTCCAGGCCAAGGCGGACGCGGACGCCGGTGCGCGCCACCAGGCGCGTTGTTGGCCGGCTTTGGGTAGGAGCGGGGCGTTGAAAACGGGGTTCGGCATCGATCAGGGTGCTCGCAGAGAAAACGAAAACAGCGCCGGAAGCCATCGGCCCAGCGCAAAGTGCGGCCATTTTACGCGAGCGGCCGCGGTGGGCTCGGCCGTCGCCGCGCCGCGATCTCGAACCGCAGCGTTCCATGGCCGCCTATAAATATCGCTTGCAAATAAATAGCGCGCTATATAAATTGGCGGGCATGAAGACCGCCCCGACCAAGACCCTACGTGCTAAGGCCCCGCAGAAGCTCGACGAACAGCTCTGCTTCGCCTTGTATTCGACCGGATTGGCCTTGAACAAGGTCTACCGCAAATTGTTGGCGCCGTTGGGCCTGACCTATCCGCAGTATCTGGTGATGCTGGTGTTGTGGGAACGCGACGCACTCACCGTGTCCGAGATCGGCGAGCGCCTGTTCTTGGATTCGGCCACGCTCACGCCGCTGCTGAAACGGCTCGAGGCCGCGGACCTGATCACCCGCACCCGCGCCAAGCGCGACGAGCGCCAGGTCGTCGTCGAATTGAGCGCGCAGGGCAGGGCCTTGAAAACGACCGCGCGCTCTGTGCCCACCGATGTGTTCTGCGCCGCGGAATGCGCGCCGGACGATCTGGCCGCGATGAAGCGGCAATTGGAATCGCTGCGCGGCAATCTGATGAAGAACGCTTGAAGCGGCGCACGCGCCGTCCAATGTTTCGAAACTTAGTGCTTAATTTCGTTATACCGCCGGCCGATGCCGCTCCCTCCGCCCACTACAGGAAATCGCCATGTCCCTGGATAAAGTCCTCTATACCGCCCACGCTTCGGTCACCGGCGGCCGCGATGGCGGCCACGCCGTCTCTTCCGACAACGCGCTCGACGTCAAGCTCAGCATGCCGCGCGAACTCGGCGGCGCCGGCGGCGACGGCACCAATCCGGAACAGCTGTTCGCGGCCGGTTACTCGGCCTGCTTCCTCAGCGCGCTGAAATTGGTCGCCGGCCAGGAAAAGATCGCCTTGCCGGCGGACACGCGCATCGACGCCAGCGTCGGCATCGGCCCCATCGCGGTCGGTTTCGGTCTGCAGGCCGAGTTGAAGATATCCGTGCCGGGCATCGACCGTCAGCAGGTCGAAGCACTGGTGCATAAAACGCATCAGGTTTGCCCGTATTCGAACGCGACCCGCGGGAATATCGATGTGGTACTGACCGTGGTCTGATCGCCGAAATACGGTAGTGAGTGTGCGGTGCCGAAAATGATGATGGCCGTGCCGAAGTTCGGATTCCGTCTGTCTGACGGCTCCATGTGGAGCGAATCATCAGGATCCGAGTATGCGCAGATTCCTCGTGCTTGCCGCCGCGCTCGCCGCAGTCTCTTCTTCGGCGGTGTTTTCACCCCAAGCCAATGCTCTCACCACTACGAAGCTGATGTGCTTCACCCGGGAGGACTGCGACAAGCTGGCAGCCCTATGCAGAGGCAATGGTTATTACGATGAAGTGGGCGGCTATCCGGGCGGGCCGGAAGTGGTCGGTAGCTGCGTGATCATCGGCTGACGGCGTATATGCGGGAAGAGGGCCCCTCTTCCCGCACGTCGTTCGGCAGGATGATGCTTATCCCTCGGAAGTCACCGGATCGATGATCGCCTTCACTTCGGATACCCGATCCGCGGGAAATCCGCCTTGCCGCGCGTGTTCGCGGACCATGTCCTCGTTCTCTGCGATATAGACGCAATACACCTTGTCGGCGGTGACGTAGCTATGCACCCATTGGATCTGCGTGCCTAGCCGGCCGAGCACGGCGCAGGATTTCTGGGAGATCGCCTGCAGCTCCTGCGCGGACAGCGCACCGGCTCCGGGGATATCGCGTTCGATGACATATCTGGGCATAGAGGCCTCCTTTACTGCGGGCGCGCTTCGAGCACGAGGTTGAAGGGCGTCTGCGCCGCGCGGCGGAAGCGGGCGTAGCCAGCTTGTTCCATCACGCCGCGCAAGCGCGCCTCGCCGGCTTGCGCGCCGAGCGCGGGTCCTTTGCGCGCCAGCGACACGGGCACGCAGATCTGCGAAGAAGCGCCGTAATAGACCCGGCCTACCGGGTTGAGGTTGTCCTCGACCTTGTCGCCGGCGAAGGGTTCGACCAGCAGGCAGTGACCATCCGGCTTGAGCGCATTCCGGGCGTGTTTCGCGGCGCCGGCCGGATCGGCCATGTCGTGCAGGCAGTCGAAGAAAGCGATGAGGTCGAAATCGCCTTCCGCGTAGCCGGTCGCGTCCGCAACCTCGAACCGCGCGTTGCCGATGCCCGCGGCGGCGGCGCGCTCGGCGGCGACGCGGATCGAATCGGGGTGGTAGTCGTAGCCCACGAATTCCGAATTGGGGAACGTACGCGCCATCAGCACGGTACTGGCGCCGTGGCCGCAGCCCACGTCGGCGACCTTGGCACCGCGTTCGAGCTTGGCGAAGGCGCCGTCCAGCGCCGGCAGCCATTCGGTCACCAGATGCGCGTTGTAGCCGGCGCGGAAAAAGCGTTCGGTTCCCTGGAAGAGGCAGGGATGATGTTCGCCCCATTCCATGCCGCGGCCGCTGCGGAAATTCTCCGTGGTGCGGTCAAGCGCGTGGAAGGCGGCTTCCACGAAGTTGTAGGCGCCCGGCAAATCCACCGGGCCGGACGGATCGGCCAGGCACAGCGCCTGCTCCGGGCTGAGCGAGTAGTGGCCGCTGGCCGAGTCGTACTGAACGTATCCGCCGGCCGCCTGGTTGCCCAACCATTCGCGGACATAGCGTTCGCTGGTGCCGGTGCGTTCGGCCAACTCGGCGGGTGTCGCGGACTGCGCGGCCAACGACTTGTACAAGCCCAGCCGGTCGCCGACCAGCATCAGGCTGGCGCTGATCGCCGCGCCCAGATCGCCGACGGCCTTGCCCAGGAATTCGTTGAGACGGTTTTCATCGATCGCGTTTGCCATTTCATGCTCCGTTGACCCCTCGCCCCTGCGGCGGAATGCCGTTGCCTTCGATCCATGCAACGGGGGCGGCGCTGGCCTGCGGACAGAAAATGGACGGGCGCTGTCGACGGACAGCACTCTCAAATCACAGAAGTGGCGGCCGGACACCGACTAAAGTCGGTGTAGCCCGTTCAGCGCAGATCGAGCGCGACCCGCACCAGGCCGGGCGTATTGGCCGACTCGCGGCGGAAGCCCAGCGATTGCGCCAGCTGCAGCATCGGCTGGTTGTGTTCGAGCACGTCGCCGTACAGGCGTTCCAGCTTCTTGCCCTTGGCCCAGCGCACCAGGCGGCGCATCAATTGCCGGCCCAGACCCATGCCGGCGATGTAATGGCTGACCAGGATGGCGAATTCGGCCTCGCGGCTGCCCGGCACGATCGATACGCGGGCGACCGCGCCGACCAGAGCTTCGCCCGGAGGCAGCGGCTCGGCCGCGACCAGGGCGAATTCGGTGCGCGGATCGGGATGGGTCAGGCGTTCGGCCTGTTCGTCGCCGAGTTCTTTCATTGCGAACAGGAACCGCTGACGGATCTCGTCGGGCTCGAGCAGCGGGAAGGCGGCCTTAAGCGGATAGGCATCGTCTGGCCTGATCGGCCGGATCAATACTTCGCGGCCGTTGGGCAGACGCATTTGCTCGTGCCACGGCGGCAGGCGATTGCGGGGGCTCATCTCGCTAATGCTGGCATGCCGAAAGTGAAGCTATCCTCTACGGCATGAAACCTGCTGCGATTCGCCGCTTCGTTGCCGCCTGGCCGGGCGTCGGCGAGGACGGAAATGGGACAATGACCTCGTGTTTTCGGTCGCGGGCAAGATGTTTTGCGCGATGGAGGCCCGTAGCGGCCGCGGACTGGCCTTCAAGGTCGAAGAATCGCGATTCCTGGAACTGACCGACCGTCCCGGCATCATTCCCGCGCCGTATCTGGCGCGAGCGCACTGGATCAGCCTGGACGAGGCCGGGGCGCTGTCCGAAGACGAAATCAAGGCGCTGATCCGCCGCAGCTACGAATTGGTGCGCGCCAAGCTCAGCCGCAAGCTGCAGCGAGAGCTGGCCGACTGAAGGCGGCGGCCGCGGGCAGCGCTTTGCTAGACTTCCGGGCCCACCGAAGACGTAGGTCCGTCCATGGCCGGTAGCGGCGATTCCACCCGTGCGATCTTGTTCGCCCTAGGCGCCAATTTCGCCATCGCCTGCGCCAAGGGCGTGGCCGCGTTTTTCACCGGATCCAGCGCGATGCTGGCCGAGACGGTGCACTCGCTGGCCGACTGCGGCAACCAATTGCTGCTGTTGCTGGGCATGCGCCAGGCCAAGCGGCCACCGTCGCCGGACTACCCGCTGGGCTACGGCAAGGCCATCTATTTCTGGTCGTTCCTGGTGGCGGTGATGCTGTTCACCGTCGGCGGCATGTTCTCGCTGTACGAAGGCATCCACAAACTGCAGCATCCTGAGCCGCTGAAGCAGTGGTGGTGGGCGGCCGGCGTGCTGGTGTTCGGCATCGCGGCCGAAGCGGTTTCGATGCGGGCCTGCCTGCACGAGGTGAACAAGGCCCGCGGCGGACGCTCGTTGTGGCAATGGTTCCGGCAAAGCCGCCAGGCCGAATTGGTGGTGATCTTCGGCGAAGATTTGGCGGCGCTGCTCGGCCTGGTGTTCGCGCTGGCCGCGGTGATGTTGGCCGTGATCACCGGCAACCCGACCTGGGATGCGATCGGCACCGTCGCCATCGGCGTATTGCTGATCGTGGTCGCGGTGTTCGTGGCGATCGAGGTCAAGGCGATGCTGATCGGGCAGAGCGTGGATCCTGAGCGGCAGGTGCAGATGCGCGCCTTCCTCGAGGGCCGGGCCGAGATCGGCCGGGTGATCAGCCTGATCACGCTGCAGCTGGGCAACGAAGCGCTGGTGTCGGTGCAGGCCGAGATGAGCGAACAGCAGAGCGCGCGCGCCTTGGCCGAGCAGATCAACGCGGTGGAACGCGCGTTCAAGGCCGAGTTCCCGGAAGTGCGGTGGAGCTTCTTCGAACCGGACGTCAAAGCCGGAGCGTGACATCGCTTTTGTAGAGTCGAGCCTTGCTCGACTGCTTTTCGATCACGCAAGGCAAAAGCAGTCGAGCAAGGCTCGACTCTACAAAAAGCTAAGCCGGCGTGCGCAGCCAGCGCAGATCCGATGCTCCGCCGCCGTCGTCCAGGATTTTGCGCAGCGTCGGCAAGACGGTCTTCAGCGCCTCGTCCAGTTTCCATGGCGCATTGAGCAGCAGTATGCCGCTGCCGTTCATGCGCAGCGGCGAATCGTCGGCGCGCACCAGCAGTTCGGAGACCAGCGCGGACTTGGCTTGCAGGTTCGCGGCCTTGCGATAGAAAGGCTGCAAGTGCCGACGCAGCTTGATCGGATACCACAAGGCGAACGTGCCTTGCGGCCAGCGCTGCAGGCCTTCGCGCAAGGCGGCCAGGGCGGCGTCGAATTCTTCCAGCTGCGCTTCGTACGGCGGGTCGATCAGCACCAGGCCGCGTCCGAGCTTCGCTATACCGGCTTTCGGCGGCAGCAGGGCTTTGATCGCCGCGTAGCCGTCGCTCGCGCGCACGGTCACGCGCGCGTCGCCGGCGAAATTCGCCTTCAGCGCGTCAGCTTCGATCGGCTGCATTTCGCAGCAGGCGATCCGGTCCTGTTCGCGCAACGCGTGGGCCAGCAGCCAAGGCGATCCGGGGTAGGCATCGTGCCCGTGCGCAGCGCGGCAGGCGGCCACGGCCTTCAGATAGCGGCCGATGGCCGGATCGCGCGGTTGCGCGGCGAGCAGGCGACCGATGCCTTGTTCGGCTTCCCCGGTCCTTTGCGCGGATCCCGATTTGAGCCGGTACAGGCCGCGTCCGGCATGGGTATCCAGGGCGAAGGCCGGCGTCGGCTTGGCGGTCAGGGCGTCGCAGACCGCGAGCAGGACGACGTGCTTGAGCACGTCGGCATGGTTGCCGGCATGAAAGGCGTGGCGGTAGTTCATGCCGGCAGCATACAGCCGCTATGCTGACGCCATGCCCACGAACCCGACGATCCTGCTGGCCGAAGACGAAACCGCCATCGCCGACGCGGTGGTCTATGCGCTGCGCAGCGAAGGCTTCGCGGTGGAGCATTGCCTGCTGGGCGGCCAGGTGCTGCCGCGGGTGCGCGCGGGTGGCGTCGATCTGTTGCTGCTGGACGTGGGCCTGCCGGATGTGAGCGGCTTCGAGGTCTGCAAGAACCTGCGCGCCTTCAGCGACCTGCCGGTGATCTTCCTCACCGCCCGCAACGACGAGATCGACCGCGTCCTGGGCCTGGAACTAGGGGCCGACGACTACATGGCCAAACCCTTCTCGCCGCGCGAACTCGCCGCGCGCGTGCGTGCGCGCCTGCGCCGGCACGCACCGGCGACGGGCACGCGCAGCTACGGCCGTTTCGAGGTGGACAGCGAAGGCCGCCGCATCCGTTACGCCGGCCACGCGCTGGAATTGACCCGCTACGAATACGGTCTGTTGGCCGAACTGCTGCGCCGGCCGGGCGCGATCCTGAGCCGCGCGCAATTGCTGGACCGCGCTTGGGACGGCGACAGCGACAGCGCCGACCGCACCGTCGACACCCACGTCAAGACGCTGCGCGCCAAGCTGCGCGAAGCCGGCGCGGATCCGGATCCGATCCGCACCCATCGCGGCATCGGCTATTCCATCGAGGTCTGAGTGAAGCTCGGGCTGCGGCTGTTCCTCGGCTTCTTCCTGATCGTCGGCGTGGCCGCGTTCTTCGTGATGCGGGTATTCGTCGACGAAGTGAAGCCGGGCGTGCGCCAGGCGATGGAAGCCAACCTGGCGGACACAGCCAACGTGCTGGCCGCGCTTGCGGCCGACGACATGAAGGCAGGCCGCATCGCCGACGGCGCTTTCGCCCGCAACATCGCAGCCGCCGGCAATCGACGCTTGGGCGCGGACATCTGGGGCACGCGCAAGGAACGGCTGGAAGGCCGCATCCTGGTTTCCGATGCGCGCGGCATCGTGGTCTACGATTCGCGCAACGAAGCGGTCGGCAAAGACTATTCGCGCTGGAATGATGTCTATCGCACTTTGCGCGGCGAATACGGTGCGCGTTCCAGCGGCGAAACGCCGGGCGATCGGCAGAACACGGTGATGCATGTGGCTGCGCCGATCCTGGATGGCGAAAAAATCATCGGTGTGCTGACCGTGGCCAAGGCCAACCGGACCATGGAGCCGGTGATCGAGCGCAGCCAGCGCAACATCCTGCGCAAAGGCGGATGGTTGCTGGGCCTGTCGGCGCTGATCGGATTGGCGATGGCCTGGTGGCTGTCGCGCGGCATCGGCCGCCTCAACCGTTACGCGCAGGCGGTCAGTCGCGGTGAACGCGCGCCGCCGCCGCCGCGCCGGCGCGACGAGATCGGCGATCTGGGTCGCGCGCTGGAAACGATGCGCCGGGAATTGGAAGGCAAGCAATACGTCGAGCAGTACGTGCAGACGCTGACCCACGAGATGAAGAGCCCGCTGGCGGCGATCCGCGGCGCGGCGGAGATCCTGCAGGAACCGCTATCGGAAACCGACCGCGCGCGCTTCGCGGCCAATGTGCAGGGGCAAAGCGAACGCTTGACGGAAATGATCGAGAAGCTGCTGGCGCTGGCTGCGGTGGAGCATCGCCGCGAACTCGGCCAGCGCGAGCGGATCGATGCCGCGGCGCTGGTCGCCGAGGTGGCAGGAGAATTGGGGCCGCGGCTGGCGCAGGCCGGCTTGACCTTGGATTTCGCCGATCCGGAGCGGCCGGTCGCGGTGGAGGGGGATCGCTTCCTATTGCGGCAAGCCCTGCGCAACCTGCTCGACAACGCCATCGACTTCTCGCCGCGCGAAGGCAGCATCGACATCGAATGCGGCGCGGACGGGCGCGACGCCGTGCTGCGCATCGGCGACCGCGGTCCCGGCGTGCCGGATTTCGCTGCCGAACGTGTGTTCGAGCGCTTCTATTCATTGCCGCGCCCGCAGGGTGCGCGCAGCACTGGTTTGGGGCTGACCTTCGTCCGCGAAGTGACGTCGTTGCATGGCGGCAGCGTGCGACTGGAGCCGCGTACGGGCGGCGGCACGTGGGCCGAATTGCGCATCCCTGCCGCAGTTTCGTAGCGCCGTTCGCCGAAAGCTCTCGTAGGTGCGAATTCATTCGCGCGCTTTACCGTCCCGTAGCGAACAGCGTGCGAATGAATTCGCACCTACAAGAGCTGCTCCAGGCTCGGGATCGAGACTTCACATTCGCTTCAAATCCGGCGCTTCGGGGCCTCATTGGCGGCGGACAGGCTATCGGCGTCCAATCTCGAGCCGCTTCCATGAAAAACATGCGTCTATTGCTGCGTTTCCTGACCGTAGGCGGTCTGGTGCTGTTGCTGTTGGTGCCGTTGACGATGATCCGCGGTTCTATCCAGGAACGGCAGATGTATCGCAATCAGGCGGTGGAGCAGATCATGCAGAGCGTCGCCGGCTCGCAGACCATCGCCGGACCCTTGCGCGTGGTCCCGTGGTCGGAGACGCGCGAAGTCGACACGGTCGATGCGCGGAATTTTCCGCAGAAGAAAACCGAGACGGTGACAGGCTACGTGCTGCAGACGCCGCGTTCGGTGCGCATGCAAGGCCAGTTGCTGCCGGAAACGCGCAAGCTGGGTTTGCATGAGGTGCGGATCTACACCTGGCGCGGCACGTTGAATGCGACGTTCGACAAGCCCTTGCCTGCGGACGAAGGCGTGCGCAGCTACGGTAAGCCTTACCTGATCCTGGGCGTGCAGGATGTGCGCGGCTTCGTTGGCACGCCCAAGCTCACCATCGACGGCCAGGCGGGTCGTTTCGCGCCCGGCACGCGCGATGCAATGCGCCAGATCGGTGGAGTGCATGCCGAATTGCCGCCCGCGGCGCCGGGGTTGGTGCCCGGACGCGACGTGCGCATCGAGTTCGCGATCGCCGGGACCGAGTCGCTCTCCGTCGTGCCGGTTGCCGACAGCAATAGCATCCAGCTGCGTTCGGCATGGCCGCACCCGCAGTTCGGCGGGCGTTTCCTGCCGCAAACGCGCAAGATCGCGGCCAACGGCTTCGATGCGGGCTGGGATATTTCTTCTCTGGCGAGCGATGCGCAAGGACAGCTGGCCACCGGTTACGGCATCGCCGGCGACAAGCCGCTGGATAGCCTGCAGGTAAGTCTGGTCGACCCGGTCAACATCTATTCCCAAGCCGACCGCGCCAGCAAATACGGCATTCTCTTCATCGTGCTGACTTTCGTCGGTTTCGCGATGTTCGAATTGATCAAGAGGCTGCCGATCCATCCGCTGCAATATCTGCTAGTCGGCTTGGCTCTGGCGATTTTCTTCCTGCTGCTGCTCGGCCTATCCGAACACATCCCGTTCTGGCAGGCGTATCTGGCCTCGGCTGCGGCCTGCATCGGCCTGCAAGGTTTCTACCTGAGCCATGTGCTGCGCAGCCGGCTGCGCGGGCTCGGGTTCGCGGCGATGCTGACCCTGCTGTACGGCGTGTTGTACGGGCTGCTGATCTCCGAGGACAACGCGCTGTTGATGGGTTCGGTGCTGCTGTTCGCGATCTTGGCCGGAATCATGTGGGCGACGCGCAAGGTGGATTGGTACGAGCTGGGGTCGTCGTTGCGCTGATTTCGATGCGACTTACTCGTTGACGGACCATGGCGATGCTGGGTTTTCAACCCAGCCTACGGATCGCGAACGGTTTGATGGATGGCGTAGGGTAAAGTGGGCAGGATGTCCTCAACCCTCGCCATCGCTCGTTTTCGCGGAGCCGAAGTCGCGCCTTATCTGGACGCCGTCGCCGAGTTGCGCATGACAGTATTCCGCGACTGGCCCTATCTGTACGAAGGCAGTCGGGCCTACGAACGTGAATACCTGGCCGCTTACGCCGCATCGCCGAACAGCGTATTCGTCCTGGCCTTCGACGGCGACAAGGTGATCGGCGCATCGACCGGTTTGCCTTTGGCGGACGATGCCGCCGAATTCCAGGCGCCATTCTTGGATCGCGGTATGCCGGTCGAAGAAGTTTTTTACTGCGGCGAATCGGTGCTGTTGCCGGCTTATCGCGGGCAGGGCGTCGGCCACGCCTTTTTCGACCATCGCGAAGCGCATGCGCGAGCGCTCGGCCGCTTTCGTTGGACCGCTTTCTGCGCGGTCGACCGCGATGCGGACGATCCGCGCCGGCCACGCGATCACCGCGGCAACGAGGCGTTCTGGGTTAAGCGGGGCTATCGCAGGCAACCGGGTATGGCCATGCATCTTCATTGGAACGAAATCGGCCGCGGCGATTGCGAACATGAACTGACTTTCTGGCTACGTCCGCTGACGCAGGAGAACGAATGAAGATCGCGGTCGCCAAGTATCCCGTCGAAGCGCCGCGCGACTTCGCCGAATTCGCCGAAAAACAGCGTCGCCTGCTTGAGCATGCGGCCGCGCAGGACGCGCAATGGGCCGTACTGCCTGAATATCTCTCGTTGGAGCTCGGCGCCACCTTCGAGGAACCGGTGCGCAGCGATCTGCAGGGCTCGCTGGCTGGGATCCAGCGTTACCACGACGATTGGCTGGCGCTGTTCAGTGGCCTGGCCCGCGATACCGGAATGCGGATCGTCGCCGGCACCTTTCTACTGGCCGATGGCAACGGCGGTTATCGCAACCGCTCGTATCTGTTCGCGCCCGACGGCGGCCGCGTCTGGCAGGACAAGCTGCAGATGACCGGCTTCGAAAAGAAAGCGAACACCATCCACGGTGGCGATGCGTTGAAGGCGTTCGACATCGGCGGCGTGCGTGGCGCGATCGCGGTCTGCTACGACATCGAATTCCCGTTGCCGGTGCGCGCGCAATGCGAAGCCGGGGCGAAGCTGCTGATCGTGCCCAGCTGCACCGAAGCCGCGGCGGGTGCGACGCGGGTGCGGGTCGGCTGCCTGGCGCGGGCTTTGGAAAACCGCTGCTATGTGGCGCAGTCGGTGACCGCGGGCGAAGCGCCGTGGAGTCCGGCGCTGGATTTCAACGTCGGCGAAGCGACGGTGTATGCGCCGATGGATGTCGGGTTCCCGTCCGACGGCATCGTTGCGCAAACGCAGGGCGACCAGGTCTGGGCTTTCGCCGATCTGGATTTCGAGGCTTTGGAGGCCAGCCGCGAGCGGGCGCAAGTCGCGAACGATCGCGATTGGCCCGGGCAGCTGAAGCCCGGCCTCGCCACCGCAAAAGTCGAGCTTTTGTAGAGTCGAGCCTGCTCGACTGCTCTTCGACCCGCTGCGACAAAAGCAGTCGAGCAAGGCTCGACTCTACAAAAACAAAAAAACAGGTCGGCGAAAAGAGCGGATCAGGCGAAGAGGGACACGCCGGGCACCAGCCACAACGACAGGCCCGCCAACGTGGTGCCGATGCCGGTCGCGGCCAGCACGTCGCTCGGATAATGCAGGCCCAGCACGATGCGCGACACCGCGACGCTGGCGGTGAACGGAATCAGCACCCAGGCCAGCACCGGATAGTGGGCCAAGGCCACCAGCGTGAACGCGACGGCATGCAAGGTATGCCCGGACGGGAAACTGAACTCGTCCAGCGGCGCCACCCAGGCACGGATGCGCAGGTCCGAAGCGCAAGGGCGGGGACGCTTGGTCCAGCCTTTGAGCAGTTTGTACAGACCGAGCGAAACGACACCGGTCGACGCAAGATGGGCCGAAGCCTTCAAGCCTTCGTAGCCGTCGAACAGCACCATCGCGGCCATCAGCACATACCAGAACACGCCATCGCCCAGCCGGCTGATCGCGGCAAAATAAGCGCGCGCGCCTTGCCGGTCGGCCCAGTGGTTGGCGCGCAGGCACCAATGCGATTCCAAACGCCGTCCGCGCGCAGCGAACGGTTCACGCCGAGGCAGCGGATGCATAAGCCCTCCTGAGGTCGGCCAAGCGCATGAGCAAATCGTCGAAATCGGAAGCGACCTGTTCGGGCCGCAGCGAGGCCACCGCCTGACGCGCGACCGCGCCCATCGTGGCGCGCATTTCGCGATCCGCGCCGATGTGCGCGGCGGCGGAAACGAAACCTTCGTCGTCGCCGTCCTGGATCGCGGCGCCATGGATGCCGTCGCGCAGGTATTCGCGCGCGGCGCCGTAGTCGAAAGCGACGGTCGGCAGGCCGCTGGCCATCGCTTCCAAGGTGACGTTGCCGAAAGTCTCGGTGCGGCTGGGAAACAGGAACAGATCGCCGCTGGCGAAATGGCGGGCGACTTCGACCCCGCGCTGCACGCCGCAGAACACGAAATCGGGATTCTCCTGCGCCAGTTTCGGACGCGAGGGGCCGTCGCCGACCCAGACGAAGCGCGCTCGCGGCACGCGCTTCTGCAGTTCGCGGAAACCGCGCACCGCGAGCTCCAGATTCTTCTCGGGCGCGATGCGGCCGACGTAGATCACCGCCAGGCCGTCGTCGTCCACGCCCCAGGCACGGCGCAATTCCGGATCGCGCCGGACCGGGTCGAACAGGCGCGTGTCCACCGCACGCGGCAGGCGATGCACATTGTCGAAGCCAGAGCCGCGCAGGAAGCCGGCCAGCTCAAGGGTGGGCACCAGGGTGGCGTCGGCGCGGTTGTGGAAGCGCCGCATCCAGTTCAGCGCGACGCCTTGCAGGAACTTCGCGCCGTAATCGCGCATGTATTCGTCGAAACGCGTATGGAAGCCGGTCGCCGCCGGTATGCCCAGGCGCCGCGCCGCGCGCAGCGCGGACCAGCCCAGCGGACCTTCGGTGGCGATGTAGATCGCATCGGGTGCGGCATTGCGCCACGCGGCGGTCAGTTTGCGCGTGGCGGGAAAGCCGAAGCGCAGCCCGGGATAACGCGGCAGCGGCGCACCGCGGACCAGCATTTCATGCGGCTTCGGCGCGGCGTCGGCGGCCTGGCGCGGACGCACGACGCTCACCTCGTGTCCGCGCGCGCGCAATCCGTTCTCCAAACCGCCGATGGTCAAGGCGACGCCGTTGACCTCGGGCGGGTAAGTCTCCGTGACGATGGCGTAGCGCATGCGATCCCCCGGCGTCTTGCCGGACGTTCCAGGGATACTGGGCGCGGGGGATGAAACGGCGGTTTCATGCCGGTGACCGCGGCATGACAGCGGTAGCGGCGTTCAGCGGGCAATAAAAGAGGCGCATACGTTGGGGGACGCATGCGCCTCGACGCGGGGTGTCGGCGGGATGCGCCCTGCCAGGTCCGCATCGCCGAGGTTAAATTCCCGGGTCCCGCGGCGGACGTCAATCCTGGGGCGGACCCTAGGGCGCACCCGCTTGTGTAGAGCGGAGCTTGCTCCGCTGCTTTGGCTTTGTAAGAGCGGGGGCTTGCCCCTTATCGACGAATGCGGTCGAAATACAAAAGCAGCGGAGCAAGCCTCGCTCTACAAAGCCAAGCAAGGGCAGCGGAGCAAGCTCCGCTCTACACAAGCAGGCTTAGTCAGGCGAGGAAGGGTTTGAAGCTGATGCCCAATCCGGCCAGGCCTTCGACTTCGCCCAGCATGTCCTGGCGCAGCAATGGGCGGGCGTCGACCCAGGAGCGCGACAGCACCAGTTCCATGCGCTCGCCGTTCACGCTCAGGTCCAGCTTCGGAATCGGATCGGCTTCGTGCGAGCGGTGCAGCGACACCGCCAGGCGCAGCAGCGCCGCTTTGCGCTTGGCGCTGAGCAGCAAGCGGTCGGGCAGGGCATCGAACGCGCTCTTGGACACGTTGCGCCGGTGCGTGCGAACCAGCGAGGCCAGCACCTGCTGTTCCTGGCGCGAGAAGCCGGCGATGTCCGAATTCTCCAGCACGTAGGCGCCGTGCACGTGGTACTGGCTGTGCGCGATCGCCAGGCCGGTCTCGTGCAAACGCGCGGCCCAGCCGAGCATGTAGGCGTCATCTGCGTCCATCGACCAGGCTTCGGCCGCTTGTTCGAACAAGGCCAGCGCCGTTTGCTTCACTCGCGCAGCCTGTTGCGGGTCGATGCCGTAGCGCTGCATCAGCGCCGCCACCGAGGCTTCGCGAGGATCGTCGGCGCCTCCGCGGCCGAGCATGTCGTACAGCACGCCTTCGCGCAGCGCGGCTTTGCTCACCGCCATGCGCTGCAGGCCCAACACTTCGAAGGCGGCTTCCAGGATCAACAAGCCGCCGGCGATGATCGGCCGGCGCTCGTCGGATAGGCCCGGCAGGTCGATGTCCTGGATGCGTTCGGCCTGCAACAGCCGATCGCGCACTACCGGCAGGGCTTCCGCCGTCACCGCGCCCTTGGTCAGCTTCATCGCCGCGCAGATGTCGCCGATGGCCTTGTTCGTGCCCGACGAACCCAAAGCTTCGTGCCAACCGAGCGTGCGATAGGCGACGGTGAATTGCTGGAATTCGGCCGCGACTTCGGTCAGCGCCTCGCGCCAGCGTTTCTTCGACAGCTTGCCGTTGCCGAAGAAGCGGCGGGTGCTGGCCACGCAGCCCACCTGCAAGCTTTCGCGCTCGATCGCGTCGAAGCCGCTGCCGATGATGCATTCGGTGGAGCCGCCGCCGATGTCGATCACCAGACGCAACTGCTGCGGCTTGGGTGGCTGCGCATGGGCGACGCCCAGATAGACCAGACGCGCTTCTTCGCGGCCGGACACCACTTCGATGGCATGGCCCAGCGCGGTTTCGGCGGGTACCAGGAACGCTTGCGGCTGTGCCAACTGGCGCACGGTATTGGTGGCCACCGCGCGCACGCGCTGCGGCGGAATGTCGCGGATCCGCTGGCCGAAGCGCGCCAGACAGTCGAGCGCGCGCTGCTTCACTTCGGCGTTCAAGCCGCCTTTGCCTTCCAGGCCTTCGGCCAGGCGCACGGTCTCGCGCAGGCGGTCGACGATGCGCAGCTGGCCGAGCGTGTAGCGCGCGACCACCATATGGAAGCTGTTGGAGCCCATGTCGATCGCCGCCAGCATGTCCCCGTCCTGCAGCGGAGGCGGGGCGGCGATGGCAGGGCTTGGGCTCATCCGCAGATTTTAGCCAACAGTGCGGTCTGTGCGGAATGCGGTGCGGCGCCATCCTGCGGCGCGAGCTTGCGGTAGCCGCCGTCGGCTTGCAATTCCCAAGCGTTGAGGTTATCGGCCAGATAATTGTCCAGCGCCTCGTCGCGCACGCGCGCGGCGAGCTCTGGGTCCAGAATCGGGAACGCGGTTTCGACCCGGCGCAGCAGATTGCGCTCCAGCCAGTCGGCGCTGGTGCAGAACAAGTCCGGATCACCGTCGTTGCCGAACCAGTACACGCGGCTGTGCTCCAGGAAACGGCCGACGATCGAGCGCACGCGGATGTTCTCCGATACGCCCGGCACGCCCGGCCGCAGCGTGCAGGCGCCGCGCACGATCAGGTCGATTTGCACGCCTGCCTGCGAGGCGGCATACAGGGCGCGCACCACCTGCGGTTCGTTGAGAGCGTTCATCTTGGCGATGATCCGGCCCGGACGGCCCGCGCGCGCGTGCCGCGCTTCGCGTTCGATCCGTTCCAGCACGCCGGCATGCAGGGTGAAAGGCGATTGCAGCAGGCGCTTGAGTTCGATCGCCGGCGCCAAGCCGGAGATCTGCTGGAAGATCTGGTGCACGTCGCTGCCGATTTCGGGGTCGGCCGTGATCAGGCTGACATCGGTATAGGCGCGCGCCGTGCCGCTGTGGTAGTTGCCGGTGCCCATGTGCACGTAGCGGCGCAGCTTGCGGCCTTCGCGGCGCACGATCAGCAGCATCTTGGCGTGGGTCTTGTAGCCGACCACGCCGTACACGACCTGCACGCCGGCTTCCTGCAAGCGATCGGCGAAGGCCAGGTTGGCTTCTTCGTCGAAACGCGCGCGCAACTCGACCACCACCGTCACGTCCTTGCCGTTGCGCGCGGCCTGGACCAAGTGCTCGACGATCTGCGATTCGCGGCCGGTGCGGTACAGCGTTTGCTTGATCGCCAGCACGCCCGGATCGCTGGCGGCCTGCTTCACCAATTCCAGCACGGGCACGAACGAATCGTACGGATGGTGCAGCATCATGTCGCCGCCGGAGATGCGCTCGAACAGCGATTCCGTGCCGGAGGGCACGCGCGGCTGGAACGGCACGAATTTCAAATCCGGGCGTTGCACCAGGTCGTAAATCTGGATCACGCGATTCAGGTTGACCGGGCCGTTGATGCGATAGACCGCGTTCTCGGGCAGGTCGAAATTCTCCAGCAGCATGCGCACGATCGGCGGCGGGCAATCCTCGGCGATCTCCAGCCGCATCGCGCGCAGATAGCCGCGGCCGACCAGTTCGTCGCGCAAGGCCAAAGCCAGGTTCTCGACTTCGTCTTCGTCGACGATCAACTCCGAATTACGGGTGACGCGGAACTGGTAGGCGCCTTTCACCTCCATGCCGGGGAACAGTTCCTCGACGAAGGCCGACAGCACCGAGGACAACAGCACGAAGTCGTTTTCGCCGCCGGAGACTTCCTGCGGCAGCTGGATGATCCGCGACAGCGAACGCGGCGCGCGCACGATCGCCAGATGGCCGGCGCGCCCGAACGCGTCCTTGCCCTCCAGCACCACCACGATGTTCAGCGATTTGTTGAGGATCTTGGGGAACGGATGCGCGGGATCCAGGCCCAGCGGCGACAGCACCGGCATGATCTCGTCGCGGAAATAGGCGCGTAGCCAGCGCGATTGCTTGGCGTTCCAGGAATTGCGGCCCAGCACGCGGATGCCCGTTTCGGTCAGCGCCGGGCGCAGGTCTTCGTTCCAGCAGCGGTACTGGGCATCGACCAGCGACGCGGCGCGGTCGTGGATATGCTTGAGCACGGTCGCCGGCGACAGCCCGTCCTGGGCAGAGACCATGCCGAAATCCTGCGCGTGGCGCACGGTCGCGGCGCGGATCTCGAAGAATTCGTCCAGGTTCGTGCAGGAAATGCACAGGTAGCGCAGCCGCTCCAGCAGCGGCACCTGCGGGTCCTGGGCCTGGGCCAGGACCCGGAAGTTGAAGTCGAGTTGCGACAGTTCGCGGTTGAAATAGAGTCCGGGATCGCGCAAGGCTTCCAGATCGGGCGAAGAGACCTGCAGGTCGACTTGTGCGTTCATTTGCCGGTAGCCAATATGGGTTGGGAGACGCGGTCGCGCGCATGCACGCGCTCGGCGCCGAAGTGGCAGGAGAAGGTGCTGCCGCGGCCGACTTCGCTCTGGATCTCGAGCCGGGCCTGGTGCAGGTTCAACACGTGTTTGACGATCGAAAGCCCCAGCCCGGTGCCGCCGCTTTCGCGGGTGCGGCTGGTGGAGACGCGGTAGAAGCGTTCGGTGATGCGCGGCAAATGCGCGGCCGGGATGCCGTAGCCGGTATCGCTGACCCGTAGCACGGCGCCTTCGCCGTCGCGCTCGAAGCGGATGCCGATGCTGCCGCCGGCCGGGGTGTAGCGGACCGCGTTGGCGACCAGGTTGGAGAACGCGCTGTGCAGTTCCTTGGTCGAACCCCACACATCCAATTGGGCGTTGTCCTCGACCACGATGTGATGGCGCTGCTGGCTCAGCGCCTCGGCTTCGCGCTTGAGGGTGGTCATCATCGGCGCCATCGCCACGCTCTCGTCGGGAAGCCGATCCTGCGCCTCCAATCGTGACAATGTCAGCAGATCCTCGACCAACTGGGTCATGCGCTGGGACTGGCGCTGCATTTCGGCCAGCATCGGCGCCCATTCGGGTTTCTCGGACGGGTCCAGCATCTCCAGATAGCCGTGGACGACGGTCAGCGGAGTGCGCAGTTCATGCGAGACGTTTGCGACGAAGTCGCGGCGGACCTGTTCCAACCGCATCAGCTTGCTGACGTCGCGCGCAACCAGCAGCCACAGCTCTTCGGAATAGGGAATCAAACGCAGGCTGATCCTCGTTTCGGCGTTGACCGGCGAGGGTGCGTCCATCAGCGGTTCGGCGTTGCGGCCGGCGGCCAGCCAGCGCGAGATCGGCAGGTTGTGCAGGCGTTGGCCGATCGGCGAACCGATGTCGTGCGGGTATTGCAGGCCCAGCAGCGCCGTCGCCGCTTCGTTGAACCATTGCACGCGCTGACTGTTGCGTTCGACCACCACCACCGCGTCGGGCAGCGCGGCGGCCGCGGCGCGATACGCGCGCAGCATGTCCAACAAGCGCCGCTTGCGTCCGCGCATCTCGGCCTGGCCGCGATGCAGCAGGCGGTCGAGTTCGTTCCAGATGCCTTCGCCCTTGGGCGGCGCCAGGCGCTGGCGTGCGGTGAGCCGCAGCAGCACGTCGCGCAGTTTCCAGTAATGCCAGGCGACGATGCCCAGCGCGGCGATGGTGAGCACCGGCCAGACGTGGCCGATCGCCAGGCCCAGCAAAGTCGCCGCGCCGAGGACGGCAATCAGGGCGCCGAGAGTACGGAACCAGGCGTTTTGGGCGCGGGGCGGCATGCGTGGATTGTGGCAGGGAAAGGGGAAAGGTTATTCGCGTGCCGCTTCGCCGATCCCGCCGGCGCTCACAGCGCCGCCGAGAATCGGTAGCCGGCGCCGCGCACGGTTTGCACCATGCCGTCGAGCTGATGCGGTTCCAGAGTTTTGCGCAGGCGGCGGATGTGCACGTCCACGGTGCGCTCCTCCACGTACACGCTGCCGCCCCACACATGGTCGAGCAACTGCGAACGGGTGTAGACGCGTTCGGGATGGGTCATGAAGAAATGCAGCAGCCGGTATTCGGTGGGCCCGATCGGCACCGGCGAAGGCGCACCGCCGCCGTTTTCGGCGAATACGCGATGCGCGGCGCCATCGATGCGCAGGGCGCCGATCGCGACGCTGCCGTCTTCGTCGTCCTCGCGCGAGCGGCGCATCACGGCGCGGATCCGCGCCAGCAGTTCGCGTGCCGAAAAAGGTTTCACCACGTAATCGTCGACGCCGGCTTCCAGGCCGCCGACGCGGTCGTTTTCCTCGCCGCGCGCGGTCAGCATGATGATCGGGATCTCGCGAGTCAGCGGATCCTTGCGCCAGCGCCGCGCGAGTTCCAGTCCGCTGGTGCCGGGCAGCATCCAGTCGAGCAGGATCAGGTCGGGCACGTGATCGGCGATCGCCGACTGCGCTTCGCGCGCGTCGCCGGCGTGGATGGGGTCGAACTCGCCCTTGCGCAGGGCGAAGGCGACCATGTCGCGGATGGCGGGCTCGTCGTCGACGATCAGGATTTTCTTCTGCATGGTGGTCCGGGCGCCCGCGGGCGTCCTTGGCGATGGGGGCGGCGCCAGTAGACTACGGTTTTATGACGGTCTCATGACCATGTTACAAGGGCGTAGGATGGGCCTTGGCCCACCATCGCCATTTCGCCGCCTCGACAGGCAATGGGCGAGGTCTGGGCCCCAGTTTCGACGGTTGTTCGCGGGCGCCGACAGGCAATGGTGGGCCAAGGCCCACCCTACCGGTACGAAGCGTCGAAACCTTCGCGGGTGCGGTCGCGCTTGCCGTCGGAGGCGTCGAGCCTACGGTTGAGCACCTCGTCCTTCACCCCCTGCCGGCGCAGTTCCAGCACGGTGGGCGTGATCGCGGCGATCCGGGCGTCGATCCGGGCCCGGGCGTAGTAGTCCAGGTCGGCGCGCTTTTTCAGGGTGTTGAGCTGGATCAGGGCCTGTTCCGGACGGCCGTTGAGATAGGCGGCTTCGGCATAGGCCTCGCCCGCGCGGACGGAATCGCCGGCGATTTCGCTGGCGCGGGCGAAGGTCTGCTGGAACAGCGGATCTTCGGCCGAACGCGCCAACAGCGGCCGCAGAATGGCCTGCGCGCGCTTGCCCGCAGCCGGCGTGTTGCGCTCGCCCAGCACCTTGGCATAAGTCAGGGCCACGGCCCGGTTGCTGGGAAGGGAGTCGACCAAGGCTTCGAAACGCTTGTCCGCAGCGGCGCCGTTGCCGCCCCGCGCCTCGGCTTCGGCCAGCGCCAAGGTGATCCACAGATCGCCGGGATGCTTGGCCAACAGCGGCGCCAACTCGGAGGCCGCGCCTGCGCCTTGGCCGGCCTCGAGCCGGGCCACGGCCAGGCCGTAGCGCTGCGCATCGTTGAGGCCGTTGCTCTGGCCGCGGCCGATACGCTCGTATTCGGCGATCGCCGCCGCCGGCGTATTGGCGCTAAAGGCGCGCAGCCGTTCGCGCGCCCAGTCGAACTGTCCGGTGGCGCCGCGCGCCTGCGTGGTCGGCAGGCGCAGGCTGCCGGGCAGGAGCGGATTGTTGCTGATCCTGCCGGCGTCGGCGCTGGCCACGACGGGTTTGGGCAGCTTGGCCGCCCGGTCGCGCGCTTCGGTGATGCGTAGCGAAGTGACCGGGTGGGTGAGCAGGTAGTCGGGAGCGCGATCGCGATCGCCGCCCTGATTGCCGCGGCTGGCGGCCTGCATGCGCTCGAAGAACGAGGCCATGCCTTCTGGGTCGTAGCCGCTGCGCGACAGCGTGCGGATGCCGATGCGGTCGGCTTCGGCTTCGTTGCTGCGGGTGTAGTCGATCTGGCGCTGCGCGATCAGGCCCTGCGCCGACATCACCGCGGCCATGGTCGCATCGTCGCTGGAATTGCCGCCGCTGGCCTGCGCGACCGCGATCGCGCCCAGCATCGCCAGCAGGATCGGGATGCTGTCTTTCTTCGCGCGCTCGACCGCGCGCAGCACGTGCGCCTGGGTGACGTGCGCGATCTCGTGCGAAAGCACACCGGCGACTTCGTCCTCGCTCCGCGCGGTCAGCACCAGGCCGGCGTTGACGCCGATGTAGCCGCCGAGCGTGGCGAACGCGTTGATCTGCCGATCGCGCAGCATGAAGAAGGTGAACGGCTGCTTGGGCGTTTCGCTGGAGGCTGCCAGACGGTTGCCCATCGACTGCAGCCAGCCGTCGATCAGCGGATCTTCCAGCACGTAGTCGAAATGGCGCAGCTGGGCGAGCGTCATCGCGCCGTATTCGGCCTGTTCCGCCGGACTGATCACTTCGCCCGCGGACGAGCCGATGTCCGGCAGGCGCGATTCCTGCGCAGGCGCCAGGCCGGCGGCCAGGAAGAAGGTGAAAGCGGCGGTGAGAGACAGGGTGCGACGCAAAGCGAACTCCACGATGGCGCAACACAGTGTGCAGCAGGATGCCGGGCGCCGGCGGCGGCGGCATGAATCGGGGGTTAATCCTACGCGCGGCGGCGGCAGGGGTGGAAAACCGCGGTCGCGCGACCCATATTGACCGCAGACCCACCGGATAAGTTTCAGCGGAGTTCCCTTGAGCCAGCAGCCCGAAATCACCGTCTACACCTCGGCCATCTGCGCCTATTGCGTGGCCGCCAAGAATTTCCTGAAGAGCAAGGGCCTGAGCTGGAACGAAGTGCGGATCGACACCGACCCGGCCCAGCGCGAAAAGATGATGACCCTGACCCGGCGCACCACCGTGCCGCAGATATTCATCGGCCAGACCCACGTCGGCGGTTACGACGACATGATGGCGCTGCATCGTGCCGGCAAGCTCGAGCCATTGCTGGCCGGAGCCGCCGAATGAGCGCGGATTCGAGCGAAAACGACCGCGTCGCCGAATTCACCGCGTTCCGCAAGCGCATGAACGAACGCATCCTGGCCGAACCGAACCAGGTGGTGCGGCGTTTCTTCGCCTTGGATACGCAGACCTACCAGGCCGGCGCGCTGGACGTGAAGACCAAGGAGCTGCTGGGACTGGTCGCGTCCTTGGTGTTGCGCTGCGACGATTGCATCAGCTACCACGTTGCGCAATGCAAGGAAGCCGGAGTGAACCGCGACGAAATGTTCGAGGCGTTCTCGGTCGGGCTGGTGGTGGGCGGGAGCATCGTGATCCCGCATTTGCGCCGCGCGGTGGATTTCCTGGATCGGCTGGAGCAGGGCGAGGCCTCAGCTCCACTCGGTCACGATCACGACTGATTCCTCCTGGAGGACCTCCCCCTTTGAAAAAGGGGGAGAGAGGGGGATTTACGTGTCGTCGCAGTCGCGGCGTCAGGGCCAAAAGCAAATCCCCCTTAGTCCCCCTTTTTCAAAGGGGGAACGGCTGAGGTTCTCCGTTGTCGGACCCGCGTAGCAGCCCCGAAGCTGAAAATGTAAGCCTTTTCCGGCATAATTTCCGGCTAACTTTCCCCGGCTCCGCGCGATGCGCGGCGCCCTGCCGCTTGGAATCCTTATGACTCAGAACCAGACCATCACGGTCATCCGTGGCGACGGCATCGGCCCGGAGATCATGGACGCCGCCTTGTACGTGCTCGATGCGATGAAGCTCGGCTTGCAGTACGAGGAAGCCGACGCCGGTCTGGCTGCGCTGGAAAAGCACGGCGAATTGCTGCCCGCCGCGACCATGGATTCGATCCGCCGCAACCGCGTCGCACTGAAGAGTCCGCTCACCACGCCGGTCGGCGAGGGCTTCAGTTCGATCAACGTCGAACTGCGCAAGCGTTTCGACCTGTACGCCAACGTGCGTCCGGCCAAGTCGTTCCCGAACACCAAGTCGCGCTTCCCCTCGGGCGTGGACCTGATCACGGTGCGCGAGAACACCGAAGGCGCCTACATCGGCGAAGGCCAGATGACGTCCGAAGACGGCCAGATCGCCACGCTGACCCAGAAGGTCACCCGCAAGGGCTCCGAGCGCATCGTCCGCTACGCTTTCGATCTGGCGCGCGCTACCGGCCGCAAGAAAGTCACGGTGGTGCACAAGGCCAACATCCTGAAATCGACTTCGGGTCTGTTCCTGAAAGTGGCGCGCGAAGTCGCGGCGCAATATCCCGAGATCCAGTGCAACGAGATGATCGTGGACAACTGCTGCATGCAGTTGGTGATGAAGCCCGAGCAGTTCGACATCATCGTCACCACCAACCTGTTCGGCGACATCATTTCCGACTTGTGCGCCGGCTTGGTCGGCGGCCTGGGCCTGGCCCCGGGCGCGAACATCGGCGCGGACGCGGCGATCTTCGAAGCCGTGCACGGCTCGGCGCCGGACATCGCCGGCAAAGGCATCGCCAATCCTTGCGCGCTGCTGCTGGCGGTGGGCCAGATGCTCGATCATCTGGACAAGCCGGAGCAGGGCGAACGTTTGCGCGCAGCCATTGTGGCCACGCTGGAAGCCAAGGACTCGCTGACGCCGGATCTGGGCGGCGAGGGCAATACGATGTCGTTCGCCAAAGCCATCGCCGGCCGGCTCTGATCCGCCTCGCGCGCGGCGGATTTCGCCGCTTTTCGTAGAGTCGAGCCTTGCTCGACTGCTCTTTCTCCCACGGCGAGAATCTCGCCTCGGAACGAAAAGCAGTCGAGCAAGCTCGACTCTACAAAAGCCGAGGCGGCGGTGTCGCCGCCGGGCGAATCGACGGCGGCCGCGGCCGAATCAAAGGCAGGCTTGGGCGCGGGTGCTGATCACCAGCACCGCTTCCTGTTTGAAGCGGCGCTTGTATTCTGCGGAAATCTCCGCGATGCGCTTGCGTCCATCCGCATCGTCGCCGTGCAGGATCTCGACTGCGCGCGAATCTTCTCGTTCCACTTGGCCGCTCGCGCCGCGCCATTGGCCCTGCGTGCGGTAGACCGTCAATCCGTCCGGGAAACGCGGCGTGACGGTATCGGCCAGGAAGGCCTGCCACCGCGTTTCGTCGACCGGCCCGTCCGGGCTGTTCATGCCGAACAGCATCTTGTCGAGCCGCCGTTCGCTGCAGGCGGTGCCGGCTTGCGGAATCGGCGGCAGCGGCGTCGTCGCGCAGGCGGCCAGGCTGCCCGCCAGCGCGCAAATCAGCCAGTAACGTTTGTCCATGTCTTGCGCCTCCGATGCGTCCGCGACGGTTCAACTATCGTCGGCGATTTCGTCCTTGCGCGCACCCAGCCGCGAACCGAATTGCGTCCCGAAGTAAATCACTAGGGCGCAACCCGTGGGGTGCAGGATTTCGTTGATCGCACGCATCAACTGCGGCTGGAAACCGTCCAGCGGCATCAGCCAGCTCAGCGCGCCGAAGAAGGCCGTGCCCAGACCTGCGCCGGTCGCGACGTGCGCGCCCAAGCCGCGCGATCGCTTCGCCAGTTGGATCAGCAACAGGCCCAGCAAGGCGTATTCCGCGCCTTTCAATCCAGCCAGGACCCAGGGCGTCGCCGCTTGTGCAGCCGGCGCGGCGTCGAGGGCGGCATTCACCGCTTTGTGCACGGAGCGGGCCAGCAATAGTGCGATCGGCGCGCCCAATAGGCCCGCCGCGGCCATGCCCAGGGCCTGCACCCGGACCAGCGTCTGCGCCGCGGCCAAGGCCGCGCAAACCAAGGTCGACCAAGTCACTTTCTGCGCGGTGTCGGCGGCGATGGTGAGCAGCGGCGGCAATTTGCCGGCTAGACCAAGCGCGAGCAGCACCAGCAGTTCGATAGCCAGCCCGAGCAGCACGCCGAGCCAAGCCACTCGCAGCAGGCGCGGGACTAGGTCGGCGGCGGTTTCTCGGCGCGCGGGTAAGGGCGAAGCGATCGTTCGGGACATGGGAGCGAAGGTTTTGCGGGGATCGGAAAGCATGGGTTCGATCCGATCGGTCCGCCCGTGGCAATCGCGAGCGGTTTGGCCTGCCTTCGGCCAGGAACCGGCCAGATCCCGAAGTCATTCGTGGGCTCTTTTTGTTTCCCTTCTCCCACCGGGAGAAGGTGGCGCGAAGCGCCGGATGAGGGTTCGGCGAAGCTAGGGATCGAGGCTCGCGACGCGCCATCGTTCCACCGGCCCGCACCGCCGTTCCATCCGGGTCGCTGGACAGGCGGCTTGCTGCACTGCACAATCGATCGAATCCTTATATCCGCATGAAGAGATGGAAAAGCGTTCCAGCGCCTCCGCGCTGACCCCCTTGCTGCTGTTCCTGGCCCTGTTCTTCGGCGCCGGCCTGTACTACACGGCGCAGGGCCAGGAAATGGGCTTCTACCAACTGCGCGCGCCGGTGGCGATCCTGCCGGCGCTGGCTTTGGCGTTGTGGATCGCGCATCGGCGCGGCATCAAGGCCATGGACACGCTGTACGCCGGCATCGGCGACGCGAACATCATCCAGATGTGCCTGATCTTCCTGTTGGCCGGCGCGTTCGCCTACGTGACCAAGGCGATCGGCGCGGTCGATGCGGTGGTGTCGCTGGGCATCGGCGCGCTGCCGCCGGCGCTGATCCTGCCCGGCCTGTTCCTGGTCGCCGGCTTCCTGTCGCTGGCGATCGGCACCTCGATGGGCACGATCGCGGCGGTCGCGCCGATCGCGCTGGGCGTATCCGAAGCGTCGGGCCTGGACCGCGCGCTGGTGATCGGCGCCGTGCTGGGCGGCGCGACGTTCGGCGACAACCTGTCGGTGATTTCGGACACCGCCATCGCCGCCGCGCGCACGCAAGGCAGTTCGATGCGCGACAAGTTCCGCGAAAACGCCAAGATCGCGCTGCCAGCGGCGCTGTTGACGCTCGGCGTGCTGGCTTATCTGGGCGAAGCGTCGCCGGTGGAAAGCTACGACCAGGTCTCGCCGTGGCTGGTGCTGCCGTACGTGCTGGTGCTGGTGTTGGCGGTGATCGGTTGGGACGTGCTGGTGGTGCTGAGCATCGGCCTGGTGGTGGCCGGCGCGTTCGGCTACGGCATGGTCGCCGACTTCGATACCGCCGCTTACGCCGAAGCGGCTTACGACGGTTTCGAAAGCGTGTTCGAAGTGATGCTGCTGGCGCTGCTGATCGGCGGCCTGGGCGCGTTGACCAAGGCGAGTGGCGGCTTGGAATGGATCGCGCGCCAGATTTCGCGGCTGGCACGCGGCAACACGGGCCGGCGCAGCGGCGAATGGAGCATCGCCGCGCTGGCTTCGGCCACCGACGTGTTCACCGCCAACAACACCGTCGCTCTGCTGATCAGCGGCAGCCTGGCGCGCGACATTGCCCAGCGTCATGGCGTGCCGCCGGCGCGCTCGGCCAGCCTACTCGACATCTTCGCCTGCGCCGTGCAGAGCCTGCTGCCGTACGGCGCGCAGATCCTGCTGGCGGCGTCGCTGGCGCATCTGTCGCCGATCGCGTTGATCGGCAAGGCGCACTACTGCTGGTTGCTGATCGCGATCACCGTCGGGTTCATGCTGTGGCCGGGCCGGCGCGCGAATCCGGTGCAAGCGCCCGCAAATCCGTAGCCCGGGTGGAGCGAAGCGATGCCCGGGACCGAGTCGCGGCTTGCTTCTTTTTGTGGGAGCGGCTTCAGCCGCGAGCTTTTTGCTCGCACCGAAGCCATGTGGAAAGCTCGCGGCTGAAGCCGCTCCCACAAAAAAAGATCGACAAAAAAAGGGCGCCGAAGCGCCCTTTTTTCCGCACCGAAGCCGGCTCAGCGCGACTGCAGCTTGGACAGCAAGCGCAGGAATTCGATGTACAGCCACACCAGGGTGACCATCAGCCCGAACGCGCCGTACCACTCCATGTATTTCGGCGCGCCTTGTTCGACGCCGTTTTCGATGAAGTCGAAATCCAGCACCAGGTTCAGCGCCGCGATCACCACCACGAACAGGCTGAAGCCGATGCCGATGATGCCGCTGTCGTGGATCATCGGGATCTTGATGCCGAAGAAGCCCAACACGATCGTGGCCAGATACACCAAAGCGATGCCGCCGGTGGCCGCGACCACGCCCAGCTTGAAGTTCTCGGTGGCCTTGATCAGGCCGGAACGGTAGGCGAACAGCAACGCGAACAGCGTGCCGAAAGTCAGCAGCACGGCCTGGAACACGATGCCCGGGAAGCGCATTTCGAACAGCGCCGAGATCGCGCCCAGGAAAAAGCCTTCCACCAGCGCGTACATCGGCGCGGTCACCGGCGACCATTGCTTCTTGAAGACCGTGACCAGGGCCAGGACCAGGCCGCCGATGGCGCCGCCCCAAACGTAGACGCTCGCGTTGCCGGTGCCGGCCGTGCTGCTCACCTGCATCCAGGCGAAAGTGGCCGTGATCACCGCCAGCAGCACCAGGATGCCGGTCTTGGTCACGGTGCCGTTCAGGGTCATTGCGCCGCCGTCGCGGGAGACGACGGTGCCGCTGCCCAGGTCGAGGAAAGTGGACTCTTTCAGTGCCGGATTGCCGCTGCGGATCATGGGAACCCCTGTGGTTCGTTCGTGCGGCCGCGCCGCGTCCACCCGAGGATACACGCAGACGATGGCGGCGTGCTGCGGTTTGACAGCGTCGCGGGCGGTTCCGAGAATAGCCGCGCCGCGGCATCGCGGCACCGGTACGGTCGGCGGGGTATAGCGCAGTCTGGTAGCGCGCCTGCTTTGGGAGCAGGATGTCGGGGGTTCGAATCCCTCTACCCCGACCATTCCGGCCCGGCGATGCGACAATCCGCCGCGAGCGCCCGTAGCTCAACCGGATAGAGCACCGGCCTTCTAAGCCGGCGGTTACAGGTTCGAGTCCTGTCGGGCGCGCCAACCACCGTTCGCTGCCGCGCAGATGCGCCGCGCTAGAAAGGGATGCGGCATGGCCAAGCTCGTATTCGGAATGAACCAGTCCCTGGACGGCTACGTCGACCACATGGCGTTCGCGCCCAGCCCCACGCTCTTCCGCCATTTCATCGAGGAAGCCCGGGATCAGACGGGCAGCGTGTACGGCCGCAAGATGTACGAAATCATGCGCTACTGGGACGACGATCAGCCCGATTGGGGCGCGGACGAACACGCCTTCGCGGCGATGTGGCGCAAGCAGCCGAAATGGGTCGTTTCGCGCACGTTGAAGTCGGTCGGCCCCAACGCCACGCTTATCGAAGGCGATCTCGAGGGCGCGATGCGCAAGCTGAAAGCCGAGCGCGACGGAGAGATCGAAGTCGCCGGCCCGGACTTGGCGCGAAGCCTCACCGAACTGGGCTTGGTCGACGAGTACCGGATCTATCTGCATCCCGTCGTGCTGGGTCATGGCACGCCGTATTTCGCCGGCCCCCGTCCGCCGCTGCGCCTCGTGGCCCATGATCGGATCGGCGAGGACGTGATCAAATTGACCTACGTTCCTGCCTGATCGTCGGCCGGATGGAAATCGCCGCGGAAACGCCGGGCTTTTGAATATGCAAACTGAAGCGGAACGGACCGGCGAAGCGCCGGTCCTGATCGGTGCACTCGTTCCGCTGACTCGGCCAGGTTGGGTCGAAGCGGGACGGCATTTGCTGGCCGGAATCGAATTGGCCGTTCGCGAGGTCAACGACGCAGGCGGCATCGCCGGAAAACCGCTCGAGTTGATAGTCAGGGACACCGCGGCGGATCCGCAGAAAGCCGTGGCTGCCGTCGATGAACTGGCCCGCCTGGGAGCGGCTGCGTTGGTCGGGGAATATCACAGCGTCGTTGCGCGCGCCGCCGCCGCTCGGGCCGACGCATTGGGCCTGCCATTCCTCTGCTCGTCGGCGGTGCTCGACGCGCTCACCGAACAGCCGACGGCATGGGTGGCGCGCATCGCGCCGGCGCAATCGCGCGGCTGGCGGATCTACGCCGACTTCCTGCTCGGTGCGGGCCATCGCCGTATCGCCGTGGCGGCTGCGCCGAGCGTGTACTGGGCTTCGGGAACGAGCATTCTGCACGAGCATCTCGCGCCGCACGGCGGTAGCGTCGTCGAGCTCGACATGAGCGCGCTCACGCCTGCGGACGTGTGCGATGAACTCATCGCGCATCGAGTAACGGCGCTCCTGCTGCTGGTCGGAGTGCCGGAACCGGCCGTGCCGATCGTCAAGGCAATTCGCGGCGATGCGCGTCTGGCCGGCATGCTGATCGGCGCTCCGGCCGGACAGCCGGAGTTCGCCGAATGGACGGCGGCGCTGGGTGCCGACGGCGCAGCGATCCCGTTCGTGCGCTATCTCCCCGAATGCCTCGGCCCGCTCGGCATGCGCGTCGAGGCGGCGCTGCGCGAGCGCTTGGCCGAAGCGCCTTCGTTCGTCGCTTTCGAGGGCTACGACACTATCGCCGTTCTGGCCGAAGCGATGCGTTCCCATGGCCCGGATCGAACGCGCATTACCGAAGCCTGGCCGCAGCTCGCAGTGGAAGGCACGCGCGGCTCGATCCGGTTCTCCCGCGTGCCCGGCATCGGCGTTTGGCAATGGGCTTGGCCGCCGATCCAGGTGGTCGATCGCGATCCCGCGCAGCCCGATCGCTTCCGGATCCTGCACGCCGGCTGACGGCGCGGACAGTGGCCCAGTCCGCATGACCTTTTTGGTCATTGAAGCGATTCTCGAAAGAATAGTTAACTCGCGGCCGACATCACTTCGAAGGTGGTCGCATGATCCGGCGCGAATTCCTCCTGTTGTTCCCCGCGGCGGCGGCCGTTTCATTGGCGACGCGCATGGCTTGGGCCGCCGATGCGGGCGGGGCGGTTTGGACGCCCGCGCAATTCCACGCCGCGCGGCGCTTCGCCGATCTCACGCAAGGCAAGATCGCCTATGTGGAGCGCGGCAGCGGGCCGGTCGCGCTGTTCCTGCATGGCTATCCCTTGAACGGCTACCAGTGGCGCGGGCCGATGGCTGCGTTGGCCGGCGAAAGGCGCTGCCTTGCGCCCGACCTGATGGGCCTGGGCTATACCGATGTCGCGGCGGACGCCGATCTTTCGCCGGAAGCGCAGACGACGATGGTGATCGCGCTGCTGGACCATTTGAAGATCGCCGAAGTCGATATCGTCGCCAACGACAGTTCCACCGGCATCGCCCAGCTGATGGCTGCCCATCATCCGCAGCGGGTCCGTTCGATGCTGCTCACCAACGGCGACGTCGACACCAACAGCCCGCCCGAGAAGCTGATGCCGTTCCTGGAGAAAGCGCGCCGCGGCGAAGGCCGGTTGTGGTTCGACAAGAGCCTCGCGGACAAGGCGTGGGCGCGCTCGCGCGATGCGATCGGCAACGCCTACCACGATCCCGAGCGCCTGCTGACGAACGAGCTCATCGAAACCTACTTCCGCCCGCTGGTCGCTCCCGAAAAACGCCGCAAGCAGGTCGAGGAGTACGGCCTGGACATGTTCCCCAATCCGCTGCCGTCGGTGCGGCCGCAATTGCGCGCCTTCAAGAAGCCGGTACGGATGATCTGGGGCGTGGACGACGACCTGTTCCCGGTGGAAACGGCGCATTGGCTGGATCGCACCTTCCCCGGTTCGCGCGGCGTCCGCCTGGTGGAGAAGGCCAGGCTGTTCTTCCCCGAGGAACATCCCGAGATCATCGTCGAGGAAGCGCGCAAGCTCTGGGCTTGACGGCGCGCGGTTTCAAACCTCTTCGGCTTGCAGGCGACGGCAGAGTTCGGCTGTCCTCTCGTCGACCGGAAAAGAGCACTCGATCCGCAATTCGTCCAGGGTGATGTCCTTGGAGCCGGCGAAGGTGGTGATGGTCTCGAAAAAACGCACTTCGCCCTGTTCGCTGCGGAAAACCAGGTTGAGGATCGGCGTCGCCTCGCTTTCCAGGTCGCGATAGCGCCAATGTTCCGGCACGCCGGGATAGGCCAGGATTTCGTTCAGCAGTTGCCGAGGTCCGGGATCGGAAGGCACGGCCGCGATCTCCTCGTGCAGCAGACTGATGAAGCGGCCGGCGACTTCCGGCCAGTTCACGATCACGGGGCGGAAATCCTCCGGATCGAAGACCTGGTGCAGCATGTTCGAATGCCGCAGCGGGCGGCCCTGCATCAGGAAGCGGTTTATGCGGACCGCCGCGTCGTTGGCCAGCACCACTTCCCAACGCCGGTTGATGACGAAGGCGGGGTAGGGTTCCTGGTGCTTCAGAATGAACTCGATCGCTTCGCGCATGCGGTCCAGTTCGGGCTTCACCAGCGGCGTTTCGGAGTAATGGGGCGCGAATCCCGCGGCCAGCAGCAGCGCGTTGCGTTCGCGCAGCGGCATGCCCAGGGCATCGGCGAGTCCGGCGACCAGTCCGCGGCTCGCCTTGGCTTTGCCGGTTTCGATATAGCTCAGGTGCCGCGTGGAGATGCCCGCTTCCAGCGCCAAGTCCATCTGGCTCATGCGCCGCATCGCCCGCCATTCGCGCAGCAGGGCGCCGATCGGTGCGTGCTTGGTTGCGGTCATCGGCAGGGTCCGGCATTGCGGCCGAAGACTATGCGGGCAGCGCCGAGGCGCGGCAACGGCCGGTAGTCAGGGCTCGTGGCGGGCCGCGCCGAGGCTTCGCGGAGGCCGGAATCCGGCGGCTCGGGGCCCGATCAGAGCGGGACGCTTAAAATTCGGTTATCGCCTGCGCTACAATGGCTGGTCTACGGTGGCTGTAGCTCAGTTGGTTAGAGTACTGGATTGTGATTCCAGATGTCGGGGGTTCGAGTCCCCTCAGCCACCCCAATTTGTTACAATAAATGTTCGGGGCCGTTAGCTCAGTTGGTAGAGCAGTTGACTCTTAATCAATAGGTCCAAGGTTCGAATCCTTGACGGCCCACCAATTAAAGCAGGCACTTGGAGCAATCCAAGTGCCTGTTTCTTTTCCGACAATTCCAGCCGATGACGATCGGAGACGTAGCGCGGCCTTGGTCTCTTACACCCATGATCTCGTATCGAGAACGCCCGGCATCGGAGTCAAGCGTCCTGCATGCAGCGACCGCTTCCGACCCGAGCGAACTCTACGGACACTCTTTTTTGTCGACCCGAGGAGAGGCCATTGATCGAACTTCCCGTTAGAGATCCGTGCGACCTTTGCGTGGCGGCTCGCGAAGAAAAGTGGAAGATCATCGAGGAGGGCGAACATACGCTCACCGTGATCAATCCCTGGCAATTCGAGGTCGGCCAGTGTTGCGTCATCACACGCCGGCATGTCGCGACGCTGCTCGATCTTTCCCGGCAAGAATGCGAGGCCATCCTGGTTTCGGCGAAGAGAGTCGCAGAGGCGCTCGTCAAGACTTATGACCCTCTCGGAATACTTGCGTTCCAAAACAACGGGGTCTATAGCGGGCAAGAAACGCCGCACTTCCATTTCCACGTCGTGCCCCGGCAGAAGGGCAGCGATTGGGGGATAGGCCCTCCGCAACTCGCCACATTCGATGGCGCCGGACGTCAAAGGGGTACGTCGCACGATCCGGGCGGAGATGCGCAGCGCAGGCAGCGGGTTCAAGTGTCTGCCGGGCAAATGACCGCAACCGTAGATCTGATTCGTTCGAATCTGCCGGATTAGCCGGTTCTTGAGGATCGGCCGCTTCTTTGCCGTGCCGCGGGCCGGCCAATAAAATAAAAAAGGAGGCGCCGAGCGCCTCCCACAACCAATTTATATAACGCCCGGGGGCTTGCGGCAAGGCCCGGCGCATGATGCAGCATCGCCGGCCTGCCGAAAGGGCAGGGCTACCGGAGCGATGCGATGACCGATGCGCAAACCTACTACCACGGCACCAAGGCCGACCTGAAGGCGGGCGACCTGATCGAAGCCGGTTACGTCTCCAATTACGGGCAGAGGAGGCAAGCGAAGTTCGTTTACCTTTCCGCCACGCTGGAGGCGGCGATCTGGGGTGCCGAACTGGCCGCCGGCGAGGGGCGCGGCAGGATCTACATCGTGGAGCCGACAGGATCCATCGAAGACGATCCGAACCTGACGGACAAGAAATTTCCGGGGAATCCCACGAAGTCGTACCGTTCGCGGGAGCCGTTCCGCGTGGTCGGCGAGGTGGCGGATTGGCAGGGGCACTCGGCCGAGCAGCTGAAGGAAATGCACGACAATCTCGAGAACCTCAAACGACTCGGCATTGAGGCGATCGAAGAGTGAGTGCATCCATCCGATAATTCTCGAATCCAAGAGGCTAGCGAATCCAAGCGCCCGAGGCCCGGGCGCTTTTTTTCGTTTGGTTCAAGTGAATCGCCCGGCCAGCGCATCCGTCGCCGTCACCAGCGCATCCACGATCGCCGGATCCGCCGCGCTATGCCCGGCCAGGACGATGCGCAGATCCGCTTCCGGCCAGGCCTGGCCCAGTTCCCACGCGTTGTCGACCGGGCAGATCATGTCGTAACGGCCATGCACGATCGTCGCGGGCAGATGGCGGATGCGATCCACGTCGCGCAGCAGTTGTCCCGGCTCGAGGAATACGCCGTGGCGGAAATAATGGGCTTCGGCGCGCGCCACGCTGATCGCGACGTGTGGATCTTCCTGGGTGCCGGCTTCGTCGGGATCGTGGATCAGCGTGGTGCTGCCGCCTTCCCAATTGCCCCAGGCCAGCGCCGCGGCCAGGCGCACGTCGGGATCGCCGCTGTCGAGCCGGCGCCAATAGGCTTCGATCATTTCGCCGCGTTCCTGCTCGGGAATATGCGCCAGATAGCGCGCCCAGCGTTCGGGAAAAATGTGGCGGGCGAAGCCGTCGAGTTCGTTGAACCAGCGGATTTCGTGCGGCCGCCCCAGGAAGATGCCGCGCAACACCAAGGCGAGCGCGCGCTGCGGATGGGCTTGCGCATAGGCCAGGGCGAGGGTCGAACCCCAGGAACCGCCGAATACGATCCAGCGATCGATCCCCAGCCGCTCGCGGAGCGTTTCGATATCGGCGACCAGGTGCCAGGTCGTGTTGTCGCGCAGTTCGGCATGCGGCGTCGATTGGCCGGCGCCGCGCTGATCGAACAAAACGATGCGATAGCGGCGAGGATCGAAGAAGCGGCGGTGATAGGGCGACACGCCCGCGCCCGGACCGCCGTGCAGGAAGACGACGGGCAGCCCGTCGGGATGACCGCATTGCTCCACGTGCAGATCGTGAAGGCCGTCGACCTTCAGGCGGAACCGATCGTAAGGCTCGATTTCGGGATACAGCTCGCGCACGCTCGGTCTCCTTCCGCCGTCGGCCGAGGATAGCGGGCTGGTCCGGCCGCCGGTGCCGATCGATCTGTGCGTAGAATCGGCCGGTCATCCGGAATGGCCGGCGAGGGAGGAGGGCCCATGGCCGATACCGCTCGGGATTTGATCGATAAGGCCCGGCAAGCGCGCGGCGAGGATCGCCCGGCCGACGCCCGGCGCGACCTGGTCCAAGCCGCCGGTTTGGCGCGGGAAGCCGAAAATCCCGCCGATCTGGCCGAAGCTTTGATGGCCTGGGCTCAGATCGAACGGGATTTGGGCAAGGACGGCAGCGCGTTGCCCCTGTACGAGGAAGCCGTCTCGTGCCGGCGCCGGGTAGCCGAGCCGCTGGCCTTGGCGCACGCTCTGCGCCATTTGGGCGACCTGCACCGGCATTCGGAACGATTGGGCATGGCCCGGGCCTGCTACGACGAAGCCCTGGCCCTGTACCGGGCTCAGCCGCAGGCGCCTGCGCTGGACGTGGCGAATGCGCTGCGGCCGATGGCGCTGCTGGACGAGCGAGAAGGGCGGCCCCAGGCCGCCGTGGATTCCTGGCGCGAGGCGGGGACGCTGTATGCGAAAGCCGGGGTGGTGGAAGGGGCGGAGCAGGCTTCTTCCGCGCTGCTGCGCTTGATGGAGCCCCGGTCGTCCTAGCCGTTTGGATTTTGTAGGAGCGGCTTCAGCCGCGAGCTTTCTCCTACAGATCGCGGCAGTGTGCCGAGAAGAGCTCGCGGCTGAAGCCGCTCCTACAAAAGCGGCTGCCCGAATGGCCCAGCCTACGAAAAATAGGCCCAGTCCCCTAAACTTAGGCTGCCGGCCTGGCCGGTTCGGAGCGAAAGTGGCGGAATTGGTAGACGCACTGGATTTAGGTTCCAGCGGGTAACCCCCGTGCGGGTTCGAGTCCCGCCTTTCGCACCAGCCCATTCCTGGCAGCCGTCCAGCCGCGCGCAACGCGGAAACTGGCGGCAGACGCCGTCTTCGGCCAAAATAATCCGTTCGATTGGCCCGGAAGCGGGCGCCTGGCTGAACGCCGGCGCCGGTCCGGTCCGAATCCCCAACATCGCGCCGCGGTCGGACAAAGCCGCGGCGGCAGGAGCGCACATGCAGGTCTCGGTCGAAACCATTGGCAACCACGAACGCCGCATCACTTTCCGCCTGCCGGCGGACAGCATCGACAACGAAGTCGGCGGCCGCCTGCGCGAGATCGCGCGCAACGCGAAGATCAAGGGCTTCCGCCCCGGCAAGGTGCCGGCGAAGGTGATCGAACAGCGCTTCGGCGACCAGGTCCGCAACGAAGTCGTGGACAATCTGCTGCGCGAAGGCTTCGACAACGCCGTGCGCAACGAATCGTTCCGCATCGCCGGCAATCCGCAGATCGTGCCGAACGCCGAAGCCGCGGAAGGCCAGCTGGAATACGTGGCGACGTTCGAAGTGGTGCCGGATTTCGGCGACATCGACGTGGCCAAGCTGCAGGTCATCCGCCACACGTCCGAGGTGGAAGACGCCGATATCGATCGCATGATCGAGAACCTGCGCCTGCAGCGCCGCGAATGGATTCCGGCCGACCGCGCCGCGAAGGAAGGCGACCTGGTCGAACTGGAAATGTGGTCCGAAGCCGACGGTGCGCGCCTACCCGCCGAAGGCGTCGAGCGCGGCAGCACCGTGATCGGCTCGGGCATGATGTTCGCGCCGCTGGAATCGGCGCTGGCCGGATTGGCGTCGAATGATGAGAAAGCCGTCGACGTCGACTTCCCGGCCGACTGGCCGGTCCCGCAGCTGGCCGGCAAGGCCGCCAAGATGCATGTGAAGGCGTTGAACGTCGCCGAAGCCCGGCTGCCGGAAGTCGATCAGGCTTTCATCCGCAGCTTCGGCGTGAAGAGCGGCGAGATGGACCGCTTCCGCGCCGACATCCGCAGCAATCTGGAGCGCGAACTGAAGGGCGCGCTGATGAACCGGCTGCGCCGCGAAGTGGGCGAGCAACTGGTCGCCGCCTACGCGCAGGTCGAGATGCCGCCGCGCCTGGTCGAGAACGAAGCGCGCGCGATGGCCGCCAACGCCGCGCAGCAGGCCGCGCAACAAGGCCAGCGCATCGAGCAGGTGCCGGGCCCGTACATGGACGCGGCTCGCAAGCGCGTACTGGTGGGCCTGCTGGTGGGCGAAATCGCCCGCCGCAACGACCTGCGCCTGGAGCCGCGCCGCTTGAACGAAACCCTGCGCCTGATCGCTTCGACCTATGAAGAGCCCGAACAGGTGGTCGAGCTGTACCGCAACGACCGCCAGCTGATGGCCGGCTTGCAGGCGCGGGTGATGGAAGAGCAGGTGATCGATTGGATCGCCGAGCGTGCCCAGCACACCGAGCAGGCGCTATCGTTCAGCGACGCGATCCGGCAGTAATCGCGCCGAACCGCCGATCAAGCTCGCGAATACGACATCCCGGTTCTGCCGGGATGTCGTTTTTTGGGACAGTCGCATTCGTTAGAGGCGCGTAGCCCGGGTGGAGCGAAGCGATACCCGGGATCGCCATCTCCAAAATCGAAGCCACACGACGGCGACTGTCCCACACACGGATTCTCAACAAGCCAGTTGGCACCACGGTCATTTGGACGGAGTCAAATCGATGGTTGCGAAGCTTCGATTAGCTCCGAGACATGGCGGCCCCGGGTATCGCTTCGCTCCACCCGGGCTACGTCTGTCCAGCGGCTGACCGCTGCCACTTGCACTCTGGCCGATTCGGCCCCAACTTGGGCGCATCTTCCGAAAATCCTTTGCCGGAAAACCGAACATGGACAACCGAATCAAAGCCCTGAACCTGGTGCCGATGGTGGTCGAACAGACCAGCCGCGGCGAGCGCGCCTACGACATCTATTCGCGGCTGCTCAAGGAACGGGTGATCTTCCTGGTCGGCGGCATCGACGACCACATGGCCAACGTGATCGTGGCCCAGTTGCTGTTCCTTGAAGCGGACAACCCGGAGAAGGAGATCAGCCTGTACATCAACTCGCCGGGCGGTATCGTCACGGCGGGCATGGCGATCTACGACACCATGCAGTTCATCAAGCCCGACGTCAGCACCATGTGCATCGGCCAGGCCGCGAGCATGGCCGCGACGCTGCTGGCCGCCGGCACCAAGGGCAAGCGTTACGCATTGCCGAATTCGCGCGTGATGATCCACCAGCCGCTGGGTGGCTTCCAGGGTCAGGCGACGGACATCGACATCCACGCGCGCGAGATCCTGAGCATGCGCCAGCGCCTGAACGAGATCCTGGCCAAGCACACCGGCCAGGCTTTGGAGACCATCGCCCGCGACACCGAGCGCGACAACTTCAAGAGCGCCGAAGCCGCGCGCGAGTACGGGTTGATCGATCAGGTGCTGGAGCGCCGCGCCGAGGAAAGCATCCAGCCCGCGTGACCTAGAGCCCCTCTCCCGCCGGGAGAGGGGTTGGGGTGAGGGTTCGGCGAAGCGACGCTTGTTCCAGATCGCGCCGCGAGCTTCAAACTCCTCGCTTCGCCGAACCCTCATCCGGCGCTTCGCGCCACCTTCTCCCGACGGGAGAAGGAAAAGCAAAGACAAGAGCCACGAATGATCGACACGAACGACCGCACCACCGCCCTGAACCTCGTACCGATGGTGGTCGAACAGACCAGCCGCGGCGAGCGCAGCTACGACATCTACTCGCGCCTGCTGAAGGAGCGGGTGGTATTCCTGGTCGGCGAGATCGACGACCACGTGGCCAACGTGGTGATCGCGCAGATGCTGTTCCTGGAATCGGAGAATCCGGAGAAGGAGATCAGCCTGTACATCAACAGCCCCGGCGGCGTGGTCACCGCGGGCCTGGCGATCTACGACACCATGCAGTACATCAAGCCCGACGTGAGCACGATCTGCATCGGCCAGGCGGCCAGCGCCGGCTCGTTGCTGCTGATGGCCGGCGCCAAGGGCAAGCGCTATGCGTTGCCGAACTCGCGGGTGATGATCCACCAGCCCTCGGGCGGCGCCCGCGGCCAGGCCACCGACATCGAGATCCACGCGCGCGAAATCCTTTACCTGCGCCAGCGCCTGAACCAGATCTACGTGGACCATACTGGCCAGCCGCTGGAGCAGATCGAGCGGGACATGGAACGCGACCGTTTCATGAGCGCCGAACAGGCCCGCGAATACGGCCTGATCGACCATGTGCTGGACCGGCGTCCCGACGATTCGGTCCAGGCCGCCTGAGCCGCTTTGCGGCCTGCAGCGCGGCCTTGGGGCCGCCAGGGGCCGATCCTTCCTCCCGGACGGGCGCAATCCGCCCGTCCGGTGCTATTCTCGGGACCGTAACGTTATGAATGATTGGGCGATAGGGGCATGACCGAAGACCGTCAAGGCCGTACCGGCGACAGCAACAAGATCCTGTACTGCTCGTTCTGCGGCAAAAGCCAGCACGAGGTCCGCAAGCTGATCGCGGGCCCGAGCGTATTCATCTGCGATGAGTGCGTCGAGCTGTGCAACGACATCATCCGCGAGGAACTCGAGGAGAAGTCGCAGTCGGCGCGCAGCTCGCTGCCCAAGCCGCGCGAGATCCTGGACGTGCTGGACCAGTACGTCATCGGTCAGCAGCGCGCCAAGAAGACGCTGGCGGTGGCCGTCTACAACCACTACAAGCGGATCGAGAGCCGGCAGAAGGCCGACGACGTCGAACTGGCCAAATCGAACATCCTGCTGGTCGGCCCGACCGGCTCGGGCAAGACCCTGCTGGCCGAAACGCTGGCGCGGCTGCTCAACGTGCCGTTCACCATCGCCGACGCGACCACGCTGACCGAAGCCGGTTACGTGGGCGAGGATGTGGAGAACATCATCCAGAAGCTGCTGCAGAAGTGCGACTACGAAGTCGAAAAAGCGCAGCAGGGCATCGTCTACATCGACGAGATCGACAAGATTTCGCGCAAGAGCGAAAACCCGTCGATCACCCGCGACGTGTCCGGCGAAGGCGTGCAGCAGGCGCTGCTGAAGCTGATCGAAGGCACCATCGCCAGCGTGCCGCCGCAGGGCGGGCGCAAGCACCCGCAGCAGGAATTCCTGCAGGTGGACACCCGCAACATCCTGTTCATCGTCGGCGGCGCGTTCGCTGGTCTGGACAAGATCATCCAGCAGCGCAGCACCGAGGCCGGCGGCATCGGCTTCGGCGCCAAGGTCAAGAGTTCCGAGCGCAAGACCGATACCGGCAAGGTGTTGGCCAACGTCGAGCCCGAGGATCTGATCAAGTTCGGCCTGATCCCCGAATTCGTCGGCCGCCTGCCGGTGGTCGCCACGCTCGAGGAACTGGACGAAGCGGCGCTGGTGAAGATCCTCACCGAGCCCAAGAACGCGATCAGCAAGCAGTTCAAGCGCCTGTTCGAGATGGAAGGCGTCGAACTGGAGTTCCGCCAGGATGCGCTGCTGGCCATCGCCAAGAAGGCGCTGAAGCGCAAGACCGGCGCGCGCGGTTTGCGCACCATCGTCGAATCGGTGCTGCTGGACACCATGTACGAACTGCCTTCGCTGGAGAACGTCAGCAAGGTCGTCGTCGACGAATCGGTGATCGAGCACAAGTCCGAGCCGTATCTCATCTACGAGAACGTGCCGGCGCAGCCGAAAGTCGCCTCGGCCGAGTGAATTCGGCTCCCTCTCCCATCGGGAGAGGGTTGGGGTGAGGGTGCGGCGAAGCGTCGAAATTCAAAGATCGCGACGGAATGCGTCGGCTGACGTTCGATGTCGCTATCTGGCCGAAGCGCAACTCCGCCGAACCCTCATCCGCCCTTCGGGCACCTTCTCCCGACGGGAGAAGGAAAGCCGGCGCCCCAGCGCAACACTAGGTTTCAAACACGCCGCAACCGCCTGATCCGCAAGGATTACAGCGTTACACGCCCGTTTCCGCCAACGAAAGGCGCTTGCATCCCTCCGGCGCCAACCCCATAAATCGACCACGGCGGCCTCGAACGGCCGCAGCGTGTATTTACCCGGAGTTTTTCATGCCCGAGCGCACCGAACACGAAACCCTGCAACAGCCACTGCAACTGCCCGTGCTGCCGCTGCGCGATGTCGTCGTGTTCCCGCACATGGTCATCCCGCTGTTCGTGGGCCGCGACAAATCGATCCAGGCCCTGGACCAGGCGATGGAGGCGGACAAACGCATCCTGCTGGTCGCGCAGAAATCGGCCGAGACCGACGATCCCGAAGCGGACGACCTCTACCAGATCGGCACGCTGGCCCAGGTGCTGCAATTGCTGAAGCTGCCCGACGGCACCATCAAGGTGCTGGTCGAAGGCGTGGCGCGCGCCCGCGTCGACAAAGTCGTGTCGCGCGAAGGTTCGCTGACCGGCACTGGCGTGGTGGTCGATTCCACCGACCAGCGCGAAGGCCGCGAAGTGGAAGCGGTGGCGCGTTCGCTGATGTCGCTGTTCGAACAATACGTCAAGACCAACCGCAAGCTGCCGCCGGAGTTGCTGCAGACTTTGTCCGGCATCGACGAGCCAGGCCGCCTGGCCGACACCATCGCCGCGCATCTGGGCGTGCGTTTGTCCGACAAGCAGAAATTGCTCGAGACCATCGAGATCGCCGACCGCCTGGAATTGCTGGTCGGCCTGGTCGACGGCGAGATCGACGTGCAGCAGATGGAAAAGCGCATCCGCGGCCGCGTGAAGTCGCAGATGGAGAAGTCGCAGCGCGAGTACTACCTCAACGAACAGATGAAGGCGATCCAGAAGGAGCTGGGCGAACTGGACGAGGCGCCCAACGATCTGGACGAACTGGCGCGCAAGATCGCCGAAGCCGGCATGCCCAAGCCGGTGGAAACCAAGGCCAAGAACGAACTCAACAAGCTCAAGCAGATGTCGCCGATGTCCGCCGAAGCGGCAGTCGTGCGCAACTACCTGGATTGGCTGCTCGGCGTGCCGTGGAAGAAGCGCAGCAAGATCCGCAAGGAGCTGAAGGTCGCGCAGGAAGTGCTGGACGCGGACCATTACGGCCTGGAGAAAGTGAAGGAACGCATCCTCGAATATCTGGCCGTGCAGACCCGGGTGAAGCAGATGAAGGGCGCGATCCTGTGCCTGGTCGGCCCGCCCGGCGTGGGCAAGACTTCGCTCGGCCAATCGATCGCCAAAGCCACCAACCGCAAGTTCGTGCGCATGTCGCTGGGCGGCGTGCGCGACGAGGCCGAGATCCGCGGCCATCGCCGCACCTACGTCGGTTCGATGCCGGGCCGGATCGTGCAGAACCTCAACAAGGCCGGCAGCAAGAATCCGCTGTTCATGCTGGACGAGATCGACAAGATGTCGATGGACTTCCGCGGCGATCCGTCTTCGGCATTGCTCGAGGTGTTGGATCCCGAGCAGAACAACGCGTTCAACGACCATTACCTCGAAGTCGATCTCGATTTGAGCGAAGTGATGTTCGTCGCGACCTCCAACTCGCTGAACATTCCCGGTCCGTTGCTGGACCGCATGGAAGTGATCCGCCTTCCCGGCTACACCGAGGACGAGAAGCTCAACATCGCTTCCCGCTATCTGGTGCCCAAGCAGCTGAAGGCGAACGGCCTGAAGGAAGAGGAGCTCAAGATCGCCGAGAGCGCGATCCGCGACATCGTGCGCTACTACACGCGCGAGTCCGGCGTGCGCAACCTGGAGCGCGAGATCGCCAAGATCAGCCGCAAGGTGGTCAAGGAAATCGCACTGGCCGGTCCTAAGGCCAAGCCGAAAGCGACCAATGTCACGTCCAAGAACCTGGAGAAGTACCTGGGCGTGCAGCGCTACGACTTCGGCCGCGCCGAACAGGACAACGAGATCGGCCTGGTCACGGGCCTGGCCTGGACCGAGGTCGGCGGCGACCTGCTGCAGATCGAATCGACCCTGGTGCCGGGCAAGGGCCAGCTGATCCTCACCGGCCAGTTGGGCGACGTCATGAAGGAATCGGCTTCGGCCGCCTTGTCGGTGGTGCGCGCGCGCACCGAGCGCCTGGGCATCGAACTCGACTTCCTGCAGAAGCTCGACGTGCACGTGCACGTGCCCGACGGCGCCACGCCCAAGGACGGCCCCAGCGCGGGCGCCGCCATGGCCACTTCGCTGGTGTCGGTGCTGACCAAGGTGCCGGTGCGCGCGGACGTAGCGATGACCGGCGAAATCACCTTGCGCGGCAAGATCACCGCGATCGGCGGCCTGAAGGAGAAGCTGCTGGCCGCGCTGCGCGGCGGGATCAAGACCGTCCTCATCCCGGACGAGAACCGCAAGGATCTGGCCGACATTCCCAAGAACGTCACCCAGCACCTGAAGATCGTGCCGGTGAAGTGGATCGACGAAGTGCTGGACCTGGCGCTGGAACGTCCGCTCACGCCGAAGACCGTCAGCGAAGGCGTGGAAGAAGTCGTGCGAGAGAACGAGAAGGTGATCAAGCAGCAGGACGTCAAGCACTGACGCTGCGCGACGATCCGAAAAAAGAAGGCGCCTGCGGGCGCCTTCTTTTTTCTTTTGTGGGAGCGGCTTCAGCCGCGAGCTTTTCAACATGATCGCGATCTCATGAAAGATCTCGCGGCTGAAGCCGCTCCCACAAAAGCGGTGCCATTCGTCGGTTACACCACTCGTGCCTCGTGCGCAAGCGCGAAAAGCGTGAAAAACCCGCTGAAAACCGTATATTTTTCGCGGTTTTCGTGTTGCGCCCCCAAAATCGCGCTGGTATAACGACGGCAACCGAGATGCGCGCGTGGATGCGCATCGAGGCACGTCCGTCCGGATGCGTTTGCGGCATCGCCGCAACGGGGAGATGTCCGGTCATTTCATCCAGCGGTAGACACCGCACAGGAGTCCAAATAATGAATAAAAGCGAATTGGTCGATGCCGTCGCCGGCGAGTCCGACCTGTCGAAGGCCGATGCAGGCCGCGCAGTCGACGCATTCATCGCCGTGGTCAGCAAGGCATTGAAGAAAGGGGATGACGTCACCCTCGTCGGCTTCGGCACGTTCACCGTGCGCAAGCGCGGCGCGCGCACCGGCCGCAACCCCCGGACCAATGAGCCGATCAACATCCCGGCCTCCAAGAATCCCGCCTTCAAGGCTGGCAAGGCCCTGAAGGATGCCGTAAACTAGCGGGCTCCCGGCGGGTCTAGGCCAGCCGGGGTCGCTCGGGTGCTTAGCTCAGCGGTAGAGCGTCTCCTTTACACGGAGAGGGTCGGGGGTTCGAAACCCTCAGCACCCACCAGTATGCAGGTCCCTCTGCCAGAGCCCGCACATCCATGTGCGGACTTTCCAAGGAAAAGCCCGGTTCTTGGAGATTCGAGCGGAGCAGGGCAAAATAGCTTCAACAGCGGAGTGGTAGTTCAGTCGGTTAGAATGCTGGCCTGTCACGCCGGAGGTCGCGGGTTCGAGTCCCGTCCACTCCGCCACTACACCGGAAGGCGCCCCTCGTGGGCGCCTTCGCTTTTTTGCGGCCCGGCGGCGCCCGGGGCAGGGAAGCGGTTAAACTGCGCGGCTACGTGAGTTAACGGCCCAAGACCGCCCATGCTGCAGAGCCTCCGCGACAAGTCTTCGAGCTGGATCGCCAAAGTCATCCTGGCGCTCCTGCTGATTCCCTTCGCCTTCTTCGGCGTCGAGCAATACCTGCAGCAGCGGGTCGACAACTATGCCGCGCGCGTGTCCACGCCGCCGACCTGGTGGAAGTCGGCGCCGGATTGGGGCCCGTTCAAGTGGTGGGTGTGGAAGCACGACGAGATCAGCGTGGAGGACTTCCGCGCCCGTTTCGAACAACAGCGCGAGCAGCAACGCGCGACCGCGGGCGAAGCCTTCGACGCGCGCGCGTTCGAAACCATCGAGAACAAGCGCGCCGTGCTCGACCGTCTGATCGACGAGCGGGTGATGCGGATCAACGCCGAACGCGCCGGCATCGTGGTCAGCGACGCCGAAGTGCGCGACACGATCCAGTCGTTGCCCGAATTCCAGGTCGACGGCAAGTTCGACGCGCAGCGCTACCAGCTGGCGCTGCAGGCCACCAACCCGCCGCGCACGCCGTTGCAGTTCGAGCAATTGGTGCGCGAGAGCCTGCAGCAGTCGCAGGTGCCGATGCGCCTGTCCGAATCCTCGTTCGTGACCGCTTCCGAGCTGGAGCGGATGATGGCCCTGCTGGGCGAGAAGCGCGACGTCGCCGTCGTTCAGCTGCCGACCCCGGCGCCGGACACCGGTGCGGTGACCGGTGCGGAAATGCAGAAGTGGTATCGCGAGCATGCGTCCGAATACCGCGCGCCCGAAACTTCCAGCATCGAATACGTAGAACTCAACGCCGCGACCTTGCCCGTGCCGCAGGCCGACGAAGCCGAGTTGCGCCGCCGCTACGATGCGGAAAAAGCGCGCTTCGCGGCGACCGAGCAGCGCCAGGCCGCGCACATCCTGATCGCGGTCGATCCCAAGGCCAATGCGGCCACCGCGAAGGCGGCCGAGCAGAAGGCGACGCAACTCGCCGGGCAAGCGAAGCAGCCCGGCGCCGATTTCGCGGCCTTGGCCCGCGCCAATTCCGACGATCCGGGCTCCAAGGCCGCGGGCGGCGATCTGGGCTTCGTCGAGAAAGGCGCCGGCCTGGCCAAACCGTTCGAAGATGCGGTGTTCGCGATGCAAACCGGCCAGGTCAGCGCGCCGATCAAGACCGAGTTCGGCTATCACATCATCAAGCTCGGCGAGATCAAGACCGGCCAGCAGTTGCCGTTCGAACAGGTGCGCGGCCAGCTCGCGCAGGAGCAGGCCGAAGCCGACCGCGAGAAAACCTTCAACGACATGGCCGGCAAGCTGGTCGATCTGGTCTACAAGAATCCGACGGCGTTGGAGCCGGCGGCGCGCGAGATGAATCTGCCGGTGCAGAAGCTGGGCCCGTTCCCGCGCGGCGGCGGCGACGGTTTGGCCGCCAATCCGGCGATCCAGCGCGCGGCGTTCTCCGAAACGCTGGTGCAGGACGGCACGGTGAGCGATCCGATCGAGATCGCGCCCAACCACAGCGTCCTGATCCGGGTGGTGGACCACAAGCCCGAACGCGCGCAGCCGCTGGCCGACGTGCGCGACCGCGTCGTCGCGGCGATCCGTGCCGATCGCACCCGCAAGGCCTCCGCGGCCGCGGCCGATGCTTTCCTCGCCCGAGTGACCAAGGGCGAAACCCTGGAAGCGGTGGCCGCTTCGCAAGGCTTGCAGGCGACCACGATCCCGGGCTTGCCGCGCGGCGCACCGATCCCGAGCCCCGAGGCTAACGACGCGATCTTCGCCGTGGCCAAACCGGCCGCCGGCAAAGTGTCTGCGGGCAAAGCCGACATGGCCGACGGCAGCCATGCCGTGTTCGCGGTCAGCAAGGTGGAGCCGGGTTCGAAGGACGCTCTGCAGCCGGCGCAGCGCGAGCAGATGCGCAGTCAGATGGCGCAGATGAAGGGCATCGACGCTTCGCAGGGCTACGTCAGCGCCGTGCGCAAGCGGATGAAGGTGGAAGTGGCCGAAGACCGACTGTAACCCAGTTCGCTTTGTAGAGCGGAGCTTGCTCCGCTGCTTTGTTTTTCGTAGGTGCGAATTTATTCGCACGCTCTTGCGGCAAAAGCGTGCGAATGAATTCGCACCTACGAAGGCGGAGCGACGTCAGTGCTCGTCGCCGACCCCGGTCATGCCGAGGATGTTGTAACCGGCATCGACATAGGTGATCTCACCGGTCACGCCAGCGGCCAGATCCGAACACAGGAACGCGGCGACGTTGCCGACGTCCTCGATCGTCACGCTGCGCCGCAGCGGCGCATAGCTTTCGACGTGGCCGAGCATCTTGCGGAAGTTGGCGATGCCCGCGGCGGCCAGGGTCTTGATCGGCCCGGCCGAGATCGCGTTGACGCGGGTGCCTTCCGGGCCCAGGTTCAGCGCCAGGTAGCGCACGCTGGCTTCCAGCGCCGCTTTGGCTACGCCCATCACGTTGTAGTTGGCCAGCGCGCGCTCGGCGCCCAGGTAGCTGAGCGTGAGGATGCTGCCGTTGCGGCCCTGCATCATCGGCCGTGCGGCCTTGGCCAGCGCCGACAGCGAATAGGCGGAGATGTCGTGGGCGATGCGGAAGTTCTCGCGGGTCAGGCCGTCCAGGAATCCGCCTTCGATCGCTTCGCGCGGCGCGAAGCCGATCGAATGGACCAGGATGTCCAGGCTGTCCCAGCGTTTGCCCAGTTCGGCGATGCACGCCTCGATCTGCGCGTCGTCGGAGACGTCGAGCGGGATGACGATGTCCGAACCGTATTCGGCCGCGGCTTCCTCGACGCGCGATTTGAGCTTGTCGTTCTGGTAGGTGAACGCCAGCTCGGCGCCTTCGCGGCGCATCGCCTCGGCGATGCCGTTGGCGATGGAGCGTTGGCTGGCGATGCCGGTGATCAGCGCGCGCTTGCCTTGCAGGAAGCCCATGGGAAGCCTTGTCGGTTGCGGAGCAGGGGCCAAGTTTGACGCCGCGGGCGCGCCGAGTCGAGTTTCGGGCCGCACTTTCGTAGCCTTTGATGTTTCCCCCTTTGAAAAAGGGGGGATCAAGGGGGATTTGCTCTTGATCTTGTCCGCTAGGCGAACGGCAAAAGCAAATCCCCCTCAATCCCCCTTTTTCAAAGGGGGAGGGATAGCAAAGGCAGCCGTTTGTTCGTCCAGCTTCAGCACCATGCCGGGCTTGATCGCGCTCTTCGCGCCCAGCCCGTTGCGTTTGCGCAAATCGTCCAGGCCCACGCCGTACTTGCGCGCGATCTTCGATAACGAATCGCCGCGCACCACCGTGTGCGTCCGTGGCGCGCTTGTATCCGCCGCAGAGGCGATCAGGGCGGGCATCGCGGCCGCCGCACCGGCATCGCCGAGTTCGGCCAGCACGGGCATCGCGGCGCCGCTGGCCGGCGCGAGCACGCGGCGTTCGCGATCGCCGCGCCCTTGCGCGAACGCCGGATTGAGCCGTTTCAAGGCCGCCGGATCCAGGCCGCGCATCTTCGCCCAGGCGTCGAGGCTGCCGGCGCCTTCGGGCCAGGTTTGCGCCGTGAGCATCGGCACCGGACGATCGATCGCACGCAGCCATTCGGCGCGGTCGTCAGCCTGTTCCATCAGGCAGGACAGCGCATGCAGTTTGCGCACGTAGGCGTAGGTGATGCCGGACAAGCCCACCAGTTCGGCCGGACGCGCATTGCGCGCGTTCTGGCCGCTGCGCCGCAACGATTGCAGCAGGCGGTATTCGCCGGCGTTGTAGGCCATCACAGCCAAGCGCCAGTCGCCGGCGAACATGCCGTGCAGGGTCTTCAAATAACGCACCGCGGCGCGGGTGGAGTCGACCGGTGACAAACGCCCGTCGTAGCCCGCGCGCACCGGCACCTGATGGTTGCGCGCGGTCACCGCGATGAACTGCCACAGCCCGGCCGGGCCGCTCGCGCTGCGTGCGCCGGGCTGATAGCCGCTTTCGACGAAAGGGATCAGCGCGAACTCGGTGGGCAGGTCGGCTTCGATCAAAGCATCGACCACGTAGCCGAACAGCGGCAGCACATCGCTGTCGGGATTGCTGAGTTTTTTCGGCGCGGCCGCGAAGTGCTGGCGCCAACGCGCGCTGACTGCATCGCCTTCGCAAGTGGGATCGGCGAGGTGTTCGCGGAAGCGCTGGTAGATGTCCAGGCCGCTGCGGGTCGCGAGCGCGTCTGCAGCCGGCGCGGTCTGCAGCGGCAGCGCGTCGTCGGTTTGCGCCATGGCCGGTACAGCCGCGGTCAACGCCAGTGCGAGCAGCGCCGTGCGGATCATGCGCGGAAGCCGTCCTTCCAGCGCCGCAATTCGGCGAAGGTTTCGATCCGATCCGCCGGCTCGCGGCCCAGGCGACGGGCGACGGCGGCGATCACCGCAGGCTCGTCCACGCGCAGGAAGGGATTCGCGGCGCGTTCCTGCGCGAGCGTGCTCGGCAAGGTCGGCCGGGCTTGTTCGCGCTGCGCGACGGCTTCGGCGCTGCGCGCGGCCAGGGCGGGGTTGCCGGGTTCGACCGCGGCGGCGAAACGGGCATTGGCCAAGGTGTATTCATGGCCACAACACACACGGACCGGATCGGGCAAAGCGGCCAGCCGGTCGAGCGAGGCCAGCATCTGCTCAGGTGTGCCCTCGAACATCCGGCCGCAGCCCAGGCTGAACAAGGTGTCGCCGCAGAACAGCACCGGATCCGCGCCGCCGAAGTGGAAGGCGATGTGGCTGCGGGTGTGGCCGGGGATGTCCAATATTTCGAAGCCTTGTCCCAGCAGCTCGCCGCTGTCGCCGCCGCCGACCCGTGCGGTCGCGGCGACGATCCGGTCGTCGTCCGGCGCCAGCACCGGCAGTTCCGGCCAGCGCGCGAGGAGTTCGGGGACGCCGCCGATGTGGTCGTTGTGATGATGGGTCAGCAGCACCGCTTCGGGAATCAGGCCTTGCCCGGCCGCCGCCAGCACCGGTTCGGCCTGGCCCGGATCCACGATCAGCGCCCGGCCGCCATCGCCCATCCAGGTCCAAATATAGTTGTCTTCGAACGCGGGCAGGGCCTGCAAACGCATCGGGGTGACGCTCCGTAAGCTTTCCCGCAGAATTCGGACCATGCCCGCCCGCTCCGCCAGCCGTCAACCCGACGGCCGCCACCCCTGGTTCAAGACCGCCGAAGGCCAGGCGGTATTGCAAAGCGAGGAAGGCGTCGTGCGCCAAGCTTTGCACGAACGTCCCGGCCTGCCGAGCCTTTGGATGGCCGCGGAACACGCCATGATCGACGGCGAAACCGGTTTTTGCATGCGTTTGGCCGGAAATGGCCGCATTTTCGGCGGAGATGTCCGGTGCGGCGCCGATCTGCCCGTGGCCAGCGAGGCGGTGGGAACCGTGATCCTGCAGCACGTGGCCGAAGCCGGGGACGATGTCGCCGAGTTGCTGGGCGAGTGCGTCCGGGTGCTGGTGCCCGGCGGCCGGCTCTGGGTCTTCGCCCTCAATCCGCTGGGCCTGTACCGCTGGCATTGGTCCGGCAACGGACTGCGCAGCTGCGAGCCGGTCACTTGGCGGCGGCGGATGCGCGCCCATGGCTTGCAACCTGAAGCGGTCTCGATCGGGCTGGGCCCGCGCTGGCGCGCCCAGCCCCTGGCGGACCCGCAGACCGGCGCCGGCGCGCGGGCGGCCTACCTGCTGCGCGGCGAGAAGCAGGTGATCCCGCTGACCCGCATCCGCCAGCCGGCGCTGCGCTGGCAGCCCAGCCTGCCTACCCCATGATTTTGCCCAGGAAATTGATCGTTTGAAGTCCATCGAAATCCATACCGACGGCGCCTGCCTCGGCAATCCCGGCCCGGGCGGCTGGGCTGCGTTGCTGCGCTACGGCCAACGCGAAAGAGAGCTGGTCGGCGGCGAAGCGCTCACTACCAACAACCGCATGGAGCTGATGGCTGCGATCGCCGGCCTGGAAGCGCTGACTGAACCGTGCAAAGTCGCGTTGCACACCGATTCGCGGTACGTGCAGCAGGGCATCTGCGATTGGATGCCGAACTGGGTGAGGCGCGGCTGGAAAACCGCCGGCGGCGATCCGGTGAAGAACCGCGACCTGTGGGAGCGGCTGCATGCGGCCACGCTGCAGCACAAGATCGATTGGCGCTGGGTGAAAGGCCATGCGGGCGATCCGGACAACGAGCGCGTCGACGAACTGGCGCGCGCCGAAGCGGTCGCGTTCAAATCGCGCCAAGCCGCTTCGACCTCGTAGGGTGGGCCTTGGCCCACCGACGCGCATTCATCCGATGCGGCAATTTTTTCGACCTCGCTGATTTGTTTGCGGCAAGCGAGCGGAATGGCAATGGTGGGCCGAGGCCCACCCTACGCCGCTCCGACGGTTACAATGCCGCATGCGCCAAATCGTCCTGGACACCGAAACCACCGGCCTCTCCTGGGAAAAAGGCAATCGCGTCGTCGAAATCGGTTGTGTCGAACTGTTCGAGCGCCGCCCTACCGGCCGCACCTTCCATTGCTATCTCAATCCCGAATGCGAATTCGAGGTCGGCGCGCAGGAAGTCACCGGCCTGACTTTGGAATTCCTGGCCGACAAGCCGAAATTCGCCGAAGTCGCTGAAGAATTCCTCGCCTTCATCGACGGCGCCGAACTGGTGATCCACAACGCCGCGTTCGACGTCGGCTTCCTCGATGCAGAGCTCGCGCGATTGGGTGCGCAATTCGGTCGAATCCGCGAACGCGCCGGTGTGGAGGATTCGCTCGAACTTGCGCGGCAACGTTACCCCGGCCAGCGCAATTCGCTGGACGCGTTGTGCAAAAGGCTCGGCGTGGACAATTCGCACCGGCAATTGCACGGCGCGCTGCTCGACGCGCAACTGCTGGCCGAAGCCTATCTGGCGTTGACCGCGGGGCAGGGCGAAATCGGGTTCGACGCTCTGTCGACGGCTGCTTCGCAGGCGGTGGTGGAGCGCCGTTACCAGGCCGCCGGCCCGCGTCCGCGCGTGCATGTCGACGAAGCCGATCTGGCTGCCCACGAGGCGCGTTTGGCCAAGATCCGCGGCAAGGCGGGGCACTGCGTTTGGGATGCCCTCGAAGCCGCGCTGATGCCGGAACTCGTCCCTGTCTGATGTAGAGCGGAGCTTGCTCCACTGCTCTGCCTTGTTCTTCGTAGGAGCGGCTTTAGCCGCGAGCTTTTCTCCGAATCGCTGCAATGCCGCGATTTGAAGGAAAGAGCTCGCGGCTAAAGCCGCTCCTACGAAAAGCAATAGCCTTCGCTCTGCAAATTAGACGTGGATGTTCGTCGCGCGGACGATCCGCCGAATCGCTAGTGCCGCCGTACCAGAATCACCGTCACGTTGTCCGACCCGCCGCCGTCCAACGCCGCGGCGACCAGGCCGTCCACGCACTCCTGCGCGCTGCACTCGCCGTGGGAAAGGATGCGGGCGATGCCGCGGTCGTCCACTTCCTCGGTCAGTCCGTCGCTGCACAGCAGTAGCTGCATGCCGGGCCGCAGTTCGCCCGTCATGGTCTCGACGTTGAGTTGTTGCGGATCGGTCACGCCCAGCGCCTGGGTCACCACGTTGCGGTGCGGATGGCTGCGAGCCTGTTCGTTGGTGATGGCGCCCTGCGCGATCAGTTCCTGGACGTAGCTGTGATCCTGCGAGAGTTGCGCCAGTTGGCCATCGCGCCACAGGTAAACGCGGCTGTCGCCGACCCAGGCCACTTCGAAACGGCTGCCCGCCACGCGCGCGGCGACGACGGTCGTACCCATCGGCAAGGCTTCGTTGCGGCGCTTGGAAGCGCGGATGATTTCCTCGTCGGCGATGCGGATGGCCTGCGCGAGAGGCGTGCCTTCGCGCACTTCGCGGACGATGGTCTCGCGTGCCAGCGCGCTGGCGACTTCGCCGTATTGGTGGCCGCCCATGCCGTCGGCCACAAGCCAAAGGCCGAGTTCGCTGTCGCCGTAATACGTGTCTTCGTTCAGCTCGCGCCGCAACCCGACATGGGTGAGGTGTCCAAACTCGATCATGAGCCGATCATGCCGGTGATGGGGGCCTTTCAGACGGATAACGGAATAATCGCGGCAGGCCGGACGCGAAGCAAGGCGGGCCGGACCCTAGGCGGATGTAACGGACTGAAACGGAGGCTCTGGTTGTGGGGTAGGGATCGCTGGGCCTGATTCGTTCCAGGCGAAGCCGTCGAAGACAACCGACACGCAACGAGGGTGGGATTGCTCAGCCCATCCATGGGCCTCGCCCCTTCGGCGCAAGCGCCCGCGGGGCCAGCCTTCGGCTGTCCAAATTCGCTCCGGACGAATGTGTCGAACCGTGGGCTCTCGTCAATGTCCACCCTCTCCGCCAGACAAAAGAAATACCTTTCGTAGGCACTGTAGGACGAGGGTGGGATTGCTCGGCCCATCCATGGACCTCGCCCCTCCGGCGCAAGCGCCTGCGGGGCCAGCCTTCGGCTGTCCAAATTCGTTCCAGACGAATTTGTCGAACCGTGGGTTCTCATCAACGTCCACCCTCTCCGTCAGACATAAAAAAACGCCCGCGAGGGGCGCTTTTTTATGTCTGGCGGAGAGGGTGGGATTCGAACCCACGGTACGCTATGAACGTACGCCTGATTTCGAGTCAGGTACAATCGACCACTCTGCCACCTCTCCGGTGGCCCGGCAGCAGGCGTGATGCGGCCGGGGGCGCAATGATACGGGGCCGCGCCTGGCCGGACAAGGCGGGCGGTTAAACTGGCGCTTTCCAGCAGGTCCAGACCCATGTCCGAAATCCTCGTTCCCGTCTCCTTCGGCGAATTGCTCGACAAGATCGCGATCCTGCAGATCAAGTCCGAGCGCATGTCCGACCCCGCCAAGCTGGCCAACGTGCGCAATGAACTCTCGGCGCTGGAAAAGACCTGGATGGCGCATCCTGCGGCGGGCCAGGACATCGCCGAACTGCGCGCGCAGCTGAAAGCCGTGAACGAGCGGCTGTGGGAGATCGAGGACGACATCCGCATCAAGGAAAAGGCGCAGGCCTTCGACGCCGAGTTTGTCCGCCTGGCGCGCAGCGTCTACTTCGAAAACGACGAGCGCGCGCGGATCAAGAAGGACATTAACCTCGCGTTGGGCTCCAGTTACGTCGAAGAGAAGTCCTACCAGGATTACAAGACCGGCGCGGCGCCCTGAGCGCTCAGGCGCCGAACAGGCGGGCGACGATCGGCGGTCCCCAGGCGCGCAACGCCAGAAAATAGGTCAGCATGGCCAACGTGCCCGCCGCGCCTGCCATCGCCAACGCAGCGGTCGCCTGCATCGCCGGGCCGGCGCTGTTTCTCTTGGCGCGCAGGAAGGCTTCGGCCAGCAGCAGATTCGGAACGAAGAAGAAATACAGCATCGCCGTGTCGAATGGGCCGTCGAACGTCGGCGTATGGCCTGCGCCGTCGGCGAACACGCGCCAAGCCGTGTATTCGATCCGGTACAGCCACGAGCCGATCACCAGCGCGAATAAGCGGATCGCCCAGGCGCGATGCGAATCGAAACGGCGCGCACGCGCATGCCGCACCGCGTTGCCGGCAGCCAGCATCAATGCGAGCCCGTAGATCGCGAAGGCGATATCCATCTGCGTGCCGCCTATAGTGCCTTTGGCGAGGATGAAGGCCAGTCCGCCGGCGCCCGCGAGCATCGCCGCGAAGGCGTAGACCCGCCCGCTCCAACGGTGCAACGCCGGCCAACGCTTGCGCAATGCACCGATAAGTTGCATCGGGCCGAGCAAGAGCAAAACCGCACCGGCCAACAGATGCAGTCCGATGCCGATACTGGCGCGGAGCGCGGCCGGATCGAACATCCGCGCCGGCTGTCCTTGGCCGGTTGCGCCATCGAGCAGCGCGCCGCCGTAGAAGGCGAGGATATAGAGCGCGAACAGGCAACCGCTGAGCCAGGCGACGCCGGCCAGTGCGGCGCCGCTCCATCGCACGGCCTGGTGCCAGGACACGTGCGCAGGCGGAAAAACGGCAGGGGCGGCCGCTTCGTTCATGGTGTGGGGATCCAGGCGAGGAACCGGCGCAAGCTACGCGCCTGGCGATGCGGCCGGAACCGACGATGGTCGCCCGTTCGGACCGTCCGAAGGTCGCAGTCCTTATCCGGCTTAGGTCGGAAGCCTTCGTTTCAACGCAAGCCTGGAGCTATCCAACTCTATTGCGGTTGCCTCCGCTTTTAAGCCGTCATCCCCGCGAAAGCGGGGATCCAGCGACTTTCGCTTGGAAGCCTCTATCCCAATCGCGACGGCTGCGCTCTATCGCGATTGGCGAAAACGCTCGAACGCCGCAACCGCATCATCGACGGTCACTAGATCCATCACGCCTTCGCGTTCGATCTTCGCGCCCCACTTCAACGCCGACGCCGGTTTGCCCAAGTATTTGCGCGCAGCGTCGTCGTAGCGGTCCACGCAATAACGCCGATCCGAATAGGGTCCGCTGCGTTCGGGATTGCTGGCGGCGTGCAAGCCCAATACTTTCGTACCCATCGCATTGGCGATGTGCATCGGACCGGAGTCCGGCGTCATCACCAACGCAGCGCGTTCTAGCAGCGCTGGCAGTTGCTTCAGCGTGTCCTTGCCGACCAGGTCGAGCGCCGGCGAACGCATTGCCGCCAGGATCGCATCGGCGGTTTCCCGCTCCAGCGCGCTGCGTCCGCCGCACAGCACGATGCGCCAGCCCTGCGCGGCGGCATGGTCGGCGACTGCGGCATAACGGTCTGCGCGCCAGTTGCGCAGCGCGTGGCTGGAGCAGGGTGAGATGAGCAGGGTGGGGCGGCCATCGTCCGGCCATTGCGCTTGCGCCCAGGCCCGGGCTTCGTCCGGCACCGGCAGGTCCCAGACGACCTCGGTCTGTTTCAGCCCGAGCGGTTCGCAAAAACTGCCGATCGCGTCCAGCACATGGATGCCGGGCCGATCCGGGATCCGTTCGTTGATGAAGAGTCCATGCAGATCCTTCGAACGCGAGCGGTCGTAGCCGATCCGGCGCACGGCCGGGACGAAGGCCGACAGCAGATTCGCGCGTGCGGCGACCTGCATCTGCAGCAAAGCGTCGAAGCGGCCGCCGCCCAAGCGCTTGCGCAGATCGAACATGCCTTTCAAGCCGGCGTTCTTGTCGTAGGTCTCGAAGCGGACCCCGTCCAGGCCCTCCAACAACTTGAATTCGCCCTTGCCGATGACCCAGGTCAGGGCCGTATCCGGCCAGGCGCGGCGCAGGGTGCGCACCAGGGGCACCACGTGCGTGGCATCGCCCAGCGCAGACAGCCGCAGCAGGCAGACGGAACGCAATGGCGACGGCGATGGAGGCATGGGGATTGTTAGACTCGCTGGGATGACCGGGTTCGACGCCACCGAAGGCCTGACGCCGTTCCGCGACGAGCGCGGGACGGGGTATGGCGCGATTCTGTTCGACGGCACGCGCATGCGGCAAGCCGAACTCGATTGGTTCGTGCCCTCGCATTGGGGCGAAAACGCCCGGCCCGTCGGCAGCGGCGGGCGCGGCGGGGCCTGGTTCGTCGAGTCCCCGTTCGGTCCGGCCGTGCTGCGCCAGTACCTGCGCGGCGGCTGGGCGGCGGCTTTCAGCCGCGACCGCCATTTCTGGCGCGGCAGCGCTCGAGTGCGCAGCTTCGACGAATTCCGCCTGCTGCGCGAATTGATCCGGCGCGGCCTGCCGGTGCCGCGTCCGCTGGCGGCGCAATATGTGCGCGAAGGCTGGGGGTATCGCGCGGCGATCCTGCTGGAACGGATCGAAGGCGCACGCTCGTTGGCCGAACGCGCCGCCACCGCCGGACACGATGCGCCGTGGGAGGAAACCGGACGGCTGATCGCGCGCTTCCATCGCGCCGGCTTGGACCACGCAGACTTGAACGCCAGCAATCTGCTATTCGATAGCCGCGGCAACGGCTGGGTGATCGACCTGGATCGCAGCAAGATCAGGATCCCGGCCACCCGCTGGCGCGAGGCGAACCTGTCGCGGTTGCGCCGTTCGCTGATGAAGCTGCGCGGCGAACGCACCGAAGCCGACGTCGACGCGGATTTCGCACGCTTGCGCCGCGCCTACGACAACACTTGGAACCGGGGTTACTGATGGGCTGGACGCTGCGCTTCCATGGTGTGGGCAATGCTTCGGCGGTCGAATTGGGCTCGCCGATGGCGACCATCGAGCGCGATGGCGCGCCATGGCTGACCATCGACTGCGGCGGCGAAGGCCTCACCGCCTACCAGGCGCACTACGGCGACAAGCCGCGCGCGCTGTTCGTCACCCATACGCATCTGGACCACGTCGCCGGTTTCGAACGGCTGTTCGTGGCGAACTATTTCGACGCTGCGCGCCGCGGCCGCGTGCGCTTATACGTGCCGGCGAACGTGGTGCCGCTGCTGCACCAGCGCGTGGGCGATTATCCGAACGCCTTGGCCGAAGGCGGCGCCAATTTCTGGGACGCGTTCCAGGTGATCCCGGTCGGCGCCGCGTTCTGGCACGACGGTCTGCGCCTGGAGACGTTCGCGACGCGCCATCATTGGCCCGACACCGCCTTCGGCCTGCGCCTGCGCGGCAGCCTGGTGTGGACCGGCGACACGCGTCCGATCCCGGAAGCTCTAGCCAAGTTCGCCGACGCCGGCGAGCGCATCGCCCACGATTGCGCCCTGCACGGCAACCCTTCGCACAGCGGCATCGACGATCTGGAACGCGAATATCCGCGCGGCTTGCTCGAACGCTGCGTGCTCTATCATTACGCCAGCCGCAGCGACGGCGAGGCGTTGGCAGCGCGCGGTTATCGGGTCGCCCATCCGGGCGAAACGCTGGCGCTGGACGAACCCACGGCGCCGAGGTCGGAATCGGCATGAATGCGGTGTTGCGCAATGCGGCGTCTGCGGTCGATGCGCTCGGCCGGCCGCTGCGCGACCTGCGTTTGTCGGTGATCGACGCCTGCAATTTCCGCTGCCCCTACTGCATGCCGGCCGACCGCATCCCCGAAGATCACGGCACGGATGCGGCATCGCGATTGGATTTCGACGAAATCGAAACGCTGGTGCGCGGCTTCGTCCGCCTAGGCATGAGCAAGCTGCGCCTGACCGGCGGCGAGCCTTTGTTGCGCAAGCATCTGCCGCGATTGATCGAGCGTTTGGCGGCGATCGAAGGCATCGACGACTTGGCTTTGACCACCAACGGTTCGTTGCTGGCCAAGCACGCGACGGCGCTGCGCGACGCCGGCCTGCGCCGGTTGACGGTAAGTCTGGATGCGTTGGATCCGGATTTGTTCCGAACGCTTTCCGGCGGCCGCGGCGAAGTGGCCCACGTGCTGGCGGGCATCGAAGCGGCCGAGCGCGCAGGTTTCACGCCGATCAAGCTCAATTGTGTCGTGCAGCGCGGCGTCAACGACAGCGAAGCGCTGGCTTTGGTCGAGCGCTTCCGCGGCACCGGCCATATCGTCCGGTTCATCGAATACATGGACGTGGGCACCTGCAACGGCTGGGATCGCGCGCGGGTCGTGCCTTCGGCCGAACTGCGCGACGCCATCCATGCGAGCTGGCCGCTGCGGTCGCTGGACCCGAACTATCGCGGCGAGGTGGCTTCCCGCTACGCGTTCGAAGACGGGCAGGGCGAGGTCGGTTTCGTCAGCTCGGTCAGCGCGCCGTTCTGCGGCGACTGCCATCGAGCCCGCGTTTCTGCGGACGGCAAGCTGTACACCTGCCTGTTCGCCGGTGAGGGCACCGATCTGCGGCCGGCGCTGGCGATGGGCGAAGCCGCGTTCGCCGAGTATGTGGCGCAGCTGTGGTCGCGGCGCGCCGACCGATACAGCGAGTTGCGTGGCGGGCGGAACGTGTCGCGCAAGCACGTCGAGATGTTCTTGATTGGCGGGTAGCCGCTTTTAAGCCGTCATTCCCGCGACAGCGGGAATCCAGTGACTTAAGCCTTTGCTCCTTAATTCTTGACGTTCGTGGCGCTTTGCTCTTCGGTCGGAATAACGCGAAAATCCAAGTCACTGGATTCCCGCCTTCGCGGGAATGACGGCTTAAAGCGAGAGTCGGATGAAACGTGGCGGCAAGCTCACCCACATCGACCCGGCAGGCCGCCCGGCGATGGTCGACGTTTCCGTCAAGACCGTCACCGCGCGTGAAGCCATCGCCGAATGCCGCGTGCGCTTCCCCGCGGACGTCGCCGCGCAACTGCGCAAGACTGGGCTGAAAAGCGCCAAGGGCGGGATCGTCGAAACCGCGATCGTCGCCGGTACGATGGCGGTCAAGCGAACTCACGAGCTGATCCCGTTCTGTCACCCGCTGCCGATCGACGGTTGCCGCATCGCTATCGACTGGAACGGCGAGCGCGAACTGCGGATCGAATGCGCAGTGAAGACTACGCACCGCACTGGCGTCGAGATGGAAGCCCTGACCGGCGCCACGGTCGCGGCGCTGACGCTGTACGACATGTGCAAGGCCCTGTCGCACGCGATCGTGCTGGGTCCGGCCAAATTGCTCGGCAAGCGCGGCGGCAAGCGCGATTTCGGGAAAGGGGACCGATGATCCGAGTCAAGGTGCTTTATTTCGCCAGCCTGCGCGACGCCGCGGGACGTGCCGACGAGACGGTCGAATCGAATGTCTGCGATCTACGCCGCCTGTACGACGAGTTGCGCGGCCGTTACGGGTTCGTCCTGCCTGTCGATCGTTTGAGGGTGGCGGTGGACGGCGCCTTCGCCGATTGGGACGATGCGTTGCGCGAAGGCAGCGAAGTCGCGTTCATACCGCCGGTGAGCGGAGGTTAATTTTTAGCCGTTATCCCCGCGAAAGCGAGGACCCAGCGACTTTTGCTTTTGTCCTTGGGTGAGAAAAGGCAGAATCCAAGTCACTGGATCCCCGCCTTCGCGGGGATGACGGCTTGAAAGCATGAAGCGCCGTTTCCGATTGTCCGTAGAACCTTTCGACATCGCACCGCTGCGGCAGGATCTGCTCGCAGCCCAGGCCGGCGCCTACGCCAGTTTCGAAGGTTGGGTCCGCGATCACAATGAAGGCCGCGCCGTGCTCGGGTTGCGCTACGAGGCCTATGCCGAACTTGCCGAAGCCGAGGGCGAGCGCGTGCTGGACGAGGCGATCGCGAAATTCGGCATCGTCGACGCCCGCTGCGTGCATCGCGTCGGCGATCTGGCGATCGGCGATCTGGCCGTCTGGGTCGGCGTGTCCGCCGGGCATCGCGACGCCGCCTTCGCCGCCAGCCGCTATGTCATCGACGAGGTGAAGGCGCGAGTGCCGATCTGGAAGCACGAGCGCTACGCGGAAGGGGATGCCGGCTGGCTGCATCCGGAAACTTGAGACCTCGTAGGGCGGAACCCCTGCGAAGCAGATTCCGCCACCGCCACCTCGTCGCCAATGCGTCGGCGGAATCGCCTGCGACGGTTCCGCCCTGCAAGGACGTCCAAAAAGGCGATGACCCCGCCGGCTGACCTCGGCACCCGCGTCGATCGATACCGTTGCTGCCTTCCGGCCCTGGCGGGATTTTCGACCTAGCGTCGCGAGGGGCCGACGGGGCCACCATTGAGTGTGGTCCATCCGCTGCAACTACCGACAGTCGTCGGCTTTTGCATTGGAAAGTCTGGCCAAGGAAGGCCAGGCTCTTGCGGAAGGACCCGCGTATGCATATGGCGGAGAGAGGGGGATTCGAACCCCCGAAGCGCGGTTTAGACGCTTACACACTTTCCAGGCGTGCTCCTTCAACCACTCGGACACCTCTCCGGACCTGAACCTGAAGGAAGCTTCCGGCCACGCTCAGGGCCGCAAATTCTAGCGGTGACGGGCTTTTGGAACAAGCGAGCCCTGCCTGTCGCGGGCAATGCGATCCCTCCATGGCAGAATGGACCTATGTCCTACCTCGTCCTCGCCCGCAAGTGGCGTCCCAAGCGTTTCGCCGAGTTGGTCGGGCAGGAGCACGTGGTCCGCGCGCTGACCAATGCGCTGGATACCGGCCGCGTTCACCACGCCTTCCTGTTCACGGGCACCCGCGGCGTCGGCAAGACCACCATCGCCCGCATCTTCGCGAAATCGTTGAACTGCGAGCGCGGTACCTCGGCCGAGCCTTGCGGCGAATGCGCGACCTGCCAGGCGATCGACGCGGGCCGCTTCATCGACCTGCTGGAGATCGACGCCGCTTCCAACACCGGCGTGGACGACGTCCGCGAGGTGATCGACAACGCCCAGTACATGCCTTCGCGCGGCCGGGTGAAGGTCTATCTGATCGACGAAGTGCACATGCTCTCCAAGTCCGCGTTCAACGCCCTGTTGAAGACGCTGGAAGAGCCGCCCGAGCACGTGAAATTCCTGCTCGCCACCACCGACCCGCAAAAATTGCCGGTGACGGTGCTGTCGCGCTGCCTGCAGTTCAATTTGAAGCGCCTGGACGAGCAGCAGATCGCCGGGCAGATAACGAAGATCCTGTCCGCCGAAGGCATCGGCGCCGAATCGGGGGCGATCCGGCAATTGGCCAAGGCCGCCGACGGCAGCCTGCGCGACGGGTTGTCCCTGCTCGACCAGGCCATCGCCTACAGCGGCGCGAACGATGCAGGCGGCGTGCTGGCCGATGCGGCGGTGGCGACGATGCTGGGCACGGTCGACCGCACTCGCGTCGGCGCCTTGCTTGCGGCGTTGGCCGACGGCGACGGCGAACGCCTGCTGGCCGAAGCCGCGGCCTTGGCCGAATTCTCGCCCGATTGGGGCAGCATCCTCGATGCCTTGGCCGACGGCCTGCATCGGGTCCAAGTGAAGCAACTGGTGCCTGCCGCTGGCATCGAAGCCGATGCGGTCGATGTCGATGCCTTGGCCGGTGCGCTGCGTCCCGAGCTGGTGCAGCTTTGGTACCAGATGGCTTTGAACGGCCGCCGCGATCTGCCGTTGGCACCCAGTCCGCGCGCCGGATTCGAAATGAGCCTGTTGCGAATGCTGGCGTTCCGCCCAGCCGAGGCGGGAGTTTCGGCTTCGGGAGCCGGCGCCGCGTCCGCGGCGACCGCGCCCCGATCCGGCGCTGCTGCGGCGAAGGCGGCGTTGTCGATGCAGGAAGCCAGGCGTGAACCGGTCGCTGCACCTGCGGCAGTCGCGTCTCCGCCGTCGCCGGTTCCGCAGCGTCCTGCACCACCACCGGCCGAGCCGCCGAAGCAGGCAATGCCCGCCGTTTTCGGCGCGGCCGTCGACAGCGAACGCTGGCTGGAACTGGTCGCCTCGATCGGACTGAAGGGCCCAGCCCGCGAATTGGCTTCGCACGCCTCCTTCATCGGTTATGCCGACGGAGTTTTGCGCTTGTCGCTACCGGCGAGCGACGAGCATCTGCGCTCGCCGCTGCTGGTGAAACAACTGGCCGATGCTTTGGCTCCGCAACTGGGCGCGACGCCGCAGATCCGCTTCGAAGCCGAAGCCGGCCACGGCGAAACCTTGCACCAGCGCACCTCGCGCCAGCGCGACGCGCGCCAGGCGGCCGCCGAAGAGACCTTCATGGCCGATCCCGCCGTGCAGCGCCTCATCCAGAACGGCGCGCAAGTGGTGCCCGATTCCATCCGACCTTTCGACGAGTGAACGACATGCGTGGAAACATCGCCCAACTGATGCAGCAGGCGCAGAAGATGCAGGAGAACCTGCAGCGCGCCCAGGAAGAACTGGCCAAACTGGAAGTCACCGGCAACGCCGGCGGCGGCATGGTCGCCGTGACCCTGAGCGGCCGCATGGAATGCCGCAAGGTGCGGATCGATCCGAGCGTGCTGTCGGATCCGGAGATGGCCGAGGATCTTATCGCCGCCGCCTTCAACGACGCGGTCAACAAGGTCAACGCCGAATCGCAGCAGCGCATGGGCGCGGCGACGGCGGGCATGCCGGTGCCGCCGGGGATGAAGCTGCCGTTCTGATGCTCTTAGCTGTCATCCCCGCGAAGGCGGGGACCCAGCGACTTTGACGCCCGCCAAGATCAAGATGGGTTCCAGCTTCCGCTGGAACGATGGAATTCGATGTCGTCTTTGCTCGAACAACTGATCGAAGCCCTCCGCGTCCTCCCCGGCGTCGGCCAGAAGAGCGCGCAGCGCATGGCCTACCACGTGCTGGAGCGCGAGCGCGAAGGCGGCAAGCGCTTGGCCGAAATCCTGGCAGAGTCGATCGAGCGCATCGGCCATTGCGCGCGCTGCCGCGATTTTGCCGAAACCGAGCTCTGCCCGATCTGCGCCAGCGCCGCGCGCGACGCGCACCAGCTGTGCGCGGTCGAATCGCCGGCCGACCGCTTGGCGATCGAGCAGGCCACCGGCTATCGCGGGCTGTATTTCGTGCTGCAGGGCAGGCTCAGTCCGCTCGACGGCATCGGTCCGCACGAATTGGGCCTGGACAAGCTGGCGGCGCGGCTGGCCGAAGGCGAAGTCAAAGAATTGATCATCGCCACCAATCCGACCGTGGAAGGCGAGGCGACCGCGCACTATCTGGCCCAATTGGCGCGCAAGCACGGCGTGCGTCCGAGCCGGCTGGCGCACGGCGTGCCGCTCGGCGGCGAATTGGAGTACGTGGACCGCGGCACGTTGTCGCACGCGTTCGGCAGCCGCACCGAAATGCCGTCCTGAGTCTATGCTCGGCTCTTCGTAGGAGCGGCTTTAGCCGCGAGCTCTTTCTCAAATTGCGACATCGCAGCGATTCGATAGAAAAAGCTCGCGGCTAAAGCTGCTCCTGCAAAAAGCAGTCAAACAGGAGTGACAAGATGTCCGACACGATCTTCCACAAAATCATCCGCCGCGAAATACCGGCCGACATCGTCTACGAAGACGAGCACCTGATCGCCTTCCGCGATATTGCGCCGCAGGCGCCGGTGCATGTGCTGTTCGTGCCTAAGGTTTCAATCGCCACGCTCAACGATTTGCGCGCCGATCAAGCCGAAACCGTCGGGCGCCTGGCTTTCGCCGCGGCCGAGTACGCGAAGCGGGAGGGCTTCGACCAGGACGGCTACCGGATCGTGATGAACTGCAATGCGAACGCCGGGCAGACCGTATTCCAACTGCACCTGCATCTGCTGGCCGGTGCGCAGTTGGGGCGCTTCGGCACGCCCGTCTAACGCTCTTGCTTTGCTGATGTGGGAGCGGCTTTAGCCGCGAGCTTTTTCAGATTGCGGCGATATGAGAAAGAGCTCGTGGCTAAAGCCGCTCCCACAAAAGCCGCTCCTACAAACAGCGGAAAGCGATATCAATAGCGGTTGTCGCCCCAACCCCAGCCGGCCCAGGGCCAGGGCCGCCTGCTATAGGGATAGCGCGGATCCTGATAGGGTGCTTCCGGCCAAAGATGGATGGAATCAGCCGCCACGCGCGGCCGTTGATAGCCGTAGCTGCCGGACAACGGCGCTACGAAGCCGTCCAGACGCCCGAGCACGGTCAATTCGCGGTTTTTCAGATACACGGCCGGATCGTAAAAACCCTGGCCGCAGGCGACGAAGCGGCCGCTGCCGTCGTCGTACATGTGCTTGGGCCGGCCGTAGACCGACAACTGGCTGCCGATCAATTCGAAACAAGTCCGGTCGCCTTGCGCGTGCGCCGAAACGATCCGCCCACCCCAACGCACCGGCAGTCCCGGACGGCCCGCATCGCGCGCCTGCGCCGGGCTGATGTCGACGGCGTCGCCTTGCAGCGCAGGCGGAACCGTGGCGCATCCGCCGGCCGTTCCGGCGGCGGCAAAAGCGAGAAGAAGCAGGGCAGCTTTCATCGGTCGTTCCCTCGTAATGACGCTGGGCGATGCGCACGCAGCGCGCGGATCAGTTCGCCCCGCCCAGCGGAATCCGCCACAGCGTAGCGCGATTCCGCGAACCGTTGTGCGAGCGGGCGCAGGATCTCGCTTTCCTCCGGGCGCCGGCGCACGACGCGCTCGGCCCAGGCCAGCGCGGGTTCATGCGGTTCGCGCTGCAGGCCAAATCGGGCATAGCGCGCGCCGAGCCGGCGCCAAGCCCGCAGCAGCGGATCGCGTTCGCGTTCGCTGTGCGCGATCAGCCAGACCATCCAGCCCAAGGCCAGCGCGGCCAGCGCGGCGAATAATGCGATCAGATCGCTGGCATCGAGCTTGTCGATGCCCAGCGGCCGCAGCATCCGCTGCTGGCGCGTCGCGTCGAAGCCCAGCACCAGTTCGTTCCAGCCGCGCCGAAACCAATCGCCGGCGCCCAGCATTCGCTGCAGCCCGGAGAAATCGCCCGCGGCGCGATCCTCCAGCGTGTCGTAGATGCGTTCGGGAGCGACCGCCGCCGTGGGGTCCACGCGCACCCAGCCGCGCTGCGGCAGCCAGACTTCGGCCCAGGCGTGCGCATCCATCCGCCGCACGATCCAATAATCGCCGAAAGGATTGCGGTATCCGCCGACATAGCCTGTGACCACCCGAGCCGGTATGCCGGCCGCGCGCATCAGCACGACGAACGAAGAACTGAAGTGTTCGCAAAAGCCGGCGCGCCGATCAAACAGGAATTCGTCGACCGAATGGCGGCCCAACAACGGCGTGGCAAGCGTGTAGGAGAAGTCCTTGCGGATCCAATCCAGCGCCCGCTGAACGATGGCGGCATCGTCCGGTCCGGCTTCGGCGCGCCACTGCCGGGCAAGCACCAACGTGCGCGGGTTATAGCCTTTAGGCAGATGCAACGCGGATTGGCGCAGCGACGCCTTCAATTCCGGTTCGAACGCGCTCGGCGGCGTCGAGCGCATGCGCCAGCGCGTGACCGTGCTCAACAGTCGGTCGGCGTACAGGCCGTAGTCGCCGGACAAACGCGCGCCGTCGGGTGCAGCGTTCGGCAGTTCCAGCGCGACCAGTTGCCTGCGGTCGGTCGGTTCGAATTCGAGTTCGTAATCCCAGGTGTCGCCGTTGCGCCGCGTTTCGGCGACGGGCAATCCGCGCTGCCATTGCGGCTGCGTCCAAGTGCGGCCGTCGAAGTCCCATAGCACCGGGCCGCGCCAATACATCTGTTCGGCCGGCGGCGCGGGTCCGAAGAAATGCACGCGCAGCGCCGGCGCGTCGTCGGCCAACAGATCGATCCAGTCGCCCGGGCTCATGCGCTCCGAAAGCCCGGGCCTGGCCAATGCGCGCTCGGGCACGCCCCACAACGGCGAACCGATCCGCGGAAACAGCCAAAAAGCGGCTAAAGCCAGCGGCAGGCCGATGGCGATCAGCCGCCATACCGACAGCAATTCGCGCCAAGTCGATCCGGCGCTCGCCGGCAGCCCGGCTTCGGCATCGGCGAAACGCCGCAACGCGAGCAGCGCCAAGGTGACGCCGATCAATCCCAGGCCCATCGAAGCCGGCCCTTGATCGAGCAGGAACGTCGCGAACGGCCCGAACAACGCGAACCCGACCAGGCTGCGCGCATCGCGCAGCGCACCGGTTTCGGAAGGCTTGATCGCCAGCATCGCGGCGAGCAGGGCGCAGCCGGTATCGCGCCCCACCGAGAAGCGCGACATCTTCAGCACCAGTGCGATCACCGCCAGCGCCAGCAGGAAGCGCAACCAGCCCGGCATCGGCCGCCGCCACGAAAGCGCCGCGACGACGGCCGCCAATACGGCGATGGCCGCTCCGACTTGTCCCGGCAACTGCAACAACAACGGCAGCAGGCACGCGGCCATCGCCAGTAGCGCCCAACGTCGGCTGGCGTTATCGAGCGTCATCGGCGTGGGGCAACAAAGCGAGCGCGCGCAGGCAGGCATGCCGGTGCGCGGCACCTTGCCCGGGACCCAAAGCGGGCTGGCCGGGCAGGCGCAGTTGATAGCGGCGGTTTTCGCGTTCGGCCTGGTCCACCCAATGCGCCAAGCGCCGGATGCGCTGCTCGTAAGCCAGCGGCGCCAGGTTTCGCCAATCCAGGATCACTTCCGCGCTGCGCGGCTGTTCGTATTCGCGCACCAGCAACGTGTCGCGCCGCGCCGACGGCTTCCAAGCGACGGCGCGCTGCGGATCGCCGCGACGATAATTGCGCAAATGGTGGACATCGTCGCCCGTAGGATTCAACCGCGCCGCGCCGGTGTCGCTGACCTGGGTCGGCAGCGGCGGACCTTGCGTTTCGGGGGCCGGATAAACCAACAGGGTCTGTTCGGGCCAGATCCAGCTCCAGGCGATGGCCAAACCCAGCGGGCGCTGCGTGGAGATGCGGATGCGGTCCAGGTCCATCCAGCCGCGCCGCTCGGTCGGCAAAGGCAGCAGCGCTTCGCCCACGTCGTCCATCGACATCGTCGCCGCGGCCTGGCCATGGCGCAGGCTGAGTCCGCGGCGACGCCGTCCGTCGCGCGCGCTGGCGCTGAGTTTGAGGAGCAGAGGTTCGCCGGCCGCGACCGGTTCGGCGGACAGGGCGTCGATGCGCAGGCCCGACAATTGCAGATGCGCGGTGATCAGGCTGGCCATCGCGGTGCCGGCCAGCAGCAGCGCGAGCAGCAGCGCCGGATTGTTGTTGTAGTTCAGTGCGCCCAGACCCATCGCCGACAGCAGCAGGGCGAAGAACAATCCGAAGGGCGTCGGCAGCACGTAGACCCGTTTGCGGTCGATCGCCACCGGCAACGCTTCTTGCGCGCGCGGCCGCGCCCAGGCTTGCGGGCGCCGCCAAAGTGTTTGGCGCCACGCGTGCGCCATGCTTCAGTCCACGGGCACGGCGAGCAGGATCGACTTGGCCAGCGCCGCGCCATTGCCTGCTTCGGCTTCGGCGACCAGCCGATGCGCGGCGATCGGCGCGAACAACGCCTGTACGTCGTCCGGCAGTACGTGCGCGCGGCCCAGCAACAGCGCATAGGCCCGTGCCGCGCGCAGCAGGGCCAAGCCAGCGCGCGGCGACAAGCCGACCCGCACGCCGGGATGCTGCCGGCTGCGCGCGAGCAAGGCCTGCACGTAGCCGATCAGGGCGTCGCTGGCATGGACCTGCTCCACCGCACGCCGCAGTTGCAGCACCTCGTCGGCCGACAGCACCGGCAAGGTCTTGGCGATCATGTCGCGGCGATCGGCACCGGTCAGCAGCGCGCGTTCGGCTTCGGCGCCCGGATAGCCCAAGGTCAGGCGCAGCAGGAAGCGGTCCAACTGCGAGTCGGGCAGGGGATAAGTGCCGGCCAGATCGACCGGATTCTGCGTGGCGATCACGAAGAACGGCTGCGGCAGCAGATGCGTGCTGCCGTCGACGGTGACCTGGTGTTCGGCCATCGCCTCGAGCAGGGCGCTCTGCGTGCGCGGCGGCGCGCGGTTGATCTCGTCGGCCAGCACGATGTTGGCGAACACCGGCCCGGCGTGGAATTCGAAGCGCCGCGCCTGCGCGTCGTACACCGACACGCCGACGATGTCCGCCGGCAGCAGATCGGAGGTGAATTGCAGGCGCTGGAAGCCCAGGCCGAGCGTCGCCGCCAACGCGTGCGCCAGCGTGGTCTTGCCCAGTCCGGGCAGGTCCTCGATCAGCAGATGGCCGTCGGACAGCAACGCGACGAAAGCCAGGCGCACTTCCTGGGCCTTGCCCAGCACCAGATCGTTGACCTGCGCTTGTGCGCGCTTGAGCGAGTCGCGCAGCGCGTCGGTTAGCATGTTCGCGGGTTGGGGCAGTGCCGACATGCGCGCCTCGAGCGATTTTGGCCAGTGTAGCGGGGCGCGGGCGGATGCGGGAAGGCGAGTACGGACGACGGTCACGGAATGTCTTCATCGCGCTGTGGATCGGCGCGACCGCGATCAAGTGCGCGCTGGCCGCGCGCCTGCCGCTGTTCGTCGACGAAGCGTTCTATTGGCAGGAAGGCCGGCATCTCGCCGCCGCGTATTCCGATCTGCCGGGCCTGACCGCGTGGCTGGCGCGGATCGGCGTGGAAACCGGCGGCCAGCATGCCTGGGCATTGCGCTGGCCGTTCCTGGCGATGGCCGCGCTGTTGCCCTGGTGCATAGGCAAGATTACGGCGCGCGAATTCGGCGAAGCTCGCGGCTGGCAAGCCGCCAGTCTCGCTGTGCTGCTGCCGTTGGCCGGCACGCTGGGCGTATTGGCCTTGCCCGACGTGCCGTTGGCGCTAGCGTCGGTGATCTGCCTGGATGCCGGCGCGCGATTGCTGCGCGGCGTCGATGCGAGAATCGCGCTGCAGCTGGCGTTCGGGTTGGCGATAGGCGCGTTGAGCCACTACCGCTTCGTCGCGGTCATCGGCGTCGGCGCATTGGCTTTGCTTTGGCTGCCCGAAGGTCGGCGCGCACTGCGCGATGCGCGCGTGTGGGTCGCGTTGACCATCGGCGCGTTGGCCTGGTGGCCGCTGCTGGCCTGGAACGTCGACAACGCCGATGCGGGGCTGCGCTTCCAATTGGTCGATCGGCATCCGTGGACGCTGCATTGGGACGGCCTGTGGTTCGTCGCGATCCAGGCGCTGCTGGCGACGCCGCTGCTCCTGCTGGCGATGGCGTTCGCCGCAAGGCGTGGCTGGCGCGAAGCGTCGCCGGCAGCGCGTTACTTTGCATTCTGCGGCGCTGCCCTGGTGTCGGGATTTTTCCTGCTCGGCTTCTTCGCCGACAACGAACGGGTCAGCTTCCACTGGCCGTTGCCCGGCTATCTCGCGCTATTGCCGCTGACGCCCGCGGTTCTGGCGGCATGGCCGCGGTTCTGGCGGCGCGCGACGTGGACCTTGCTGGGCGCGGGGCTCGCGCTCGGGCTGAGCTATTACGCTGCGGTTTCTTTGCCTGCGCTGCGCGCGCGCGCAGCCGCGGAGAAATGGTATCCGGCGAATTTCGCGGGTTGGACGGAACTGCGCGATGCGGTGCGCGCCAAGCTCGCAACGATGCCGCCGGGTACGCGGTTGCTCGCCGACAACTTCAAGCTCGGCGCCGAGTTGGGCTTCGCCCTGGACGATCCGAACATCCGCGTGCTCGATCATCCCTTGAACCGCCACCACGGCCGTGCGCCGCAGTTGCGTTTGTGGGGTTTGGAGTTCGCGGCGGCTCCCGGAACGGAACTCGCTCCTACGTTGCTGGTGGTCGCGGCTTCAGAAGTGCAATACAAACACTTGCTCGACCATTACCACGCGTTGTGCACGAAAGTCGGTCCATTGCCGCCGCCGAGCACGGTGAGCGTGGATCACGGCGCGCAGCGTTTCCTGCTGTTCGAACTGTCCGGCCGATCCGCATCTGCGGCGCCTTGCGCCACGCCGGCGATGGCTTGGTTCGACGCGCCCGCCAGCGGGGCGCGGGTCGGAAAGCAATTCGAAGTCGCCGGTTGGGCATTCAAGGACGGGGCAGGGCTGGCGCGGGTGGAGGTCACGCTCGACGGCAAGCCGGTGGCGCAGGCCGATTACGGGTCGCCCAATCCAGGCGTCGCGAAGTTTTGGCGCATCTCCAACGATCCGCAGCATCCGAACGTCGGTTTCAAGGCGAACATCGATGCGTCCGGTTTCGCACCGGGCCGGCATTGGCTGGGTTTGCGCTTGCACGGCCGAGACGGCAGCGTGGAAGTGTGGCGCGAACAGCCCGTCGAAATCGCGCGCTGAAGCTTTTGTAGAGTCGAGCCTGCTCGACTGCTTTTCGGTGGGCAGAAAATAAAATCAAGAGCAGTCGAGCAGGCTCGACTCTACGGAAGAGAAAACCCGGCCTTGCGCAACAGACCGGCGACGGCGATCAAGGGCAATCCGATCAACGCCGTCGGATCGCGCGATTCGATCGCATCGAACAAGGCGATGCCCAAGCCTTCGGACTTGAAGCTGCCGGCGCAGTCGAACGGTTGCTCGGCATCGACGTAGCGCGCTATTTCTTCGGCCGACAACGGCCGGAACCGCACGAGCGTGGAATCGAGCGCATGAAACCGTTCCTCGCCGCGTTGCAAAGTCACCGCGGTGGCGAAGCGCACCGCCCGCGCCGACATCGCCGACAACTGAGCGATGGCCGCCTCGCGCCCGCCGGGCTTGCCCAGCGCGCTACCGTCGAGTTCGGCGATCTGGTCCGAGCCGATCACCCAGGCGTCCGGTTCGCGTGCGACGACCGCGGCGGCCTTGGCCGCGGCCAGCCTGCGCGCGGTCTCCGGCGGGGCTTCGCCGGGGATCGGCGCTTCGTCGACCTGCGGCGAGACGGTGCCGAAGGGCAGGCCCAGCCGCGCGAGCAGCTCGCGCCGGTAAGGCGAAGTCGATGCCAGGATCAGGCGCATGGCTCAGTGCAGCGGGGCGCGGGCGCGTTCGATCTGCAGCAACTGCTGCTCGATCCGGGCCCGGGCGGTATCGATCGAATCGCGCACCGCGTCCAGCTCGTCCAGGCTGGCCGCATCGCCGTGCTGCTGTAGCCACAAGCGCTGGCGGAGCATTTCGCGCAGGGCCTCGCGGACCGGTTCGGCTTCCTCGTCCCCGGCCACGGCTTCGATCTCGCTGCGGGCGTCGCGCAGCCTCGCCTCGAGGGCGTCGGCGGCGTCCAGCACCTCCCCGACTGCCTGCTGGCGGCGACCGTCCTTGCGGGTGCGCTGGCGGACCAGGAAGGCCGCGCCGGCCGCGATCGCCACGATCGCCAACAGAACGAGGGTCAGAGTCACGGGAAGCCCGGCCGGCTGGAGTGGGCGGCCAGTCTGCCGCGCCGGTCCGGGCAGGGCAAATTCCCTGTCCGGACGGGGGTTTGGGTTTGACAGGGCAGGGGTCGACCCCTAAAATTCCGCGGCTTATGTCCGCGAGTTTGCCCGAAGTGCTGGACGCATGGCGCATGGTGGCGGCGCGGCGGAGTTTCGAAGGCCGGTTGCCCTTGGCGTCGTTCGGTCGGCTCAAGGACGGTCTGGTCGACGGCGAAGGCGAGGTCGGTTACGTCCTCGAATTCGATCGCGACGCGCTGCAAGTGCCTTACGTCGAGCTGCGGATCGACGCCGAGCTGCCGCTGCAATGCCAGCGCAGCCTGCGTCGCTTCCTGCATCCGGTGCGGATCGTGCAGCGGCTGGGCTTGATCAGGGACGAGGCGGACGAAGCGGGACTGCCGCCGGGTTACGAACCGTTGCTGATGTCCGAGGACGGCGAGCTGCGGCCGGCGGAGCTGATCGAGGACGAGCTGATCCTGGCGGTGCCGCTGGTGCCGGTGGATCCGCAAGCCGAGCCGGTCGAGCGCGATTGGGCTCCGAAAGAAGACGAAAAGGCGCAGGCCAGCCCGTTCGCGGCGCTGGCGGCCCTGAAAGGCAAGAACAACTGAATTCACGATTTGTAGCTGGAGCGATACCATGGCTGTGCAGAAATCCCGAGTCTCCCCTTCCCGCCGCGGCCAGCGCCGTTCGCACGACGCGCTGAGCGCCAAGCAGCTCGCCACCGATCCGACCAGCGGCGAAACCCACCTGCGCCACCACGTCACCGCCGACGGCTATTACCGCGGCAAGAAAGTCGTGGAAAGCAAGACCAAGATCGTCGAAGAAGATTGATCGCCGCTGCCGTGATTACGGTCACGGCGCGACGCTTTGCTTCCGGCCAAGCTGGGCCGACGTCTTGCGGGGAACCTGATGAGCGCTTCTGATCCGAACGGCCGCGTCTTTGCGCGAATCGCCGGCACGGGCAGCTACCTTCCCGAGAAGGTGCTGACCAACGACGACCTTGCCAAGATGGTCGATACCAGCGACGAATGGATCGTTTCGCGCAGCGGCATCCGCGAACGCCATATCGCCGCCGAAGGCGAGACGACCGGCGATCTGGCCTACAACGCCGCCGTGCGCGCGCTCGAAGCGGCTGGCGTGTCCGCGCAGGAACTGGACCTGATCGTGCTCGGCACGACCACGCCGGACCTGATCTTTCCCTCCACCGCCTGCCTCATCCAGCATCGTCTGGGCGCGAACGGCTGCCCGGCGTTCGACGTCAATGCGGCGTGCTCCGGCTTCCTTTACGCGTTGACCGTCGCCGACAAGTTCATCCGTTCGGGCGCGGCGAAAACCGTGCTCGTGGTCGGTTCGGAAACGCTGACCCGGATGGTGGATTGGACCGAACGCGCCACCTGCGTGCTGTTCGGCGACGGCGCCGGCGCGGTGGTGCTGAAGGCCGATACCGAGACCGGCATCCTGAGCACCCATCTGCATGCCGACGGCGGCAAGAAGGAACTGTTGTGGGGGCCGGTCGGCGTGTCCGTCGGTTTCAAGCCGGAAGAGCCGCGCGCCGGCGTCCGCATCAACATGGCCGGCAGCGAAGTGTTCAAGCATGCGGTGAAGGCGTTGGATTCGGTGGTCGAAGAGACGCTGGAAGCCAACGGCATCGACCGCCACGAACTGGACTGGCTGATTCCGCACCAGGCCAACCTGCGCATCATCGAAGCCACGGCCAAGCGATTGGACATGCCGATGGATCGAGTGATCGTCACCGTCGACAAGCACGGCAATACATCTTCGGGCTCGGTGCCGCTGGCGCTGGACGAAGCGGTGCGCTCAGGCAAGATCCAGCGCGGCCAGTTGGTGCTGCTGGAAGCCTTCGGCGGCGGATTCACCTGGGGCAGCGCGCTGCTGCGTTACTGAGCTCTTGCTGTTTCCCCCTTTGAAAAAGGGGGATCAAAGGGGGATTTGCTGTTGCTGTTGATTTAAAGCAAAAGCAAATCCCCCATCGCCCTTCGGGCGATTCGCCCCCTTTTTTCAAAGGGGGCAACAGCGACTATCCGCGCCGCTTGAAGAATTGCACCTCGCGCTCGTGCTTCTCCGCCGCCGCGCGCGTCCTGAACGTGCCCAGATTGCGCCGTTTGCCGGTGCGCGGATCGGTCTTGCGCGAATACAGCCGGTATTCGCCGGAAGCCAATTTTCGGATCATCGCCGCACCTCCTGCGCGCATCCCAGCAAGCGCACGGTAAGCGTACGGTGACGATGGCGTGATCGCACGATACGCACAGGTACAGACGAGGCCCCGCTTTCGCCCTTATCATGCGCGCCGGCCCTCCGCGGAACGTCCCGTGACCGCTCACAAAACCGATCCCTCGCTGGCCTTCGTTTTCCCGGGCCAAGGTTCGCAATCGCTGGCGATGCTGGCGGAATTGGCGGAACTGCACCCGACCGTGCACGGCACCTTCCGCGAAGCTTCCGACGGCGCCGGCGTCGATCTGTGGGCGCTGTCGCAAAGCGGCCCGGAAGAGATGCTCAATCGCACCGAATACACCCAGCCCGCGTTGCTGGCCGCCGGCGTCGCCGTGTGGCGCGTGTGGCAGGAGCGCGGCGGCGCGCATCCGGCGGTATTGGCCGGCCACAGCTTGGGCGAATATTCCGCCCTGGTCGCCGCCGGCGCGTTGTCGCTGCGCGACGGCGCGCATCTGGTGCGCATCCGCGGCCAACTGATGCAGGAAGCGGCGCCTCCGGGCACCGGCGCGATGGCCGCGGTGATCGGCGCCGAAGACGCGCTGGTGAAGGAAGTCTGCGAAAAGGCTTCCGGTAGCCAGGTCGTGGTGCCCGCGAATTACAACTCGCCCGGCCAGATCGTGATCGGCGGCGACGCCGAAGCGGTCGATCGCGCGCTGGCAATGCTCGCCGAGCGCGGCGTGCGCAAGGCCGTGAAGCTGGCGGTAAGCGTGCCGTCGCATACGCCGATGATGCGCGAGGCGGCCAATCGCCTGTCCGAAACGATGGCCGGACTGGCGTGGAGCGCGCCGTCGATTCCGGTCGTGCAGAACGTCGATGCCGAAGCGCGCGACAATCCGCAATCGATCCGCGACGCGCTGGTGCGCCAGCTGTATCTGCCGGTGCGCTGGACCGATTGCGTGCAGGCGCTGGCCGAACGCGGCGCGACGCGCATCGGCGAATGCGGACCGGGCAAGGTGCTGGCCGGTTTGGTCAAGCGCATCGACAAAGCGCTGGATGCGCGGTCGCTGGGCACGCCCGGCGAGTTCGAAACCGCGCTGTCCGATTGGAAATGAGATCCTGCTTTTCGTAGGAGCGGCTTTAGCCGCGAGCTTTTTACTAACCAATC